>NZ_CP037920.1:600000-1200000 GCF_007748195.1 Gimesia aquarii
CAATGTGCGGTCCTTTAAGAACCGTGTAACGTTCAATCCGTGTGGGCAACGGAATGGGGCCATGCACGATCGCACCAGTTCGTTTGGCTGTATCAACAATATCTGCTGCTGACTGATCCAAAACGGAGTGATCATAAGCTTCCATGCGAATTCTAATTCGCTCTTGACTCGCAACGGCCACCAATCATTTCCTTCTCTAAAATAAGATTCTCACCCTGCTTAGAGACCTTCTCCGTGCAAGGAAGCGAGCAATAGTAATGAGACCCTCTTCGCTTGTCAACAACCTGAAGAACGCTTAAAACGCTTTTTTTCAAATTCTGACATTCTCGTAGAGAACGCTTACCATGCAGTGTTCAAATGAGAACTTAAGTCCACATTCAACGAAGAGATACGTTACCCGTTCTGCTGACAGATACCAAGCGATGAAGGCGGGAAATCTTCAAGATTATCCAATCATCTCTTTTAAAACGCTTGGTGGGGCAGGGGCATACTTTAACGGTTCCATTGAGAAGGAAGCTCTTCCCTGAGAAAGGCTACGAATTTGGGTGGAATAACCAAAAAGTTGTGATAATGGCGCTTCCACTTCCATCACACACAGATCACTTCGCCATTCCGTGTTTAACACAGCGGCATTTCGTGCGCTAAGATCAGCTTGGATATTTCCACGGAATTCATCAGGAGTGACCACCTCCATTTTCATGATTGGTTCTAGTAGCTGAATTTGGGCGTCCATGATGCAGCCATGCAGAGCTTCGGATACTGCAGCTTCTACAGCGACGTCGGTCGTTTCTCCCTCTCTGGTTTGGGCATCAATGATCACAAACTGCACATTCAATAAAGGGAAGCCAACCTGCCCGCCTCCCTCCAGCCCCATTTTCAATGTTTCCAGCATTGTTTTTTCGAAGGCTGGGTCCAATTCGCCTGGTTTCAGATTGCTGATAATGGAAACGGAAGAATCCCCTTTAAAGGGCTCCAGTCTTAGTTTTACCTTGAAATAAAGATTCCCTCCTGCAGAAGGGCGGCTGAATTCCACTACTTTCTCAACGGCCTTCGATACTGTTTCACGATAACTGACGCGTGGTTTATGCACACGAATACTCAGGTTGAATTCTTTCTGCATCCGATTTCGTAACACTTCAAGATGCAGTTCTCCCATTCCGGAAACAATGGTTTGCCCTGTTTCCTCATTGGGGGTGGCTTTGAAGGTAGGGTCTTGTCTGGCTAGTTTCTGTAGTGTTTCTTCCAGTTTTTTTCGGTCAGCGCTGGACTCGGGTTCGACTGCCATCGAGATCACTGTTTCCGGGAACGAGATGCTTTCCAGGAGAATGGGATGTCGAATATCACACAGAGTGTCTCCGGTAACGGCTTCTTTCGGGCCTATGACACCAGCGATATCGCCTGCATCAATGCAGTCCGTCTCAACTTTCTCACGCGAGTCAGCGTGGACGCGCCAAAGCTGGCTGATTAATTCTTTCTTACCCGTCCGGGCATTTAACAGGCGACTTCCACTTTTCAGTTGGCCGGAATAGACCCGCATGAAACATAAATCACCATGTTTATCTGCTTGAATTTTAAAGACCAGTCCACACATCGGCTCATCGACTGAGGGGCCTCTTGATTCGGACTCGCCTGCCTTGCCGCCTCTCTTTTTGGGTTGAGGATTAATTCCTTTCACAGGTGGTCGGTCCAGTGGGCTTGGGAGGTAGTTCCCCACGGCATCCAGGACTGGCTGCACTCCGATATAATTCAATGAAGAGCCACAATACGTTGGTTGTAAGTCTCCCTTGAGTGCGGCAATTCTCAGTAGCCGCAGGATGTCTGCCTCGGCAATCTCTTCAGTTTCATAATATTGCTCAAGAATTTCGTCATCCAGTTCGGCAACAGATTCGAGTAGCTTTCCCCGCCATTCCTGGGCTCGTTCCAGATAGGATTCCGGAATCTCTTTGGCTTCAAATTGGGAACCTTTGGAGTCGGCATCGTAATACAGAGCCTGCATTTTGATTAAATCGATGATTCCCTGGAAGGAGTCATCGGCAGAGGTCGAGCCTTCACCGATGGGAATTTGCATTGCCACTGGTTTGGCACCAAGCCTTTTTTCAATTTCTTGAAAGGTGCGTTCAAAACTTGCGCCGATACGATCCATCTTATTAATGAAGCAAATGCGGGGCACATTATATTTATCGGCCTGTCGCCAGACTGTCTCGCTTTGTGCTTCGACTCCCTCCATGGCGCTAAAGACGACCACAGCGCCATCGAGTACACGCAGGCTGCGTTCTACCTCGGCTGTAAAGTCAACATGCCCGGGGGTATCAATGATATTGATCGAGTAGTCTTTCCATTGGCAGCTAATCGCAGCGGAGTAGATCGTGATGCCCCGCTTGGCTTCTTCTTCATCAAAATCGGTAATGGTCGTTCCTTCATCGACATTTCCCATGCGATGTGATGAGCCGGTGTAAAACAAGATTCTCTCGGAAGTTGTTGTCTTACCCGCGTCAATATGGGCAATGATTCCGATGTTTCTGATTTTCTCTGTTGAAGCTGACATCTTATTCTACAATCCTGTCTGTAAAATCATCTCGTAGTAGCGTTTCTATTAAACACAAACCATTCTGCCGGGACTAGCCTGTGTCCAGGTTTTTTGTAGTGTCTCCAGGAGTGTTTGGGCCTCATGTCATCGCTTTGGAGCCGCTACGGTTAAATTGGACGCGTTATAGATACATCGCACTCTACCAACAAAAAAAGACGCACGAAGTATTGGCTGAAAGCCATACCAGTGCGTCCGAATGATCTTAAAAACTACCTTAGCGAGAGAAGGCGAAGTGAGCAAATGCTTTGTTCGCTTCAGCCATTCGATGGATGTTCTCGCGTGTTGTCATTGCAGTACCTTCTCGCTTGTGAGCAGACAAAATCTCGTCAGCGAGTCGAACGTCCATAGGGCGTCCTTTTTTAGCGCGAATCGCAGCCAAAATCCAGCGAATTGCCAGAGTTTGCTGTCGTTTCGGATTCACGGGAGTAGGAACCTGATACGTGGCTCCCCCAACTCGTTTTGAACGAACTTCAATACCTGGCTTCACATTCTCAACAGCTTGTGTGAAAACTTCAATCGGTTCCTCGTCTGGTACACGTTCCTTGATGCGGTCCAAGGCAGCATAAAAAACGTTTTGAGCAACACTTTTTTTGCCATCATGCATCAGGCAATTCACAAACTTTGAAGCCAACAGTGAATTAAACCGTGGATCTGGCTTGAGCTGTGATGCACTGGCTGTAAACTTCTTGCCCATTCCTACAATTCCTCTGACTTTAATTTCAATGCCCGAACTGAGCACTGACTGAATGTAATCAAATACTTGAAAATCGAATATTAAAGAACGCCTATTTGGGGCGTTTTGTACCATAGCGACTACGTGCCTGACGGCGGTCATTCACACCAAGGGTGTCAAGTACTCCGCGGATCACTTTATAGCGAACACCAGGCAAGTCACGAACACGACCACCGCGTACCAGAACAATCGAGTGTTCCTGCAGGTTGTGACCTTCTCCAGGAATATAGGCTGTCAGCTCTTTTCCATTTGAAAGTCGTACACGAGCGACTTTACGCAAGGCGGAGTTTGGCTTTTTAGGAGTTACCGTTTTGACCTGTAAACACACACCGCGCTTCTGAGGGCAACCCTCCAGCAGGGGAGTTTTACTCTTGGAAACTGGCTTTTTTCTCGGTTTACGAATCAACTGGTTAATTGTTGGCATTGAGACAACCCATCTTCACTCAAATCTGAAACGTCAGTAAATATATTATATACAAATGGCCACTAATTTTATCCAAGCTAGTTCTATTGCCAGCAATAGGAACGGGACAATGTATCCCGCCTTACTGCATCCGTCAAGTCTCACGCTGAGTCCATTTACGGTTCTGCTGTAAGACACTTCTCACAGGGAATGAGTTCAACTTGACTTCAACTCATCATCAAATGGGTTGGGGCTGGGGGGTGTGTTTTCCATAGGAGCTTCAACCCCACCTTCACTACTGAATTCAGCAGCATCTTGACCACCACCTAGTGGGATGTCCTCCTGACCGCCACCCAATGGTACCGGTTTGTCAGGCTGGACTTCATTCAACAGGCTCATACGAGCTGCCAGAATCCGTTCTTTTTCTGCCTTTAATTCTTCTAACGCCTCTGGGCGAATCCGAACTTCAGCAGTCTGGTGTTGATAGAAACCTGTTCCCGCTGGTACCAGGTGACCTAAAATGACATTTTCTTTTAAGCCTACAAGGTAGTCAACGCGACCACCAAGTGCAGCTTCGGTAAGTACCTTCGTTGTTTCCTGGAAGCTGGCTGCCGAGATGAAGCTTTCACTTTGCACTGATGCTTTCGTAATACCAAGGAGCTGCGAACTGGCAGACGCTGGCTTAGGTTTTGTAAAACTGGCTGGAGCCTGTCCGGCAAGTTCCACTTGTGCATTTACTTCTTCAATGGTTGAGAGTGGCACCAGGTCATCTGGCTGGAAGTCAGTGTCACCAGAGTCAACCACTTTCACACAAGCAATGGTTTCTTCATTGATCTTCTGGAAAGTCAGTTTATCGAGCACAATTCCCGGCAACAAGTTCGTATCGCCCACATCTTCGACAAGTACTTTGCTTAACATGCGGGAAATAATGATTTCCAGATGCTTGTCATCAATTGTCACACGTTGAGCACGGTACACATTTTGAATTTCGTGCAGCAGGTATTGCTGAACGGCTTCGGTTCCACTGACACGCAAAATATCGTGTGGAACAAGCGGGCCACGAACCAAAGCATCGCCGGCTTTTACGAGGTCGCCGGCATGGACTAATAAGTGCTTACCGTGGGGAATCACGTGTTCGACTTCGGTTCCATCTTCGCCGCGAACAATCACAATTCGCTTGCCGCGTTTCTTCTCAGGCACAAATTCGACTTCACCATCGATTTCCGCCAAAACGGATGGATCTTTGGGGCGACGTGCTTCAAACAGCTCAGTCACACGAGGCAGACCACCAGTAATGTCTTGAGTACCCGAAGATTCACGTGGGTTTTTAGCGACGACAGTACCTGCGGTAATTTGTTGTCCTTCTTCCACTTCAAGGCTTGCCTTTTCAGGAAGATAATAGAAGTCCAAAATCTTGCCTGTACCATCTTCGATGATAATCTGCGGATGCAATTCGCCTTTATGCTCAATTATAGAACGACGAATGTGACCACTGGGGTCTTTGTCAGTTCGAATGGTTTTGCCTTCGACACACTCTTCAAATCGAACACGCCCGCCTACTTCCGCCAGAATGGAAATCGAGTGTGGGTCCCATTGACAGATGACTTGACCTTCATCAAGCTCGTCACCTTCATTCACCATCAGAGTCGCACCGTTAGGAATGGTATAACGTTCCAATTCACGACCTTTAGGATCGTTAATCACCACTTCACCATTTCGCGTCAGCACCACGCTCAGACCTTCGCTATTCACAACCGATCGAATACGGGCGAATGTCGCTTTACCGGAACGACGCGTGCGGATTTCGTTTTCTTCCACTTCACGAGAAGCTGTTCCACCAATGTGGAAGGTACGCATTGTCAACTGAGTTCCAGGTTCACCCACACTTTGTGCGGCGATGATTCCCACTGCCAGGCCTTCTTCTACGAGTGAGCCTGTGGAGAGGTCCATACCGTAACAGAGTCGGCAGATACCTAATGAGGATTCACAAGTCATCGGGCTGCGAACCTGAATTTTTTCCAGCCCCATTTCTTCAATGCGACGGGCAATGTCCACAGTAATCAGTTCATTTTCTCGTACGATCACTTCGTCGGTAATTGGGTCGACGATATTGGTACGACTGACACGACCACGAATCGCGTCGGTCAAACTCATTTCGACTTTTTCACCTCGATAGACAACTCCACGAGTCATGCCTTGAGCAGTACCACAATCATGTTCTGTGACAACCACGTTTTGACAAATGTCGGCGAGTTTACGAGTAAGGTAACCACTATCGGCGGTTTTCAATGCTGTGTCAGCCAGTCCTTTACGTGCACCGTGAGTCGAGCTGAAATATTCCAGAACGGTCAGCCCTTCACGGAAATTCGCCTTAATGGGAGTTTCGATGATCTCACCACTCGGCTTGGCCATCAGTCCACGCATACCACCCAATTGGCGCATCTGTTCGATACCACCACGGGCACCAGAATTCGACATCAGGTAAATGGGGTTCACATAGCGACCTTCGTCCCGATAATCATTTTCCAGTTCATGCATCATGGAATTCGTGATTAATTCACGTGCGTGTGTCCAGGTATCAAGAACCTGGTTATAGCGTTCTTCTGATGTAATCAAACCACGCTCATAAAGCTTGGTTTTTTGCAGTACCGTTTTTTCTGAGTCGGAAATCACTTTTGCTTTGTTGGGTGCTGTTTTCAAATCGCTTGTTGCAAAAGAAAGACCACTCAACGTTGATTCCCGGAAACCGGTTTCCTTCATTTTGTCGAGCAGGTTAATCGTTTCGCGTCGACCCAATTCCAGATAGCAGTCAGAAATCACATTTGAAAGATCACGACCTTTCATGGTCAGGTTATAGAAGGCCATTTTCTTAGGCAGGATGTCGTTGAAAATAACGCGTCCTACCGTCGTTTCAATTAAACCTCCCATTTTATAATTATCGGCGCCATCCCCTTTGATCCGTCGATCCGAGGGCATGCGCACTTTGATAATTGCGTGTCGATCTAATTTACCTTGCTGGAATCCAGCATGCACTTCACCCACACTGGAGAAGATCATCCCTTCTCCACGTCGCTCCGTTTTCTTTAGCGTAAGGTAGTAGCAACCCATCACGATATCCTGCGAAGGACGAATAATCGGTGCTCCATCGGAAGGACTAAAGATATTATTCGTTGCCAGCATCAATGTCGTTGCTTCTACCTGCGCTTCAATCGACAATGGCAAGTGGACCGCCATCTGGTCACCGTCAAAGTCGGCATTGAATCCGGTACAAACAAGAGGGTGGATTCGAATGGCATTACCTTCAACAAGGATCGGCTCAAATGCCTGAATTCCCATACGGTGTAAAGTGGGAGCGCGGTTTAGAAGCACGGGATGGTTCTGAATCACTTCATCCAGAATATCCCACACATCTTCATCTTTGCGTTCCAGCATTCTTTTGGCCGACTTGATCGTGTCAGCGTGACCGCTGTCTTTCAAACGACGGATGATAAATGGCTGAAAGAGTTCTAATGCGATTTTCTTGGGAAGTCCACATTGGTGAAGCTTCAGCTCAGGACCAACCACAATCACACTTCGTGCCGAGTAGTCGACACGTTTTCCGAGCAGGTTTTCGCGGAAACGCCCTTGCTTTCCCTTGATCATATCGGTCAGGGATTTCAGTGGACGGTTAGAGGAACCAAGTACAGGGCGCTTACAGCGGTTGTTGTCAAATAAGGCATCGACAGACTGCTGCAACATTCGTTTTTCATTACGAACGATGACTTCGGGAGCATTTAAATCAACCAGTTTTTTTAATCGATTGTTTCGATTAATAATTCTTCGATAAAGGTCGTTTAAGTCACTGGTTGCAAAGTTACCTGAGTCCAGAAGAACCAGCGGACGCAAGTCTGGCGGAATCACCGGAATCACTTCCAGGACCATCCATTCCGGTCGGTTGTCACTATCCCGTAAGGACTCAACAATTTTCAAGCGCTTGATATAGTCTTTGCGTTTCTGTTGACTCGCAGTTTCAAACAGGTCTTTACGAAGCTGCTCTGAAAGCTCTACGAGGTTCAGATTCATAAGAAGTTTTTTGATGGCCTCTGCACCCATCTCGATTTCAAACGCACCAGGTCCGTACTTGGCCTGATTCTGGCGCGCTTCTTCCTCAGTCATGGTCTGACACATTTCCAGAGGAGTATCGCCTGGATCGGTGACAACATAGTCCTGGAAATAGACCACCTTTTCCAAAGAGGTGGTTTTCATATTCAATAACGCACCCAATCGGCTGGGCATCGATTTGAAGAACCAGATGTGGACGATGGGCGCTGCTAATTCAATATGCCCCATACGTTTTCTACGAACGCGGCTGTGAGTCACTTTGACGCCACAACGGTCGCAAATCATGCCTTTGTATTTCATCCCACGGTATTTACCACAAGCACATTCCCAGTCCTTTTCAGGTCCGAAAATTCGCTCACAGAATAAACCGTCGCGTTCTGGTCGGTATGTTCGATAATTGATCGTTTCTGGCTTTTTGACTTCGCCAAAAGACCAGCTCCGAATATCGTGTGGACTGGCCAAACCAATTTTTACTGAACCGTAATCGTTAATTCGCTCGTAAGCGGTCTGTGCAACACTCACTGTGCACGCTCCTTATTTTCTGAACTAATTATGATCAGACATTGATCCTGAAAACGAACTCTTTACCTTTGATACACCACTCCCTTTGTCGCAAGGTATCAAGCGGGATTCTTTTCCAGTTGTAGATTCAAACCAAGTCCACGAATTTCATTGTTTAGTACGTCAAAGCTTGCTGGCGTACCGGCCTCTAATGTGTTCTCACCATTTACCATGGATTCATAAATCTTTGTACGACCTTCTACATCATCGCTCTTCACTGTCAGCAACTCTTGTAGAATATAGGCAGCACCATAGGCTTCCAGTGCCCACACTTCCATTTCTCCAAATCGCTGACCACCAAATCGTGCTTTTCCACCCAATGGCTGTTGTGTAATCAACGAATAAGGACCTGTCGAACGAGCGTGAACTTTATCATCCACGAGGTGATGTAGTTTCAACATATAAATCTGCCCGACTGTCGTTTTCTGTTCGTATGGTTCACCCGTACGACCATCATAGAGCTGTGCCTTACCGTCATCAGGCAGTCCAGCCGTATCTAAATACTCATGGATTTTTGATTCCATTGCACCGTCAAACACGGGGCAAACAGCACGGAACCCATGCTTTTGTGCTGCCCAGCCTAAGTGGGTTTCAAGAATTTGTCCTACATTCATGCGGCTGGGAACACCTAACGGATTCAACATAATGTCGATGGGTGTACCATCTTCAGTAAATGGCATGTCTTCAATGGGTAATACTTTTGAAATCACACCCTTATTACCGTGACGTCCCGCCATTTTGTCACCGACAGAAATTTGTCGTTTTGAAGCAACATACACCTTCACCATTTGCAGCACGCCGTTTGGCAATTCCTCGCCACGTTTCATGCTGTTTACTCTTTGGTCACAGGTGTCGATGACATCTTCAAGATTAGGCCATGACTCTTCAATCACCGCACGACAGTCAGCTTTTTTCTGTGGGCTGCGAATATCAAGATTATCAAGATGTGTCAAGAAATCATGGGCGTATTGAGAAATGAACTTGTCTTCTGTAATCTCACGAATTTTACGTCCATCATCGTCAACCAGAGGTTGCCCCAATGCAGATTCAAAGGCTTTCAAGAATTCGCGAAACGCAGCTGCAATTTCCTGGTCACCCTGTTCTTCGACTTGCTTGAGTTCTTCATCATATTTTTTGCGTTCATAGTCGGAAAGGCTCATCCGACGAGCAAATTTCTCAGTATGAATGACGATGCCTTCAACACCACTGGATGCTTCCAGCGATTCATTCTTCACATCTTCCCCTGCACGCCCAAAGATGGCATGCAGCAGTTTTTCTTCTGGAGTTAGTTCTGCTTTCGCCTTGGGAGATACTTTCCCGACAAGAATGTCTCCCTGGCGAACACGGGTTCCTACTTTGATGATCCCGTCTTCACCAATGTGCCTTAATGCTTTTTCGCTGACGTTGGGAATATCACGCGTAAATTCTTCGCGTCCCAGCTTGGTCTCACGAATTTCGACATCAAATTCATCGATATGAATTGATGTGTAGACATCTTCTTTCACAAGACGTTCAGAAAGAATAATCGCGTCTTCGTAGTTATATCCATCCCATGACATGAAGCCAACCAGCACATTTCGTCCCAATGAGAGCATACCGTCTGCCGCTGCAGCACTGTGACACAGGATCTCGCCTTTTTTCACCGAATCTCCCACGCTGACCGCAGGAGTCTGATTCAAACAGGTTCGTTCATTAAGACCTTCGTATTTTCGCAAATAGTACTTCTTGCCAGCGACTTCAACAACGTTTCCGTCAACATAAGTTACTTTTCCTGCTTTCTCAGCCCGGATTACCATACCTGAGTTCTGGGCAACAGCGAGTTCCATCCCAGTACCAACCAAGGGTGGCTCTGCGATCAATAAAGGTACGGCCTGGCGTTGCATGTTGGAACCCATCAACGCGCGGTTGGCATCGTCGTGCTCAAGGAAGGGAATCAGTCCTGCAGAAATTCCTACCATTTGTGCGGGATCGACATCGATGTAATCCACATCGTTGCCAGAGATCCATACCACGTCATCACGGAATCGTGCCATCACACGATCTTCAGCAAATTTTCCATTTTCTACCGGGGTGTCTGCAGGGGCGACATGCACTTCAGCTTCCTCATCAGCACGCATCCAGTGTACTTCATCGGTGAGCTTCCCCTTTTTGACATATCGATAAGGTGTGACCAGAAATCCGTAATCATCCACTTTTGAGAAAATACTCAAACTGGAAATCAAACCAATGTTGGTACCTTCAGGAGTTTCAATCGGGCAAATTCGCCCGTAGTGTGAAATATGTACATCGCGAACTTCAAAGCCGGCACGTTTACGGTTCAAACCACCAGGCCCCAAGGCACTCAAGCGGCGTTCGTGGGTTAACATCGACAGCGGATTCGTCTGGTCAACCACCTGTGACAATTCACTACGACCAAAGAAGAAGTCAATTGCCGCGGAAACGCTTTTCGGATTGATCAGTGTTCGCGGAGACATTTCTTCAACGTCTTTTTGCGTCATACGTTCTTGTACGGTACGACGGAGTTTCAGGAAGCCTTTGCGAATTTCATCGGCCGCTAGTTCATCAATCGTACGTAAGCGTCTGTTACCCAGGTTGTCGATGTCATCAACGTAAGCGGTACTGTCGCCAATACGTAATCGAACCAGATAGCGTATTGAATTGATAAAGTCTTCCGCACGTAATGTCATCTCAGTATCGGGAACATCCTGCTTGAACTTCCGATTAATTCTGAAGCGTCCCACACGTCCCAGACGATAGCGGTTAACGTCAAAGAATTTCTCACGGAACAGATCAATGGCACGTTCTAACTGAGGTGGGTTACCAGGACGCAAGCGTGAATAGATACGCAGTAATGCTTCTTCATGCGTCGAAGTGGGGTCTTCGGCAATACTTTGCAGAACGAGAAGATCATTGACATCTGAAACAACTTCCACGGTTTTCAAACCTGTATCGCAGATCTCTTCAATTAACTCTTCTGTAATTGTTCCGCAACAATCCAGGATGATTTCGCCACAGCGTTCATGGCCAGCAGGATAAACGACGTCTTCTGCAACAATTTTTCCAACGAGTTTCTGTGCGGAGGCACCCTTGGAAATCTTTTCTGATTTGGTGTCATAAAACAGTTTGACCAAATCTGTGTCAGACGAATAATCTTTTGACATCGCTCGCAGGAGAGTCATGGCTGAGAATTTACCACTCTGGTCAATACGCACTCCCAAAGTGTCTTTTTTGCCGACAACCAATTCGATCCAACTACCGCGCTCTGGAATCACGCGGCAAGAATATTCTTTCTTCTCACCAGGTTCTGAGCTGAGCACAAAATCGACGCCGGGTGAACGGTGCAATTGACTCACAATACAACGTTCTGCACCATTGATAATAAATTCACCGCCACCAATCATGACTGGCAAATCACCAAGATAGACTTCTTCTTCGATCGGTTGCTCTTTTACCAGACGCAACCAAACTCGGAAAGGTCGACCATAGGTTAATCGCAACTGGCGACATTCTGTCGGAGTATAACGTGGTTTCCCCAACTCATATTTGACGTACTCTAGTTGGTACTGTCCCTGGTAACTTTCTATGGGGAACACTTCACGCAATATCTCTTCAAGTCCCTGATTCTTTCGCTCGCGAGGCGATTTATCAGCCTGAAGGAATTTTGCATATGAAGAGGTCTGAATCTGCGTGAGATCAGACAGTTCAAAACTATGCTCAATCTTACCAAAGTTAATCACAGATTGAGTGGGGATCGTTCGCTGTGCTGGAATCGGCATTAAGATGATCTTTTCTACTTACCTGGTGCCAGATGTGGAAATGCCCTGCCCAAGTAATTTTGTTGACCTGACAGAGCACCAACCAAGAATAGCGGGGAACAGCAGCGCGTACCTTGAGAGAGTACAGGCCACGGGGCTGTATTAAAAGCGAATTGCTCGACTAATTCAAAGCCTGATAAATCGCTCAATACTACTTTGCTATTCAAAAGAGAGTACAATGAGTCGATTGCTTAGACCAAATGGGACTGAAAACGCTAACTGATCGAAGCAGATAAACTTACGAAAACAAACATTAAGCGGTACATGCAATCAAAAAACAATGCTCTAAGTAAGAATGACGCTGGAAGCCATTCCCAATCTGCGCGATCTAACAAAACCGAGCAGCACCCAAGAGCTTATTCTAAACGCATTTTTAGAACACTTCAATTGCACGCAGAAAAAAAACCGAATTACTGGTATTTTATCCAGTATTGACCAGCCTGTACTGAGTTAATTCTCAGCACAGACCGAGTCATTTCGGTTTCTTTTGAAAACCACTTACTTCACCTCAGCAGTACCACCTGCTTCTTCGACTTCTTTGGCCAAAGCTTCGGCATCTTCTTTTGAGACACCTTCTTTAAGTGGCTTGGGAGCCCCTTCAACCAGCTCTTTGGCTTCTTTCAGACCAAGCCCAGTTGCGCCACGAACGACTTTAATGACAGGGATCTTGTTGTCACCAAAGCCAGTCAAAATGACATCGAACTCGGTTTTTTCTGCTGCAGCTTCTCCGCCGCCACCAGCGCCACCATCACCTGGCGCTACCATCACAGCGCCACCGGCGGCAGCCTTAATGCCGTGTACTTCGTCAAGGTAATCAGCCAGTTCTTTAGCCTGGAGCAAAGTCAATCCAGCAATTTTGTCGCCCAGTTCTTTGGTTTCAGCACCAAATTCAGTTGTTGCTTCGGCTGTCGCCATCTTCTCTTTCCTTTCGCACGAATGCGTAAAATAAAATCTCGCATAGCAGTAAATCAAATCAACGCCACACTATTTCAGTAGCAGTTGTTACAAATTTCAACACTCAAATCAAAAGCGATCAGACAACTTTTCGCTTAAGATTCTTCCCCCTCGGAGATTGTCTTAATCTGTCCGGCAAGAGTGCCAGCAGGACCCAAAAGTGCGCCTGCCAACTGTGCACCAGGCCCAAGGGCACGGGACACAATCTCGCCAATCAATTCCATTCGACCAGGGCTTTTACTTAATTTTTCAACATCATCCGACGTGAGCGAAGTTCCTTCTGTTGATCCACCCTTGATAGTGAGATCTTCTATTTCTTCTGCCCACTTGGCCATTTCTTTTGAGAGAGCCACAATATCCTCGCCACCCCAGACAAGTGTCGAAGGACCCTGTAAGCTCTCTTCCATCCCTTCCACACCAGCGTTCGCGAACGCGCGACGTGCCAGTGAGTTTTTGACCGTTAAGGCTGCAATCCCTTTTTCATGCAATTTGAGACGAAAATTGTTATCAGTAATTGCATCCAACTTTGCAGAATCTACGACGACAAAATCTCGAGTTTCTCCAATTCGAGATTCTATCTCAGAGATGATCATTTCTTTTACAAATTTACTCATTAGATCTCTTTCAGCTCATCGAATGCCGAAAATAATAGTTTCAATTGATTTATGTATCTAAAAATGAATCAGGATTCATTGACAGTTTTAGACGGCAATACCGATTCCAGGACTCATTGTCGCAGAAACCGTAATCGTTCGCACGTATGCCCCTTTGACTGAAGAAGGACGTAGTGATTCTATATACTTCAACATTGCCTGAATATTTTCTACTAGTTGATTTCCTTCGAATGATATTTTGCCGACGCGACAGTGCACGTTGCCACCTGCATCGACACGAAACTCAACCTTACCTGCCTTGTACTCCTGCACGGCATTGCCTACATCCTGAGTGACTGTTCCTGCGCGAGGAGAAGGCATTAAACCACGAGGTCCCAAAACACGGCCTAATGGACCTACCACACCCATCATGTCTGGTGTTGCAATGGCCACGTCGAATTCAAGCCAGCCATCTTTGATTTTGTCGGCAAGATCTTTACCGCCTACGGCATCAGCCCCTGCTGATTCAGCAGCCTCTAAATTGCTGCCTTGGGCAAATACAACGACACGTTGTGTTTTACCAATACCATGTGGCAGAATAATGGAACCACGGACAAGTTGATCAGCCTGACGTGGATCAACTCCCAATCGCACAGCTAATTCTACTGTCTGGTCCATCTGGATCGGCTTGATCTTAGCGGGGAGACCACTCTCTAATGACTTGAGGGCTTCCACTGCTTCTTCAAGACTGACAGAGTCAAGCCCCGCCAGCTTTTCATTGTAAAATTTGGTTCGTTTGGATTGTTTTCCCATTACTCTTTATCCGAAAAACGGTTGCTATATTGATTTTGCTCTGCTTAAAGAAGCAGGCTGGAATGACTGCTGTTGTGCAAATAACGAAACTACTTCTCGACATCAAGCCCCATACTACGGGCTGTGCCAGCGATGATTTTTGCCGCCTGTTCAATGTTTGGTGCATTGAGATCTGCAAATTTTGTTTTTGCGATCTCTTCTAACTGGGCAGTGGTAACAGTTCCCACTTTGTTCATTTTAGGGTTGCCCGATCCTTTCGCAATTTGAGCCGCCTGTTTTAGTAAAACTGCTGCTGGCGGACTCTTCATGACAAAGTCAAAAGAGCGATCGTTATAGACACTGATCACAACCGGAACGGTTGTGCCGGCCATGTCTTTAGTACGTTCATTAAACTGTTGAACAAACTGACCGATATTCACCCCATGCGGTCCCAATGCCGTACCGACAGGAGGGGCAGGGGTCGCTTGACCACCGGGAATTTGTACTTTGATTTCTGCAACAAGCTGTTTAGCCATTCAACTGACTTTCAAAACTCTATTAAACGTGATTCTATTATTAATACGAACTTGAGAAGATTGATCAGACCTTTTCGATCTGCCAGTATTCCAGTTCCGTGGGGGTTGGTCGACTGAAGATTTCAATCAGAACAGTCACCTTGCCACTGGCTTCATCAATTCCGTCGATGGTACCTTCAAACCCTTCAAATGTACCATCTTTAATCTTAACAACATCGCCACTCTGAAAATCCAATTTGATTTTCACAGGTGCTTCTTCTTTTGTCTCTTCCCGTCCCAGCATACGCGAGATTTCATGCTCTTGCATGGGAATCGGTTTGCCTGCTGATCCAGTGAAATCGCCGACGCCATTTGTGGATCGCACCAGATACCAGCTATCATCATTCAGCTCGACCTGAATCATTAGATAACCAGGATAAAGCTTTCTCTCAAAAACTCGTTTCTTGCCACCTTTTGTTTCAACAACCTTTTCTGTGGGAATAATGATTTCCCCAAAATACTCTTCAAGTCCGTCTCTTTTAATCCCTCTGAGTAAAGCTTCCCGAATGGATTTCTCCCGGTTGCTTTGCACTTTCAACACATACCAAAGGCGCTTATCAGAGTCCTCTGTTTTCTCAGAGGTAACCTCAGAACCCGAATCATTACTCATGAGACACCTTCAACAGGGATCGCTACATCCAGCTACCCTAATTTTCAACTTAAAGTTGAAACCACACTAAAAGAGACTTTTACAACAGGAATCGCCCATAATGAGCAGGAATTACAATTTATACAAGAAGCAGAGATCAAAAAACTCCGTAATTTACTGAATGGCAGGCTTCGCTTTATCAAATCTGAAGAAAACGAATCAGACGGAAGAACCACTGCCAAATTATATCAAATGCCAGCAACAAAAGCGCCAGTAGTACCATAAGTACAATAACTACAGCCGTTGATCGCCAGAGCTGATCCCAGGTCGCCCAGGTTACTTTTCCAATCTCGGCTTCTACTGATATCAAAAAATCAGCAAAACGTGGGAAATTAACGACACGATAGGCCAGCCAGGTTGAAATCACCACAACAGCGACCGCAATCCCCTTTTGCATTCCCGGAGACATTGCCAATGGTAATGCATTGTAAAGGGAATAAGCACCAAAGATGGCAATTGCCACCAGGCCGATTGCAGTCAACTGGCGTACAAGGCGACCTTGGTTCCTTTTATATAGACCGCCACTTACCAAAGTTGCGGAAAATGCTTGTCCTGTTTTGGATTTAGCCATTGGATCAATTTACTAAATAATACAAAGAGTGGAAACGAACGCGAATTCGTCAGACTCTTTTTTTGAACTTAAACTTAACAGCAAGGAACTACTACCCTTGCAAATGCTACAGCACCAATTACAAAACAAAAAAACACGGGCGGAGGGACTTGAACCCCCAACCGCTGGATTTGGAATCCAGTGCTCTGCCAATTGAGCTACACCCGTTCAAAACCATGAATTGACCAAACATTTTGACCACCGGAAGCAACCCAAAAATCTGACACCAGTCACAAAACCCCGGCCAGCAAGATTTTACTTTTTACGGGACTCTTTATGCAAAGTATGACGCCGTAATTTAGGACAGTATTTCATTAGTGAAAGCCGTTCTGTACCACGCGTCTCTTTACTGACCCGATAATTTCGCATCCCGGTTTCAGTACACTCTAGCCAAACATATTCACGTGCCATAACAGCCCTCATGCCCTTATGGGCAATAAATACGAAAACCAACTATAACTTTAAGGTGCCCACTCCGCCAGAAGGTGAAGTGGACACCATATTAACAAAAAGAGCAGCGCTCTTGATTAGTCGACAATTTTGGTAACAACGCCAGAGCCAACAGTACGGCCGCCTTCACGAATCGCGAAACGACTACCTTCAGACATGGCGATTGGCTTACCAAGTTCCACTTCGACTTCTACATTGTCGCCGGGCATACACATCTCTGCTCCACCCAGTAATGATGTCGAGCCGGTTACGTCTGTTGTGCGGAAGTAAAACTGTGGTCGATAGCCATTAAAGAATGGGGTGTGACGACCACCTTCGTCTTTACTCAGGACGTAAACCTGTCCTTCAAATTTCGTGTGAGGAGGGATCGAACCCGGGGCAGCCAAAACCTGTCCACGTTCTACATCCTCTTTCTTGGTACCACGCAACAGGATTCCCACGTTGTCTCCAGCCATCCCTTCATTGAGGGTCTTCTGGAACATTTCAACGCCAGTACATGTGGTTTCCTGTGTGTCACGCAGACCAACGATCTCGACTTTGTCACCAACGGTGATGACACCTTGCTCAATTCGGCCAGTCACAACAGTACCACGACCAGCGATTGAGAAGACGTCTTCAATCGCCATTAGGAATGGCTTGTCTGCTTCTCGCTCTGGTGCGGTGATGTCGCTATCCAGTGCGTCCATCAGCTCGCCAATGCAGGCGTTAAACTTCTCATCACCTGGGTTGTCGAGTGCGCCCTTGGCGTTTCCACGCACGATGGTAATGTCGTCGCCGGGGAAGCCATACTTTGACAGCAACTCTCGAACTTCCATTTCAACCAACTCGAGCAATTCTTCATCATCAACAAGGTCACACTTGTTGAGAAAGACGACGAGTGCAGGCACGTCTACCTGGCGAGCAAGCAAAATGTGCTCACGAGTTTGTGGCATGGGGCCATCAGCGGCAGAAACTACCAGAATCGCACCATCCATCTGGGCGGCACCGGTAATCATGTTTTTGATGTAGTCGGCGTGACCAGGGCAGTCGATGTGAGCGTAGTGGCGAGTTTCGCTTTCGTACTCCACGTGACTCACGGCGATTGTCACAGTCTTGGTTTCGTCACGAACGGTTCCCCCCTTCGCAACATCAGCATAACTCTTCATCTGGGCAAGACCCTTTTCGCTTTGCACTGCCAGCAAAGCTGTTGTCAATGTTGTCTTACCATGGTCAATGTGACCAATTGTTCCTACGTTTACGTGCGGCTTTGTTCGCTCAAAGACTTCCTTAGCCATCTCTCTATAAAACCCCTTTTTCAAGCTTGATAAACGATCAAACCTAAACAATAAAACCAACAAAACAAATAGCGAGGTACAAACAGGAGTAACCCCTCGCACGCAAGAGGCACACACCTCCTGAAAACCACATTTTACTCTTAATCTATAAGCTGCTGATGGGACTTGAACCCATGACCTCGTCCTTACCAAGGACGCGCTCTACCGACTGAGCCACAGCAGCAATTTTTATATATAACCTGAAAAGCGTTTATACTAAAAAGCGGGTGAAGGGAATCGAACCCTCACAACCAGCTTGGAAGGCTGGGGCTCTACCATTGAGCTACACCCGCGGTACTGTGACTTAACATATCTTTTGTCTCTCATTGGGGGAAGCAGGATTCGAACCTGCGAAGGCATTGCCATCAGATTTACAGTCTGACCCCTTTGGCCGCTCGGGAATTCCCCCTCCCAACCAGCCGAAGCTGGAAATTATTAAGCCTAATGCTACATTGCTTTTACATCACAAAACAACGCAACTCGTGGCAAAAGAGCTAGCGGTGGGAATCGAACCCACAACCTTCGGTTTACAAAACCGATGCTCTGCCGATTGAGCTACGCTAGCCTGCTGACCTAAAAAACTAAGCTATTAGGCTTCAAGCCTCATGCAACCTGAACGACTCGCCTGGCTAAAGAGGTACTTTCCCCGCCAAAACTCAGTAAGCAGCTCAATATAGCAATCAGGCACTTGCTTGCAAGTGACAATGACAGGCTGATTAAAAAAATTGTTATCTTTTCTTAATGATGTATGCCTATATGGCCTAAGATTTTCCATTCGAAACGGTCCGCTTTTGGAGACCCGAGTCAGCCCTGTTTCGGATACTGATCAAAAAAATCGTTCTGAAAAAGAAAAAACAGGCATGATTTACACAAATCATGCCTGCTAAAGGGGGAAACTCACTAACAAATCCAGACAGAAATGGACTTGAGAGCCTGCCTTAAATTCCAGGTATTTCGACCCGTTCTACTTGGGTAATTCGTCGTAATTTTTTCAGTGCGCGAGACTCTAACTGTCTGATTCTCTCTTTTGTCACACCAAAACGATTTCCAACTTGCTCAAGCGTCTGGGGTTCATTTCGAGCGTTCAAGCCATAGCGATAGATCAGAATGTCCTTTTCGCGGCCATCGAGCTGGTCCAAAATACTCATAATCACTGCATGTTGCTTCTGGTTAATCAGCTCTTCTCGATACTGACTTTCCCTTTCGTCTGTTGATTGGAAAAAGAGCTCGTCATTACCCGTTCGGAAACGGTCCAATACCTTGTACTCGGCTGGAATCGAACGTGCATAATTTTTCATAATCGCCCAACTTGCGTAAGTCGAGAATTTATTTCCTTTCGTATAATCAAATTTCTCGATAGCACGGATCAGAGACATATTGCCATCGCTGACCATTTCGAAGAAATTTCCTCCGGGCCTGATGTGTCGTTTCGCAATGGACACCACCAAACGGAGGTTGCTGCGAATTAAAAAGTTTTTCACATCGGTGCTCTCATCCAGGAGCTTTTCAATCTGGTCCATATCACGTGCTTTAGGTCGATTCGGATCCAGATTTTCCTGAATATGAAACGCTTTGTACTTAAGATAATTCAATTTTCTAAAGTAGTAAGCCTCTTCTTCCCTCGTCAAAAGAGGAATGGAATACAAGCTTGCCAGATAAGGGGGTAGTCCCGGTGGAGTACGAACTTTCTGGCTATCTTTATCGACTTCAGGAGGTGGTCCCAAAATCAATTTATCGGCATCGGGTAGCTCAAATTCATCGCTGAACATGTAGTCGATTGTTTGAGCATGCAGACGCACCGCACGCGCTTCCGAAATAATTCGGTAAATGCTTGCCTTGGTTCTGCAATAACGGCGTGCCAACTTTTCAACGGCAATACCACGTCGAAAATTGTTGTAGATATCGCGTTTTTGTTGATCAGTAATTTTTTCAGGAGCATTAGGAAAAATAGCCAATTCAGGATTCTCCCGATCAAAGTTTTTCAAAGTGTAACGAATGGTTTCAGGCGAACGATCCATGTGCCGTGCAATTCGTCGACTGACCTCCGCGGGGCACCCGCCATAACGGGCCAGGCGTCGTGCGCGACGTAAAATTTCCTCTCGATCCTCATCACTCAGCTGGCTGAAATTCATACTGCGTGTAATGTGCCCTCGATTCTTTTCTAAAAAGCGGTCTACAGATGACTTGAGAAAACCAACACGTTTACGCCCATTGAATCGAAACCGACGACTCACCAAACCTTTGTCTCTCCAACGATCTACAGTCTTTGTGGAGATGTTGAATTGTTTGCTGAGGTCCTGGACCGTTAAGACTTCTTCGTCTATATCTTCCACATCGATCTCAGCACTGTCGGAAAGATCCTCAATGAAACAGCGCAAGTCGTGGAATACGTCCTTGCCAGAAATCACCAGGTCAGGATAAATCTCGGAGCGATATGTGGTAATCTCCTTACAGATTTCAGGGTAAGCATAATCCTGAGTCTGTTCGATATTTGCTAAAAACTCCTCAGCGCGGGAAATCTGCTCCAGTTTCACATCTCTGGGGGCGTATTTCACCTGCTGTTCTGCCAACTGCTTGATTGCCGGATTGTGATACCTTGAGCTGATCATGTTTCCCACCCTAAAATTTTGACTTTTCTCAGTAACCAACGTGTCCTTCACGTGACTCATCACCAAGCTCTGTCATTCACTACGTATAAATTAGACGAATTCGATAGGAAAAAGTTCACACGTAAATAATTTTAGTCAAACAACTCTCAAATCCACGAAAATATTGATTTCTGCAGGGTAAATTCGAATAGGTTAAAAATCATAAAGTGTTACTATTATTGAGTATAATTCAATGATGGTTGAAAAGCTGTCTAATGACTTTGCTTAATATAAACCCGGAACTTTCTCAGTGATTCGATAAAAAGTGGCAACTCTTGAAATAAAACTTTGTGAAACATCTCACAATTAGAACTCTAGTCAATCAATGCCGCTTTTTAAGTATACACATGGAACTATACTTTAGTCAATTAAAAATATACATTTATACCCATTTTTGTTAATGGTCCGGTCAATGATATATCCTTTCATTTTAGGACTTTTCTCGTGATGGAATGTATACGAATGGATAAAAAACTTAAGTTGTCTTTCATTGAATCCATCAAAGCCTATTTACCTTTAATTTGAGTCAGATAACATGAATAGATGAGAGTGAATTTCTACTGGGAGTGTTGAGAGTCCATTCAGCGAAAACACGCTCTTCTTTGATCTATGGTTTGTGACTCATTTGCCTATTTTTAAACGTAATCATCATCGAGCGACTACATTCAGTGGTGCTTTCTATCTATCTGTAAATCGTGAAAATGTTTGGTTGATTCCATTCCGATACCAAGCATCGTAGATTCTCATTCGGGAGCGGGTTGCATTATGTTGAAACGTGGTCAATTTCATTATCACTGTTCCCACTTATTGATCCTGTTTATTACCCTGATTTGTCTAATTCTTGTTCCCATTTCCCTGGAAGCAGCTCAGAAAAAAAAGGGGAAGAAGAAAACTCCTGCGCTCAATCTGCCCCCCCTGAAAACTCAGGAGCAAAAGATGCAGCTGTTGGGATATATCAGGCAAACTATGCCAACGCACCGAATCGGACGCAGAATCAGCTTTAGTTCTGACGATTTGGATAAAGCTCTGGAGTTGGAATTAGGACAAAACACACAACGTTTCGCGAAGCAAATCGATGACGAAACTTTTGTGCGACGAGTCTACCTTGACTTGACTGGGAATCTACCAACTCCAGAAACGATTAAAACATTTATTTCCAGTCGCAGTTCAAATAAACGATCGAATCTGATAGACGAGTTACTGGAGACGGAAGCCTATGCTCGTAAGTGGTCTCGCTATTGGACGTCCGTTATTTTTTATGACAGCGAAGCGAACAAAAACCGAATCAGTCCCAAAGCTTTAGAAGATTGGCTGGCAGAACAATTCAGTAAAGGCGCTCCCTGGGATTACATTACTGTCATGTTGATTTCGGCGACACCCAAGCGTAATAAAAAAGTTCGAAATGATTATGGTCAAAAGTATGGTCCTAATAATTTTGTTTTAGCTTGTGAAAATAAGTCGACAGAACTGGCATCGCAGACAGCTCGGATATTTATGGGAATCAGCATCAAATGCGCTGAGTGTCATGACCATCCTTTCGATAACTGGAAACGAGAACAATTTCATGAGTTAGCCGCGTTTTTCCATCCCTATACCTACAAAATGCCTGATAAAGATGACCCAAAAGTCAAAACGGTAGTCAAACCTCGATTTCTATTGGGGGAAAAACCACATGAAAAAATGAAATCAGACGCACGGCGTGTCTCGATTGCCGCTTATTTGGCATACAATCCCAAGAATTACTGGTTTGCCCGCGCGTATGTCAACAGGATTTGGAGCGAACTGATCGGCGATGGTTTTTACGATGTTGACAGCCTTGGACCGGACAGTGATGTCATTCACAAGCCGGTAGTCAATCGCATTGCTGCCAATTTCAGATACAAAGACTTTGATCCCAAGTGGCTCTTTCGATTGATTATGAACTCCAAAGTTTATCAACGCGACATGCAGACAATTTCTTCTCAATCAGAGCTGTTTACCTCAGTCAGACCTTCCCGCTTACGGCCAGATGTTGTGGCCGCCTCGGTAAAAAAACTGATCGGAGAAGATAAAAAACTACATAAGGAAATCATGCAGGTATTTGACATGAACCCCTCCTTGCCCCAGGGGGCGCTGGAGGGATCGATTCAACAGGCTTTAATGATGATGAATCATACGACCCTGCAATCGAAGCTCTCTCAAAGTGAACTTAAAAAACAACTAATGAAGCTTTCTGACCAGGAATTGGTGGATGCACTGTATCTAAACGTGCTTGCCCGACATGCGACAACAGAGGAAGTTGAGAGGAATTTAAGTTATCTGAAAGAGTCTCAGAGTCGTGCCGAGGCTGTAGATGATTTGATTTGGGTACTCGTCAATTCGACAGAATTTCGCACTAAACGATAGCAATGAAATCGCAGGAAAATGATATGCAAACAGATGCGCTCTTACATCTGAATCTAAATCGTCGAGGCAACGTTTCCAGAAGGAATTTTTTGCAGTCTGCCGCATTGGGGATCGCTGGTTCTTCGATCTTGACCCAATTTCAGTTAAACGCCGCTGAATTGAAGAAAGAAGGTCGTTCTTGCATTTTGGTCTGGTTGGCGGGGGCACCCAGCCAAATGGAAACCTGGGATCCGAAGCCGGGTACGCCCAATGGAGGCGAAACGAAAAAGATCAGCACTCAAACTCCAGGCATCGAAATTGCACATTATTGGCCCAAAATCGCTTCGGTGATGAATGAAATTGCGTTAATCCGCTCTATGACGGGCAAAGAGGCAGCACATGAACGCGGCACCTATCATCTGCATACCGGCCACCGCATGATGGGAATCGAGCGATTTCCCCACTTCGGTTCTGTCGTCGCGCAAGAGATTGGCGATCCGCAATCCGATATCCCCAATTTTGTCAGTATTGGCCAGACTTTGAGTTCTGGTTTTCTGGGAGTCCAGGTGGCGCCTTTTATTATTGATCGTCCGGGGCAGTTGCCAGCTAATGTGTTCAATAACACAGCCGATTCCCGGCAGCAACGCAGGTTGGCTCTATTGAGCCAGCAGGAAAAGGATTTCGCGGAAGCCGGTGCAGCGAGTCTTGTTAAAGAACAGAGCAAGCTTTACCAGAAGGCCTATTTAATGATGAAGTCTCCTCGGCTGAAAGCGTTCAAGTTTGAAGATGAGCCCCAGGCGATGCAGGAAGCGTACGGTAAATCTCAACTGGGGCAAGGCTTGTTGGTCGCACGACGGCTTGTCGAAGTCGGTGTGCCATTTGTCGAAGTGCGGAGTGGTGGCTGGGACATGCATAATAGCGTCTTTAAAAATATGGAACGCCGCGCCCCAGACGTTGATCAGGGACTCTCACAACTTTTGATCGATTTAAAACAACGCGGTCTTCTCGATAAAACGTTGGTGATTTGTATGGGCGAGTTTGGTAGAACGCCCAAAATCAACGCCCGCCCACCTGTTCCGGGACGCGATCATTGGGTCAGAAACTTTAACCTGTTGATGGCAGGTGCCGGAATTAAAGGGGGGCAAGCGATTGGAAAAACAGATGCCAACGGTCAGGAGATTGTTGACACACCCGTCGAGGTCGATGATCTCTTCCGCTCAATGTGCAAAGCGATGCAAATTGATGCGGACATGGAATTGCACACGCCCATTGGCCGTCCTGTGAAACTCGTCGAAAGTGGTGAAGTGATCAAAGGACTCTTCGGCTAGCCTGTGTCCAGGTTTATTGTAGCATCTCCAGGACTGCTTAGACCTTGAAGCCGCTATGCTTATATTGGACGTGCTATATAGCTCCTGGTACGAATCCAATACATATCGGAATCAGGATTTGAGATCAATTGTTAACTGATTGTCACTCTCTTTCACAGTGACACTAAAGTCGCTGGAAGTTTCGCTCATATATTTTGCTGGCATACCATTCAGTGGCCGACTGTCTCCTGACAGAAAATAGATCCGATAATCTCCAGGTGCGATCGGTTCAGACAGAGTGAATTTTCCCTCTTTATCGAGAGCTGCCTGTCCGGCCATTCCAAACTGAAGTGAAAAGAAACCCACTTCTCCCCCACTCACAGGTTTGCCGTTAAGAGTCACCAACCCCGATACCTTAGCGCTGTCCGCAGGCTTTTCAGGGACTGCAATTTTGGATTCACACCCAACACTAGTGAATGTCAAACACAAAAAGGAAGCAATCAGGATTCTGAATTCAACAGAACGACAACAGTGTGTTTTGACGTGTGGCATACGTAGAACGTCCTTCAGATTGATAATAGGAGGAAGTCAGTGAATGACAACCGGGAAGCTCGATTCAGTCGTTATGTGGAATCGAGTCGCCTTCCCGTTGGTCACCCATCTGAGAAAAAGATAATGGAACCGTGGTTCATAGATTAGGGAAATTCCACGACATTCCCGTCTGCTTTATCACTCAGGTTTTGGTAGAGCGTGAAGTTCATGTTTTCAGAAAGAAAGTGAACCGAACCATCAGTAAACAGAAAGTGAGCCCCGCCGACATGGTCACTACCAAAGTTTGCAGTATTATCATCCCAGTTCCTTGTTGGTGATGTTGTAACGACGGTTTCGTTGATTCTCGCTTGTTGAGTATTACGGACTGCATGCCATCCCCAACGATATTGCGGACTGGTAAGCGAGAATTCTACAGTTCGTTTTTCACCCACGGCAAATGTATTCGTCGTGCCATCCGTTACATCTCGTAATCGTGTATTGGAATCTCGATTAAACATCCCTTTCCAGTTACTATGTGAATTCGAGTTCGAGTGTCCCGTGCCTGAACTGAAAGCATAATCGCCATAGGCAGTTGAAGAGCTATTCAGACTGGGGCGAGGTTTGGAAGGGCAAAAGAACGCGATAACTGGGGTACTGTTTGCTTCTCTGTTATTTGTATGCGTTTGAGTTAAATTAAAGTCCCACTTATTGTACAACGCCGACTGTTCCATAAAAGGCAAAATGAATGCAAAGCCACCGATGTTACTCGCAGTAATACTTGCGGGTGGAAAAATCGTATGTGTTTCATTGTAATTGTGTAAAGCCAGGCCAATCTGTTTCAGGTTATTCTTACATGAACTTCGGCGAGCTGCTTCCCGCGCCTGTTGAACGGCGGGTAATAAGAGTGCAATCAATATTGCAATAATGGCGATCACCACCAGGAGTTCAATCAGAGTAAAGCCTCTACGAATAGAGAACCATTTTTTTTGAGTCACGAGCACGTTGTTTTCTCCTCAAATATAAATAAGACACAAATACTTTTTCATATTTTACTAGCCGTTTCACCTTTCGAATTCCGAGAACACGTATTTTTAGTCAGGTTTTGCAGCAAGGATGAGTGGTCAATCTTTATGATGAAACAGCCGCTACAATTCAGTGAGAGCATTTCAAAAAGAAATGATTTTTACAGTTTCAGAGAGATCGATTGAGCTAACTATTTATTCGCACGACCGTCATAATCTGCATGTCAGGAATGCCTACTGCGAAAAGTCACTAATGGTTCTGAGTCTTTTGGAATCCAACGTCAGTACAAACCACTATCAAATGCGAAACCAGGCTTAATCAAAAACAAGGCTTAAAAACACTTGGCAGGCCTACTTCATTCAACGTATGATAAAGGCAGGTCCTACTCTTGTGGTGGGACTGATTATGTTGCTTTACTCTTTAATATGGTTGGGTTTACGTAAAACGGACCTTATAGGCAGATTCATGGCGAGCATTGCAGTTCCTTGTCCCCAATGTAAAAAGAGGCTCAAACTCCGGGATGAAAGTTTACTCGGGAAGAAGGCCCGCTGTCCGAATTGTAAACATGCCTTCGTTTTGAAATTACCAACGGCCTCTTCAAATAATAAAGAATCAGCGCCAGTACCAAATCATGTTGAGCAAAAGGAGGTGGTCACTACCGCCCCTCCCCGCCCTCAGGCTCCTTTGGAAAAACCTGTGCAACCAGAGTCTGTGGTATCTGAACAACAACAAGTACAAATCGAGCTGGCTCAACCCGCGAAGCCTGTTGTGGGAACGTCTGTCAAATGGGTTCCCGATGATCCGGCAGACACTCCGCAACCAGTTAATGTCGCTCCAGCTGTTACGCAACCAAACAGCGTACCCCTTCCTGATGTGTCGTCAAACGCTGCTCCTTCCGTGGAACCAGCGGCTCCCGTCATTAATACCGGAATTACTGATTCTGGTGTTCCGAACATACAATTAGAGTCAACAGAGCATGCGGGTGTTGAGCGTCTTCGTGAGTTACGTCGTAAAAATGCCAAACGCAGAAATATTTCGATATTGATCGGGCTGGGGTTGGTCATTCTGATTGGTGTTGGGGGGTACTTTGCCTGGCCTCAAGTAGAACAATCTCTGACTGCGAAACCTGTCGCACCTCCGCCAAAGCCTGTACCACAAACACTGAAACCTGCGGTTGCTTTAGCCAATCAAACACAGGAACAGATTCCAAGTCCGACGTCGGGAGAGCCGGTACGTTTACTCTACGTTCCCGCAGGGACACAGATCCTGATTCATTTAAGACCGGCAGAACTTTGGGAACAGGGATCTCAGGGAGAAGAGTTTCGTGCATGCCTGGGACCTGTAGGAGTCTGGGCTGAGCAAAAGATGAAAGAAATTTGCCTCAAAGAGGCTGCGCAGATTAGTGAGGTGACCTTTTGTTTGATTTTAGGAACGCCGGGCGCGCCACCAGAGTATGCGGCCGTTGTTCGTCTAGTCGAACCAGTGAAACGCTCAGAACTAATTACTCAATTTGATGGCCAACGTTTGGACGATTATAGTTTTCCTGTTTATGCTGGTGACAAACATTCTTATATGATCGTCGACGATAAAACCTATGTCATCGGTCCGCCCGGAGAAATCAGCGCGGTCGAAATGGCGGAATCGCGCGAGTACGATAGCAGTACTACACCTGGCATCGAATCGATCCTGAAGCAGACCGACCGGGATCGTCACTTCACAGTCGTATTTGATCCCGATGAAGTACGTCGCCAGCAAGACGTTTTATTTCCAGAAAACGTCCATCCTTTTTTGAACGAGTTGTTGGATTGGATTGGCGAGGATGTCGAAACAATTGCCTGGAGTATGCATCTGGGACCAAAAGAATATTATTCGGAATTTACATTCCGGAACACAACCATGATTCGTCCTGGCAAATTGGCAACGAACTTAAAAGATCGCTTCAATGAACTTCCACACGATATGCTAGCAGGTGTTGAAAAGATGAACCCGGGAACCGTAGGCAGCCGAAAAGTCATCGGTCGATTTCCTGCGATGCTGAAAGCGTTGAGCTTAGCGACGCAGCAGCAGTCCGGAGAACGTTATGCCCAGCTGATTAGCACCTTACCGGAACGAGCAGCCCCGAATCTCGCGTTAGCCAGTTTGCTTACCTGGGATGAATCGACGCGCACTGATTTCTCCCAAAAAGCGAAACCCAAGCCCACAGCAGGACCGAAATTACCAGACTTGATTGTTGATCGGTTGAAACAAAAAATCGAAATTGATTTTCGTCGTACTCCGCTACAGGAAGCATTTGCGTATATCGCTGAAGAAACGAAAACAAATATTGTTCTGAATGGAGAAGCATTGAAGCTGGTCGGATATACAAAAAATATGCCACAGACCATGAATTTGGGAATGGTATCCGGTTTGGATGCGATACAGGCAATCTTCAATGTGAAAGACCAGGATCAATTGTGTCTCATCATTGATGAAAAGAACAAGACAGCTTCAATTACCAGCAAACCTTTCGCGAAGCAAAATAATTTAACACCGTTTGTGTTTCCACCTAAAAAGTAAAGACCAATTCGGATTGAATCCAAGGGTGATCACTGATGGATATCACCACTTTTCAATGTCCTCACTGTCAGGCTATGCTCAGAATGCGCAGACAGCAGCTGGCCGATACCAGGTTTCCCTGTCCCGACTGCGATCAGCCTCTCCAGGTCACTCAGACTACAGAGGGGGAATTTTCAATTAGTGCGATCAGTGCGACTCCTACTCGCAAAGATCATTCTCATCTTCTGCGAAGAGCGCGCGTGTTGGGGGATTTGTTACATCGCTACGGCAGATTTCTGATTACAAGTCCTGTGCTGATGTCATGGCTTGTTGCCGGCACAGGAGCCTTTCTGATTCTGCTACTCATTCTTTTTGATCAGAGTTCTCCTTCTCAGTCATCCAGCAATGAAACGGTTACAAAAGTAATTGAGGCTTCCGAGACGACTCTCAAAAAATCGGTCAATATGGAACCCTCAAAACCTGATCAACCCGAGCATGTGCCCCCTGCTCTCGCGACGCTCAAACAGAATGGACCACCTCAACCAGAAACCCCTGTCCGGCCAGAACCGATCAAACCAGCCCCGCTTGTGGTACAGGAGGAATTCCAGGAATTAATCGCTGCCAAGCCGGAAGACACTCCTCCTTTGAATGCACGTAAGCCTCAATTGGCGCAGCCCTTACCTGCCTTGGAAATCGATGTGAATGTTGCACTTCAGATTCCCATTGTGGAATTCCGCCAACCCACAGAAGTTCCTCTGAAGCAAATGATTAGCCAACTGGAAGAAATGCTGGGAACCGAATTTCAGTTCGCAGAAAATGTAAAAAATGATAAGCGTCTGATGGAGACTCCAATCTCATTCTCTCTTAAAAAAACGACACTCTCAGATTTATTAAAGCGAGTATTGAGTGAAGTGGCCCTCACATTTTCTGTGAAATCAAATAAAATCTATATTCAAAAAACAGAAGCGTCTTTTAAGCCTGATCAATCGGTTCGCAATTAATATGCGGGCTTTTATCTAAAACGAAATTTGTATGCACCGTGAAACTCGACGATAAAGTTTGTTATTGTTTTCATATCAGTAAACGAAAAATTGTGAATCACCTCCGTATTCATCGTCCCAGACGTGCCAGTCAATTGAGTGAGTGTGGAGGAGCCGGCACAGGTTGCGGATGGTGTGTGCCTTACTTAAAGCGGTATTTTTCAGAGTTTGAAAAAACGAACGCGCAAAATGCTTCTGAATTCACCGCAACGGATGACGAAGTCATTACGGCAGAGGAATATGCTCAACAAAGGGACAAGTACATTCAGGATGGAAAAGGAATTCCACCCGCTTAACGTCGATGACGAATATCAACCTGCTCCGAGACCTCAACCATGCCTGCCTCCGATGCTGAAGCATTTAACTCTGACCGAACCAGCGAGAACCGTCTTCTCCTTTCTTTGACGTCCGTTTCCAAGACATACATCACAGGAGATGTTTCTGTTCCTGTCTTGCGTGACGTGGATCTCGAGATTTATCCTGGCGAATTTCTGGTGATTGTAGGCCCCTCCGGTTCCGGGAAAAGTACCTTGTTGAATATCGTAGGAGGTATAGACGTCCCTTCAAGTGGAGACGTCTATTTCTATTCACAGAATCTCTCTCAGTTTACTGAAATGGAACTCACCCGTTATCGACGTAAGCACATCGGTTTTGTGTTTCAGTTTTATAATCTGGTTCCCACGCTGACAGCCCGTGAAAATGTCATTGTTTCAGCAGACATCAGCGATTCTCCCATGTCACCCGATAAAGCATTGAAACTTGTGGGATTAGAACATCGGTCAGATCATTTTCCTTCACAATTGTCAGGTGGAGAACAACAGCGGGTTGCCATTGCACGTGCACTGGTAAAAAATCCAGAATTGCTGTTGTGTGATGAACCAACGGGTGCACTTGATCTCAACACAGGTCGCATGATTCTTGAAGTATTGGGAAACCTGAATCGCGAATTGGGTATGACGGTTGTCATCATTACACATAACTCCGCCATCGGTGAAATGGCAGAAAGAATCATTCGCATCGGTTCCGGAACCATTGCGGAAACGAAGGTCAACTCTCATCCTGTGGCCGCAAATCAGGTGACCTGGTAATGAAAGTGTTGCACCGAAAATTACTGCGTGAGCTAATCGCCGCTAAAGGAGTTTTAGCAGCGATTATCAGCATCATTGCAGTCGGAATTGGTTGCTTCATTGCCATGTCTTCAACCTATGACAATCTGGAATATTCACGGCAGAGCTACTACCGACTCTGTCGTATGGCTGATTTTTCAGTCGAACTGAAAAAAGTACCGACAGGTGACCTTGCTACACTCACAGAAATTCCCGGTGTTACGAATCTCCTGCCGCGAATTATCTTTGAAGTCACGGCTTCCCTGGAAGGGGTTGAAAAGCCACTCTCAGGAAAAGTCATCTCACTGCCAGAACATGAAAATGCGCCCATTAATCGCATTGTGATTCAGCAGGGAAGTTATTTTACCGATCAACGACAGGAAGAGGTGATACTCAATGATGCGTTTGCCCGTGCGCATCATTTGAAACCCGGTGATCATATTCAGTTGATTCTCAATAATCGTCTACAGGATCTTGTTGTCATCGGTACCGCGATCAGTTCTGAATTTGTGTATTTAATTGGCCCGGGAGGACTTGTTCCGGAACCGGAAAGCTATGGCGTCTTTTATTTGAAACACGATTATGCAGAAGATGTCTTCGGTTTTGAAGGAGCAGCCAATCAAGTTTTAGGTCAAGTTGCACCTGAATATCAAAGTAAGAACCGAGTTCGACAGATTCTCGATCAAATTGAGCTCAACCTGGAAGATTTCGGTGTGGTTTCCAAAACCCCGCTTGCGGAACAGTCTTCACACTGGTTTTTGAAAAGCGAAATCGATGGCCTGAAAGTCAGCGCGACGATTCTACCTACCATTTTTTTGATTGTTGCTGCTCTGGCTCTGAATCTTCTAATGTCGCGCATGGCAGAACAACAACGAACTGTGGTCGGAACTTTGAAAGCGCTAGGCTATTCAAATCGGGAAGTCTTTATCCACTTTTTGCAGTTTGGGCTTCTGATCGGTTTGGCGGGCGGCATATTGGGAACTCTGATTGGCTATTCGCTGGCAGGTGGTTTGACGGCACAGTACCGAAATTATTTTGAGTTTCCTGCTTTAACGAACGAGCTTTATCCACGCATTGTTTTACTGGGCATGTTGATCAGTGTTTTCTTTTCGGTCTTGGGGACCTTTCGAGGTGTCCGATCAGTGATGAGATTGTCCCCCGCGGAAGCGATGCGTCCCAAACCTCCATTACGCGCGAGGCGCATTTTGCTAGAGAAGATTCAAGTATTCTGGAATGCTCTGGACTTCCGCTGGCAACTCGTTTTGCGCGATATTTTTCGGCATCGGACACGAACTCTGGGAGGACTGATATCCGCGATGGTTGGCGCGATGCTGTTACTGGTGACCTTCTCCATGTATGATTCCGCGTTTGCATTACTTGACTTTCAATACGATAAGTTATTGTTGAGCGACATAGACGTCACCTTCAAAGACGATCATGATTATTCAGCATTATATGAATCCCAACAGTTTCCCAGCGTGGATTATGCCGAGCCACTCTTTCATGTTGGTTGTACATTGAGAAATGGAATCTACGAAAAAAAAGTCGGAATCACGGGAATTCTCAGAAATGCACAACTGACGATTCCCCGCGATACTGCCGGTAATCGCGTTGTTGTGCCGGAGACTGGAGTTCTGGTAACGCGCAAACTGGCAGAGATTCTCCGAATCCAGGCAGGTGATTCCATCGAAATGACTCCTGTTGCAGGCGATCGTATTGCCAGACAAATACCTGTCATGAAAATCATTGACAGCTACCTCGGGTTGACCGTGTATGCTGACTATCAATACTTGAATCGGTTGATGGGGGAAGCAAGCTCTATCACCAGCGTTCAACTAAAAACAGACCCTGGCCCTGTTGCCACGAGACGAATCTATCAAGAACTCAAGCAGGTTCCCGCCGTTCAGGGTGTGACTTCGATTCGAGATCAGAAAGAGAAATTGCAGGAAGTTTTAATCGAACAAATGGTAGTGATGATTGTGGTTGTAATTGCATTTTCTTGCTTGATTTTCTTTGGCAGCATCTTGAATGCCTCTCTGATTTCGCTCTCGGAGCGACAACAGGAAATCGCGACGCTCCGTGTGCTGGGCTATACACCGAAAGAAGTAGGGTCGATTTTTCTAAGAGAAAGTTTCTGCATTAATTTACCGGGAATTATCCTGGGATTACCCGCAGGTTACTGGGCCTCCAAAGGCATCAACATTGCCTACGATACCGAATTATTTCGAATGCCTTTTACGATTGATACTCTGAGCTGGGTCTATACCGTAATCCTGGGCATTCTATTCACATTAATTGCACATTGGCCGGTACAAAAAACCATTCAAAAAATGGATTGGTTAGAAGCATTAAACGTAAAGGAATAATTGTGTCCCGAAAATATATATTGATATTTGTGTTCGCTGTGGTTGGACTGGGAAGTTACTTTTTTTTGTCAGGGGCTCCCCTGCCCGTTGATGTCACCGTGGCGGAGACAGGCGAGATCAAAGCTTTCATTGAAGAACGTGCGAAAACGTCTCTTCCTCGAATCTATCGCATTGCCATGCCTTTAGATGGTCGCATTTTGCCTATTACCGTTTCTGAAGATCAAGCAGTAACGAAAGGTCAGGTCGTCGCGACAATGGATACTTCGGATCTGGATGCGGAAATTGCAAAAGCAAAATATCGTGTAGAACAGTTTGCAAAGAAAATCATTGAACAGGCAGATAACCGCCTGGAAGATAATTCTCTGATGCAGTTTGATGAGTTTCTCAAATCGATGGATCTGACGGTCGAAGCTGCCAGCAAACAACAGGAGGCCAGTAAAGCGAAATGGCAGTTTTCCAGAGATGAATTTGATCGTAAATACGCGCTCTATCAAAAGAAGGCACTCTCTGAAAGTGAACTCAATGAGTCCGACTTGTTTCGAAAAGAGAGTGAAATCGACTATCAGAAAGACATTTTGACATGGCGGTCTTTGCAGGCCGTTCAAAGTGCCATGCAAATCGGAAAAATTTCGATCCTGAAATACAAAGAGAAAAAAGAGCTTTCAGAAGCTGTTTTACAGGAAGAGCGAAAAGAGGCGCTCTCTCAACTGGAGCAATTACTGCGTGACCGCAAACGAGCCACAATGCGTAGCCCCATCAATGGAACCATTCTTACGAAAAATTATTCAAACGAACGGACTCTCCCAGCCGGTGAAATTCTACTGGAAATTGGGAGACTGGAAAACCTGGAAGTGGAGGCAGATGTGCTTTCCCAATATGTCGGCAATATTCAAGTTGGTTCGCTTGTCGATATTGAAGGGCCGGCTATTGGAACTCAGCCCGTTCAGGGAAAAGTCAAACGCATCTATCCCAAAGGTTTCACGAAAATTTCATCCTTGGGTGTTGAACAACAACGAGTCAAAGTCATCATCAGTTTCAACCAGGATATCTGGAAACAACTCAAACAGCAAAATCGAGATTTGGGGACCGATTTTCGTGTACGCGTTAAAATCTATACCAAGATTAAGAAAGACACTATCAAAGTTTCGCGGGCAGCGCTTTTTCGCAATGGTTCGGGTGACTGGCAGGCGTTTCTAGTACGAAATAATAAGACCGTTCTGGTTGATGTCGAACCCGGAGTGATGAACGATTTTGATGCAGAAATCCGCTCGGGGGTGAAAGCCGGAGATCAACTCATTATCGCACCGAGTATGAATTTGACACCCGGCCAATACGTTAAACCCAACATCATTAAAAATCTCTAAGCAAACTTTTTGAATTCAGGCTTACTCTTCGCCCCTCACGGTAAACAATAGGTTCTGTCCGTCAGGAGTGAAGCAGACACCACCGTTCACTTTTCCTTTTACCACTGTATTAAATGGTTCGGGGTCTTTGTCTTCCGCTGGATTGAATTGAAAGAGTGCCGCTGGGGTTAAATTCGGGAAGAAAATGATCTTGTCCCCTTGAGGGTGCCATGCAAAGTCAGCAGATGGGGCTTTCTTGTTTTTGTAATGAACTTTGAAGCCCTCCTTCATGCCGGCTACATTGACAGTGCCGACTTCATAAGTTTTTTCAGATGCATTACGACCTTTAAAGCAAAGCCAGTTACTGTCAGGAGACCAACTCATGTTCCAGTACAAGCTTGAGTAAGGGCTTTCTCCTGGGGGAAACACCAGACTTTTGGTCTCTTCGATTAAATCATAAATCTGGATATTTGCTTTTCCCGAATCAGAAATGCTATATGCAATTTTTCGACCATCGGGTGACCACTGCGCTCCCCAGCCTCGTTCTTGAATCACTTTAATCTGGGAACCGTCTGCGTTCATAATCGCAACGCCATACGGGGAAGGCTGTGAAAAAGCGATTCGATTTCCACCCGGAGACCAACTGGGCATCGCGCCAGGCCCGATGACTTTCATGTCACTGCCATCGGCATTCGCAACAATGATTTGTACATTTGAGAAGCTTTCACCATTTTGAGACTTCCAGCCGTCAAAGGCCAATTTCTGACCATCGGATGAGAAAGCAGGGGAGCCAACATTATGAAAGTCACCGGGTACTAAAAAGAGCGTAGCGTCTTTTCCGTCTTGAGCGGCAATGTAAAATCGAGTCCTGTTGACTTTTGCTTCTTCGTCCGCGGCTATCAGGGAACTATTGAAGTGATGAACTACCAGGCTCGTCATACAATAGAAACAGGTAAGTACGATATGTTTCATCATGAATCCTCTGGATGTAGTAAAGGAAAGATTAATTTGTAGCTGTCTGAACTATAACAGTTTGAAAATCCGGTTGAAAGAAAATATTTTCTCAAAGGCCACTGGTGTATTTCAGTAACCATGATAAAAATCATGACTCTCTATTTTCACTATGAGTCAATCTTCAACTCAACCGATTGAGATATGACAACTTCTCAATGACCACTCTTTTTACCGCAAGTGAAGGCGACTCGATATGAGTTGAATGTCGTTTCATACAATCCGAAACTATTCTGAAAGTGGTTGATATCCTACTTTTTGTCGCGATGAACAGACCGAACTATATGGAGCGGCGAATTTCATGATACTCATTGTTTGAAGAGTTTGAGGCGACTTTCTCTTGTAGCGGATGGTTAAAATATTGTGAATCAATGTGCGCGAAGCAATTTGAAGTAACTACTGGTTATAAAACAGGATAACAGATAATCGTAGTTTTGTTTCGCGCGCGACGCAGAACTCAGGGATTTTAAGCGACGCCTGATAGCTGTCAAGCGATCTATTTTGAACTAAAAGTTTGCAGTCCTGGCTACAAACAGTTAGAATATATAAGCAGATGTTTAAGTGAATTGGCTTCCCCATTAAATTATAACCGAGTGATGAAATCGGTTTTGTATTGAACCCACCTGCCGATCCTTCCTGATACCACCAGCCGAGGACTTGACCATGAGTCGTTCTGTAAATTCGCTTCAGATAACTCAATCACGGCGCTCATTCCTGCAAGCAGGATTTCTTACTTTAGGTGGCTTGGGATTGGGAGATTTGCTGCGGCTGAGAACTGCAGCAGCCTCGCCTGCAAAATCGACGCCTGATACATCGGTCATTCTGATTTGGTTGCAGGGTGGTCCCAGCCATATGGAAACCTATGATCTCAAGCCGGATGCCCCCGTCGAATATCGTGGAGAATTCAATCCCATTCATACCGAAGTACCGGGTATGGATATTTGTGAGATGCTCCCGCTGCATGCGAAAGTGGCAGATCGCTTTACGATTATTCGCTCAATCTCACATGGCTTTGCGAATCATGCCGGTGGGGCAGGGCGTTTCCTTTCTGGCCGTGATCCATTAAGACCGCTGGATCCTATAGCTCAGTTTCCGACAATCGGGCCGATTGTCTCCCGGATGCGCGACCATGTGAATAATGGCATTCCCAATTACATTGGTAATCAACCGCGCGTCTATGGGGGAGGCAGTGCTTATCTGGGAGAGTCAGCATTACCATTTGTAGTAGGCGCAGATCCAAACCGGAGTAATTTCCAGGTTCCCAATATCACTATGGATGAGAAGCTCAAGAATCGTCTTGATGATCGCATGCTGCTATTGACTTCCTTTGATCAGATGCGTCGTGACCTGGATCAGAGCGGTTCTTTAGAATCCATGGATCAATTTAATCGTCGTGCCTTGGAGATGCTCACCAGTGATCGAGCCCGTAACGCTTTTGACATGACGCAGGAAAGCGATGCGACCCGAGAAAAATATGGTCGTCACAAATGGGGACAACGTGCATTACTTGCTCGTAGGCTGGTTGAAGCCGGCAGTAGTTTTGTAACGATGCAAATGCAAAATCCCAGTACTCCAGGTAGTGCAGGAAACTGGGATATCCATGCGGTCAACGGTCACTTGTATGATGATATGCGGGGACGGCTACCGATCTTTGACCGCGCGGTTTCCGCTCTGATTGAAGATATCTATGAGCGGGGTCTCGATGAAAAAGTGATGGTCATCGTTTCGGGAGAGTTTGGGCGTACGCCTCGTATCAATCCTCAAAAGGGAACACGTTCGAAAGTGATGCAACCCGGACGCGACCATTGGCCCGGCGCGATGTCTGTTTTAGTGTCAGGTGGTGGTATGAAAATGGGGCAGGTGATCGGTTCTACGACTGCCAATGGAGCCTACGCGAAAGATAACAAGTTGGACCCCAACGATTTGCTGTCGACAGTTTATCGTTTTCTGGGTATCGACCAGAACCATGAATTTCTCGATCACAGCGGTCGACCGATGCCGATTCTTCCCAAAGGCAAACCCATTGTCGAGTTGACCTGATTGTTGTATGAATTTTGTCTTGAGTATTGTACTGGTTTCTGAGTCATGAGAAATATTCACTGCCTGACCAACTAAAGCGTTTTACTCTGCATTAAAAAAGAGTTGATTGAGAATGAACTCAACCAACTCTTTTAAGTATTTATTGGAAGTGAACTGTGATTTCTTATTTCAGGAAGAAATCATCGGGTCCTTTGTGTGTGTAGTAAGGGTATTGCACGATTCCCATAGGCTGGTTTTGTTGAGGATAAACAGCCGCAGGGGGAATATATTTGTAAGTCTGGTAGTGTTTGGGACGTTTCTTGTGGTGATAGACATTTTTATGCCCATTGTTCCAGCCACGATATCCCGGAGGGCAGTATGCTCCGTGGTGCCTGTGGCCTATTTGCTGGATTGGTGCCTGTTGTCCAGCGTGTTGTTGATGCATCAGCTGCTGATATTTGACCATTTCAGCTTGTTGCTGCATCATGAACTCACCATCGGCCGATTGACCTCGAATAACCTGGCTATTTGTGCACCCTACACTTAAAGGTAGAATCAAACAAGCGGCCATTGTAACTAAAAGTTGAGGTTTCATTGGCTTCCTTTCCCCCTGAAATTTGAGTGTGAGCAGGTCTACTTATAAACAGAGACTCTTGCTCGCAAATATTGGTATCGTTTATGTCAAACGTTGAAAAAGCATCCATTGCCTTCTAGGAGACCGGACGATGATCAGCAAACGAGTTATTTCTTTTATCGGCATGTTTGGGATCAACAATAGTTAAAATCCCCCAGAAAAGGAAAACCGCTGTAATATTCAAAACTGATCGACCTTGCAGAATCGTCAAAGCCGGGATAAATTATCATAGTTTCCTACTCTATGACTAAATTCGTGTAAACTGGTTAAAGTGGGTTGTTTTGTTGTTTGAGTTTTTGAGGCAAGGCATCGTCGGTGGCGAAGTGCTCATCTTGCTTTGTTATTTGCCAACAAGGGAGTGTTCGGCGTGTTTGTAGCTGCATCATCACGTTGTTTTTCAGATGAATCGTTCGAAGTTAGTTGTGAACGATTGACGGATCTGGAATATGATAAAATTGAGATCTGGATGGATGAAGAAAGTGATCATCTGAAGCCATCTGAGGTGGTCGATTCCCCGGAAGATTTTTCTTCTCGTTTTCGTGAAGCTACGCGGCTGACACCGATTGCTTTTTGTCTGGAAAATGACATTACTCCCGATAAGTTTCAATCGTTGTGTAAAACAGCGAAGCTGATGCGAATTGCTCAGATTACGATCCCTGCTTCTCCTCTGGGAACTCCATTTAATTCCGAAATCGATCGCTTGAAAACGTTACTGGAAATTGCCAGTCGCGATGGTATCTGTCTTTCGATCAAAACAAAAACCGGCCAACTTACCGAAGATCCACGAACAGCGACAGAACTATGTCAGTCAGTAAAAGGTTTAGGAATCACATTGGACCCCAGTTATTATACCTGTGGTCCTTACAGCAATACTTCTTATGATTTAATTTTTCCGTATGTCTGCCATGTGCATTTAAGAGATTCCACCAGTGATCAAGTTCAAGTACCCGTGGGATTGGGTGAAATTGATTACAGTCGATTGATCAGCCAACTCGAACGAGAGGAATATAACCAGTTTCTTTCAGTGGAAGTTCTACCATCCTTACTGAACGGTGTAGATCGCGCTTTAGAGCTTCGTAAGTTACGACTCCTATTGGAATCAGTTGTGATCTAAACCGAGCTCCGTTTTTTCGGAGTCGGAACTGCGAAACGATTATTGGCTGTGCACGCGGTTCAGTTTCTTGCGCGGGAATTGTTTTTCTAGTAGTTTCACCGCTTTTTGAAACAGAACATCGTCGGAGGGAGATTCGGCAATGTTGGTGTTTTCGTTAGGATCCATGCTGTGGTCATAAAGTTCCCGTGCTTCGACCTCGCCTGTTTTGAAATCCCGCCACTCGGTATATCGATAGCGGGGCGTTCGGACTGAAACTCCCATCAATTGGGGACTGCCTTTGTAGTACGCGGGGCGTGGGTGTTGCGTGTATGCCGCGGGTTTCCCCTTTTGTGTGGGATCATTGAGTAGTGGAACGAGACTTTTACCTTCTAGTGGGCCGGGGTCTGGCAGGTTGCAAAGTTCGGCCAGCGTGGGATACAGGTCAAGTAACTCAACCAATGCTTTGGAAGATGTACCCGCCTGTTTCATTTTTGGAACAGAGATCATCAAAGGTACATGCGCATCATTTTCAAAATTCGAAGTCTTACACCAGAGACCATGCTCACCCAAATGAAAACCATGATCTGACCAGAAGACGATGATGGTGTTGTCACCTAACCCCAGCCGATCAAGTTCATCAATGACTTTCCCTATTTGGGCATCAAGGTAACTAATGCCTGCCAGATAGCCTTTCCGTAGTTCAATGACTTCGATTGTCGTTAATGTTCTGCCTTTCGTTCCCAGTAGTTCACGGCCATTATGCAAGGCAACTTGGGGAACATCTTTGGGCGGCGTGGGATTTTTAGGAGCAGTAATCGGGCTCTGATCATAAAGCTTCCAGTATTTTTCCGGAGGATTGAAAGGTAGATGTGGTTTCCAGAACCCAACCGCTAAGAAGAAAGGCATCTCCTTCTTTTTGAGTTCCTGTAAGGCACCAACGGCAAGATCAGCGATGCGTCCATCGAAGTAAGCAGAGTCAGGTACATCGCGACGTTCCGTTTTTAATACTTTGGACAGATTCACAGGCAGCTTTTCGTTTTTGCTGATAATCGGTTTGTCACTGCCATGAGTTGCATAATGCATGACTGCAGGCACAGACCATGATGCCGGATCCCCTTGAATATTCTGCCTCCAGTTATGGAAAATTTTTCCGATGTTCTGTGTGAAATATCCCTGTTGTTTGAATAACTGAGGCAGTGTGACAATCTCTGGTTTTACTTCGCGAAAATGGGTTGGCAAATCCCATATTTTTAAAGAATCTGGTCTGCGACCGGTCATGATTGAAGCCCGTGACGGATTGCATAACGCCTGCTGGCAGTAGGCTTGCTTGAAAAGCACACCACGTTTTGCCAATTGATCCAGGTAGGGAGTTTTGGCTAAAGGATGACCGTAGCAGGCCAGATCACACCGCAAATCATCTGCAGCGATGAACAACACATTTGGTTTCTGTGCAGATGCAGAATGTAAAGAAAGAGCAGGGCAGAGCAGTAAGGCGAGCAGTATTAGATGCAAGGATTTAGCTGAATTGTGCATTGGGGATGACTTTCGTAGAGATGTTCTATAAGAAAGCGAGTCATTCGTCTTTTTTATTCTGAACAGATCAGGGTGCATACGCAAGGATGTTTCGATTCATATTCCAAAGTCATTTGTGCGGGCACGATATATTTGAAAAATAATCGAAAAAAAGTTGTTGACATCGTTAATCAACTGTATTACTGTGTTGATACAGTTGATTGTGAGGAGATTAAATGCAGATTCAATTATCAGAAGCGGACGGCACTCCCTATTACCAGCAGGTAACGAATCAGATCAAGTTTCTGGTTGCTTCCGGGCGTTTGGAACCACATGAACAGCTCCCTTCTGTGCGCGGTCTTGCACAGCAATTAACAATCACTCCGAATACGGTGGCACGGGCTTACCGTGAGCTGGAAGCGGAAGGAGTCGTGATCTCAAAGCGCGGTGCCGGCGTTTTCATTTCGAACGGTGTTTCCCCCCTATCAAATAAAGAAAAACGTCGTATTCTCAATGAGCGCATGGATGCTCTACTGACGGAATCACGTCAATTAGGAGTCGATGAAGAAACACTACTAAAGTTACTACGTCAGCGTAGCCAGAAATTTGATTCACATAAAGAGGGTGTAAAATGACCGAGCATGTTATTGAAATTCAAAATTTGAGCCGTCGCTTTGGGAAAAAACAGGCATTGTCTGAAGTCAATCTAACGGTTCCTGAAGGTTGCGTCTTCGGATTGGTGGGAGAAAATGGCGCCGGTAAGACAACGATGTTAAAACATGTTTTAGGATTTCTGAAGCCACAACAAGGCGTTGTACGTGTATTTGGTTTAGACCCGGTTGCGGACCCTCCCGGCGTTCTGGGACGTATTGGACACCTTTCAGAAAATCGGGATCTCCCAACATGGATGTCGATTAGAGAATTGTTCGAATTTACCCGTGCCTTCTATCCAAAATGGGATCCGGTTTATGCTGAAGAACTTCGAAACATGTTCGAACTGACTCTGAATCAAAAAGTGCCTACGTTATCACGGGGACAAAAAGCACGGGCCGGATTGTTACTGGCACTGGCACATCGACCGCAATTACTGGTACTCGACGAACCATCCTCGGGTCTCGATCCGGTGGTTCGCAAAGATATTCTGGATGCCATCATTCGCACGGTCGTTGATGAGGGACGCACGGTCTTGTTTTCCTCTCATCTTTTAGATGAAGTGCAACGTGTTTCGGATCAGATTGCCATTCTCGATCAGGGACGTATTTTGCTGGCAAGTCCTTTGGATCAGGTCCTGGTTTCGCACTATCAGCTCACGGTCAGCTTCCCGGAACCACAGCCCTATTTTCCGCAGTTAACAGGTGCGATCACCTGGTCAGGTTCAGGTCGAGAATGGAAGATCGTATGTAATGGACAGAAAAAGGAACTCGAAGCAGAGTTGGAAGCAATGCACTGCGAAATTTTGGAGCAGGGGGCACCAACGTTGGAAGAAATCTTTGTAGCTCGAATGAAATCGGTCGAACGATCTTCTGCAAACTGATGAAGTTTATGAATGAAAAGAGGAGATCGGAGTGTAACTTATGAAATCCGCCTTGTATGTAACGACAAAAGATTTCTGTAAACGGGTACGATTTGGTGCTCTGCTTGCAGTGGGAACTTTGGTATCAGGGCCATTGTTGTTTCTGATCATTACTCGGTTACAGGGCTTGAATTTCGATTATCTCAAACAGGATATGTTTGCTTATCACTTTGCCTACCTGGGAGTTTCCTGGATAATCTTTCTCGCGGTTTGTTTGCATGCGTTGACGGGATGCCAAAAGATCTGCCTGGGTTTGCCGGTTCCTTCGAAAGTGATTGCCACATGGCTGATGTTGGCCACAGTGGCCTTAGTGATTGTATTACAATTAGTGACGAATGGTGCCTATAGAGTACTATTTTTTGATGAAAACTGGCTCACCGATTATTGGCCACTGCTGGGGCCATTGCTGTTTATTACCACATTGATTTTGGTGGGGCATTACATTTTCTGGAGTCTCCATGCACCTAGTTTTACACGAGTCGCTTTCTGGATTACTTTGATTGTCGTGATGTTCTGGTGGTTCATCTCACGTTATTATCCCAATGGATATCAAGCAAAGATTGTTCCCTGGAGTCACGTGACGCTTTGGGAGTTCGTCACGTTGCAACTGGTGAGTGTAGTTGCCTGGTATCAGGGAACCCGCGCGTTTGCCAAAGTTCGGTCTGGCATTGCAGTTCCCAGCCCGCAGTGGCAGCAAATGCAGGTCTGGTGGAACGCCTTACTCACCGGAGCCATCCCTGAAAGCGCACCGATTCCTCTTTCTAAGCGGACCTCATTAGCTCGTTTGCATTGGCGCGATTCGTGTCATCGTGCTGTGATCATGGGAGGAACCTTGTTCATGATTTCTGTGTTAGCCGTTAACCTGACGTCTAGAGCAGAGTTTGGAACGAGCCTTAGCCGACAGGTTGAAGGCTTTGTGATCGTCACAATGGTGTTTAGTTTCATTGCGGCTATTATCGTCGCGCTACTTATTGGAGAAGGGGTTTCTGCCTCAGGTCGAACAGAAATGAAACGCTTTCTGGCGATGTCACCACTTTCCGATAATGACTTTAATGCGACTTTATTCTGGAACATGATCAAAGCGTGTGTCTTGACACTTCTCTTGATTCAAGGGGGCCTGATACTTAGTTATGCTGGAGTCATGTTTTTGGAAGGACCAGAGATTTTTAACGGAGATCTAAACCTGAATGTTTTTGCCGGTTTGTGGGTGAAATACACCATTTATACGGTAATCGGATTCTGGATCATTGCGGCGAACATGATTTCGATACTTTGGACAGGCCGGACCTGGTTTTACTACACAATGATTGGTGTATTCTTCGGGGGCTTTAGTCTTTTTATGGGACTTGCCAGTGTTTCAAATCGGTTTTTTCGCACAAATGTCATCTACAGCTATATTTTTGCGGGTGTTTTACTCACCCTGCCGCTTCTGATAGTAGGAGGCACAATAGCAGCCTATGTGGTTGCATACCAAAAAAAACGGATTAGAGCATCTACGGCTATGATTGCCAGTCTACTCTGGTTAGTGAGTTCAATTCTGACCTGCTATTTTAAACATCCGAATCTTTCTCGAATTGATGACATCATCGGAATCTTTTTTATTGCAGCATTATTGGTATTGATTATTGCCCCATTTGCTACGATTCCACTGGCTTTATCCTGGAATCGACATCGATAAAGGTGCTAAAAACTCTTTTTAAAACTGCTAGTTAATATTCAAAACATGCAAATGTATTTGAGTGAAAATTGGGTGAAACCATGACGCATATGCTTTATGAGGTGACGCAAACATTTGTGAAACGAGCCTGGTGGGGAGCCTTACTTGGCGTTGGCCTGCTCGTGTTAGGTCCTCTGGTATTGCGAGGCTTAATTCTACTTGTTGAGGGCCCCATTGAGAGTGGAGCCTTTCGACCGTTTAGTTTTCATTTTGCATTTCTGGCAACCTCATGGCTTGTCTTTATCTCGGTTTGTTTACAAGCGTTACAGGGGGTCAAGAAAATCATCTTTAGTCTTCCTCTTTCTTCGGCATCGATTGCCAGCGGTTTGATGTTTATCACAATTGGAACCGTTGTTTTTCTCAGTCTCGTGACTAATGGGATTTATCGAATCGTCTTTTTTGATGAAAACTGGCTCAGCGATTATTGGCCTGTCTTAGGTCCAACACTATTCATTGCCACGCTGATGATGGTTGGGCATTGTGCATACTGGAATCTACATGCCCGGGGTTTCGGACGATTACTGTTCTGGATTGGTTTTATTGTCGCAATGTTCTGGTGGTTTATCTCACGCTATAATCCACATGGATTCGGTGAGAAAATCGTTCCCTGGAGTAATGTAACACTTTCAGAATTTGTCACACTACAACTGGTGTTTGTAGTGGCGTGGGTGTATGGCATTGTGTCGTTTGCCCGAGTCCGCTCTGGTGCTGCTGAGCCCAGTCTGCACTGGAATCGGTTTGAATCCTGGTTAAACCAGCTATCGAGTGGAACGTTGAACGAAACCCATAATAGTCTCATTTCAAAATCCAGTGCGCTGGCCCGATTGCATTGGCGAGATTCCTGTCGCCGTGCGATCTTGCTGGTTTTGTTTTTAGGGAGTATTGCCTTGGTTCTGAATCTGGTTCAATTCACTTATTTTGATACTTTGCGAATGGAGAATCAGACTGCCAAAGAAAGTCCCATGGTGGTTACCATGATGTTTTTGTTTTTTTCTGCGATTTCGATATTTTTAATCTTGGGTGAAGCACTTTCAACTCGGAATATGGTTGAGATGAAAGGCTATTTGGCAATCGCGCCTCTCTCAGATCAAGTCTTCTCTGCAGTTTTGGTTCGTAATTTAATCAAGTGCGTTGTGCTGACGATATTAGTATTCGCGCTGCTTAGTTTCCTGGTAAGTTACTTCATCGCGGTTTTGTATTACGGCTTTGATGTCATTAACAATCATTGGAACTGGCTCGTTAATCATGATTCGAAAGTGCTCTTTGTTGCAGTCCCTGTTCTCGTGTTGATTGGATTCTGGGCGGGAATCGCGAATTCGCTTTCATTGTTCTGGACCGGAAATCAATGGTTCTCTGTTAGTGTATTTTTCACTATTTTTGGACTTTTATTTTCGGGTTTTCTCATAAGTATTGTTTTGATTCCGGAGTCAATGAGAGTCAGCTTTTTGCATGGTGAATTTCTGTTGCTGACCTGCTGTATCTGGAGTGGTACGATCATTGCTTATTTTAATGCACTCAAAAAAGAACTGATCAATTCTACGACGATCTGGATAGCAGTTGTGTTTTGTCTGATAATGCCTTTGATTTTCTGGGGGTTTTGGAAAACAGACCAAAACATAGTCAGACTCTTTCTTTCTTCTCTCCTGGTATTAGTAGTGACCCCGTTCGCTACAATTCCACTGGCGGTTTCCTGGAACCGGCATCGCTAACACATCTCTGTTATGGGTAGGCACTTTCCGCCCTCTTAGCCTTAAATCGTGTGAAATTCTTATTTTCAGTTCAAATCAGCCTTAGTAGAGACTTGCAGTCCTGAGCGCAGCGACTAAAAATAAACAATTAAGGTAGATTTTCTAACTCAGGATATTCTAGTGTGGCTAGGCAGTTTACAGGGTTGTTAGTCACTTGACACTGACATTGCTTTTCGACCACACGGATATCGCCATATATATTGAGGAGAAATGATGGCTGTCGCAAAACATTTCAGAGTGACGCAAGCATTTTTGGCGAGCGTTGCCTTAATATTGGTTCTCATGTGCAGCATTTCTGGAGTGTGGGCAGAAGAAGAGGTAATCAAAGTTCCCGCTGGTTTGCCTCCCATCGAGTTCCCTGAAGATAATCCCCCCACGGCGGAAAAGATTGCATTGGGCAAACAGTTGTACTTTGACAAACGTTTATCACGAGATAACACTATTTCGTGTGCCAGTTGCCATGCTTCCGAGAAGGGATACAGTAATGCAGATCAGTTTGCGACTGGTTTCAAAGGGCAAAAAGGAGGCCGTAATTCTCCCACTGTGATCAACGCCGCCTATAATCGGTTTCATTTCTGGGATGGTCGTGCTGGCTCATTAGAAGAGCAGGCATTAGGGCCTATTGCCAATCCGATCGAAATGAATCTGACACTGAAGGAAGCCGTTGATCGCATTAATGCCATTCCTGGTTACAAGAAACAATTTCAAAAAGTTTTTGGCTCTGACGCTACCGCTGATACCATCGCCAAAGCAATTGCCACGTATGAACGTACGATTCTCTCGGGAGATGCTCCCTATGATCGCTTTAAGGCTGGGGATAAAAAGGCACTTTCCGAATCTGCACAACGGGGCATGAAACTCTTTTTCGGAAAAGCCTCGTGTAGTGCCTGTCACGCGGGACCGAATTTTACCGACAACGCCTTTCATAATATTGGTGTGGGGATGGACGCGAAAAAGCCGGATACCGGACGTAAAGCCGTTAGTAAACTGGGAGGCGATCACGGAAGTTTCAAAACACCAACATTACGCGATATTGCCCGATCTGCGCCTTATATGCACGATGGCAGCATGCAGACTTTGAAAGAAGTCGTAGAACACTATAATAAAGGTGGTGTTCCTAACGAATTTCTTGATGAAGAAATTTTCAAATTGAATTTATCCCCTCAGGAGGTCAATGATTTGGTGACCTTCATGAAAGAAGGCTTGGCCAGTTCAAAATATCCTGAGCATAAAGCACCTGAACTACCAAAATAGCGTTTCGTTGCTTTTTTTAAAACAGAGTGTGACGAGACAAAGTTACTAATTGAAAATCCCCTTTTCAAAGGAAGATGAACACCATGCAGTGGAATTTACACCTAATCTTGAAAGCAAGTGCTTGCTGCCTCACAGCGTTATGCCTGACCGCTGGAAGTAATCTACTGATCGCCGATGAAAAAGGTGATAAAAAAGGCGACGAGAAAAAGGGAGCCGCTAAAAAAGAAGAACCTAAAAAAGAGGCTGCTAAAAAGGAAGATCCTAAGAAAGATGCAAAAAAGCCAGCTCCCAAAAAAGAAGCACCAAAGAAAGAAGAGCCTAAAAAGCCTGCTGTGACCGTCAAAACTCTGGTTACCAACCTGGAAAATCCGAGCGGGATTGCTATTCAGGATGGAACCGGTCATGTCTTTGTTGCCAGTCGTTATGGCGTTTATCGCTATGACGCTAAAGGCAAAACCGTTGATCTGGAAATTGCCGGTTACCCAACCGATGTTTATGGAAAAGGTCCGAAGTACAATATCGGTCCCCTGGGCTTGGCATTTTTGAATAAAGACCATTTGGTTGTCGGCGATGGTAGCCGTCCCGACGGTTCAGAACTCGTTCGTATTTACAAAGTAGGCGATAAGCCTCTTGCAAAATGGGTCAAAGAAGATTCAGCCGCTCAGACTCTTGGTCCTATCAAGGCTGGTGACAAAACCGCCAAAGGAGAAGGTAACTTTTATGGAGTTGCCGTTGGTGGTGGAAATATCTTTGTTACTTGTAACGGAGATGATACCAAGGGCTGGGTTGCCAAATCTGTTGTCAAAGATGGTAAAGCGGGGCCTTTGGAACTCACTATCGCAACCAAGGAAGCTACCAATGTAGATGCACCGGTTGCCATTACATTCTCTCCGGATGGAAAACAACTTGTGATTGGTCAGATGGGTGAAATGAATGTCCCCAACGACGCTTTGTTGACGTTCTATGATCCTGCTACAGGAAAGCTCAACAAAAGTTTGAAAACCGGTTTAAGTGATATCGCCGGTTTAGCGTATAGCCCCAAGACCAAAAAGTTATATGCGACTGATTTCTCCTGGGTTGACACCAAAAAGGGAGGATTGTTTGAACTGAAAATTGATGGCGATAAAGTGACAACCGAAAAAATTATTGCCCTCGATAAACCTGCGGCCATTGCTTTTGATAAAGATGGCAATCTTTATCTGACGACTTTTGGAACTCAGGGGAAAGATCCTGAAAAATCACCTGGTTCACTGGCAATGATTAAAGCCGGTCTCTAAAACAGACGCTCACGACGCGGATTGATTTTATGGTAAACCAGTCCGCGTCTTTGTTACAAATATCATTTTTTCTCACCAATATTTTGAAGGTAAGTAAAGTCAAATGACAGCTCAAGTAATGCACCCCGCTCCTGATTTTTGTTTGCAGGGTTATGATCGTAGCAGCGATTCATTCAAAGATTACAAACTGGAAGACTACAAAGGAAAATGGGTTTGCCTCTTTTTCTATCCGTTGGACTTCACGTTTGTTTGTCCTACCGAATTAGTTGCGTTCAACGAAGCACTCGGTGAATTCGAAAGTCGTAATTGCCAGGTTCTGACTGCCAGCACAGATAGCAAGTATTCACACAAGGGATGGTGCGATGCTGATCCTCAATTGGCAGGCCTGAAATATCCTATGTTGGCTGATGGCACACATCAGCTTTCCAAGGATTATGGTGTCCTGAAAGAGGATGCCGGTATCGCTGTTCGTGGTATTTTCCTGATTGATCCGGAAGGTGTCTGTCAGTGGTTAGCGATTCACGGATTAAGTGTAGGACGAAATGTCGAAGAAGTTGTTCGAGTTCTTGATGCTCTCCAGACAGGCGAAAATGTTCCCTGTAACTGGAAAAAAGGTGACAAGACACTTTAAGCCAGGCTTAAACGTGCAAGATTCAAAACAGGAGAATTCGTTTTCGGATTCTCCTGTTTTTTTATCGCCCGCCTGCGACATCAATAAAAGCACCTGTTGTGAAGGAAGCTTCTTCCGATAACAACCAGACGATCGCATTGGCAACTTCCTGAGGAGTTCCTCCTCGTTTCATCGGTACCTGAGCTTTCACACGTTCGATTCGATTCGGTTCGCCTCCATCAGCGTGCATTGTTGTTGCAATGAATCCCGGGCGCACTGCATTCACGCGAATCCCTTCTTCTGCGACTTCCTTAGCCAGTCCTTTGGTGAATGTATCCAGTGCACCTTTGGAAGCAGCATAATCAAGGTACTCAAAGGGAGAACCCGTATATGCTGCCAAAGAGGAAACATTGACAATAGCGCCTCCTTGACCTCCGCGGGATTGCGACATTCTCGATACCGCAGCACGGGCACAAAGAAAGCTGCCAAACACGTTTGTATTGAAGATGCGCTGCCAGCGATCGAGAGTCATGGTTTGCATTTTCATCTGTTGTTCGAGAATTCCTGCGTTATTGACCAGGGCCGTCAGAGTTCCCAGCCGATCGTCGACAGTTTGAAATAATCGTTCGACGTCAGCTTCGACAGAAATATCTGCCTGTACGGCGATTGCTTCACCGCCCGCTCTCTGGATTTCAGAGACGACGTCATTGGCAGACATTTCATTGCTGCGATAATTCACACAAACTGAATATCCTTTTTGAGCGGCTAGTACCGATGTCGCCGCGCCAATTCCGCGTCCGCCTCCCGTAATGATAACTGCATTTTTCATAATAGAACTCTTGATTTGATCTATCGCGAATGTGGAAAGGAGAGAAATGAACCATTTTCATTATAAGGATATTTTTGAAGGGAGACAGGGCTATAAGCTAAAGCGACTCAAGAGGGTGTTCTATTTCTAAAGTATGGTTAATTATTTTCGATTTATGCTGGACTTCAAAAGAGAGTTTTTTAGTGACTTGGCTGGGAGGAGCCGTTAGTTTAGTCTAGTAGATCAACATAGATGAACCATATTCACATAAATCATCGAAATCAGTTCTGAGGAGATATCCGTTGAAACGCTCATCCCTTTCACAAGTGTTGAAATTATGCATTCTTATTTTAATCTGTCCTGTTTATTGCCTTGCGGCAGACAAAGCTGATAAAAAGCTGTCAGTGCTCTTGATCGATGGACAGAATAATCATCAATGGCAACAGACCACGCCTTTGCTCAAAAAGATTCTGGAAAATTCTGGTCGCTTTGAAGTCGAAGTCTCAACCACTCCTCCCAGTCCTCCCAGAAAGCCGCGCAAACCAAAGGGGAAACTGAGTGAGGGCCAACAGAAAAACTACGAGAAGCAGCTTGCGGAATGGAAAACAAAAGCAGCACAAGTCCAACAGGAAGCACCTGCGCTTTGGAAAAACTGGCGTCCTGATTTCAAAAAGTATGACGTAGTTGTCAGTAACTATAATGGTCAGAGTTGGCCTGAAGAAGTCAAACAGGCATTTGATAAATATGTTTCTTCTGGTGGCAGCTTTGTCGTCGTTCATGCCGCCGACAATTCTTTTTCGGATTGGCCCGCATATAACAAAATGATCGCCGTCGGTGGTTGGGGAGGTCGTGATGAAACCTCTGGTCCCATGTTGCGCTTACGTGGTGACAAATGGATTAAAGATACAACTCCTGGCAGGGGGGGGACACATGGCACGAAGATTCCTGTCGTCGTCAAAGTTCGCAAGCCTGAGCACCCCATTGTCAAAGGGTTACCTCGAGAATGGATGCATCCTGCCGATGAAGTCTATGGCAAGTTAAGAGGCCCGGCAGAAAATGTGACTGTGCTAGCGACCGCCTATTCCGAACCGAGTGAACGAGGGACCGGTGAGCATGAGCCGATTATGATGACGGTCGATTATGGAAAAGGTCGTGTGTTCCATACCACGTTGGGACATGATACCGTTGCCCTGCAAGGGACCGGCTTTCAGATTACGCTACAACGGGGAACAGAATGGGCAGCTACGGGGAAAGTCACACAACCACTGCCTAACACAAAATGGAAAGATAACGAACCAACGGTTCAAGCACCATAGTCCATTTGAGTTCGCTTTCAAGGACCGATTATAGAACAGCGGAACCTGCTATTTTAAGCAGGTTCCACCAGTCGTCAGGCATGTATTCTTTGCAGGCGAAGAATACGATATTGCCAAATCTGCATTGTCATATAACTTGCCAACGCTTATTTTTTTCCAGGCAGTTTGAGATCAATATTATTTTTACCAGATTCGACTGTAATTTTCTCTGGCAAAATAATGGTCTTCGGTGGAGACTTCATCGGAGGAGCCTCTTGATTCGATTCTAAATCCGGGTTTGTGATTGCTGCCATCCCAGGCGTAATCTGAACCGAGTGCCGTCCTACAACGGCTCCGACACGGTCATTGTATTTAAGAGAATATTTACCTTCTTCGTCGGTGATTCCAGTTGAAGTGATACCTTCTTCAGGAAAGAATTCAATCATAGCACCCGATATGGGAGAACCGTTTTCGAATACAACTCCTGTTACGACTCCTAGCTCCGGACCACTATTACCACATCCAGTTAGATTCAAGACTAATAATATTAAGCCAATCGATTGTACACGACTCATTGTATGATCCTTTCTGTTTCCAGAATCATTTGATTTTGTGTAGTAATTTACTGAAAGATCGCCAGAGAGTTCGCTATCTGGTTCTCTGGCGATCGTAAGAGTTAAAATTCTCCCAGCGGAATACCATCTTCAGTTTGAGACAACGCAAGCAGTGTGTTGAAATCGAGACTGTCACTCACAAAGCGAACGGCGCCATCTCCAAGTAGAATATGAGCTCCCCCTGTATGCTCGGAACGAAAACCATTATGTCCGCCATAAGGAATTTCATGACCGTAACCTGGACCATTATAGTTAATTCCATAGCGGGGGATCGTTACGTTTGCTGACCATCCGAGCCAGGCATAAGTTGCTGGGCCTGCCGCCCAGGGGCCACCTGCCCAAGCGGAAGGACGTGCATCTACTTTCGCTTTATCTGAGTCTCGAACTGTGTAGCTGGAGTGCTCACCTACCATAATTGTATTGGATGTTCCGTCTGTAATATTCGCCATCCGTATCGCTGCCGTCTGGGATGTCATATTGATAATAATTCCGACTTTGTGGTCCCACCCATAGCCCGTCCAGACTCCTCCAGGTGGAACAGTTGTAGTATTCGGTCGGTGATATCCGCCAGAGACACCTGCATAGTCTGCAGTCTGAACGGAAAATGCTGCTGGTGCTCCAATTCCTTGAGTTGCTCCGTTTGTTGTCAGTGATCGTGTTTTAGGCATAGGCGATGAAGGGCAATTGAGAATACTCACACGTAATTGTTCCATGACTTGCCAATTGAGATTGGCACCACTTTGCATCGACCAGTCAGTTCCTGAGAATATCATTTGGTTATAAGCGGCAGCCTGATCCATAAATGGGAGGATCAAGGTAATCCATGAAGTATTACGCTGATCGCCTGCAGTTTCGGTAATGTTACCTGGGAAAACCCGGTGTGTGTCATAGTAATTGTGGATCGCCAACCCAATCTGTTTCAGATTATTCTTACAACTCGAGCGGCGGGCCGCTTCGCGTGCCTGCTGTACTGCAGGTAACAATAAGGCAATCAAAACCGCAATAATTGCAATCACAACGAGTAGCTCGATCAGCGTGAAACCGCGTGATCTTCCTGGTCGGGGACTTAACATGAAACTGGCCTCCTGAAATGAAAAAGATGATAGGTGAGTAGAAATCTCAAATTGTTAAAACTACTCAAAAAAAACACGAGTCAGATTATGAATTGGTTAATTGCAAGAACAAGTCCGTTAATTGCGATCAGTAGTAGATTGTCTGCCGTCTTGTTGCCTTCTGATTATTTGAGTATGGCGTAACATTCTGTCCATTAAACACTTAGGGGTTTATAAGTAATTGTATTTACTCTTTTAATATTTTGCGCAACAGTTATTACGATTTTGCGCAACAGTCGATATACTGGTTTTAATGACTAATCATTGTGCAGGTTTGATTAAATGAGGTGCAACATGACCGCGATCGGACTTTTTCTTGAGCGTACCTCCGTACGATCACATCGTGTCATTAAAGGAGTATTACAGTTCGCCGACGAGCACCCTGATTTACGGCTTTGTGATTATCTTTTCGAGTCAGACCATGTTGAAGATTATGAACACGCGACTCCCCCCTGGCTTGGTCGTGTTGATGGAGTCGTTGCCAGTTCGAGCAAAATCGATTATCTCGTCGACTGGCTCAAGCGTGGTAAAGTTCCCATTGTAATGGCTTGTGGTGATCTGGCTGCCAGTGGGGTACTCAGTGTCTTTACCGATTCCCAGTCGATTGCTGAAATTGCTGGTAACCATATTCGTAGTATTGGACGCAGTCATGTTGGATTTGTGGGATACCAGAATTCAGATGGCTCGTTACATCGACAGAACTCATTAGCCCAGTTTTGTAAGGAACAGGGTTTTTCTTTTAGGGCTTGTGAAATGGAAGCCTATCTTCCTATTTCACATACGAAGGAAGCGGAATTGATTGAACCGGAACCTGATCTGCTGAAAATGCTGGCCAAGCTACCAAAGCCAGCTGTTGTGGTTACTCTGAATGACCACTATGCGATTGCGACTCTGAATGCGATTCAAAGTCTCGGATTTTCAGTTCCCGAAGATATTGCGTTAATTGGAGTGGACGATTCGGAATCGTCTCGCCTTTTTTCGACTCCGATTACCAGCGTTCATCCTCCAAGCTTTCAGATTGGGTATGAGTCTACACGTTTATTGATGCGGATGATTGAGGGTAAGCGTCTGGCACGAAAAACCGTTCTGGTTCCCGCCGACCGGATTTCTGTTCGCGAATCAACGGTTGGACAGCGGCGGGCTCCTGTGACCGATATTGACCGCGCCAAGGAGTACATTCGACGACATGCTTGCGAAGGAATTCGTGTCGTTGATGTTGCCGATCATGTTCATATTCCCTTGCGCACATTCCAAATTGAGTTCAAAGAACAGACGGGTAGCCCTGTCACTGAAGAGATCCGTCGCGTTCGCTTTAACCGTGCTTGTGAACTCCTGCAGACAACCGATTTCACTCTGGAACGAATAGCTCATCTCATTGGCATGAGCCATGCTGCCAGTTTTAGTGACTTCTTTAGACGTACAGCGGGAATGACTCCGAATTCTTATCGTGATAAGCACAATCAAGACTGATCACAGGCTCAATTTAATCTTCACCCATTTGTTTGTGAAGATGAATCGGCTCGGCTTGGTTTTTGCGCATCCGTAGGTTGAGCATTTCGACAGTAACAGAGAAGGCCATAGCGAAATAGATGTAGCCCTTAGGCACGTGGACATCAAAACCTTCTACCATGAGTGTCACACCGACCAGGATGAGAAACGAGAGCGCCAGGATTTTAATCGTGGGGTGTTTATCGACAAAATCTCCAATTGGTTTTGCAGCCACAAGCATCACTACGACTGAGAGCACGATGGCAATCGCCATGATCGAAACATGGTCTGATAAACCGACGGCAGTAATCACAGAATCGAGTGAGAAGATGATATCCAGCGCTCCAATCTGAACCAGAACTCCTCCAAAACTTGCTGCAACAGGTGAGTTTGATTCGTGACGAGAAACACCTTCCAGACTGTTATGGATTTCATGTGTTGCTTTAGCTAACAGGAATAAACCCCCGCCTATCAAGATCAAATCGCGACCGGAGAATTCACGTTCTAGAACTGAAAACCAGGGTTCGGTTAGCCCCATCACCCACGAAATAGAAAACAGCAGGATCAGTCGTGCCACCATTGCCAGACTGATACCCAATGTTCTGGCGAGGTCACGTTGTTTTTCAGGGAGCCGACCGACGAGGATCGAAATGAAAATAATGTTATCGATGCCCAGAACGATTTCTAATGTTGCTAATGTCGCTAACGCAATCCAAGCCTCAGGGCTGGCCAACCATTCAAACATGCTTTCTCCAATGAGGGACGATACAATTCCAAGTGTATCTGATTATACAGAACGACTGGACTCTGAACAGGGAATGGCAAACGGAGGATCAATCGTCGTGGATTAAAAGAAAAACCCTGATGTAGCGAATTTTACTACATCAGGGTTTTAACTAAACAAAAATTCTCACATTACTCAATCGCAACTAATAAAGGTTGTTCGTCCTGTTTTGTTATTTTTATGTTCCATCATTGAAGAAGGCAAAGTCATTCCCCTCCGCGCTCTCGCCGTGGCAAGCGATGCAACCTTGAACTTTTCCCGCAAGCTTGACACTTCCTTTTCGGGCGATCGTTCCATCAGGATTATATTTCGCCCAGTACCAGTCTCCTCCATTGGGGTTGTACCCATTGGAGCGGTACATCACGGTTACAGCCATTAATGTCTTCTGGTCTGGACCATAGTTCTCTTTGACCAGGATTGAACCATTCGGAAGTTGCTTTGGATTTCCCGCTGCTGTTCGGTTGAGATACATTTTTAAGAAAGCGCCATGGGGGCTTTCCCCTTTCGAAAATCCATCGCTTTTTCCAGGAACGGGAGCCCAGTTTTCATATTTTTGTGATATCAGATAGTTCCAGAATCGGTCTTCGAAGGGACGGGTCTTCTGAAACCCTCTCCGCGAGTTGCTTCCCTCTCTGGTACTACTTCCCCCGCGGTACCCACTTTGAGCAGAGGCTGCTTCTGGTGGTTTCAGAGCCAGCCAGATTCCCAAAAGGGAGAAACACATGATAGCCGCAATACTCAATCGTTTCATTGTTCATTCCTCGTATAGTACGACTCTGTCCTGATGTAATGATTTCACTTTTCATATCAATTTGTCTTGGTATTGTTTGTTCAATCATCTTTCAATTGCGACCTCACAACAGCCTTCATTCGCTCTCGCACAGTTTCTGAAAGTTGATTCTCGGAGTCGGTTTCGCTCTCGGTGATTTTGCCGCGTATTGTGTTGTGCAGTTTATTCTGTAGCCGACGAAACGAACGGCAGGTGCCACACATTCCCACATGAATCCAGAGACTCAACCGCTCTCTGATCGAGAGTCGCTGTATGAAGGACTTCGAGATTAACTGTGTGACCTGTTTGCAGTTCAACATGGAGTAGACGCTCCATAGCGATCCATTAAATGTTAATTTCTTTCTGTCGAGCTTCCGATGTTCTCAATCTTTGTCTAACTCAACGACGTTCGGCAACTCGTCCTAGATTTGCTTGATCGTTCAACTTCCAGTTGTAGTCCAGAAATGAAATACGAACGGAGTTTTGCCTCGCAGCATTCTGCACCGTTTGATCGGGTAGCCAGGGAGCGATTGTTTTCAATTGAACCGCTTGATTGGCACCAAAGTCTGTTCCGAACCAACTTAAAATCGAAGACAGGTAGAACCGTTTGTTTTGCTGATCAAAGCGAAAGTTTTGTGGTCGACTGAAAAAGTCTTTTGTATTAACGTCAAGTTGTTTCTCTACTTCACTGGCGGTGTAGGCTTGATTTAACAAACGAGGGCAACCAATTGACGCGCAAACGATCGCAAAGTGAATACGCGGTTCGTTCATTTTGCGGAGTATCTGGTGTTCGATTCCTTCAAGAGAGATTGCCTGTCCGCCTACTACAAGTTGAAGGTCCTTCCAGATGTTATAACCGATGACTTTTGCAGTATGGTTTCTGATACTCGATGTGGGATACTCTCGTAAGATTCCATGTACTGTGACAGCATTATAAGCGTTAATCCAGAAGGCAAGTTTTGCATTATTTCTGGCAGGTTGCTTGGGGTTTGCTTTCGACAGTTGATTAAGATAAGCCGTCAAAGCTTTCTGATCTGCGGACGACGCATGCCAGGCTTTGTAGTTCACATAGCCATTGTGATCGACATATTTCTTAAGCAGCATGTCCCAACTGGAATGATTGATTTGGTCCATTGAAACTTGAGCATTGGAGGAGACGTTCTGGCCAACATAAACTTTCGAGGCCGCCGCCACATTTCCACTGTTGACGATCATCACGATAGCAATTGCGACAGTAATGACCAGAACAGCAATGATTTCTTTACTGAACGTTTTCAAGACTCTTCCTTTCGTCCATAACATAATGTTTCCCTTCTCAAAACAATGAGTGTTGTCTCGATGGTTTCGTCCTTTTTCAGCACCCTCAGGTGACGGAGCTTTTCATTATTACTTACACTGTTTTTCCAGATTTCTAGAAAATGAAAGGTTTCTCGCAGCGGGTTGTCAGTCCAAACGGCTTATTAGTATGGACTTATGGTACATCTTACGAAATGCCTCTATTTAGATGGAAAATGTAATCGAATTCACAGACTCATCAAGAAATGAAAATTAGAGTGCAGTTTTCGTATTTCGAGAGTGTTTACTGGTGTGGAGGAATTGGTGATAAACTGCGAACAGAAACTCGATCCATCAGAGTGGGTCGATGCCTACAGCGATTACCTCTATCGGTATGCATTCTCTCGTTTAAGAGATGTAAGTGCAGCTGAGGAAAGTTTGCAGGAAACATTTCTTGCGGGTATTAAACATCAGAGTCAGTTTCAGGGTTTAGGTTCTCAACGCGCCTGGTTACTAGGCATCCTCAAACGCAAGATTGTGGATTATATTCGTTCCCGTTCTCGCTTGAAGCAGGTGTCTGATCATGGTGGTGAAGCAGAACTCGAAAATCAGTTATTCGATGAGTCGGGTTTCTGGCGTCAGGGAGCTAAGAGATGGGCAGTCGAACCAGGACGACAGTTAGAGAGCGAGGAATTATGGCAGGTAGTACGCGAATGTCTTTCACACATACCTGAACCTCAGGCGGATGCCTTTGTGTTGAGTGTGATGGAAGGAATGAGTACCGAAGAGATCTGTGCTGAGCTAAACATCACACAGTCAAACCTCTGGGTGCGGCTCCATAGAGCTCGTTTACACCTTGCTCATTGTGTCAGTTCCCACTGGCAAGCAGATGAAAAGGCCTGAGCTTCTCTAATTGCGATTCAGAATTTCTACTTATGAATCCACCGTCGTTTCGTTGTCCAGCTCATTGCGAGCCAGACAAACCAGGGTCCGAACTCAAGCCAAGTCACGACAAAGTCAAAAAAACGTTCTCCTGAATAGTTTGTGAAAGTCATTGGTGGGTCAGGCCAATGATATCCCAGCCAGAATCGCAGGTAATACATTAGAGTCAATCCGCTCAGTGCCAGCCACGCCCGGTTATGAGCATAGGGGAGAAAGGGAATTGCCCAGGTCCAATACCATGGATTTTGAGTTGGGAGTAACAGCCAGAACCAAGCAAGAGTCAAAAAAATTGCTTCCAAAAAATGAGTTACTTCATTTGCTCGGATCGCGCGCCAACAAAAGTAACTTGCAAGTACCAAAAACGCAAAGGCGGTAAATGTACGTGCTAATGCAAAAGGAACCTGTTCCTGACTGAGAGATGTCAATGCTGCCAGTTGGGTTACAATAGACTGCCGCCAGTTTTCTGAAGTGATAATAAACCATGGTCTTTGAGAAGCGGGAACCTTTGCCAGGGGAGTCAGGTTTTCGCTCACGAGTAAAAAAAGAAAGTCGTTCATTTTCCAGCGCGACAGAAACATCGTGAGCCCTTCGCCGTGCGCTTGTGGCGCGTTGCCATCGATGGAATTGATAGATTCCTCAGTGTTAGGAATTGGTGGCATTGAAGATTGTGAATCGAGAGGGCGACGATCAGCCTCGGCTGCGAGTCTCGATTCAGAAACACTCTGTGAAACCATCGGCCAGCATACGCCTGCTGAGACCAGAAGAAATACGAATGCCAACATTGTTGCCCGTGACCAACCCAGCTTCTGCACGGATACAAGAATCAAAAGTGGTGATAAAATGATAGGATATAGTTTTGCTCCCACAGCCAGGGCAAGAAACATTGATGCAGCTACACCCCATAACAAAGATGTTTGTTTCGAGTTTTTGATGGCAGCCATCTGATCGACAGAACTATAAAAAGCACGCAGCATCATGTAGACAGCGAGAGTTGTGAGGCAGACAGCAATTGAATCCAGATGCCCGCTGTTGGCGAACTCTTTGAGTACCAGTGGACACCACGCATAGACTACCGACCAGCCGACTGGTTTTGCGGTGAACCTAAGGATTAGGATTATCACCCAGATTGTGACCATGTCAAACAGCACAATCCAGGCCTTCATCACAATCAGATGAGTTCTAAGATCAGAATGTGAGGGAGTCGTTAGAGCAGCAAGTGCAAATACAGTTTGACTGACAGGTGGGTAAACAGTTGATAACTCGGAAAAGTGAACCCGATTCAGGATTGTCTCAATTGCCGGTGATGAATTTTTGGCTGTTGCAAGTTTAGATAGATCGGACGGAACCGTTAAATCTTTTGAACTTTCGAGGACTTGTAGCGGACTGTATCGAAACGGACTCACCCCGTGCATCATTGCTTGGCCGTCCCACATATAGCGATAAATGTCAACTTCCTGAATTGGTTCAGAAAAAAGCAGTAGTAGTCGCATGCTAAATGCAAACAGACCAATCACGGGTAATAACTGCCGATGCTGCCCCGCCTGAATTGCTACACGTAACGCAATGAGATAAATGGCAAATGCGGCAGCGAACAAAGAGAAAACTTCAATGATGGGTCTTGTGATGCCGGGGGTCTGATAGGAGAATCTTGCACTCAGCGAAACGATGAGTGTGTAAATTAACCACAACAGTATTCCACAGAAGATCAGAATAAACAGATTGTGCCGTTCCCTAACGGCTCTCGTTCGTCGCCTGTCGGCATCACTCAATGCTTCAACCCATACTTTCCAATTAAGTAGAGAATTTTTGATCCTGCTTTCACGGTACCGGAAAGTGTGCCACTAATCTTGCTGTTTCCAATACGACGCCGATAGGGAACTGGAATCTCGCGTGTTCTGAGATGCGCGCGAGTCGCTTTAATTTGCATTTCGACAGTCCATCCAAAGTTGTCGTCAATCATTTGAAGGTCAAGTAATGCACGATAGTTGATAGCACGAAACGGACCGAGGTCAGTATATTCACTCCCAAAAAGAGTGTGCATCAAAAAACATGCCAATTGGTTACCATAGACGCTTTGTGGTGGCATTGCTCCGGGCTCTCTTTCACCAAGTAACCGTGAACCGAGCACGAAATCGGCTTCGTCATTCAGAATAGGTGTCACGAGAAGGGGGAGCAGGTTGGGATGATCACTATAATCAGCGTCAATGAAAACGATGACTTGTGGAGCCTGTTGACCAGACTCAATCAACTGCCGCAGCGCTTGCAGACCGTGTAAACAGGCTGCACCATAGCCACGCTTCGGTTCGTTAAAGACAGTGGCGCCATGCGCGATGGCGATCTCTGCCGTCTGGTCTGTCGATCCGTTGTCGACGACAATCACCTCACCAACCGCGGGTAGGTCACTCAGGACCAAAGGCAAAGACGTCTCTTCATTCAGAGCGGGAATAATCACCGTAACTTTTGATAGATCAGTGATATTCGTCTCATTAGGCTTTTCGAAAGTCGATACAGCATGATCAGTGACCAAAGCAGCCTCTCCGTATGAAAACAGTTCTTTGTTTAACACATTGAGTCTCCGTTCGTTAGCCTTACGAGTAAGTATTTGCTGAGTCTATCTCGCCAAGATCAGATCTCAAACATACTTGTAAGTCTTGTCATTGATTTGTGATTACCTCGCTCCTGATCCCTGTGGCATTGAGCGTGGAGCTGGTTGTGGCGTGTGAGAGGGAGCTTCATGAGAAGAACCAGAGCCACCTGAATCAGGACTAATCATCATTCTTCCAGCCGCCGGATCAGCGTATGGTTCAGAATAGGTCTCCGGTGGTGAACCATAGGGATGCGCACATCCCACCACGCAACTTACGATAATCAGCAAAATACTCAAACCATAATACCACCATTTTTGATTCATGATCACATCCTTGTTTTTTGTAATCGGAACTTCCTGCCGACTTTCAGACTAATTCAAAACAGGGAGGACTTCACAACTATCTATTCTGAGAGCGGCATTATCGATGTCTTCCAAAATCGAGTCTGTGAATCTGATTACAGAACGGACTCTTGAATGCGAAAAACTTAAACACCGTAGAAAATGATTCAGAGGCAACTCAAATAGAATATGAAGTGTTAACTTGTTTGTTTGAATACTCTTAAGGCATGAAAAACTGAAATGACAAGGCTCGATGGCAAGTTTGGACCGGGAGTGAGGTAACTACTGGGTATGAAATGATCGCGATTGTGGTGACCAAATTGGTGGGTTACATCGCCCACAGTCTGGTTTCCGGTTAGACTAAGATTTCAACTACGACTATCCTTTGATAAATCGGAGCTCGAAATTTATGCTAAAAAAAATCGTCACTCGATCTAATCATCCCAGCTACTTGTCTCTCTCAGGTCTGTTGTTACTGCTCACTCTTTTGTCTGTAACATGTTTTGCATTGTCATCAACTGGTTACGCTGGCGATGAGGCTATAGTCCAGCACTCGTTTCTTGGTATGGGTAAAGCCAATAAGGCAGTCATTATTGGTGAGGACGGGAAAGTAGAATGGAAATTCAACATGCCCGCGAGTGACGGATGGGTTTTACCAAATGGCAATGTATTGCTGGCACTCTACGGGACAAAAGGATTTCCTAACGGCGGTGTTGTTGAAGTCGATCGCAAAACAAAGAAGATAGTTTTTCAGTACAAGGGCCGCCAAAAAGAGACGAGCACGGTACAACTCTTGCCAGACGGCACGTTTCTTATTGCGGAGTTGGGTCCAGAGCCGCGCGCTGTTGTCATCAATCGTAAGGGAGATGTTCTCAAGACGACTCCCCTACAATGTCAAAGAAAAAACGCACATATGCAAACCCGGATGTTGCGTATGCTTCCGAATGGAAACTATATCGCGCCGCATTTACTCGACTTCGCAGTCAAGGAATACAAACCGAAAACCGGTGAGGTGATTCAAGTCATCGTGACAGACGAACGAGGTCGTGATAAACGAGACTGGCCCTTTACAGCGATCCGTTTGAAAAATGGAAACACGCTGATTGCCTGCACGAATGGGAATCGTATCATCGAGACAGATGCTGAAGGTAAAATCGTCTGGAGTGTAACAAATCAAGATCTGGGAGAGAAACTGTTCAACGACGCCTGTGGAGCCCAGAGATTACCGAATGGCAATACTGTAATCTCCAGCTATCGGGCCAAGGGAAATCAGGTAAAACTATTTGAAGTTACAAGAGACAAGAGAGTCGTCTGGCGTTTCTCAGGCATGAATTCCGGCTTTCATCATTTTCAAATCTTGACAACGAACGGCAAGCCGGTCAAAGAAAACACTTGGAAATAAAGGCGGGGCTCTACTTGTTATATCTTGAGAACTCGGGGGACTATTGGCGATAAACGTTTCTGTCTCTTTGTTGGTGAAAAATTTTTTTATTTGATAATTCGACAGGGGAATGCGTGATATTCACACGTTAATGACGCCTTATTGGAAGTAACAACCAATCGTAGGGATGTGATTACACAATCTAAATGGTTGCCGATTCCAATTTATAGAGGCTGATTAGATGAAATCAGAAAGCAGACCTGAACGAATAGCGACAGCTTGCTGTATTATTTCATTTTTCGCCACTGGAATTACTGTCATCACCATGAGTGTGCATACCGTCGTCGGGAGAACATGGTTCAACGAATGGCTGACAATCGCAATTTCGGGATTACTAATACCTATTGGCTTGTTTTTAGGTTTAATTGCCATGTGGCGCTCGCAGTGTTCCCGGTTGTCAGTGAAGGCGGTGATTACGAATATTCTTACACTATTGATTCTCTGCCTCTGGTATGTTTGGCCGACTGAGCGATCATTTCTGCTTGCGGTAAGAAAGGGAGATATTGCTTCAGCACGGTTCGCACTACAAACCGGCATGGATGTAGAAACGCTTCAACTCTGGGGAATGGGAGTGAAAATTCCCGGACATAGTTCATTGACGATGGCTGCGGAAAATGGTGATGAAGAGATGGTGCGGTTACTTTTGGAATGGGGAGCTGATGTGAACAGGGCGAATGGACATGGTGACTACCCACTGTATTATGCTGCCTGGTCTGGTGACTTGCCAACAGCGCAATTATTGCTCCAGGAAGGAGCTGATCCGGTAGCCTTGAGTGGAGAGAGGAGTGCCTTACATATCGCCGCCATGATGGGACAACTCGAAGTGATTGATCTTCTCTTGGACGCTGGAGTGCCCATTGATTTGGCTGACAAACAGGGCATCACTCCCTTGGCGGCGGCTCGAATCAGTAAGAACAGAGCCGCCATTGGATACTTGCTCCAAAAGGGGCACAAGACGATTTTTCTACTGACACACAATGATTCTTTCATTTATTATCGATTTTATGATTTACAAAACTAATTATGGGGGTTTCAGAGGAAGTCGTATTTGTCTTCTTATGGAATCTGGCGCAAAAGAAAAACCTTGATGTAATTCATCTTACATCAAGGTTTTTAATAAGTGGCGGGGACAGGATTCGAACCTGCGACCTCGAGGTTATGAGCCTCGCGAGCTACCGGGCTGCTCCACCCCGCGCTATGGGTCCTGTCATCAGGACATAAGTAAATCATTAAGAGCAGAATAAGATGTAAGTATATAGTCGTTTCCGACATTACTTTAACGTTCAACGGCCCTAAATATAGTAAAGGCATACCGTTACCATATCTCGTAATTATAGTGAGGATCGACCCTTTCGTCGAGTAACTTTCAGCAAAATCCCTGAATTCAATGGGAAGAACGCAGAATCGGCCCCTAACTTAGGAGTAATCATTCATATTCCCACTTTAGAAACCAGGGGTCTTTGGTTTTTTTCTGCCAAGTTTTAAGCTTTTCCTGCATTTGGATCAGCCTTTCCTGGTGTTCAGGCTCAAAGGCGAGATTGGTTGATTCAAAGGGATCAGCGACGACATCATAAAGTTCGTGTTTGGGACGATGGATATAGGAGTAAACGGTTCGTTGACCGAACATTTTGTCACCCCGTTTTAAAACGCCCTGCCAGGTAGGAGATCGATATAAATCGGACGCAAAAGGGTAAGGCAGCTCATGGGCAATGTTGAAAATGTATTTATATTTACCACTCAAGATCACCCGCATCGGATAATACATTGTGATTTCATGAAAGGTATGTGAAGCATAATTTTCGTCGAAGTCAGGCGCGTGTTCTGTTCCAAGTGCACTCAGAAACGAGCGTCCATGAAACTGGTAAGGAACAGGTTTTCCTTTTCCTTGAACTCGTTTGCCATTATTTTCAACAGTGCGAAGTCGGGGAACTGGTTTCGGTGTCACGTTGCAATAATCCAGAATTGTCGGTGTCAGGTCGGCCCAGGAGACCCTCGCATCAGTTGTAATTCCCTGCTTGGGCTGACTGGGATCGCGGACAATCAATGGTAAATTCATCCCGGGTTGATAAAGATTTGTCTTTGCGCCAGGAAACGGTGGGCCATTATCGCTCAGGAACATGACAAGTGTGTCCTCCCAGTGTCCCGTTTCTTTTAACGTATTAATCAAAGAAACCACGCCCTGATCGAGTCGAGAAATCGCTTGATAGTATTCAGCCAGTTCCTCTTTGACTTCCTGATGGTTGGGTAGCCAGGGTGGCACTTGAATTTGTTCCGGTTTGTATTTTATGGGAGTCACGCCTGGGTAATGATCGGGGTCATTATTGAAATTGGAATAACCATCCGGGCCTCCTCCACGATGGGGATCGCTACTACAATAATAGAGAAAGAACGGTCGGTCGTCTTTTTCCATGATCCACTCTTTTGCATTGGCCGCCATGACTGCCGAGTTACGATTGCCCTGCACACCTTTATTACGGTATTCCTGAAATTCATAAACGTATTTTGGAGCCAGGTGATATTTTCCAATGGAGCATGTTCGGTAACCAGCTTCCTCAAGTAGGATTGGCAGTGATTTGACGGTGGCATAAGTACTGAAGTGATTATAACCATGGGCATGACCGTAGTGTCCGGTGGCGTGATTATATAAACCTGTCATGATCACCGAACGACTGGCGGAGCAGCTGGCAGTTGTACAATGGGCGCGGGTAAACCGAGTTCCCGATGCGGCCAGCATATCGATGCCCGGTGTTTTGATGACTTTGTTTCCATAGCAACCGGCTTGAAAGCCCTGATCATCGACAACGATCACCAGGACATTTTTCTGCTTGGAAGCAGCAGATAATTGTTTCGCAGAGCAGAATAGCAAAAGGACACAAAGCATTCCGTAGAGATATTGTCTCATGGTGTGGCTTTCTCATTAGGACTTAAGGTGGGAATCGTAGGAATCATCAAATGTGTGGTTTAGAATTTATTCTAATCTCCTCGAAGAGCAATCGCAAATCGGCAACTGAGAAAGCGGGAGAGTTTAACCGAAAGGTTCGAAATCAATGAGGACTGGCTTGATGTGGAGAGAATTCCTTTCGATAATTAAGTAACCTCCGATAGGAAATACGTTTCCTATTTGAGCCAGGAAATTGCTATGCAGGAAAATAACTATACTAATCTTGAATAAAGGCGATGACTATGACAACTTTGAAACGAGTGACAACGCTATTGACTATGATTATGACAATTTCAGCTCTCAATTTGGCGGTAGCCGGTGAACAAAAGCTGAATGTGCCTCCCAAAGGGTATAAAGCGTTATTTAATGGTAAGGACTTATCTGGGTGGAAGGGTTTGGTGGGCAACCCCAAGACACGTGCTAAAATGAGTCCTGAAGAGTTAGCTGAGGCACAAAAGAAGGCGGATCAAAGCATGCGGGAACATTGGAAAGTGGTTGATGGCGTGCTTGTCTTTGACGGAAAAGGTCAGAGCCTGTGTACTGATAAAGACTACAAAAACTTTGAAATGCTGGTAGACTGGAAAATCAAAAAAGATGGGGACAGTGGAATTTATCTACGCGGTTCACCCCAGGTTCAGATATGGGACCCTGCAACGAAAGCTGCTAAAGGTGTTGGTTCAGGCGGGCTATACAACAATAAAAAAAATCCCAGTAAACCTTTAGTGACTGCTGATAATCCAGTGGGAGAATGGAATACGTTCTACATTAAAATGGTTGGTGACAAAGTGACTGTCAAATTAAATGGTAAGTTGGTTACGGACACAGTTTTGGAAAATTATTGGGAACGCGATAAACCCATTTACGAAGCAGGACAGATTGAATTACAAAATCATGGTAATACACTCTATTTCCGAAACGTGTTTATTAAGGAACTCGATTAGTTAAAATCAGATTAAGTCAACTGAAATGAAAGCGTAGAGAGATCACTCTCTGCGCTTTCACTTTTGTAATCACAAATTTTTTAGTGAAACACAACGAGATGCTATCAAAAAATGCTCCTCTTTCTGACCCGACAGCGCTGGCACGATTTGGCAAATTGGATGTCGTCACGCGGCTGGTTGTAGAAGGTTTCATGATGGGGCAGCACAAAAGCCCTTTTAAAGGGGCGAGCGTGGAATTTGTGGAACATCGTCAGTATTACCCTGGCGACGAAATTAGACATATCGACTGGCGCGCATACGGAAAAACGGGAAAATATTACGTTAAAGAGTTCGAAGATGAGACAAATTTGCGATGCTATTTATTACTCGATTGTTCAGGGAGTATGGCCTATTCAGGTAAGACTTTAAGTAAATTTGAATATGCGCGCCAACTCGCGGCAGCCTTTGGATATTTATTACTAAGTCAGCGGGATGCCACTGGCTTAATTACGTTTGATACTGAGCAACGTGATTTCATTGAGCCGTCAGCGAACCCCAAAAACTTTGGCCAAATGCTGGAAATCCTGGAGCAGTCACAGCCTGGTAAAGAAACTGGGATTTCAGCTGCTTTAAATCAGGTTCTTCCATTAATCAAACGCAGAAGTTTAGTGGTTTTGATTTCCGATTGTTTTGACGAGCCTGAAGCACTCACAACCACTTTGAAGCAATTGCGACATGCTCGTCATGAAGTGCTCTTATTTCAAGTTGTAGCACCAGAAGAAGAAGATTTTCCCTTTAGTAAACCGACGCAATTTCGTAGTTTAGAACAAGCAGGTCATCGTCAATTGGTAGATCCTCACCAGTTACGTGCACGTTATCTAGAACAGTATCAGGAGTTTTGCGAGACTTTGTCACGACAATGCGGATCTGTGAATGTAGATTACCTCAAATTTCGAACGACTGACCCTTATCACTTGGCATTAGGTGCCTTTCTCAATCAACGAACCCGACCTGGAAGAAAGTGATTGCTTAAAGTCATGTCAGGTGAAAAAATTCCCATTAATCGACTTTTGGTTGGAGTGATTGCGGCCATTTGCTTGATTGTGGCTGGTATTTTGGAGTGGCAGGTCACTGTTGAACAGTTTGCTCAGAAAGAGGCAGCTACTGGCGCCTTTATGCGTGTAGGGTTACTCATGTTTGCGTTTTGGCTCGCGTTACCATCCAAAAAACGTGATGCTGCCTGGGCGAACGTGTCTCCCTGGTTTTTTGTGGGGCTGATTCTGGCAATTGTGGGAGTTGCCCTCAGACCTAAAATAGCCGTTCCCTTGATCGTTGTGTTAAGCATCATTGGCTTTGTGTTGCGACCTCGTAATAAGAAACGCGCACCAAGAAGATAGTCAAAGGATCAGAGAAAGCATGTGTTACTCTAGTTGTCTTAAGAGACGAAAGTGGTGTGCCTACATCGGGCTTTGAGCACGATTCACAGGTTGAACACGAAGGTTGCCTGGTAGTTTACGTGGAGCTTTCGCATTACTTCGTGAAAGTACGTTGATGGGCTGGGGTGATTGAAGTGGATTGGTGTTGGTCGGTTTTCGACGTTGCTGCCCATCAATATAGACACGGGCTGCCACCTTGAGTAATTGGGGACGTCGAACGGGAAGAACTCCTTCGAGCCGGTTTGCCACTCGTTCTACCCAGCCGGGTTGTCGTTCCATTGCGAGCGACATCATGTGCATAAAGATTGAAATTTCTTTAAAATTTCGGTCAAGAATCACATTGCTGACGGGGGCCAGAATCTTCGCCGCCACTTCTACCGTCTGCGAAGGAAATGAAACATACATTGAGGCTTGATGCGAAACTGAAGTTTTGGTTTTACCGTTACCAGGTTGATACTCAGTTTCCAAATAAAGCAGTGCTTTGGCGGCAATCGGTTTTGCTAACAGCGGGCTCTTGTAGACACCGGAGCAAAGCACCATTGTTTCGGTAGGGGTTTGATGTATGACTTCCAAAGTTCCGATCGTTCCATCACCTGCGTCAATTTCGTAGGATGTGGGACCTGTTTGCCACATTTGAAAATCGGATATTTTCATATCTCTCCAAATACTCACAACCACATCAGGATGAGCAATGAAGAAGGAATATGCTGAATGATTCACATCAAATTGAATTTTTGGCAGAATGCGAAACATGCTGATGTCTTTGAGAACATACTCGGCATTGATTCGATTGGCAGGCGTGAGCTTATCCAATGGAAGCTGTGAACGGGCTGATCTTCTCGCAAAACGAGTGGAAGAGCCTTTACTAAGCAAGGAAATAAGATCTTCTTCATTCGGAACATTGTTACTCGGATGGGCTGGTTTTTGTTCCTGTTGAAATTTTGTCAGCTGCCGGTCAGTGTCTTTTAAAAGATACTGACTGGCAGCCGACTTCGTCAGGGCCGGGCTCTGGCCGTCGCGGTCTTTTGAATTCAATTCTTGTGCTGATGCGATTGAGACAGGGATGGAACTTATCACACTAATGAGCAGGATCGTCAGTCGCTGAACCACTTGTGTCATCTCCATTTTAAACATATTTAAACCTGTTTCTTTCCACTATCAACAGATGTTGCTTAGGTCATGCGCCTGTTCTGAACGGGTAATTTTCTAACTCGACGGCTCACTGGTTGAGGGGACTAAATGGGGGCCCGCCTCAGGAACCGGCTCTGTTGGAGTTTCACCTGGAGATGGATCAGGTGGCACATACATTGAAGAATCAGGGAGAGGGGTTAACTCACCAGGAGTTTCACTCTCGTTATATTGGTAGTTGTTGTAGTCCGTAACTGGTTCTGGGCTTATATAATGTGGGCGGCAATCACTACAGCACTTACACCACCAACGGTTAAACCGAGAAGAACACCAGTCAGGTTTACCAATGCGCGTGAGGTCCCACGTAGGACGATAGAAACGGTCTGCATAGATCTGTGTGTCACTCACATCATCGATCAAGTTATAATAGAGATTGCTGGCTTTAAAGCACTGGCAGCCTGAGCCTACTATTATAAGCTGAGTCAAGACTATACACACAAAAGCTGCGCGCATCCGCAGATTCCTCCCCCTTTTGAATGTGACATTCCTTTGTCACAGTAGTTTCTATGATGGCATGCATCACAGATTGTACAATCGCCTGTACCTAAGGATGATCGGCAATCTTACGAGAGAAACTTTATCGATTATTCTGAATGACGGGGTTATCGAAGACTTACGGGATTTACCGCTTTCTTTTGCCAGGAAAATCTCGAAGTCCTTTATTTCATAGGGATTTATATTGTTGTTAATTCGTGCTTATTTTTACAAAAATTACTTGTGATACGAACTACTATTGTGGTTTCGATCCAGACGCTGGATATTAGAGAAGAGTTGATTACCACTCCGAAATATAAGAAAGGTTCCGTCAATGTGCTGTGAAATCAAACATCTGAGCGGGATATTTTTCATTTTGATTTCTTCTCTTGCAGAAAATGTATTCGCAGACGATCCGCTGAGAGGAAAGCCGTGGGTTTATCATGCGATTGATCAGTCTTCCCGAGGCGCAGATGGAGTCAAACTGACGGATGCAGACCAGGATGGTTTGCCAGATATCGCCACCGGTTGGGAAGAAGGAAACCTGACCCGAATTTATCGCAACCCAGGCCCGGCGAAAGTGAAAGAGCTCTGGCCTAAAATTACTGTGGGAAAAACTCCTCAGGTTGAAGATGCTGCCTGGATTGACCTGGATCATGATGGCCGACAAGAAGTCATTAGCTGCTGTGAGGGCAAAAGTCAGACAATTTTTGTGCACTGGGCCTCGAATAATCAACCATTTAAAAAACCATGGCAGCAAGAAGTATTACCTGCTTCAAGAAAAAAAATGATGTGGATGTTTGCGACCTCTGCACAAATTGATAATAAGCCGGGGTTAGAATTGGTTGCCGCTGGTAAAGGGAAGGGGGCACAAATTGGTTGGTATCAGGCAGGCAAAAATCCGCGCGATCTCTCGGGTTATCAGTGGAGACCATTATCACCTGCGGGGTGGATTATGTCAGTCATTGTACTCGACATGGATGGCGATGGTGATGTAGATCTTTTAACAACTGATCGAAAAGGAAAGATGAGAGGCTGTCGCTGGCTGGAGAATCCCGGAGTTCTGAATGTATCAAAATCTTCCAAATGGAAGAATCATTGGGTGGGTGGTAAAGATCGGGAAGTGATGTTCGCTCACGTTGCTGATCTTGATCAAGATGGGTGGAAGGATATTCTGGTAGTGACACGTATTCCCGATGAATTACTTTGGTTTCGTCGGCTGGATCAGAGTGGTCGCAAGTGGGAAAAAATAGCCTTTCCTTTTCCCATAAATACAGGGCATGGAAAAGCCGTTACAGTAGGTGATATCAATCTTGATGGACAGCCAGATGTCGTCATCAGTTGTGGAAAAGCGGATCCACCAAAATCCGGCATGTTCTGGATGAGTTATTCTAAAAGTGGTACGGGTCTTAAATGGACGACTCACGAAATCAGTGGGCCGCGAGGCATCAAATATGATCGAATTGAATTACTTGATCTCGATGCAGATGGTGATTTGGATGTGATTTCCTGTGAGGAACGGGATCAGAAAAAAGGCCTGGGAGTATTCTGGTATGAGAATCCCACCAAATAAATGAAATTCTGATTTGTTAAAAGAACAACACTTCCCTTTGAATGGTTTCGATTAATCGTCTGAGCCAGACATATCCTAAAGAACGCTTTCCACAGTCGATTTGTGGGAGAACCGAGGCTCCTGGCCTCAAGCCCGTAATTGATTCATGATCCAATTTTACTGTAACTTGTACTGTTGGAATTCCTTCTTCGTTCGTTTCAGCTGTCGCTGCGATTTTTTCTATAGTTCCTTGATAGGTTTGGCCTGGATCGGTTAACAGCAGAAACGAAACGGGGAGGGGGTTCTGATTCTGTTGATGGGCTTCGAGCACGTGACCGATTTCCGAATCGAGCACTTGCATTTTTAAAACCCAAGGACCTTTCAGATCAGCAACCGTTAATAGTCTTTGCCCACGTTGCACTGGTCGTGCCAGTAATTTTTCTTGTAAATCCCAAGTCAATACCTCACCGCTAATCGGACTTTTTAGTTTCAGTGCTTCTTGTTGATTTTTAAGTAAGACGAGTTGTTCTTTCAAGCTTTTGAGACGTTCATTCAATTCTTCTTGTTCTGCAGTCAGGCGATTTGCTTTTTGTAATGCATTAATATCAGTGGGATTCAAATCTAATCTTGCTGCCTGAATTACTGCTAATCGCTTTTGTGTTGTTTGAATCTCACCTCTCACACGACTGAATTCCAATTCTAAATCTGAATCTCTTAAAATAACCAGAGTATCACCTGCTAGAATTTGTTCTCCCTGATGAACGAGTATTTCATCAACGGTTCCATCTGCGGTAGCAAAAATATTTTGCTGGTCAACAGGTTGGAGTGTTCCGGAACCTTCAATCGTAAAGTCCGCGGGAGTCAAAATCAAAACGGCGCATATCAGTGTGAGAATAACCATGCCGGTAATGGCATTCCGCCATGTCATATTTTTCTTGCGAATCGGTGAATACGACCAGTGTTTCAAGACAGTAAAAAAAGGAAAGCTTTCATGCTGTAATGCATTATATAAAGCAGTCCCCCCATGACGTGAAACGGCTAGTGCACGATTGAGCAATGTGTTGTCGGATTCGAGATCATGAAATTGCTCTACTACGATCGCACCCAGGACAAGTTGCTCTGAAGTGGCATGTTGCACCTGGCTGGATTCTGTCGCATCGTTTTTCTGTTCTTCGATAATATGTTTCAGTGGAAAGATCATTAATGATCGTGATGATGCCAGATCGAGATAGGCATGTAAGGATTCTGTAATCTGAGGAGGATATTTTTGTCCTCCTTCCATGATCCAGAAATCTCGATTTGTGGATTGAATACAACCCACCAAGCTTTCCAAACGTTGAACAGACTCTGATCGCCGTTCAATTATATCCACGCCACTTGCCGCAATAAGGTTGTATGCTTTACCGGTTCGTTGCAGAACAGAGAGTCGATCACAGTTAATTAACGTTCTTCCTTCATTGGCGATGATATATGCGGTTTGTTGAGAATTTAAATGTACGTGGACGTGTTCTGAGAAACGTTCAAACTGATCCCAGAGAATTTCCATTTCCTGAAGTCGTTGCAATTGCTGATGCTGGCAGTAATCCTCGGAAAGCTCACATAAGGCACTTATGAATCTCAGAAAACCATCTTGTGCTGCGTATGATTTCGGAGGATGATGAACAATTTCCAAAATCCCAGTCTGCCTAGCAGGATGATTCTCAACCACGACGGGGCAGAGGATAAGATTTTCATCAGTGGGATTCGTTCCCTGATGTTGCTCTGATAGTCCCGAGTGGGGTCCAATTGTTACAGGTTGGTTCCCCTGTAATGCTTCACTCAGTAGAAGCCGGTGTAGTTCAATCGACTGTTGGCTTAATGGTTTGTCCGGATTTGATTCAGGGTTTAATCCGAGGCAGTTTTGGAGTTCCAGAGAGCCTGTAGAATTAGGAATCCAGATGAGACCACCCAAAGCAGACATGCCGCGCATAGCGCGATCCAGCAGTTCCGAGTAAAATTTTTGACTCGAAATCCCTGTTCTGGAGAGTTGAGCCAGTCCGAGAACGAGCGTTTCAATCTCCTGCCAGATGTCTTCTATCGAAGAGGATTCATCAGTCGTCATGCGATTCGAATAAATGAAGGTTCAGCGTGTGTTTGGCAGCCAGTTGTTTGGCAAACTTTTAAAGTTCTTAAATAGCTGCTGTTAATATTATCACAGTTGTGGGCGATGTACTCTGATTGACCCCTGAAAAGAGGAGAGGCTTATCAAAGAAATTCGTGCACAACTTTTATTTCTATGTAAATTTCCTACTTGCCCCAGTGTTGCAAGGTTGAGTGCCTATTCGTGGTGCATTCTGGGTGAAATGCGATGAATGAGTAGTTTATAGTTGTTTGGGGGAATATTCTGATTGTCCGATTATGCGGAATGTTATGAATGTATTGAAAATTTGCTTTGGGGGGACATGGTCTGATGCCGATGAGTTGAGAGAGTGTATAGCTTTTTAATTAATGGTCCAATTTGACCAAGGTTAATCAATGAACTGTTTAATGGCCCGGATTGTGCTTCTGTTAGCAGCAATTGTAATGCTGGGCCCAGGATGTAGCCGTTTTCTGGAGACTTCTCTACAAGAAGAATTTGTAGAAAGCGAGGAACTTTACCAACAAGCACTCACTCAAATCGAATATCCCAATGTAGATGAATTCGATGAAGGTGACACTTTTGGTACACAGGCACCAGCCAGACTTTCCAGTTCAACTACACCAGATTATTGGGAGCTCTCTTTGGAGGAAGTAGTGCGTTTGGCATTAGAGAATTCCAAAGTCTTAGGTGATGTTGGTGGAGTTGCTTTAAATACACCAGCAGCCGTTCATACAAAATATGATGCTGCAATTGTTGAGTCTGACCCTCGTTATGGGGTGGAAGGTGCTCTCAGCGCTTATGATACAACGCTTTCGGCAAGTACGTTCTTTGAAAAGAACGATAAAGCGCTCAACAACGTCTTCTTCGGTGGTGGAACTCGTCTTTTAAGACAAGACGCGATGGTCATTCAAGCTCAGTTGACAAAGCGAGCCATGACAGGAACTGAGTTTACCCTGCGAGATTATATTGATTACGATGCAAACAACTCTCCCGGTAACCAATTTCCACATGCTTATCAGAACAACATTGAAATGGAATTTCGTCACCCACTGTTACGAGGGGGAGGAGTTGACTTCAATCAACTGGCAGGTCCCAGTAATACACCAGGTGTCGTGAATGGTGTGATTATTGCCCGAATTAATACGGATATCAGCCTGGGAGAATTTGAAATTTCAGTTCGGGATCTTGTCAGCGATGTCGAGAATGCCTACTGGGACCTATATTTTGGTTATCGAGATCTCGATGCAAAAATAATGGCTCGTGATTCTGCTTTAGAAACATGGCGAAGAGTTCATGCTTTGTATGTAAATGGTCGACGAGGTGGAGAAGCGGAAAAAGAAGCTCAGGCGCGCGAACAGTATTACCGTTATCAGGCTGAAGTTGAAAATGCCTTAAGTGGTCGGTTATTGAATGGAACGCATACTAATAATGGTAGTCAGGGTGGAAGTTTTCAAAGCAATCACGGTGTGTATGTTGCAGAGCGTCGATTACGTATGTTAATGGGAATTTCCATTAATGATGGTCGTTTAATCCGACCTGCAGATGAGCCTTCTCTGGCCCGCGTCGAGTTTGATTGGGAAGAAACCTTAATTGAATCTCTGGAACGTCGTCCTGAGATCCGTCGACAACGATGGCAGATCAAAAAACGAGAGCTCGAACTGGAAGCAAACAAAAATTTCTTGAAACCCGAATTAGATCTGATTGGACGTTATCGTTGGCGTGGTTTCGGACGTAACTTTCTGGAAGAGGGAACACAAACCGGGCGATTCGAGGGAGCACTTAATAATCTGTTCGATGGCGATTTCCAGGAATGGCAGTTAGGACTTGAACTCTCTGTGCCTTTGGGAAAAAGACAAGCGCATGCAGCGATGCGGTTTGCAGAATTACAATTAGCACGTGATCGAGCAATTCTGCATGAGCAGGAACGAGCGATCGTACAGAGTTTAAGTAATGCTATTGCAGATGTTGATCGTGCGTATGCCGTTTTGCAAACTAACTTCAACCGTCGACATGCTGCCAGACAAGAAGTAGCTGCGATGCAGGCTGCTTATGATTCTGATAATGCGACTCTGGACTTACTGTTAGAGTCACAACGCCGTCAGGCAGAAGCGGATGGAAGCTACTATCGCTCGTTGGTGGAATACTCTCTGGCGATCAAAAACGTTCAGTTTGAAAAAGGATCATTACTCTCTTACAACAACATTTATCTCTCAGAAGGGGGCTGGCCTGAAAAAGCTTACATGGACGCAGCAGAGCGGGAACGTTTACGTGGTCGTGTAAGAACAATTGTTGATGCTCCTGCTTATACCGGAAATCTAAGTCAAGGAATTTACCCTCAATTATTAGTACCCGGTGAAGTACCTGAAGAGAATCTGAAACCTGCTCCTGAACCAGTTCCTGAGAAGTTTGTCCCACCAGAGCCTGGGACGACGGGTGAAGCCGCCGCCCCTCCTGTTGAAGGCGATATTCAATCGATCGAGTTCAGAGAAGATTGGGATGCGAATCATCAAATTCAAAATTTGGAATCGGTCCAGGCAGATAATCAGACCCCACAGCAGACAGATATGATTCAAAGCATCCCTCCTGGACTAAAAGATGAGTTTCAGTCGAATCTTAATCCTGGTACTTTTGGTATGGAAGCTTCCGATTCACAAATCGCTCCACAAAAAACTGGTCAATCAGAGATCAACTTTCGCCCGATGGACTTACAGGGAGAAGCTCCCACATTACGGTCTGCTCGTCAGAATCAGATTCCAGAATTTCCCTCTAGAGGGAGCTCAGGTGAAAATGACCCATTCAAAAATTACCGGGATTCTGGACCTCATTGGAAACCTGTTCCACTTCCGGAAGTGAAAAGACGAAATTTAAGTGATTTTTCTGGTGAGGTACAACGATTTCCCTTAAAAGGCACTAGCTGGCAATCCTTAAATCAGCGAACGGATTCAGGTTCCGAAATCGATATGGAAGCTCCTTAAAATGGGGATTTTTTTGGCAAACATCAGAATTTCGCCAAAAATAGTGAATCTGCGTTACTTGTCTCTCTTTCAGGATTGAGATAACTTAAGATATAATAATCTAGTTGAGCCAGAAGATTTTCCAAGATTCTGGTCTGTGGTAATTAGCATCTCATTGGAGATGTTCTTTTTTTCATAGAGACTATAATTAAGCAAGTATGTTTTGCTGGGAGTTCTAATTCCCTGTTGTGCAAAACATAAAACCCTTTTTTTACATAACAAGGAGAAAGAAGCAATCGAAACAACGCAGAGACTTAATGACCAGATACGGATTAGTCCGGTGAGGGTCGTTGATCAAGACGGGGAACAATTAGGAGTGATTCCCACAGCAGATGCTTTAAAGTTGGCGATGGATGCAAATCTCGATCTGGTTGAAGTCGCCTCTGATGCAAAACCCCCAGTCTGTCGAATTATGGACTATGGGAAGCTGAAGTATGAGCGTAAAAAAAAGACCAGCAAAAATACGAAACAACATCATGTACAACTCAAAGAAATTCGGATGCGTCCCAAAATTGGAAAGCATGACATCGAATTTAAGCTGAAGAGTGCCCGAAAATTTCTGGAGCAGAAGGACAAGGTCAAATTTAATATCATGTTTCGTGGTCGCGAAAATGCACATCACGAACTAGGGCGAACGATCTTAGGGGAAATTCAGGAGCAACTTTCTGATTTGTCTAAAGTCGAACAATCTCCCGCGATGGCCAGCGGAAGAAATATGATCATGGTCCTTGCTCCTAAATAATCGATACCTGTGTAACAGCGATTCGAAAACCAGGGGCCAGTTGCAAAAAATAAATATGGATGGGCAGTACTCTCTGTACGCGCTATTAACCGGGTCGGTTATTTTTTAGGTCAACAAAACAGGTTGGAGCTGGCAGACAGCTTAAACTATTATTGGCAGCTTTTCTTATAAATTGACCCAACTTCCAAGGCGATTGCTTTCTACAACTGCTTCGATGACTTTCATATTGGAAACAGCATCTTCGAGTGGAGTCGGAATAGACGTGTTATTGAGGACTGCCTGGGAAAATAAGTCTCCCTGAATTGTGTATTGGTTGCAAACTTCCAATTCAATTTCATTGATTTCAGTTCCAGTTTGCAACCAGACTTTACATGGTCGATCGATGGGAGCATTAAAGGGGATTTCTATTTCCACTCTTCCCTCTGTACCATGAATGTGTACGCGCTGGTAAGGGTTAAGTTGCGTAGAACATGTGAATGTCGAACTGCCATTAGGGAATTCCAAGGTTGCAGAAGTCAATCGATCTGTGTTGAGTGTGGAGTCATATTCAGCAATTCCAAAAACACGCTTGGGTTCCTCATCAAAGATGAATCGCGAAAGTGAAATCGGATAGCAGCCAATATCCATCAAGCCCCCTCCACCAAGCTCAGATTGGTTACGAATGTTTTGAGGGTCATCATTAAAGTAAGAGAAAAACGATTGAATGGTACGTAGAGTGCCAATTTTTCCTTCCTGCACTATCTTTTGTGCCAATTGCCATTGAGGGTGATGGCGGTACATAAAGGCTTCCATCACTTTTAGTTCAGAATGTTTCTGGGCACAATCGAGCAGTGTTTGACCTTCTTCGGATGATAACCCGATGGGTTTTTCACAGAGTACGTGCTTACCTGCTTGAATGGCCTTGATCGACCAGGGAACATGCATGTGATTGGGCAGGGGATTATAAATTACGTCAATGTCTGGGTCTGCCAAGAGTTCTTCATAAGATCCATAAGCACGCGCAATCCCTAATTGAGAGGCGACTTGTTTTGCTTGCGCCAAATTTCGCGACGCAATTGCAGTTACTTCACTGAAGTTCCCTTTTTGCATTGCGGGAATGACTTGTAGTGTGCCAATTTTTGCAGTGCTCAGAATACCCCAGCGGATTTTATCGCTCATGTGATGCCTGTGTGATTTATTGACATTTGAAGAAAGAAAGAGAAATTTCAGAACCAGCCCGGTGATTAGGCTGGTAGTAGGGTATAAGGCGCTAATTCGTTTAGCAAGGCTCTCATGTCAGATTGCTTTTCACGGTGTTGTGATTGAATGATAATCTGTGCCCATCGTCGATACAGTATGAAAGCTTCTTCGATTCCTTGACATACATTTTGTGATAGTTGAGGTAGGGTAATATTGTCTGAAGGTTCAATATGATTTAGCTCTTAACTTTGGGAGGAATTAGTTTTCACTTTTTTCTCTTGCCACTTTATCTATGGAACCACCTTCATCAATAATATTGCCAGCGTAGGCATCACCAGAACAAATTATAGTACTGAATGTATTAAGACTATGGAGCTACAGAGGGGGACAAAGTAATATTTCCAGAATCTGTGGCAAAATTGAGGTCATTCAGCTCATTCACATATATTGAATTTGGGAATGCTTGACTCAAGCATGGCAGCAATCAAGTCATTTTCAGTGCTTTCGATATTACTCATGTTAGTGGCCGCCGGGAGTCATGCGCGTGAATTCATAATTAATAATGGCAAAACAGCTTATTATTAAAATAGAGTGCCATATATGTGTTGGTGAAATTGTGTTCAATTGAAATCTTGTTTTGACATAAAGCTATGTGAAAAGTTTTGGAGTTGGGTAGGCATTATTCCGGCGTGGAGGTCTTTGCTTGGCGTTCTCTTGACTGCTTAAACGGCAAAGTTTTTCAAACTGTCCCCATATTTGAGAATTTCTGATCCACGATCTCCCGAGTCCAAGAATCTTACGGTTATTACTCTGAGAATGCATTGCTTAGTTTTCTTCATACATCTATCCTTCCTACTGAATTAGGGGTTTCTTCCCTATAACAAAGTGAAAAATCCGCTTTGACCATCGATAGCCATTTTAATTCCAGAGGTTCTAGCTACTTTTGGGTCATGGTTTTGCTCGAAAGGTCTCATCAGGTATCTCAAAATGGATCGTTTTCTATTTCCGAAATGGGCAAATACAATTGTGCCGGTACTAGGTGCGCTCGGTGCAGTTGGTGTTTTGTATGTCATTGGAATGGTAGCCTTTGGGGCCAGCCCTGAAACTACTGATGTGGGTTATCAGCCTGAACAGCCTCTGCCTTTTAGTCATGCCTTGCATGCGGGTAAGCTGAAGCTGGATTGCCGCTATTGTCATAATACAGTTGAAGTTGCTGGGCACGCCGCGATTCCGCCCACTTCTACTTGCTTGAACTGTCATAGTGGTGCTGATGCTAATGGAGTTGTCAATACTGTTGCCGTTCATTCAACAAGTGCAAAGCTTGCACCCGTTCGCGAAAGTCAAGCGACAGGTAAGTCGATACAGTGGCGACGTGTTCATGATTTACCCGATTATGTTTATTTTAATCATAGTGCTCATGTGCGTCGTGGTGTGAGTTGTGTTGCCTGTCATGGGCGAGTCGACAAGATGGAAAAGGTGACTCAGGTGGAGCCGCTGAGTATGGGCTGGTGTTTGAAGTGTCATCGGAATCCTGAGCCTAACCTTCGTCCACCAGAGTTTGTGACTAAACTCGATTGGGCACCTGATGGTGATCCGCATGAGGTGGGTGAAAAGGTTCGTGAGGAGTTGAATTTGAATCCTTCTACTAATTGTTCTACGTGTCACCGCTAAGGGGTTCGGTTGTGGATAAGAAGTATTGGCGAAGTCTGAATGAATTGCATTCCACGCCGGAGTTTCAAGAGATTTTAGATCGAGAGTTTCCAGTTGCAGCTTCCGAGTACCCTGAAGGGGTTTCGCGTCGTCGCTGGTTACAGATTATGGGTGCTTCTGTGGCTCTGGCTGGGGTCTCAGGTTGTCGCTGGGAAGATGAAAAGATATCTCCCAGTGTATCACGCCCTGAAGGTCTGATTCCCGGGATGCCGCAGAAATATGCGACGTTTATGGAGTTGGGGGGGCTGGCTGAAAGTCTGCTGGTGACTTGTTATGATGGTCGGCCGATCAAGGTGGAAGGGAATCCCGATTCACAACAAAGTAAAGGGGCTTCCTCTGTTTTTGCACAGTCGGAAACGTTGTCGCTATACGATCCTGATCGGGCTGTAGGGGTTGTGGAGCGGAGAGATGGTGGGCGATACGCTCGTGATTGGCAGGCGTTTTTTGAGTATTCCGATTCTGTATTGGATCAGGCAAAAAAAGATGGTGGTACCAAGGTTCGTGTCTTGGCTGATGTGAGTTCTTCGGCTGCCAGAAAAGGTTTGCAGGAAAAGTTTGCTACATTATTTCCAAAGTCTCAGTGGTATGATTATACCGCTTGTTCTCGCGACAATGTCTACGCTGGTTCAAAGCTTGCGTTCGGAGAAGTGATTCGGCCACATTTCGATTTGAGTAAAGCAAACATTGTGGTTTGTCTGGATGAGGACTTGCTGTCTGAGCATCCGGCAGCGTTGCTGCATACACGTGATTGGGCTGCCCGCCGCGATCCTGCCGCAGGCGAAATGAATCGTTTGTATGCTGTCGAAAGTCGATTCACAACTACCGGACTCGCAGCCGACCATCGACTGCCAACACGTTCTGTCGATCTTGGTTTCTTTCTCACAAAGCTTGAAGCCCAGATTCAAGGTTTGTTGTCAGGCAAGAAATCGGAAGCCGCCGGTGATAGTTATGCAGAAAAAGTCCTCGCAGCTATGGCTGAGGATTTGGTTGCCAATCAGGGAATGAGTCTGGTTGCGATTGGCGCGGGTCAGCCTGCTGAACTGCATGCAAAGGTTCATGCATTGAATGAGCGGTTGGGTAATGTTGGTAAAACGATTCGCTATACCAAAGAGCCCTTGGCGAGAGACATTTCTTCTGTTGATGCATTGGCAAAATTGACTGCAGAAATGCAGTCTGGAGCCGTCGATACGTTAGTGATTATTGGTGGGAATCCTGCTTATAATGCTCCCGGTGATATCGACTTTGTGACTGCATTGACTAAAGTTCCCAATTCTATTCATCTGGGTGAATATGAGGACGAGACCTCTCTGTTATGTAAGTGGCACCTCCCGAAAACGCATCCGTTTGAGCAATGGGGTGATGCTCGTTCTTATGACGGGACACTCTGTGTTGCACAGCCTCTGATTGAACCGCTGCATGATGGCAAGTCAGAAGTTGAACTACTGGCAATATTATGCGGCGAAAAACATCCAAGTACTCTGGAATTGATCAAAGAGGCTGTGAAGGGTTCATTAGATCCGATGGCTGTGAACGCTTCCTGGCGTCGTCTGGTGCATGATGGTGTTTTAAAGGGGAGTACACTGGATGCTGTATCGCCCAAAGCAAAGACACTACCGCCAGCGAAAATTGCTGAGGCAGCTACCGAAGAGTTTGAGTTGGTATACTACCCCAGCCCACAAGTTTATGACGGCCGATTTGCAAACAGTGGTTGGTTGCAGGAAACTCCTGACAACCTTACAAAAGTCACTTGGGATAACGCTGCGATTATTGCCCCCAGTACGGCTAAAAGTCTGGGAGTGGAATTTGGTTCTGTCGTAAAGCTGATTTTGGATGGGAAATCGCTCGAACTGCCAGTCTATGTACTTCCAGGGCAGGCTCCGAATTCGATTGCAGTGGCCTTGGGGTATGGTCGAACTGCAGCCGGTCTCGTCGGTGGTGATGTTGCTCGGGATGTTGCACCGGTTGGGGAAAATATTGCAGCCCTTCAGTCAAAAGGGAAAACAGATTTTGCCACTGGACTGAAGGTCGAAAAAACAGATAAGCAATACGAACTCGCGATTACTCAAGATCATCATAGTATCGACACTGTTGGTGTGGGCGAAATTCAAGGTCGGGTTGGCCAGCTTGTTCGTGAAGGCGACGTTAGTGAGTACAAAGAGGATCCCAGTTTTGCCAAAGGGCGAACACACCATCCTGAACTAAAATCCTTATGGGAAGAGCTTTCCTATGAGGGGCAAGCTTGGGGAATGTCTGTCGATTTAACAAAATGTGTTGGCTGTAATGCCTGTATGATTGCCTGTCAGGCAGAAAATAACGTTCCCGTTGTGGGGCGCGAGCAGGTGATCAATAGTCGTGAGATGCATTGGTTGCGTGTAGATCGTTACTTTACCGGTGATGATGTTGATAATCCTGGTGTTTCGATTCAACCTATGTTTTGCCAGCAATGTGAATTGGCTCCTTGCGAGCAGGTTTGCCCGGTTGCTGCGACTGTGCATACAGACGAAGGGTTAAATGACATGGTGTATAATCGCTGTGTAGGAACCCGTTATTGTGCGAATAACTGCCCTTACAAGGTGCGAAGGTTTAATTACTTTAACTACAATAAGGTCTACGAGGATCCTAATCGAAAATTACAGGCATTGGTTCTCAATCCTGAAGTGACTGTGCGTCATCGTGGAGTCATGGAAAAATGTACTTATTGTGTGCAGCGTATTAAGGCTGTTCAGATCGAAGCCAAAAATGAGCAGCGTCCCATTGAAGATGGCGAAATTGTTACTGCCTGCCAACAGGCATGTCCCGCAAAAGCCATTGAATTTGGTGACTTGAATAATGAGAAATCACTTGTTGCTAAAGCACATGCAAATCCTAGATCCTATGCAGTTCTCTCGGAGTTGAATATCAAGCCGAGAACCGCTTACTTGGCCCGTATATTAAATCCGCATCCTTCTTTGGCAAAACCATCGACAGAGGGGCATGGGCATGGAGAGCAACACGCTGATGCTGATCATCAAGAAAAAGCGGAAAAGCATTAGTATTTAATAAATAGAGATGAGTTTAACGGTTAGATTTACCAATCCTTAGAATTATAAGTAAAGATATCAAAAGCCATGGCTTCAGTAACAGCAGAGCCAATTGACACAACAATCGAAGTTCCCGGTAAGCGAACACCGCTTGTGACCGGCGCCCACAATTATGGCACAGTGACCGACGCCGTCTGTAGACTGGCTGAATGCAAAACGCCCCTGGCCTGGTATGTGGCGTTGGGTATTTCGGCTTCCCTGATGGGAATGCTATTTGGTCTGGTGGGGTACTTGATCATCACAGGTGTCGGTGTCTGGGGTAACCGCAGTCCTGTCTTCTGGGGCTGGCCGATTGTGAATTTCGTGTTTTGGGTCGGAATTGGTCACGCTGGTACTTTGATTTCGGCTATTTTATTTTTGTTCCGTCAAGACTGGCGGACTGGAATCAACCGTGCTGCGGAAGCAATGACAATTTTTGCTGTCATTTGTGCAGGTTTGTTTCCTGGAATTCATATTGGTCGGGTTTGGCTGGCGTATTGGTTATTCCCAATTCCCAACCAGATGGCAATGTGGCCTAACTTTCGTAGTCCTTTGTTGTGGGATGTATTTGCTGTTTCAACTTATGCAACAGTTTCCCTTTTGTTCTGGTATATGGGCATGATTCCTGACTTGGCATCGTTGCGAGATCGGGCAAAAGGAAAAATTCAACAATTTGCCTATGGTTTATTTTCGCTGGGATGGAATGGCTCTTCCAGGCATTGGCATCGTTACGAACGAGCTTACCTACTACTGGCCGCTTTGGCGACACCACTCGTGTTAAGTGTGCATACCATCGTTAGTTTTGACTTTGCTGTTTCTCAGTTACCGGGTTGGCATACAACGATTTTCCCCCCTTATTTTGTGGCAGGTGCTGTTTTCAGCGGGTTTGCGATGGTGTTGACTTTAATGATTCCCGTCAGATCGATTTGTGGAATCAAGGATTTACTCACTGATCGTCACCTCGAAAACATGACTAAGGTGATTATCGCCACAGGTTCGATGGTGGGATATGCCTATGCGATGGAATTTTTCATTGCCTGGTATGGTGGTAACCGTTATGAAACCTTTGCTTTCATTAACCGGGCTTTTGGTCCCTATGCCTGGGCCTATTGGATTATGGTGACTTGCAACGTCATCAGCCCTCAGTTGTTCTGGATTAAAAAAATCCGCACCACCCCCTGGATGATATTTGTGGTTTGTATTTTTGTGAATATTGGTATGTGGTTTGAGCGTTTTGTAATTACGGTCACATCCCTAAGTCGTGACTTTCTGCCCTCCAGTTGGGGATATTTCAAACCCACCATTGTTGATGTTTTAATGTTAATTGGTAGTTTCGGTTTGTTTATGACATTGTTTCTGCTCTTCTGTAAATTTTTGCCTATGGTTGCAATGGCAGAAGTCAAAAGTGTAATGCCGCGTCCTCATGGCAAAGGTGATCATTGATCAGAACTCACACTAGCAGCATGTCAGTCAAATACGACTTAACTTATTATTGAATTAAAAAATTATGGCAACAACGATCGAACAATCTGAAGAAACAAAAGCAAAAGCAGAGCCTGAACTTCTTGGGTTACTTGCTGAGTTCGATGATCCTGATGCATTGATCGAAGCATCAAAGAAAGTCCGTGATGCGGGCTATCGTAAGTGGGATACACACACTCCTTTTCCGATTCATGGAATTGATGAAGCGATGGGGATCAAGTGGACCATTCTCCCTTGGATCGTTGCCGGCTGTGGGCTCACCGGTGGTACGATTGCCGTTGGCATGCAATATTGGATGAATGCTGTCGATTACCCTTTCTTAATCAGTGGTAAGCCCCTCTTTAGTATTCCAGCCAGTATTCCGATTACGTTCGAACTTTCTGTCTTGTTGGCTGCCTTTGGTGCGTTTTTGGGAATGCTGGGCTTGAATCAGTTGCCAAAGCTATACAATCCGATTTTTAAGTCAGAGGCGTTTCGTCGTGTGACAAATGACCGGTTCTTTGTCAGTATGGACGCGAAAGATGCAAAGTTTTCTGAGATCGATACGGGCGAATTTTTGAAATCACTTAACCCGATTAATGTTGAAGAGTTTTGGTCTGATACCGAATCTCCCAAATTACCTCGTAATCTCACATTGGGCTTAAGTCTAGTTGGCGTAGTGATGTTACTCTTGGCCGGTTTGGTGGCTTATGTACGTACAACAACATCGCCAGATCCGCGGATTCATATTATCCAGGATATGGACTTCCAGCCCAGTCTGAAGGCGCAAAATACGACAAACCTCTTTCCCGATGGTCGGGAAATTCGTCCCAACCTCAAAGGAACTATTCCTCGCGGGCAATTCAAAGATGACAATATTCCTTTCTATTATGGCTTAAAATATCTACCAGAAGATCAGGATGTGGTAACGATTGCGTTACAGGACGAGAAAAAAACTGATGATAAGAAGGCACCGGCAGACAAAGCTTCAGCAGAAAAACCTGCTGCTCCTGCTGCAGTGGATCCTGTTGCAGCCAAACTGGACAAGTTACCCTGGGTGACGGAATTTCCGATACCAGTTACAGAAAAACTGATGGCTCGTGGTAAAGAACGTTATCGAATTTACTGTTCTGCCTGTCATGGGCTAGGTGGTGAGGGTGATGGTCTGGTTTCACTGAGAGCCATGGAATTACTACAAGGTACTTGGGTGAAACCAGCCTCTTATCATACAGAAAATGTGCGAAAGCTTCCCATCGGGCGACTTTATCATACGATTACGAATGGTGTCCGCAAAATGCCTGCGTATGGTTCACAAGTGACACCTGAGGACCGCTGGGCCATAGTTCTTTATTTGAAAGCGTTGCAGAAGAGTCATCAAATTGACGCAGATACGATTTCAGAAGCTGAAAAAAGAAAACTTCGAGACACTAAGTAATAAAGTAAACTCCACTGGCAACTTGTTGAATTTTAATCCGTGGTGAACAAGAAAAGTTATGCAAACCTCATCTGACACAAATAATAAAGTTTCCGTTCAAACACTGGCTGAACTGGGGCCGCTTCCTATGAAAGTCGCCCTTGGGTGCTCCGTGCTATTGCCAGTGGCGTTTGTGTTGGGCTTTTTAATGGATAACGGAACGGAACTTTTCGCGTTCTCTTATCTGCAAAGTACTTTTTTCTTTTTGAGCATTTCTCTAGGTGCGTTGTTCTTTGTACTCATTCAACAATTGACGCGCGCGGGTTGGAGTGTTGTCTTACGTCGTATTTCTGAATTTATTTCAATGGGAGTGATCCCTTTAGCCGTCCTGGTACTGCCAATTGTGTTAGTGACGCTTTCTGGAAGCGATGTTTTGTATCAATGGGCGAGTTCTAAAAACGTAGCTGGTGATCATCTTTTGCAGGCCAAGGCCCCTTACTTAAATAGTGGATTTTTTGCACTAAGATATGTGATCTATTTTGGATCCTGGATCTTTCTGGCACGATTCTTTTTAAATAAGTCCGTTGCTCAGGACGAAAATGGTGACCCTGAATTAACACTTTTGATGGAGCGTCGGAGTGGTCCGGCCATTTTGCTTTATGCATTTACGATTTCATTTGCAGCGATCGATTTTATTATGTCTCTGGACGCTCACTGGTTCAGTACGATTTTTGGAGTCTATTATTTTGCTGCAGGTCTAGTTGGTTTCTTTAGCACTCTGGCCATCACCTTAATTTATCTCCGCAGTAAAGGCCTATTACAAGAGCCGATCAATGTTGAGCATTTACATGATGTTGGTAAGTTACTGTTTGCTTTCAACTGCTTCTGGGCGTACATCGCCATTTCGCAATACCTTTTGATCTGGTATGCCAATATTCCTGAAGAAACTGTATTTTTCCTTCACCGCCAAGAGCATGGTTGGGGGATAATTTCTTTGACCCTGGTTATCGGTCATTTTGCGATTCCTTTTGTATTTTTTATGTCACGCTGGATGAAGCGGAATCCCAAAACTTTGTTTTTCTGGGCCGCGTACTTACTGGTCATGAACTGGATTGATATTTTCTGGCTTGTAATGCCGAATGTAAAATCGGGAAGCGGTGAATCCTTAGGCGTTTCCTTTGCAATGATCTTAATTAATATCTGTTGTACGGTTGGAGTTGGTGGAATCTATGTTGCTGGATTACTGAAATTTGCTGGTGAAAAATCAGTCATGCCGGTGAGGGATCCACGTTTGGAAGAGTCACTTAAGTTTCACAATATTTAATCACCGGCTGGTCTGGTAGAAGATCGGCTCCTTTAGAAATAAGAGAATGGAATATGTCGAGTCATAAAGCAGCATATGATGATCTCGATACAACGATGATCGCTTATGTTGGGACCGTAGGAACTATCATTACCTTTTTCCTTGTATTTGGGATTGCCGCGTTTTATTACGCATTTGCAAAGACGGAAAACGAAAAAAAGGTAATCAATGTTCCAGAACTAAATGCGGAGAGTATTCTCGCCAATCAGGCAGCTGCTCTTACCGAATATCGATGGATCGATCAAGATAAAAATATCGTAGCGATACCTATTGACCAGGCTATGCAGATTGTTGTTCAAGAGGAACAGAAGAAGCAGGCAAATGCAAAAACAAAGAAACCATGAACTCTAAACATTCCTTTATTCTGACTCTTTTTCTCTCGGCATTATGTGTAATGCCCGTGCAGGCAGAGCGTATGGAAAAAGCACCTAAGGATATCGAGTCTCTCGATGTGATTGAGCATCTGGATAGTCGTCTTCCTTTAGGATTAGAGTTTCAGGACAGTAATGGTAAACGCGTTAAACTCGAGGACTATTTTAAGAAAGATCGCCCCGTAATTCTTTCTCTGAACTATTCTAACTGTCCGATGTTGTGTTCGTTACAGCTGACAGGGTTGGTCAGGGGGCTTAAGGAATTAGAGTGGTCAACAGGTCAACAATATGATTTCGTGTCCGTGAGTATTGATCCGAAAGAGACATACCAGCGTGCCAATTTAACAAAGCAAAAATACTATAAAGAATATAATCGTTCGGGAACAGGCGACGGTTGGCACTTCCTTTGTGGTGATCAGCCAGCGATTACAGAAATAGCAAAGGCAATTGGAGTACAGTACAAATACGTTGAGGAACGCAAGGAATTTGCACACCCGGCTGTTTTAGTTGTGTGTACTCCTGACGGCCGCATTTCCAGATATTTATATGGAATTCAATTTCCAGAGCAGACATTAAAATTAGCCTTAGTTGAAGCATCAGAAGGTAAGATTGGTTCAACCATTGATCGTTTTTTACTGTTTTGCTTCCATTACGATGCAGATAGTGGTCGGTATGCCCCGACTGCTCGCAATATTATGAAAATTGGTGGTTTTGCGACCGTCTTTATTCTGACTGTTGTTTTGATTCCCTATTGGCGGGGTCGAAAAGGCAGAACTGAAATCGAAATAGTCCAAACACAAAAAACAGCAGACGGAACCTGAGTTACACTGGTTTCTTTTACTAAATTAATTTGTGTTTGAGCTGGATTTGGTAACAACTTTATTATTTTTAACACTCAACAGTTGATTGTGTGAATGCAGATGAAACTATTCATCCCTAACTTATTAGCGAATGACGAGGCCGGGTTCTGGTTCCCGCCCCAAGGTTCCACAGTGGCAGAGGGCGTTGATTCTGTCTACTTCTTTATCCTGTATGTTTGCACGTTTTTCTTCGTGTTAATCGTCGGTCTCATGGTTCTGTTTATGATCAAATACCGCCATCGACCAGGAGTGGAAGCAGAAAAAACTGTCACACATAATCTGACGTTAGAACTTTCCTGGTCAGTGATTCCTACAATCCTGACGATTATTATGTTCTGGGTAGGTTTCACTTCGTATCTTGACATGCGAACGCCTCCCGATTCTTCTTACGAAATCGATGTGGTCGCCAAAAAATGGTCTTGGGCTTTCAAGTATCCAAATGGTTGGATTGAAAGTGAATTACACATTCCAAAAGGTGAAAACGTAACGTTAACGATGGCTTCTGATGATGTACTTCATAGTCTGTGGATTCCAGCATTCCGGACCAAGATGGATGTTGTTCCGGGACGTTACACGCAGGAGTGGTTTAACGCAACAAAAGCAGGTACCTATCCACTGATGTGTGCAGAGTATTGTGGACAAAAACATTCAGAAATGATCACGAAAGTCGTCGTTCACGAAACCCGAGGCGACTTTGACAAGTGGCTGAAAATTGCTGCCGATATCCATAAAAACAAGACACCTGTCGAAGCAGGAGAATATTTTTACAAAACTAGAGGCTGTATCCAGTGCCATTCACTTGATGGTGTCAAAAAGAATGGCCCTTCATTTAAAGGCTTGTTTGGCAAAGAGCGGCAGTTTACTGATGGAACTTCGGCAGTAGCAGACGCCAATTACATTCGCAATTCGATTCTCGAACCACAGTCTAAAATCGTAGTTGGGTTCCGACCAATTATGCCTACGTTTAAAGGGCAATTAACTGACCAGGATATTACGGCGATTATCGCTTTTATCAAGAGTCAGAAATAAAAAAATAAGGCACATTACTACTTTAAGAATCTAGGTGATGTGGTGAATCAAAAAAGTGAGAACTTGGTTCTCAATTATGTTTCAGGATTATGTAATCCTACGTTATTTGAATTTATTCAGGAGGCTGGAAGATGGCAACTATAGTTGACTCCTCCAATCCAAAATCGAATTTACCGGTCCAATACCGTGAGTTAAATTATTTGAATTGTTCGAAGGGCTGGAAAAGCTGGTTCTTCACTCTCGATCATAAACGAATCGGTGTTATGTATTTGATAGGCGTCACAGCTTCTTTCTTTTTTGGAGGAATCTTTGCCGTTCTATTGAGAACCGAGTTATTATCACCGACTAAACTCCTGATGGGACCTGATACTTACAATCAGATGTTTACGCTGCATGGTGCCATCATGACCTTCCTGGTAATCATTCCCGGTGTGCCTGCCGCGATAGGAAATGTGATACTTCCAGTCATGTTAGGGGCGAAAGATGTTGCGTTTCCGCGCATGAATCTTTGTAGTTTTTATCTCTGGATGTTTGGTGCTGCATTCTTTGTAGCGGCTATAGTCCTGGGTGGGCTGGATACAGGTTGGACGTTTTACACTCCCTATAGTATTACATCGAACACAAGTGTGATTACCGCTTTGTTAGGTGTGTTTATCTTGGGATTCAGCTCCATTTTTACGGGACTGAATTTCATTGTAACAATTCATACTATGAGGCCCCCGGGGATGACCTGGTTCAAAATGCCTCTGTTCTTATGGGCTCTTTATGCAACAGCCTTAATTCAAGTTCTGGCAACACCTGTACTTGGGATCACAGGACTTTTGTTAGTAGTAGAGCGTGCTTTTCACATCGGAATTTTTGATCCGGCATTAGGCGGTGACCCGGTTTTGTTTCAGCACTTCTTCTGGTTTTATTCCCACCCTGCTGTCTATGTTATGATTCTACCTGCCATGGGTGTAATCAGCGAAGTGATCGCTGTCCATAGCCGGAAACACATTTTTGGATATCGTTTTATTGCCTACAGTAGTATTGCAATTGCCATCTTTGGCTTTCTTGTATGGGGACACCATATGTTTGTCTCCGGGCAATCCAAAGTAGTTGCAGTCATCTTCAGTGCGATTACTTTCAGTGTTTCTATCCCGTCAGCGATTAAAGTGTTTAACTGGCTTACGACGATGTATAAAGGCTCGATTCGTTTTACCACAGCCATGTGTTACGGTTTGTCTTTTATTTTCATCTTTTCGATTGGCGGCTTAACAGGATTGTTTTTAGCAACCTTAGCGACTGATGTTCATTTACATGATACCTATTTTGTGGTTGCGCACTTTCACTATGTGATGATGGGATCGTCACTGGTGGGATTGTTTGCAGCCGTTCATCACTGGTGGCCAAAAATCAGCGGTAAGCTGTTTAGCGAATTCTGGGGTCGGATTGCTTGTCTGGGTGTGTTTACCGGGTTCAACTTAACATTTTTCCCACAATTTATTCTGGGAACTCGAGGGATGCCACGAAGGTATTATACGTATTTGCCTGAGTTTCAAAATTTACATATTATGTCAACGATGGGAGCATATCTGTTAGGGATTAGTTCCGCTTTGATGGCTGCTACGTTGATTTATTCGGTCTATCGTGGAAAGAAGGCCCCCGCAAATCCATGGGGAGGCGCATCACTTGAGTGGCAGTGTTCTTCGCCACCACCTCATAATAACTTCGACCATCCTCCACATGCCGGAGATCCGTATGTGATGGAATCGGTCGTTTATGATGAGGAAGTTGAAGGTTTCGTTCCTGTTGAGTGTCATGAAAAAAAGACGGGAGCAACGACCGCATCAGGAGATAATGAAGTTTAATGAATACTGCGGCCACTACTACCACAGACGAACATGTTGATAGTCACGATCATGAACATCATGATTCCCGCTTGGCGCATCATTTTGACTCTCACCAGCAACAGTTTGATACAGGAAAGCTGGGGATCTGGCTATTTCTGGTCACGGAAGTTTTGTTCTTTAGCGGCTTATTTGGTTTTTACGCTGTCTATCGCTCATTACATCCTGAAGTATTCCTGTATGCCAGCCAGTTTCTGGATACCGTTTTAGGTGCAGCCAACACAGTTGTATTGCTCTTCAGTAGCTTGACAATGGCGTGGGGAGTCCGTTGTGCTCAACTAGGTCAAACGAGAGGCCTTTTGGTTTGTCTGGTGACCACACTTGCCTGTGCTGCGATCTTCCTGGGAGTGAAGTCCTTTGAGTACACAGAAAAAGCACACCATGGCCTCTTATGGGCAGGTATGTACCAGAGCCCTGAGCATCACGATCATGGAGACGAAACTGCAGCAGCGGCTGCGAATGGTAAAGATGCATCAGATCATGCACATGCGAGTGCAGATGATCATAGTGATGATGCTTTGTTTGAGAAAACGAAGCACACACTTTCTTACATGACTATAGTTTTATGGGGAGTGATTGTCCTTGCCGGAATCGGCTTTGGTGCACTGATTAAAAATCCGAATAAGAAGACACTTGCGACAGTCGCAGGATGTGTTTTGGTTTCAGCAATTGGTATGCAGTTAGGAGCATATGCCAGTATTGGTTATCATCATTTTGGGCATGCAGCTGAACCGACGGATCAAGAAATTGAGATGGCAGAAACGATTCCCGCAGAGTATGCAAAGCAAAAAGAAAAAGTACCTGAACCCAAATTGGCTGGTACGTTTTTTAGTGTGTATTTCTGTATGACTGGCTTACATGCAATTCATATTGTAGGTGGAATGATTGCCATCAGTTGGCTTATTGTTCGGACTGTTCATGGCGCGTTTACAACTTATTACTTTGGGGCCGTGGATTTTGTAGGCCTGTATTGGCACCTGGTTGACTTAATCTGGATCTATCTATTCCCGTTGTTATACCTGATCAATTAGTGGATGTTGTTAATCCAATCAATGAGAAAGCTTTTGGGCTTCAAATTATTTTAATAAAAAGAGACGGAATTATTCATCATGTCAACTCATGCTGAAAGCGAGACTCACTCAGACGATACTCAAACTTGTGAGGTGCATATTGTACCTGTCAAAGTTTTAGTAGGAGTTTTTATAGTACTGGTTGCTTTAACTGTCCTCACAGTTGAAGCGGCTAAGTTTGATGTGGGACGAGCAGATGTCATTGTTTCGATGACGATTGCCACGATTAAGGCTTCGTTAGTTGTATTTATTTTTATGCACCTGTGGTACGATAAGCCTCTTAATCGAATTGCATTCTTTTTCTCAATTGTCTTTGCTGCCTTCTTTCTTTGTATGATTTTGCTAGACTCACATGCTTACGACGATTATGTTAAAGGATTTCAGCAAGACAAAGCTTCCAATGCTGTTATGCCTGCACCGGCACCAGCACCTGAAACGGCACCAGCTCAAAAATAATGTTGAACTTGATCAAGTTCTCTGTGACAATAAAGATATCTTTTGCTCATTCTTCTCATGATGAGCGCAAGTAACTACTCCTCGTTTAAGTACGATGGCAGGTTAGTATGTCCACTTTCCGGAGTCGAACTGTTCGAAATCGTTTTGCGCTGTTATTCACTTCTCGAGATCGGCTAAGCCAAAGAGATTTTGGTTTGGCAATTTTCCTGTTTAGTATCGCGGTTCTTTTTTTGGGTGGATTAGTCGCTTATATTATTGTGCGTGCTAATTTAGCTCAACATCATCAACCAGTGGCTCTCGTAATTCCCCCACTTCTTTGGTTGAGTACGGCTCTTCTGTTTTTGGGAAGTATTTCGATTCACCGTGCTTTGTATTTTGTCCGACAGGAAAAGCAACAGCAGTTTCGGAATTGTTTGAATCTGACGTTTCTTTTAGGTGGGGCTTTTTTTGTAATTCAAGCTTTAGGATTGGTTCATCTTCTCCGGCAACACTCAGAAATCCTACTTGGCGTAGAGCATCTCAAAAATGCGTATAATTATCCCAGTAGCTATGGTGTTCTTTTTTCCTTTGTATTACTGCACGCTGCTCATTTTCTGGTTGCCTTTGGTCTTCTGGGGATGATCATTTTTAGAGCGTATCTCAATCAGTATGACCATGAATATCATTGGGGAGTCCATGCCTGTTCGATAGTATGGCATTTTCTCGGAGCACTCTGGGTGATTATGTTGCTATTGTTCTGCTTTGTTGGATAAGTTGTTTGTCAATGAAGCTTTAAGAGCTCTTTCTTCATCCAGCTTGTGTTAATTTTACACAGCAGTCAATAGTGAACGGAACACCGAAAATTGAATATTCGCGATCATCATATCACTAGAGAGTGTTTCTCTATTTCCTCAGGCTTGTGGCTTTTAGTATCATTAGATTCTAAAGCTTTTGCTTTCTGAGATAGTGTTTCAGAAGACTCTGGTTTCTTTTTTGTATTTCATGATGCACCACCCTTCAAGTCAAATCGAATCTCAAACTGAAGAGGTGGAAGGCCGTTCCAACCTGTTTCGTATGGTGTTAGAGTCCGTTGTCTCGCTGGCGATTGCAGTGATTCTCTTCAGGACATTTCAAGCCGAAGGATATATGATTTCTACGGGATCTATGGCACCCTCCTTGTTGGGTTATCATAAACAGGTGATTTGTCCTCGGTGCGATTTTTCATTTACTTATGGTGTTGCATATGATGATTCCGTTTCAGGGAACCGCTTTCAGGCAAAAGGGCATTCGGATGGTGAATCATTTCAGCAGGCTGGTCAATATGCGACATGTCCTAACTGTGGTACGCATTCGATAGATTTATCGAATGTTCCAAGAAACGAAGGTGACCAGCTACTTGTCTTCAAACACGCTTATTATCTAAAGCCACCAGAACGCTGGAGTGTTGCTGTATTTCAAAATCCAATGAAACCAACACAAGCATATGTAAAAAGAGTGGTTGGTTTGCCGGGAGAGTCAGTTCAAGTTAGAAATGGTGATTTATATATTAATGGCAAAATTGAGCGTAAAAATCTAAAAATTCAACGTGCTGTTCGGTTACTGGTTTATGATCATCACTATCGACCGACTAAGGATGATTTCTTTCAACCGCGTTTACTGCCTGACGAGAGTGAGTCACCAAATGGGGATCACTTGAGGGGTAAAAGAGCTTGGGTTGCCAAAGAAGATGGTTTTATTTTTGACGAAAATCATGAAAGTTCACAGAATGTATCTAGCAGAAACGAATGGGCCTGGGTGAATTACCAACATTGGATACGACAAGGCGGACACTATGTGACATCAGTTTCACTTGAGGAGTGGCCCGCAGAGGTCGAAAAACCAGAACCGGTTTTAGCGAACATTGAATATGATGAAGAACAAAAAAAATTGATCTGTAAAGGGTCAATGTCGGCAGAGACTTGTCATCGATATCTTGATCAAACAGCAAATGAGGAATTCCGTTATGCGATTGCATTACTATATGAAAAATCGCATGTATCTCCTCTCTTTGATGATTATGGTTACAATACAGGAGTCGAAAATCAACAAGCAATTCCTGTTCACGATGTCATGTTTCAATGTGATTTGAAAGTCAATTCCGGAGTGGGCGAGTTTGCGATTGAAGTTTTTGAGGGACATCATAAGTTTAGAAATGTTTTTGACTTTCAGCAAAGACGAGTTTCGCTATTTGTAGATGGTCAAAAAAAAGCGATTCGTACTGGCAATCTTTCCGGTGATTTTCGGACTCGAACCGCATTGCTTGAGATGTCTGTTATGGACCGTCAGGTTTTGTTAGCCATCGATGGGCAATTGGTTTACAAGCCGCTTTTATATAGTGAGACCACAACTCCGCGGAAAGAAATTCGTGTACCCGTTCGATTTGGTGCCAATGGGGGTGATTTTTACGTTTCAAATCTAAAACTATTCCGAGATATTCACTACGCACGCGGTAAGGCGCTGCATGGTGTCGATGAATCTTATCAACTGGATCACCAGAGTTATTTTGTACTCGGTGACAATAGTCCCGTTTCATTAGACAGCCGGAGTTGGTCAGACGGAAAAGTAGACTATAAATACTTACTGGGGAAGCCTTTTTTGGTGCATTTACCCTCACGTCAAGGAGAGGTGAAAATCGGAGATCATGTTGGCCACATGCGCATTCCAGATTTCTCCCGAATTCGTTATATTCAGTGACAGTAATACTGGTTATTTTGCAATAAATTCCCTGAATTTCATAAAAATATTCATAAATCGATCCTTACAGCGAATAACTGAGACTAACTGAAAATAATCAACCGCAGTCTTAAGTTATCACTGAATTTTTGATAGGTCGTCTGAGATGGCAAAAAATGTTGAAAAAGCAAAAGCGAAAAAACTCCCCGTAGAGCAAACTGAAGAAAAGAAGGACGAAGGTGAAAAGGCTCGTGGCCGGCATAATGAAATTCGAGATACGTTAGAGTCGATCATTATTGCGTTAGTATTTGCATTTGTATTTCGTGCTTATTCAGCAGAAGCGTTTGTGATTCCAACGGGGTCGATGGCACCAACATTATATGGTCGCCATAAAGAATTGAGCTGTGCGGAGTGTGGTGTGAAATACGCGGTGGGCGCCAGTGATGAACTGATCGGAAAATCTGGGTATTATGATCCAGATAAGAAAGTCACGGGAGCTTATTGCCCCAACTGCCGGTACTATACTAATCTTAGGAATGCGTCTCCATTTACAGGGGACCGGATTATCGTCAATAAGTTTCCCTTTGATTTTGGAGATCCTGACCGTTGGGATGTGATCGTCTTCAAGTATCCGGAAGAAGCACAGACGAATTACATTAAGCGATTAGTTGGCTTACCCGGAGAACAAATTCAGATTTCCCGGGGAGATGTCTACGCTAGAAAAAATGAAAAAGAACCATTTCAGATTCTGCGTAAAGACAATTTGGAGAAACAACTGTCAGTTCAACAGTTAGTATACGATGACGATTATCCACCCAGGGAGATCTTAAATTACGATTGGCCTGAGCGGTGGTCACCCATGGCTCAGGTTTCCCCTAACGAGACGAAGTTCCAGAATTTGAAGAAGTCTGCCTGGGAAATTGATACTGACGCACGTGTTTACCAATTTCAAGGTAGCGCTCTGGCTGCGGGTATCAGAAATCTTCAATGGTTACGCTACCAGCATATTGTCCCGCGTCAATCAGAGTGGGCACTACTTGAAGAAAATCCAGAACTATTCAAACAGACGATGCAGTCATCCCCGCCTCAACCACGTTTAATCAATGATTATACAGCCTACAATGATTATTCAGGTGGATTGTCAAAAGGAAGTTTTAAATATGATGCCGCTTTTTGGGTCGGCGATTTGACAGTCAGTTTTGATGTTGAAATTCAGACGGATGAAGGTGAATTTTTCGTTGAACTGATGCGGGGAGATCGCCATTATCGGGTACGTTTTGATATCAAGACGGGTCAGGCAAAGTTGTATTATGTAGAAGATTTTCCTAATCCCGAGCCTGTTGAAGTTGAGCTGACAACTGTGGAAACGGTTTTAAAAGGGAAAGGATCGCATTCGGTGATGTTTGCTAATGTTGATCAGAGGCTCTGTTTATGGATTGATGGTTCGGAAGTAAGTTTCGAAAACAAAACGGAATATGAACCGCCGGTTTCTCCTGCACCTCGCGATGGTGATCTCGCTCCTGTAGGAATTGCGGGACTCAATGTTGATTTTGTAGTTTCTCATTTATTGTTGCAGCGCGATATTTATTATCGTGCAGTTGAGTATTATCAGAATCAGGAATATTCTGGCGATCGGTCACACCTTTGGGAATTACTTTGGGATCCGGCAGCATGGAGTCGGCAATATGAAGACCATCGTCAACAGGTACGATTTGAGAAATTGTCAGACGATGAGTTTTTCGTGCTGGGAGATAACTCAGCGCGCAGTGCAGATAGTCGTCTTTGGGATAATAAGCGAAAAGCCGAACGGCGTCACGCAGTTCCTCGCTCTGCCCTGGTTGGAAAAGCGTTCATGATTTATTGGCCACATGGCATTCCGTTTCTGAATGATGGTCGTGGCTATTCACCTAATGTAGGGCCATTGAAGAGATTTTTCTATCATCAGACTTCGCCAGGTTCCTATCCCAGAGATCCTTACGCTAAGCTGTCATTTCCGTTTTACCCTAATTTTTCCAGAATGAAACGAATTCGATAGTATCTACTGATGTCCAGAAATGTAGAGGAAATCGATATTTAGTAGAATCATCGATTTTACTAGAATGCTTTTAATGCCCCAATAAAGAATGATCGTCAAGGAGGACGTGTGCAATGGCATTGCTGGAATGTGTTGGTCTGGTAAAAGATTATCCTGGGAAACGCGCCGTTGACGGTGTCGATTTTTACGTGGAACGCGGTGAAATTGTAGGGCTCTTGGGTCCGAACGGTGCTGGAAAGACAACGACTTTTCGAATGGCATGCGGGATGATTGCTCCTACCAAAGGACGCGTTTATCTGGAAGACACAGATGTGACTTCTTGGCCCATGTATAAACGTGCTCGACAGGGGATGGGATATCTTCCTCAGGATGAGAGTGTCTTTGTAAAACTTTCTATAGAACAGAATATCTATGCGATTCTTGAGTTTCTGGACTTAAGTCGCAAGCAAAGACATGAGACGGTAGATCATTTGCTTGATCAGTTTGGACTGACTGCGAAACGAAAGCAGATAGCGTCTACACTTTCAGGTGGTGAAAGACGACGTTTAGAGATCGCCCGTTGTCTGGCAAGTTCTCCTGAGCTGATTTTGCTGGATGAACCGTTCACGGGAATTGATCCGGTAACGATTCATGATATTCAGGACATTATTGCTGATTTACGGGACAGTGGTATTTCAATTTTGTTAACTGACCATCGCGAACGTGAAACACTTACAATTACCGATCGCAGCTATATTATTAGTGCTGGTCAAGTGTTGGTAAGTGGAGACGCGGAAACCGTTCTTAGTGATGAATCAGCTCAGGCGTTATACTTTGGTAAGCGCTTTGACAAAGGATCAATTATTGAAGGTCGTGAAGCCTTTGGTACACGCATCTCAGATCGAGATGCTGCCTAAGCCCTGTTTTCGTAACGACTCGGTTGCCATTGAATGGCGGCTCTTCCGATACACATGGAATCTGTCAAGCGGTTCATGCAGATTCCCGCAGCCGGCAGAAGAATGACATCGCCATCATTTACAGGAGCATAGCCATTTGCGTAAACCACTTCCTCAAGACGTGCCAGAATGGTGGGAATCGTAGAAGAAATGGAATTTCCATAGAATGGTAGATTGTTGAGGTAATCAGCAGTAATCGGGACTTGGCGTGCGGCTGCAATCATTGCTTTCAGTAATTTTCCGCTGGGCTGGTGCGGCGCAATTAAGATCCGGTCTGCTTGCCCTGCAACTTGTTCATACGATTTCAAACACGCTTCAAGCATCAGGTCAACACCGTTCAGGAAAACAGACTCACCATCCATGTGCATTACTAGTTTATGCTCAGGACGCCCTCGGAAATCAAACATATCTCCTTGCTCAGTCCAGAATAAAGGAACCTCTTGTTTACGGCGTTCTGCAGGAATGTATTCTGTAGATGTTTCTACATGTAGCAAAGAATGACCGGGACCTTTCCAAAGCGTCGTCCCGGTAGCTCCCGCAGAAACGATTCCACAGAATGCTTTGTCAGACGAATCATGCCAATGTTCTGGAGTTTCCACAGTGAGTAGGGGAATGTGGACTCTTTCAGGTAGATTTTCTAATAGTTCGGCAGCACGCTTCAGAAGTTCAACAAAACCGACACATCCATAGTTTAATGCGATAAATTTCTTAGAAGGTACTCTTAGGATATTTGAAAGTTCGTCACATAATTGCCGGGCAGAATCATGATTTGTATGAGAATGACACAGCATAATTGCCGGACAGTCTGCCCATTCAAATCCGACAGTCGACTGTAGTTTTTCTGCTATGGCAGCAGCGATGTCTATTGGAGAGAGTTGAGGTTGTAATAATCGACGAGTTTCTATACCAGTTGAGCGACTAATTGCCTTAACACTGGAAAAGCCATCCGTTATGCCTTGGTGTGAAAGAGCATAGACACTCTCATTATCCAATAGTTCGAAAAGGTCATCATGATCAGCCAGATCTACTATTTCCGTTAGTGCAAATCCATTATTCTGCATAAAGTAATCCCAACCTAATTATTGCAGAAAGGGAATCCATAACCCCGCAATCGTCTGAGTATGTGCAACATGTGCTCAAAGTGCAATTGAATATGAATAAATGAGGAGAAAATTTTAATAACTCGAATGATAATCGCCTGGCAGGAAGTGCTTTGGCATGAACATTTTGAATAAAATAGATGCAGGTAGTTCGTTAATTTAAAGGTTCCACGAAAGTAGTGCTAATAAGGTCATCAAAGCCCCCATAATAATGATGGCTGTGAAGAAAAAACGAATAGAACGTTGAATGATAATTTGAGGGACTTCATAACGAGTCGCATTATACACTAGGCTAATCACTGCCAAAAGTGGAATCAGATAGACAACGGCATTGATCTGATTCGCTAACAGGAATGGGATCGACATGATAAAACTGCCTTTGTTTTCTGAAATAAGGTTATAAACTGTATGTGACTGCTAATGGATCTGGAAATATTTGCTAGGATTTCGAATTTGCCTGTTCTTTGTCTTTTGATGCTGGTTCCTCTTCGTCACCTCTTCCATAAGCTGGTCCTTCAAATGCATCCCAGATTACCAGCAGATTTAACAATCCTGCGATCCACGTGAATACGACGGCGAATTCATAACGTTTCCCCAGCTTTTTATTGATATCATCAAGTTCCTGATTACTTAAAGGCATTTCAAACCAGTTTAGAAAGGGCCTGGGAATCGTTCCTTCAATGTGGCCTGTGTCTGTCCGACGTCCATTTACTTCTCGAACGACAGCACATTCAAGAACTCGTCTTTGATTGCCTCCCAATGGTAAACCTATTCCTACAGGATCAGACAGGTTTAATGCCGAGATCGGCTTATTATCCAAAGTCCCTTCAAAAACACCGGTAATTTCAGTGCCAAACTCACCAGGAACTGTTTTTAATTTAATGGAACCCTCTAATTGCCCACTAATGTTTTTGCCATCATCAGTACGGTCTAAGAGTGTTCCCTTAAAAGGAGCTTCTAAGGGCATTTCCTGATGATAGGGGTGTGAGTCAAAATAGTTAGCGTCAAAGTCATTTTGGCCAAGTCTAATTGGTGAAACAACTTTATTATAACGCGAAGTTTGTATCAAAGCGGGTAGTGCAGGTAAGCCGACACCTACTTGTGCAAAATAACCCAGATTTCTTTTACCAGGTTCTGACTGATAATAAACAGTCTTCCAATCACCTAATGCCATACCACAAAAGAACGTACTCAAGATGCAGAAACAGTAAATGGCTGCTTTAAATGTCCTTCCTTGGTAAAAGTGACCTGCACCAGGAATAAGGAATGCTAAAATTGCAGCGACAACAGGATTTTTCAATTCAATTTTGTTGTGGCTCTCCGTCATTTCAGGACCCTCTAGCACTGGTTGTATAAAATGTTTTTAGTAAATGATTTTCGTTTTTCAGCGCTGGATATTAGGCTTTGTAGCCAACAAACTGAAAGATTACTCTTTTTTAGTTTAGGTTCTCTTATATAGCTCAGGATGAGACGTAGTGTATCTCATACAGAATCAAAGGGCCAGTCCAACCTGAAGTCTTTACTATTTCAGGAGTTGGGGCTCTTGTCTTCTCAAAAAACGAAGGATTGGATGTCCCCGTTTGCTCTAAGGCTATTGTCCCCCTTCGGCTCGATTTGACCACCACGGCAGACTGATCCCGCCATCGATAGTAGTTGTACCTCCTGTCATATAATCAGCATCACCACTGGAGAGAAAGGTAACAAGCTTTCCGACTTCATTGGGGCTCCCCAGTCGTTTCCAGGGGATATTTTCTGCTCCTGCTTCAAGTTGTTCATCAGTGAAGAACTTTCTTTCTCCCGGAGTATCAATCCAACCTGGGTGAACAGTGTTTACGCGGATTCTGTACGGTGCAAATTCAATGGCAGCGGTTCTCGCCATATGATCAATTGCCGCTTTGGCCATGTTGTAGGCAGCTGAAGTGGGAATTGCTATTACTGCGTGCGGAGAACTAATCACAACGATAGATCCTCCCTCTCCTTGCTTTGTCATTTGTTGTGCCGCAGCACGGACACCAAAGAACGCGCCCCACATTGTCACATCTATGGTTTTTTTGAAGCCTTCCATATCCGCTTCGAGAATCAGCTCTCGATCACTGTAAGCAGAATTAGAAACAAATAAATCGAGGCTCCCAAACTCTTCCGCGACTGTTGAAACGGCAGCATCTACAGATTGTTGGTCTGAGACATCGGCCTGAATTGTGATTGCTTTGACGCCAAATGATCGTGCTTCTTCTGCTGCTGTTTCTGCTTCTTCAGGATGAGATCGGTAATTGATTGCGACGTTTGCTCCTGCTTTGGCCATTTCAATCGCACAGCCACGACCGATTCCACGCGAGGCACCTGTTACGAGCGCGTTTCGCCCTTCCAGCTTCATTGTTTTTATTCCTTAGTTGTATGAACGTTTGGTTTTGGCATAGCAAACCGTTGTGAATGAGGATTCTAATCAAATAGATTTTTTAATGGGTAAGGCTTTTAGAAGAATTTACAGGGCTACAATGTACTCTGCAAATGACGCTACTGCGAGGCCTGATCTATGATATGGAATAATCAAATCTAAACTGTAAACAAGAACGACCTAAAAACAAAGAAAACCGAGGAGCATTCTCTGCTCCTCGGCAAAATTTATGAAGATATCAGGTACTGTCATTGGTAATACAATGGGGAGAAAAAGATCTCTCAATTAAGCAGAGAAGCTGCTTCCACATCCACAAGATTTAACCGCATTCGGATTTTCAAACGTAAATCCACGTTTTTCGAGGCTTTCATAGAAATCTACAGTCGTTCCATCTAAGTAAAGACCACTTTTCTTATCGACAACGACCTTGACACCATGTTGTTCAGAGACGGTGTCATTTTCTTCATCGATTTCATCGACGAAACGAAAATCGTATTGGAACCCACTGCAACCACCAGAAACGATTCCGATTCTCAGTAAAGAACCTTCACCCATATTCTGGTCTTCCATAAATCGCTTCAGTTCTTTGGAAGCATTTTCAGTAATTGTGACGGCCATGGAAAAAAATCTCCAGTTTAAAAGTTGTTTGGTATATTAACCTTTGGTGATATCGATTAATAGAAAATGATCCCAAATCAGACTTTGAATTGGGAAAAGTGAGCCAATCGTGCTATTTCAGCCTCTTATAATTATAGCAGGAGTTTTATATTTTCCGAGATGCTTTTATTATCTAAACCATTTTATCTAACTGTTTTTTATAAGTATTATACTAATAACATTTTATGTCAATGTTTGCATTATGAATATACCTGAACTTGTTCGGAATCTGTGTTGTAAAAAAGAATCTGTAATTGGACTTGAATATCTGTTTTGAGGTTACTTCTAAAAGTAGTGCCTTTTGCACTAATTACATCGTGGCTTTAGAATAGGAACTCCTCTTATTTCTTTGTTTAAAAGTTGCTGAGACAGGATGCATGAATTCACCTCACCAAGTAATGTTGCTGAGCGAAATGGAGCCAGGGCAGTTTGCAGACAGCTTTGTTCTGCTGGTTTCCAAAGAGCGATCTACAACCAAAGATGGTAAACCGTACTTTCGCACTCAATTCCGAGATAATAGTGTTACAGCAACGGCAATGATTTGGAGTGACACCACCTGGTTTGAAGATTGTGAGTCGAATTGGACAGAAGGAGAATTTTACAAAGTTCGTGCTCGGTATGAAGAGAGTAAGTATGGTCCTCAATTAGACATTGATCGAATTCGTTTGGCTAATACTGACGATGAGGCGGATGGTTTTGATCCTGGTTTCTATTTTAAGAGATCCCGCTTTTCGAGTGAGGAAATGTTCCAGAAACTGACTGAAATCACAAATACAGAAATCAGTGATGTGCCTTTGAGAAATTTAGTGTTGGATATCCTTTCGGAGTACGAAGAACAAATCAAGACAATCGCGGCAGCAAGCAAGAACCACCATGCATTTACAGGAGGCTTTCTTGAACATGTTTTGTCAGTCACGAAAACGGCTTGCTATTTTGCAGACAAGTATCTGGCATACTATCAGAAGATGCAGCCACCTTTGAATAAATCGTTGGTCATTGCAGGTGCCATTTTGCATGATATTGGTAAATTAACGGAGTTGGAATATAAACCTCACGGTTCTCAGTATACACCCGCTGGACGCTTGATCGGCCATATTTTACTAGGACGCGATTTGGTTCGCGAACATGCTGTAAAAATAGAGGGACTCGATCCCGAAATGTTATTACGTCTAGAGCATCTCATAGTAGCACATCAGAATTTACCGGAATGGGGATCTCCGATTGCTCCTCACACTCCAGAAGCTTTGCTGGTACATTATGCTGATGATGTCGATGCGAAATTCCATATGATGGCGACGACGCTGGAAAATGTTTTGCCTGGAAGCCAAGAAGAGTTTTCAAGTCGCGATAATGCTTTACGACGAAGCATTTTTGTTGGCTTGAAGTCAAACGAATAAATATTTCTTCGTTTCGTCAATCACAAGTTTTTTTGTTCAAAAATAGAAATCTACAATGAAATTCACCAAGATGCAGGGAGCAGGAAACGACTACGTCTATGTTAACTGTTTTAAAGAAACCCTTCCTCAAGACATTCCGAATTTGGCAAGACAGGTCAGTGATCGACATAAGGGGATCGGCTCCGATGGTTTAATTTTGATTTGTCCTTCCGAAAAAGCAGATGCGCAGATGCGAATGTTCAATGCCGATGGTAGTGAATCAGAAATGTGTGGTAATGGAATTCGTTGTGTTGCGAAGTACGTTTATGATCATGGTATTGCACAGTCTCAGACACTAAAGATTGAGACGGGTGCAGGCATTCTGAGCCTCGATCTCGACATCATTGATCAAAGAGTCAGCCAGGTTCGCGTGAATATGGGGGGACCGATTTTAAACAGCTCCGAAATTCCGACACTGCTCACCGGAGATCCTCCCGTGAATGCGGATTTGCAGGTAGCGCATCAGACAATTCAGGTTACCTGTGTTTCAATGGGGAACCCGCACTGTGTGTGTTTCGTGGAAGAGATTACCGATTATTGGGTGCATGAAATAGGTCCTCAGGTGGAAGTCCATCCGATGTTTCCCAAGCGAATCAATGCTGAATTCATCGAAATTATTTCACAGAACGAGATGATAATGCGCGTCTGGGAAAGGGGTTCAGGAGAAACCCAGGCTTGTGGGACTGGTGCGTGTGCCTCAGCTGTTGCAGGAGTCTTAACAGGACGTACCGAACGCAATGTGCTTATCCATTTACCTGGTGGTGACTTACGATTAGAGTGGTCTGAATCAGATGAAGTGTTTATGACGGGACCTGCGGTAGAAGTTTACGAAGGAGTTTGGACAGGTCCACAATAATGAAAGTAGGGATTCAGCAGTGAGGCTGTGTATTTGTCTTGATTCAGGGATGACATTTTTTTGAAATGGTCTTGCAGTAAAATAAGAGAACTGTTAAATATCGGCCTCTCTCAATCTCATAATGAATTTCGACCTAAAACCTGCAACAAACAATACAGGCAATGAACCATTATCGGCTGTTCTTGCATCTGATTCGGGAAAACGAATTGGATGGAGACTTCAGATGCTGTTAATTGGTTGGAGTCTGTTTTTGATTGCCGGATTTAGTCTTGCAGTTCAAATAAAGCCGGACTCACGTGGGTTCGGTACCCATCAAAAACTTGGTTTTGCACCTTGTGTCATACGAAATCGATTATCCATTCCCTGTCCCAGTTGTGGGATGACAACTTCCTTTTCACATTTTGTTCGAGGTCAGATCCGTCAGTCTGCTCAGGCCAATACTTCTGGTTTGGTTCTGGCAGTCGTTTGTCTTGTGATGATCCCCTGGTCCTGGATCAGTGTTTATCATAAGCGACTCTGGTTGGTCTCAAACCCTGAAAGTTGCTTACTCTGGTTGATGTGTGGTTTAGTCACTATCACCCTGATGGAGTGGTTTTTTCGGCTGGCCTTTTAAAATAATATATTTTCCGGATTCCCGGTGACAATTAAGTTCCTCTCGCGTTTAATCCAAAATCATTTCTTGAGTAGCTATTTCGGTTTATGCCAAGGACGGCAGAAAATATGCGGAATTCAATACAGATAAAAAAAACAGGTTCATTGAACCAGTACTGTTTGTCAGGCTTCTTGCTAGCGCTGGTTTGCTTGGGGGCCAGTGGATGCTCTTTATACGTCATGGCGGGCAAAATGTTTTTTGGCGATCCGCTCCAAACTTGTGAGTTCAGTAGAACCACCAAGGTTGATCTGTCTGAAGAAGATAAAAAAGTTCTCGTCATCTGTTCGACACCGGAATCCATTCGTTCGGATTATCCCTCTTTAAATTACGATTTGCTGGAACAGATTACTTATCGTTTACGTCGCAATGATGTGAATGTGATGGATACTGGTAAGGTCGCTACCTGGCTGGATGACAATGGCGGCGTTTGGAACAACGTTGATGAATTAGCAGAAAATTTTGATGCCGACTATATTATTCATGTTGACATAGATGAATTTGATTACCGAGAGCCAAACAGCCCCAACTTACTAAGAGGAAAAGCATTCGGGACTGTTTCAGCATATGAAGTCCGCGAGATAGACGGAATCAAACGAGCTTTGGAAGTGTTTGCCAGTGAATATACTTCCGAGTATCCCAGTCACTTACCTGTGTCCATTGAATCTGAATCACCAAAAGTATTCAGGAAAAAATACTTGGATCGCATTGCCGATCAGATTGGTCGTTTCTTCTATAACTATCGGACAGGAGCTGATATCTAGCTTTACCTGTAATTATCCAAAGATTGCGTCCAAAACTTATTTCGGAGTTGTGAAGGATCACACGATGACAATTTTTTCGTTCGGACAACGATTTCATAAACAGTTTTTTAATACGGTCACCAAGCTTGTGATGGTGTTGGTGTTATGTACGACCATGTCTGGTTGTAATTATTTCATCCTGTTGGGGTACTTGATTGGTGGCCCTCCCTCTATTGAGCCAGACTTCGATGCTCAGACACAAAAATCAATGACGGATAAGGATGTGACCGTTGCCATTGTTTGTTATGCCCCATTGGAATTGCAGTATAACTTCGATGGTCTCCACAATGACTTGGCTAAATACACTACATTTCGCTTACACAGTCATGGAGTGAAAGTGGTCAATCCAGATCGTATTCGGGCCTGGTTGGATGAAAATCCTGATTGGGATAAGCCGGAAGAAATCGGCGAAGCTTTTGATGTGACTTATGTGATTCATGTCGAATTGCATGAATACAGTTTGTATGAGGAAAACAGCTCTGATCTGTATCGTGGTCACGCGGAAGGAATGGTGACCGTTTATGAAATGGACGAGGACGGGGAAGGTGAAAAACTTTACAGCAAGGAAATTACTTCTACTTATCCGCTCCGTGCTCCCAGAGCAACTTCGGAAGTCACCTTTTCCAAGTTCAAGAAAGAATATCTCTCTCGTTTAAGTGATGAAATTGGTCGACTGTTTTACGAATATTATCGTGGTGACGATTTCACTCATGCGATTTAGCCTGTATCCAGGTTTATTGTAGCGTCTCCAGGCCTGTTTGGATCTCGTATCATCGCTTTAAAGCCGCTATGGTTAAATTGGATGTGCGATAGTATGGTATCCTGATACACCGATCAGCTTCATTCGACTTGGAATCTCGGTGTACCCGACTACAATAATGTATTGATTGTTTCGGAGCCCCAGTAACTCGCAAGTGTATGTCGCAGAATAGTTGTTGCTCGAATTCAAGATACCTCTACGTTAATGTCCTATAGCAAACAAGAAGTCGTTGATCGTTGTCAGATTTTATTGGCTCATGCCTGGATGGTACGTACTTTCGTCAAACATAGTGACGAGATCGATGATTTTCCGGAGCTGATGAATATCACTCGTGCTGTGTTCGATACATCAAGGGCTCTGGAAACGCGTGTAGATGATCTTGACGCCTATCTTAAAATGCTGCGAAAAAAAATGAGGAAGCTGCGTCAGGCGACTGATCAATTTGCAGTGGATGCTCCCAACGCTTCATTGCATACAAATTTTCAACAGGCTGTCATTTCGATGAAAGCTTGCACAACAGAGTTGGAAGAATTACTTGAGAAGGTTGAATAACGCACGGCAATAGTGTTGCTTGCTTTTTGTTCCGGCATACTGTTTGAGCAACATTAGATTTTAGTTATTCATCCTTAGTCGCATCGAGGACTGCCAGGAATGCTTTCTGTGGAATTTCGACTTGACCAAATTGTTTAAGACGTTTTTTACCTTCTTTCTGCTTCTCCCACAGTTTTCGTTTTCTGGTAATGTCGCCTCCATAACATTTCGCAGTTACATTTTTACGCAATGCTTTAATGGTTTCTCGCGCAATAATCTTTCCACCGATGGCTGCCTGAACTGGGATTTCAAATTGATGTTTAGAGATTTCTTCTTTCAGACGTTTTACTAAGGCACGACCTCTGCGTTCCGATTGTGTGCGGTGGACAATTGTGGAAAGAGCATCGACCTTTTCCGATTTTACGAGGATATCCATTTTCACCAGATCTGCTGGGCGGAATCCAATGATTTCATAATCCATTGTTCCATAACCGCGCGTGGCGCTTTTGAGTCGGTCATACATGTCATACACAATTTCCGCCAAAGGTAATTCATAAACCAGTTGTGCACGATTAGTACCCAGGTACTCCGTATTTTTATAAATTCCTCGGCGGTCTGCGCATAACTGCATAATGGTGCCGATACTTTCTGCTGGCAAGATGAATGTCACTAGAGCGATCGGCTCACGGAATTCCTCAATCCTACTGGCATCGGGAACCGTTTGTGGGTTATCGATATGTAAAATGTCCCCATTTCGTTCTAAGATTTCATAGGTCACGTTTGGCGCAGTTTGCAACAGATCAATATTAAATTCCTGTTCCAGTCTTTGCTGAATGATTTCCATATGCAGCATCCCCAGGAAACCACAGCGGAAGCCAAAACCCAGGGCATCACTCGTTTCAGGAACAAAACTGAAGCTGGCGTCATTTAAACTGAGCTTTTGTAACTCTTCACGCAACTTTTCGAAGTCTGTAGCTTCAATTGGATACATACCACAGAAGACCATTTGCTGTGGTTTTTGGTATCCCGGTAACGGTTCTGGTGGCAGGTCTTTCGGATTAGCAATCGTGTCGCCCACATGCACATGGCTCAGTTCTTTGGCACCACTGACCAGGTAACCTACTTGCCCGGGGCCAAGTGATTTCGCGACCGTCATCTGAGGTGTAAATTGACCAATTTCTATAATGTCGAGCTTTGCACCACCACGCATTAAGACAACGGTTTGCCCTTTTTCAATTGTGCCCTCTATGATACGAACGTAGGTAACAACACCGCGATAGTGGTCGTATTTACTATCGAAGACAAGTGCTCGCAGGGGGGCGTCGGCTTTACCTTTGGGAGGTTCAATACGTTCAACAATCGCGTCTAGTACTTCGTCAATACCGATTCCATTTTTCGCACTGACCATCAAGGCTTCTGTGGGATCCAGACCGATAACCGTTTCGACTTCTTCGAGAACTTCATCAATGCGCGTTACTGGTAAATCAATTTTGTTAACAACGGGGATGATTGCCAAATCTGAATTAATGGCTGCATAAGCATTCGCGACAGTTTGTGCCTGCACCCCTTGAAAGGCATCGACTAATAACAGAGCGCCTTCACAGGCTGCCAGGCTACGGGAAACCTCATAGTGAAAATCCACATGTCCGGGAGTATCAATGAGATTCAATTCGTAGGTTTCTCCCTTGTACTCATAATAAATGGCGACCGTACGGGCTTTGACAGTAATACCACGCTCTTGTTCAATTTGTAAATCGTCCAGAATTTGAGCTTTGAATTCTCTGGCAGTGATTGCACCAGTCTTCAGAAGTAATTGATCAGCGAGTGTACTCTTTCCGTGATCGATGTGTGCTACGATCGAAAAGTTACGAATTAAACGTGTCTCAGTTGCCATTGAGTGAATCTCATTTTTCTTATTTAATAAAGGGTCCGGGCAAAATAGCCTGGGAAAATTGACGTTTATTGCAACTCGGTTTTCAGGCTGGCCCGTCGAGCGCAACCGGCTGCACCGATATAACCTGCGTCAGATCCGAGAGTTGCAAAGTCAATGATTGTATTTTCATAGGGGACGCTAAACGCGCGGATTTTGACTTCTTCGCGAATTCGATTCATAAAACGCTGACCTAATGTGGAGTCCTTGCCTCCAAATGTTGCAGCACCGCCAAACAGAACCATATCAGGATCAATGGTATGCATCAAAGTGGTTGTTCCCACGCCCAGATACATGGCTGAATCCATAATCAGTTCGTTTGATAGTTCATCATTTTGTTCTGCTTCCTGTGCAATTAATAGTGGTGTCAGTTTGATTCCTTCTTGCAATCGTTCATTCAAGCTGGAAGCACGTCCCGAATCGAGTTCCTCCTGACAACGACGTACCAGAGACTTAGCTCCTGCATATGCTTCGAGCGTTCCATATTGGCCCGAATCACACAAGCGTCCATTTGTCATTTGAATAATCATATGACCGCATTCACCTCCATGTGAATGTCGACCTTCAATGATCATCTCATCGATAATGATACCACAGCCAATTCCAGTACCCAACGTCCAGAAAACCAGGCTCTGTGCATGCTGGGCACCTCCCACCCAGTATTCTCCATAGGCGGCTGCATTGGCATCGTTTTGAAGTATCGTTTTTTTACCTGAGTAATGATCACAGATGACCTGCCGGATAGGAAAATCTTTCCATGTTGGTAGATTGGGAGGATCTACCAGTTTTCCACCTGGAATATCCATCGTACCTGGTGTGGCAATTCCAATCGCTTTGACATCGTCCATCGTAAAATTACAGTCTGACAAAACGTCCTGAATCGCGTGGTAAAGGTTTTGTATACCGACGTCAACTCCTTTGACTACTTCGGTTTTAGTTTTGCAAAACGCGAGAGTTTGTCCAGAGTCATCTACAACGCCAACCTTGATATTTGTACCACCAATATCAACACCGACAAAATAAGGTGCATTGTGTTTTGTCGGTTTCATTTGGCAAGTTGTTCCTCTGATGTAATTTGTTGTACTGATTTATTGAAATTGAAAATCATGCCTAGCGATTGAGATAAAGAGATCCCTCAGTGTTTGATGATGTCGATGTGCATTTGTTGGTTCGATGGCAGTCAATCGACGTCAGTACAGAGGAAGATCAGGACGTCATCCAGAAGTATAGTCGAGCAGGTGAGATTGATGCAATCAATCAGCTTACAAAACAGAAGCCGCTTTAGGGCATTTTGAACCGAACTTAAGGTTTTTTATCGAATCTGGCTAGTAGTAGAAAATAAACTTCGTATGAGCTTTCAGCAATCTGTCAAATAATATGGAAGAACTTCCTGGAAAATCAACAAGCGAGAGTGAAATTCCTTGGCGCCCCCTTCAAATTGGAACAGGATAGAGCGGATTGGTTATATGGTTACTTCTCACTGATGTCTTTCAAATCAGAGGCATGATATGAATTTTCATGGTAGAGTTTTTGTCGTCATTTTGTTTTGTTGTTTTTGCATAAGCAGTGCCACACATTCTGTAGGTGCAGTTCAAAGGCAAGCCAGCCGTCCGAATATCATTCTTTGTATGACCGACGATCAAGGTTGGGGTGAAACCAGTTTCAATGGTCACTCGATCCTCAAAACTCCCCATCTTGATGATATGGCTGCCAGTGGGCTTCGCTTTGATCGGTTTTATGCCGCGGCTCCTGTCTGTTCGCCAACACGAGGGAGCTTTCTCACAGGAAGACATCCCAATCGATTTGCTTGTTTCAGTTGGGGGCACACACTCAGGCCACAGGAAGTGACAGTCGCGGAAGCCGTCAAGTCAGCAGGATATACGACAGGACACTTTGGCAAGTGGCATCTGGGATCAGTGCAGGCGAATAGTCCCGTGTCCCCTGGAAACAGCGGTTTTGATGAGTGGGTTTCAAGTCCGAATTTTTATGAAAACGACCCTTATATGAGTCACAATGGAACTGTGACTCAGTTGAAAGGGGAGAGTTCACGTGTAACCGTTGATGCCGCGCTTGAGTTTATCAAACAATCAAAGATGAAGGAGAAGCCCTTCCTTGCTGTAATCTGGTTTGGAAATCCTCATACACCTCATGAAGCGACTTCCGAATTAAAAGATCTTTATCAGAACCAGTCAGCAGATTTTCAAAACTATTTTGGCGAGATTACCGGCGTCGATCGAGCCATGGGGTATTTACGTCGACAGTTAAGAGATTTAGGGTTAGCAGAAAACACACTTCTCTGGTTTACCAGTGACAATGGGCCTCGTCCTCCTCGATTTAAAAAAGAAGACTCTCGTTCACAAGCTACGGGAGGACTTGCCGGGTGGAAGGGGAATCTCTGGGAGGGAGGCATTCGTGTGCCTTCAATCATCGAGTGGCCTGCCCAAATTCAAAAACCGGAAGTTACCAATGTACCCTGTGGGACTATCGATATTTATCCAACTGTTCTGGCTGTTACCGGAGCGAAGGTTTCACATCAACCTCATTTAGATGGTGTCAGCCTTTTGCCGCTGATAGAAGGACAAATGACGTCTCGTTCCAAGCCAATGGGATTCTGGACCTATCCTGCTAAAGGACATCCCAAACGTAGTACAGAAATATTGCTTAAACTAAAACAACAACAGACGCCAGAAAAACCGAATCCTGAAGGCCCAGTTCCCGATGCGGGGGCTGCCAGTCTAAAAACAAAGTACTCAAAGGACGACTTACCAGGAGCAGCAGCTTGGATTGATGGTGATTATAAATTATTAAAAATGATTTCTAAAGAGAATCAGCCTCAATATACGCTTTATAATCTCGCTCAAGACCATTCTGAGAAAAAAGATCTTTCGAAAGTTGACCCCAAGCGATTTCGGAAGATGAAAGCAGGTCTACTTGATTGGCAGCACTCAGTAGTTGATAGTCTGAATGGGAAGGATTACTCAGATTGATGTTGAACAAGTAGCTTCAATTGAAAACAAGAACTCCCTAATACATGTTTTTTGATGTGATTTCTTTTAATCTTTTATTGAATTAAACGTCTCAAGTCGTTTTTTAGTAAGACTTTTAGCGATGGTTCAAATTTTTTTACTCTCGGTTACTCGAAATTTCAGACTCAAAGCCTTTGTTTGATTGCATTTCGTAATCGGAGTCTGCAATAATCGAATTTATAAACATTCATAAGGAAACCAAAGCGATTCTTCCGTTGTTTAAAGGGTATTGCTTTTCCTGCCAGTTTCCTGCTTGCTTACCTGTCACACTTGATTGAGGATCATTATGAACTCGGGACTTTTGAAACGGCTATTCAGCCTGACAACTCTTTTGTTATTGGTACTATCAGTGGCGTTTAACAGTTCTTTGATGGCTGCAGAGGCCAAAAAAGAATTAAAGGCAGGCATCATTGGTCTCGATACTTCCCATGCAATCGCTTTCACGAAAATGCTTAATACCGGAACTCCTGAGGGAGAACTGGCCGGTGTGCGGATAGTTGCTGCCTATCCGAAGGGGAGCCCCGATATTGAATCCAGTGTATCTCGTGTTCCAAAATATACGGAAGAAGTCAAAAAAATGGGGGTCGAGATTGTTGGTTCCATTGACGACCTACTTAAGAAAGTAGACGTAGTTTTTCTGGAAACTAACGACGGGCGTCCCCATTTAGAGCAAGCGATTCCTGTATTTCAAGCGGGTAAACCAGTCTTTATTGATAAGCCCATTGCCGGTTCACTTACTGATGCCGTTGCCTTGTTTGAACTTTCGCGCAAATATAACACTCCCATGTTTTCCTCATCTTCTCTTCGTTTTTCGAAAGGGGCACAGCGTCTGAGAAATGGTAAAGAGGGAAAGATTACTAAATGCAGTACGCATAGCCCTTGTTCTTTAGAGAAAACACATCCCAGTCTCTTCTGGTATGGAATTCATGGTGTAGAAACTTTGTTTACTGTGATGGGGCCAGGCTGCCAGTCAGTTAAAAGGACAGTCAGCAATGCTGATCGTGATGAGGTCGTCGGACGATGGGCCGGGGGAAGAGTGGGACAATTCTCTGGTGTACGCAAGGGGGCTCCCAAGGGGTATGGCGGAACAGCTGTTGGCGAGAACGGGGAAGTGGCAGTTGGTGGCTACGACGGCTACAAGCCTTTGCTGGTCGAAATTGTCAAATTTTTCCGTTCGGGTAAACCACCTGTGAGTGAAGAGGAAACACTGGAGATCTATAGCTTCATGGAAGCCGCCGACGAAAGTAAGCGTCAGGGAGGCGCTGAGGTCACGCTCGCGAGTGTTCTCGAAAAAGCAGAAAGAGCAGCAAATAAGAAACTCGCGAAACTGGATTTGGCGGGTGGTAGTGTTTCTGCCACTGATAATAAACTTTCTGCTGCTGAGAAAGCCGCTGGTTGGAAGTTGCTGTTTAACGGGAAAAACTATGCAGGATGGAAATGTAATAACGGCAAGCCGATCGCGGCTCCCATCGAAGATGGGGCTCTGGTTCCCTATAAATCAGGTGGTTATCTAATCGTTTACGACAAGGCGTTTAGTGATTTTAAATTCAAATGCGATGTAAAAATGCCTAAAGAATGCAACTCAGGAATTTTCTTTCGCATTGGTAATTTGAAAGACCCGGTTCAGACTGGGTTTGAGGCTCAGATTCTGAGTGGGAAAGGGACTGGTATGCATGATTTTGGAGCGATCTATGACCTTGTTGCTCCAGCAGAGAACCGGGCAAGTGCACCCGGTGAATGGACCAGTATTGAGATCACCTGCCAGGGGCCACATATTAGTGTCGCCGTGAATGGAAAAGTTGTTGCCAGTCTGGATGCGGATGAGTGGACTCAACCAGGAAAAAGGCTGGACGGTTCAAAGCATAAGTTTAAGACTGCTGTGAAAGACTTTCCTAGAAAGGGATATCTTGGATTTCAGGATCACGGTCATAAAGTTTGGTATAAAAATGTGAAGCTGCTGGATCTCTCAAAGAAGAAATAAGGTCTGGTTACCAAGTCATTGAGCCACCTGAAAGGCATTTCCTCTTCAGGTGGCTTTTTTCATTGGCACTTGTATTTGAATGATCGCATGGGAGCAGAGGGGGAATCATGGCAACATTAAAGAGGTAATTCCTTCTTGGGGAGATCGATAAGGTTATGCTACTATACTGTGAATACAAGATCATTAATTCTTGAATGATTAAGTCATTGGTGGCACGAAGCCATTTTTTTGAAACAGAATGGAAAATGATTCAATTTGTGCCTCGCTTTGACTACAAAAAAAGGGGGATCTGTGTAAAATAGCCGCGAAATCTTGGGTATTTGTGCTTCCATGCCTAAAATGGAAATAGCAAGGATGCGTGTGTATTGCGGGCAGCATCCAGATAGCTTAATAAACCTCTTCAAGCGAGTTTTTCTGAAAAACTCGTTATTTTCAGGTTCATAATTCAATGATTACAATTAAAAAAGGGTTGGATCTGCCTATTTCGGGTGAGCCTTCCGCTCTGATCGAACAGGGGCCAGAAATTCGATCGATTGCTCTGATTGGTCCTGATTATATTGGCATGAAGCCCACATTGGCTGTTGAAATCGGTGATACGGTCAAAAAAGGTCAGATGCTTTTCAGCGACAAAAAAACGGAAGGTGTGATATATACTTCTCCAGTTGGCGGGAAAGTAACGGAAATCAATCGAGGTGCCAAACGCGCCTTTCAGAGTATGGTGCTTGAAGTCCAGGGAACTGATGAAGAAACATTTGCCTCTTATGGTGATGAAGAACTGGCGAATCTGACACGCGAACAAGTTCAAGAGAACTTGTTGAATTCTGGTTTGTGGTCAAGTTTGAGAACACGCCCCTTTAGTCGTGTGCCTGCTCCGGGATCAATACCACATTCTATTTTTGTGACTGCGATCGATACAAATCCCTTAGCACCACCTCCGGAAGTCATTCTTAGTGAAGAACCTCGCGCTTTCTCACAGGGATTGCAGTTATTGAAGACTTTAACCGACGGAAAGCTATTTCTTTGCAAGGCGCCGGGAACAAATTTACCTGGTTGCGATCTTGATTTTGTTACAGTTGAGGAATTTGGCGGTCCGCATCCCGCGGGGCTCGTGGGGACACATGTTCATTTTCTTGATCCGGTCAGCGAGAAAAAAACAGTTTGGAATATCAATTATCAAGACGTGATTGCCATCGGCAAGTTGTTTACTACAGGTAAGCTCTCCGTAGAACGTGTTATTTCGATTGCGGGTCCTGCGGTTAAAAGTCCAAAGTTAGTGAAAACGATTCTGGGGGCCAGTCTCGCTGACTTGACAGATGGAAATCTTGAAGAAGGCGAAAATCGGTTAGTTTCGGGTTCAGCGCTTTCGGGGCGGACTGGCGAAGGTCCTTTTGCATATTTAGGCCGTTATGCCTCGCAGGTAACGGGATTAAAAGAGGGCAATCATCGCGACTTTCTCGGATGGATGGGACCTGGTTTCAATAAGTTCTCTGTCGTTCCGGTATTTATTTCTTCCTGGTTGGGACAGGGGAAAAAGTTCCCTTTTACCACTTCCACAGAAGGTAGTAAACGGGCCATGATTCCGATTGGAACTTATGAAAAAGTCATGCCGTTGGATATTTTACCTACGTTCCTGTTGCGTGCCTTGATTACCGAAGATACAGAACAGGCAAAAGAGTTGGGATGCCTGGAACTTGATGAAGAAGACTTATCGTTATGCACCTTTGTGTGTCCCGGGAAATATAACTACGGATCACTATTGCGTAAAAACCTGACAAAGATAGAAATTGAAGGTTAATTTTATAGATGTTCTCCCTCTTTGAAATAGGGAGATTTTTTAAATACGATGCGTTCAACTGTGCTGTCATTAGCCTGATAGATAAAAGTTGTTAGCCCTGATTTTCATCTTCAAACAAGTTTGTTTCAGATGATAACCGATATAAGTTAAAGTCGACAATTACTTGGCTTACCATGTATCGGAAGGGCATCACACAAGAAAGATAAACTACGAAATGAAGCCGTTACGAAATCTTCTTGATAAGGTGCACCCTCTTTTTGATAAAGGAGGGAAGTTCGAGAAGCTTTACCCACTTTATGAGGCGAATGATACATTCCTCTATACTCCGGGTGAAGTGACAAATGAAGCTTCTCATGTGCGTGATTCGATTGACCTGAAACGCATGATGAGCATGGTGATCGTGGCTTTGCTTCCCTGTGTCTTCATGGCTCTTTACAATACCGGTTATCAAGCCAACGCTGCGATGAGTACCATGGGCATAGAATCTGTTCCTGGTTGGCGCGGAACTGTAATGGCCTCTCTGGGAGTCATCCCGGATGCTAACAGCATGCTTTCTAACCTGTTACATGGTGCGCTTTACTTCTTCCCAGTCTACATCGTATGTATGGCCGTTGGTGGGATGTGGGAAGGCCTCTTTTGCATCATCCGACGTCATGAAATCAATGAAGGCTTCCTCGTAACTGGGATGCTCTTTCCCTTATCGCTGCCACCCACAATTCCACTTTGGCAAGTCGCCATAGGAATCTCGTTTGGAGTTGTGGTTGGTAAAGAAATATTTGGGGGGACTGGTAAGAACTTTTTGAATCCAGCGTTAACCGCTCGTGCATTTCTTTATTTCGCTTATCCCGCTCAGATTGTGGGTGATACTGTCTGGACTGCCGTGGATGGCTTCAGTGGTGCTACTTCACTCGGTCAGTTAGCTGTCGCAAGTCCTGAAGTTGGAATGAAATCCATAACGAACCCTGTCGCCGACGGTGGTTTGGGGATTAGCTGGATGCAGGCCTTTATGGGGCAGATTCAAGGATCGATGGGAGAGACCTCGACCTTTGCTTGCCTGTTAGGTGCTATCTTTCTGATACTGGCAGGCATTGGTTCCTGGCGGGTGATGGCAGGAGTTTTGGCCGGATCGATGGGGCTTTCTGTTCTGCTTTGGTTAATTGGCAGTAACACAAATGCGATGTTCTCGATGCCACCTCAATGGCATTTAGTTGTAGGAGGGCTGGCCTTTGGTCTGGTCTATATGGCCACAGATCCGGTTTCAGCAGCGATGACTGATACAGGGCGATGGGTCTATGGAATTTTAATTGGTGGAATGACGATCCTGATTCGGGTCATCAATCCAGCGTATCCAGAGGGGATTATGTTGGCAATTTTGTTTGGAAATGTCTTCGCGCCTCTGATTGACTTCTATGTGGTTCAAGCAAACATTAAAAGAAGGTTGGCGCGAAATGTCGCGTGATTCAATTGGTTTCACATTTATGGTGTCGGCTGCGTTATGCGTAGTCTGTTCAATTCTCGTATCCGGTGCTGCTGTAGGTTTACGCAGTCGTCAGGATTTGAATAAAGAGAATGAGCGTAAGAAAAATATCCTTTCCGCAGCAGGATTGATCAATCCCGATGCTGCTGCTAATGAGATCAGTAAAGTTTACGATGAGCGGGTCAAGGGTATCATCGTGGATCTCAACACAGGAAAAGTTGTTACCGATGATAAGGAATTATTTCCTAATCCTCAGGAGTACGATCAAAAAGCGGCGGCTGATAACCCAAAGATGAGTATGGAAATCCCTTCGGCTGAAGATTTAGCTGGAATCAAACGCCGCGAGAATTATTCCTGGGTCTATTTGATCAACGACGAAAATGGCAAGCTGTCGCAGTACGTGCTTCCCGTCAGAGGAAAAGGACTCTGGTCGACTTTATGGGGGTTCCTGGCTTTAGATACCAATTTAAACACAATAGCCGGCTTGACGTTTTACGAACATGGGGAAACACCTGGATTAGGTGGAGAAGTTGATAATCCCAAATGGAAAGCACTTTGGAAAGGCAAAGAAGCCTACGGCAAAGACTTCGAACCTGAGATTGAAGTTATTAAGGGGACAGTGGTTCCAGATTCTAAGAATGCCATACATGAAGTGGATGGACTCTCCGGGGCAACGATTACCTCACGTGGTGTGACCCACCTACTGGATTTCTGGCTTGGAAATTTAGGATTTAGACCTTATCTCGAAAGTATTCGAGAACAGGGAGAAAAATAGAATGAATTCAAAACAAAAAGAGGTTCTGACAGGACCGATTTTCAATAATAACCCCATTGCTTTACAAATTCTCGGAATTTGTTCTGCTTTGGCTGTAACCACCAAAATGGAGACAGCACTCGTTATGAGTATCGCAGTGATTTTGGTGACTGCCTGCTCCAATGCCGCGGTGGCTTCTATCAGATTACAGATTCCTAGCAGCATTCGAATTATCGTCCAAATGACAATTATTGCTTCGTTGGTGATCCTGGTAGATCAGTTTCTAAAGGCATTCGCATTTGGAATCAGCAAACAGCTTTCAGTATTTGTAGGGTTGATTATCACCAACTGTATTGTGATGGGGCGCGCAGAAGGTTTTGCTATGAAAAATGAGCCCGGTATCAGTTTTCTGGATGGGCTGGGAAATGGTTTAGGTTATAGCCTCATTTTAATGATCGTGGCCTTCTTTCGGGAACTGTTTGGATCAGGCAGCTTATTTGGAATCCCATTATTAAAACTAAGTCGCGATGGTGGTTGGTATGAGGCCAATGGTTTGATGTTATTACCTCCGAGCGCGTTTTTTATTATCGGTATTTTCATTTGGATTTTGAGAGTTTGGAAAACCGATCAAATGGAGGAGGCATAACATGTTTGAACATTATCTGAGCCTGTTTATAAAATGCTTGTTCATTGAGAATCTGGCTTTGGCTTTCTTTTTGGGAATGTGTACCTTTTTGGCCGTTTCCAAGAATGTTAAAACCGCCATTGGTTTGGGGATTGCTGTTATCGTGATTCAGACGATTACAGTACCCGTAAATAATGTGATCTATCAACACCTCCTGAAAAAAGGAGCTTTAGCCTGGGCTGGATATCCCAATGTAGATCTTACATTTGTGGGATTGATCTGCTATATCGGCGTGATAGCTGCCATGGTTCAGATTCTGGAAATGACTTTGGATCGGTTTTTTCCTGCTTTGTATAACACGTTGGGAATTTTCCTGCCTTTGATTACTGTAAACTGTGCGATTTTGGGAGGCACATTGTTCATGGTCGAACGTGATTATAACTTCCCTGAAAGTTGTGTTTTCGGCTTTGGATCAGGTGTAGGCTGGGCTCTAGCGATTATGGCATTGGCTGGAATTCGCGAAAAAATGAAGTACAGCGATGTCCCACTCGGATTACAGGGATTAGGGATCACATTCATTACCGTAGGATTGATGGCGATGGCCTTCATGGCGTTTTCTGGAATCCAATTATAAGTCTTTTAACTACTTCTATTTTTTAGAGCGGTCAACGTTTTATCATGGTTATAGAAATTCTGTTCGGCGTTGTTATGTTTACGGGCATTGTCATAGCCCTGGTTGCCATCATCTTGGTTGCAAAGTCGAAACTGGTTGCCTCTGGTAATGTCACAATCACGGTTAACGAACAGAAGCAGATTGAAGTCCCCGTTGGTGGTAAATTACTGAACGCACTTGCCGAAAATCAGATTTTCGTCTCTTCGGCCTGTGGTGGTGGTGGAACTTGTGCTCAATGTGAAGTCAAAGTTCTGGAAGGTGGAGGAGATATCTTACCGACGGAACGTTCCCATTTTAATAATCGGGAAGTACGCGAAGGCTGTCGTTTATCCTGTCAGGTGCCTGTAAAGAGCAGTATGGAAATCGAAGTCCCACCAGAGGTCTTCGAAACTAAGAAGTGGGTTTGTAAAGTCAGATCCAACGACAACGTTGCAACCTTTATTAAAGAACTTGTTCTCGAATTGCCTGCTGGTGAAGATGTGGACTTCAAGGCGGGCGGATTTATTCAGATTGAAGCACCGCCACACCATATTAAATATAGTGACTTCGATATTCCTGAAGAATACAAGGAAGACTGGGATAATTTCAACTTATGGCGATTTGAATCTAAAGTAGATGAAGAAGTAATTCGCGCCTATTCCATGGCCAATTACCCGGGGGAAAAGGGAATCATCATGCTGAATGTGCGTGTTGCGTCTCCACCTCCCCGTTCACCAGAAGGCACACCTCCTGGTAAAATGTCTTCCTATATCTTCGACTTAAAACCGGGTGATGAAGTTACGATCTCCGGTCCGTATGGAGAATTTTTCATCCAGGAAACAGAGGCGGAAATGATCTATATCGGTGGGGGAGCCGGTATGGCTCCTCTACGATCACATATCTATGAGCTCTTCAAAGAACGTGAAACGAACCGAAAAGTGTCGTATTGGTACGGTGCTCGTAGCTTACGGGAAATGTTTTACGAAGATGAGTTCCGAGCTCTCGAAGAGAAGTTCCCCAATTTCAAAATGCACGTTGCCTTGTCTGATCCGGTTCCAGAAGACAACTGGGATGGTCTACAAGGTTTTATTCACCAAGTGTTATTGGATGAGTATTTAAGTAAACATCCTGCACCCGAGGACTGTGAATACTATATCTGTGGACCTCCAATGATGTTGTCTGCCGTTCGGAATATGCTGGATGACTTAGGAGTCGAGCCTGAGAATATCCGCTATGATGACTTTGGCTAGTCGCCGCCACAAACTGTTTCTGCGCGTTGCCGTTTTACTGCTGTTGATCTTTCCTGCCACGGCATGTCAAACTGACCAGTCTGATTCTACTGCAGACTCACTGAGTAAGCAGCAGTTTCAGGGCCCCACAATGGGGACGTCTTACCATATCACGATCTGCACTATGCCTGTGGATCAGGTTAATGCCGATCTGCTTAAACAAGAAGTAGATCAACTTTTAGAAAACGTCAACGCTCAGATGTCAACTTACATCGAGACATCTGAGTTATCCCGATTCAATCAATCGCAATCCGATCAATGGTTTGAAGTTTCTCCATCGGTATTAAAAGTCGTTGAAGCAGGCCTCAACTTAAGTAAAGAGAGTGCAGGCGCCTTTGATATGACGGTAGGTCCTCTAGTCAACCTGTGGCACTTTGGTCCCGTTCCAGGTAAAAAAGCATTACCAGAATCCACTCAGATATTAGCGACGAAAAAGAAAGTGGGTTATCAGTACATTGAATTACAACATGATGAAGCTGCGTTGAAGAAGTTAATACCCAATGTCTACCTTGACCTCTCGGCAATTGCAAAAGGGTACGCTGTAGATATTGTTGCAAAATATCTTGACTCACAATTCATCGAAAACTATCTGGTCGAAATTGGTGGGGAGATGCGGGCTAAAGGTGTGAATCAAAAACAAGTTCCCTGGAAAGTGGGAATTGAAAAACCAATTAGTGAAACACGCACAATCCAAAAAGTTGTTCCACTTTCCAATCTGTCGATGGCTACTTCGGGCAATTATCGTAATTTTTTTGAAGTGGATGGTAAAACGTTTTCTCATACCATTGATCCCCGTACAGGTTATCCTGTGGAACATTCTCTGGCCTCTGTCACGGTTGTCGGAGAAACTTGTATGAACTGTGATGCACTTGCAACATGCCTGATGGTATTAGGCCCCGATGAGGGGTATAATTGGGCTAAAGAGCGGAAGATCGCTGCTTACTTTATTGTAAAAGAGGAAAATGGTTTTACAGAACGATATTCCCCACGCTGGCAGAAATTGTTGGGAGAGGAAAACGAATCATGATGGCCACAATCTTGCTTGCACTTGGTATTTTTGTCCTTGCTTTCCTGGGAATGGCAGTGGGTGTCATCGTCAGTAATCGTTGTATCAAAGGGTCCTGTGGGGGCTTGTCTAATCTTGAAGGAGTTGAAGGTTGCTCACACTGTGGCGGTTGCTCTGTTTCTGATCAACAACAGAGACAAGGTGATGAAGTGACTGCAGCTAATTCATGTTCTGTTGACCAAGAAAATTAGTCTCTTGGACGAAACTGGAAAATACTATTTTTCGGTCAGTCTTTTGTTATCATCAAATGATCAATTGCCATCGATCTTACCTGTAGCTTTTTCGAGAGAATTCATTCTGATGATGTTTCGATGTTGAAAAGTTGGCCAGAAATTTTCAATATTTCTGCTAGTAGTTCGAATAAGATATGAGACAATGAAGGCGGTATATTATTCTTCAAGAGTGAAGAAACTTGTGAAAGAATAGCACCAACATTTAAGCTCTAATTTTCAGTGCATTCGCTATCAAGAGGAGATTTGTGATGGAATCAGATGAGAATCAAGCCGAACCAGTTCATGTTTCTACCGAAGAGGAAACAGGGGAACAGCCGCGGGCTGAGCATGATAAAAAAAGTGATTCATCAGGAGTGAATACTTCGATTGAGCGATTACGATCCGAATTCGACAAATTGCTGGGAGTTGCCGTTGAACAAGGGGAACGCGCATTGGATAAGCTCGGTTTATTTGGAAGTGAGTCAGTTTGGATACCCCGCGTAGATATTCTCGAACTAGAAGAGCAATTTCAAGTTCAGTTTGATTTACCAGGCGTAGCAGCTGAGGAAATCAATATCACTCTGGCTGGAAATATGCTAACGATTGCAGGCACACGAAATACGGGAACAATCACGACGTCCGGCCAAACCGTTCGATTGAGTGAACGACCTGCAGGGCAGTTTCGACGGTCTGTTCCCATGCCTGTTGCCGTCGATCCAGATAAGGTTACCGCGTCGGTACAGAATGGTATTTTGAACGTTTTACTAGATAAGTCTGCTACAGAAAAGCCTCGGCAGATTCCGATCAAAACTGGCTCCGAAGCTGGTGTTTCCTCTTAGCTTGCAGGTTTTTGTCCTGGTAATCGCTCTAAAAATTCAACTGATGTAACTGCGACTCGAATTTTTCTGTTTTCTCGTTTCAGTCACTATTGGCCTCTATTACGAGCATAAATCGGACATAGAGGTTGCTATTGACCTATTTTGAGAGATCGGCGATATTTGCCTCTCACAAAAGAGAGCTGGGGATTTCCATTGATGCAATTAGCGTTTATGTACCATTTCTAGCCTCTTTCAACGGTTTTTTGAATTTCTGATCTCATTGTTACGCCAGGGAAGGCTACTTTGATGCGATTATTCAAACGTGGATTAGCATGTCTAACCATTATCGGTTATCTGGGTGTTTTAATGTTTGGCATCTTTTGCCACACCTTTTCCTATAGAACAGCCCAGCATCCCGCTATGTATTATATTGTCTGGGATATGTTCTGCGGCTGGTCTGCTTATTCGATTCGCACCCACATCGTTGGGGAAGGGGTAAGCGGGAAATATTATGAATTGTCACCGGGGCCGTGGGGAGATTATAAACCCTATGGTGATTTGGGGCGACGGCATTACGATACGACCGGTGATGCCTGGTTGAGAATGGCAATGAATACACTCGATAAAACCGAGCATGAGCCCATGCTTCGAATTTTGTGTATTGAGGAAGCCTGGTGTAAGAAATATAACTTACCGGATTCTGTCTGGGACAAGCGTTATGAAGAGCCCAAGGATTTTAAAAATTATTATCGTTTACGCAAAGTAATTACACCGGAGGGCATTGTCGCGCAAACTTATGTGCCCTGGCTGACCAGACAGCGATTTTTACAAATCAATGATAATCCTCGGTTGACTGCAGATATGAGTCGAGGGCGTCCTTTTTTTGCTGGAACAGTGGGTAGTCGTATTGAGCCCCAGGGACCGCAACATGATCCCGACGTTCCCATTCATCTCGCTTCGCCCGTGGGGAATTAAGAACGATTTACTTTCGGTTTGTTGTTTTACAACTTCAGTTGGTTTTTGAGTCGTCAGATCAAACAGGATTTCAAGCATGGATGCTAAAGAATTGATTCCAACGCAACAAAATTCCATTCGGAATCGCTTTCATCGATTCTTTTTTGCAAAAGAAATACCCTTTGGATTGGCCATTGTACGCATATTAGTTCCTCTCATCTTATTTGGAACTGTGTGTACCAGATGGAGGTATTCAAGAGAATTGTTTTCAAGCGATGGAGCTCCAGCTCCCCTGGCAGATATCTTTCGCTATTATGATTTTCTTCCAGTCCTTCCAGGCAGTGTTGTTGTTGGACTATTTGCAGCACTGGGATTTTTTCTGATTTGTAGCAGCATTGGCTGGATGACCCGATTTTCCCTGATCGCTTCTGTCGTGCTATATACATATTTCTGTTTCATGGATTGTATCAGTATGGCAACGAAGTATTCTGTCATTGCTTCACATGTCTTGTTTTTACTTTCCCTATCCAATTGTGGTGCCATCTGGTCAGTTGATAGTTGGTTGAAAGGGAGGCGACAAAACCGATCGTTACCACAGTATACAAAATATGAACTTCCTCGATTTGAGATATGGCCACAAAGACTGATGCAGATTCTTATTGGGGTGGTTTATTTTGGAGCTGCTATGACAAAGCTTCATACTCCTGGATATCTCGAAGGAGACCAAATCAGTTATTGGGCAATGTCACGCTATAATAATCCACATCCTATGGGGGATTTCCTGACGATGTATCCCATCGTCTTTTCAGTCATGTCTTACGTTGCACTTGTCTGGGAAATCGTGTTTGTGTTTATCGTCTGGCAAAAGTGGGGCCGAATTGTTGGATTAGGTTTGGGAGCGGCTTTTCACATCGGAACGCTGTTTTCACTTGGATTATATATCTTCCCTATGATTTCGATTTCAATTTATTTTTGTTTTCTTACGGAAAAGGATGTTCGATGGTTATCGGCTCAGTTCCGTCGTTTCTATCGCCAAGGTGTTTGGTTGGCACAGTATTTCTTTAAGTTGAATGCCAGGATTGAAAGTTTACGTCCGCACCATGTTACAGCTTGGAAGTCATCGGCTGCTTGGGGAGCAGGGATTGTTGTTGTTCTGTTCCTGAGTATTTATGTGGAAGACCGACTGGACCTATATGGCCTTAGACGAGCTGAAGGCCGAATGACGTTGCATGAAGTTGCCCCTGAATTAATAGAAGAAATGTTGGTACCAGAACAAGTGATGAGACAAAAAGACAAATTTCTCAGTGTTGATGTCGGAACACGGATGGTGGGGGGATGGCTCACAGATCGTAAATCGGAATTCATGGTTGGGGATTTAATACTCGTGCAATGCTGTCTGAATCCTCCTCACGAAGACATCTGGATTGATTGTCATTTCTGTGAAGAGAATGGACGAATTGTTACCCGGGTTGGACAAATCGTTCCGCGCGAGAACTTACGATATACTTTTCAGATTTACGCGCCTGAGATCTTAGCTCCGGGTAACTATTATGTTTCCATCAAATCAAAAGGCAAAGAAATGATGCGACGTTCAATTACGTTGCTTCCCAAACTTTCGGCAGTCGCAAACTGATCAGGCGATATTATTCTGATCCAGATTGGAAAGATGTGTGGATTATAACGACAGGCAATTTAAAACCGACATATCTTTGCCAAGCTACCAAAAGTCCTTAATAGCCATAACAGTTTTCACTGATAATGTGCGGCATGAATATGTACTACTCATATTGATTCCAGCATTCTAAATGGTAGTTCAGTCAATCACTTTGTCGATATCCTGAGTAAGCTATTTTACGTATCAGGAATTTGCAAAGGACTGCAATGGCGAAGCTGTATTACGATTTTTTCGGTGTTTTGAGTGAAAGAAGTCGTCAGAAGCAAGTTAGATTTGCTGATTTTGCCGTTAGGCTAATTTTTTTCGCTTGTTTACTCTTCTCTTTTTCAAGTTGTTCACATTTCGAGCAATATGCTGAAAAAGAATCAGGCATCGTATCTCCCCAGCCTCCGCTCGCCGCAAAAACCACCGCAAGAAAAACAAAAGCTCCCAATGATTCTGGTAAACTGCCAGCAATTGAACTGGTGGAATCTGAATGGCAGGAATTCGACGAAACCCAGGATACACGGTCCTCAGAGTCACAAATTGAGCGAGTTGCTTTGAATACCCCTTTAGTCCCGCCTGATTCTACAAAAGAAAAAGGGACAACTTGGAGTTCGGGGAAGAAAAGTTACTCACTAACAGAGTTGGAATTGATGGCCAGCGAATATAATCCAACGTTGGCTCAGGCATCTGCTGTCGTCGGTAAAGCATGTGGTATTCAAACGCAAGTTGGTAAACGACCTAATCCAATTGTGGGATATTTTGGTGACGAAATTGGTGATCAGGGAACAGCGGGTCGACAGGGAGCTTTTATCTCCCAGACGTTCATTACAGGTGATAAACTCAGACTAAATGAACTCGTTGCAGAAAAAGACGTTCAGGAAACGTCGTGGCAGTATGAAGCTCAGCGGATGCGAGTTAAGAACGATGTCAGTTCACGCTATTACGAAACCTTAGGCGCGCAACGAAGAATTGAACTAGCGAACGAATTGCTTAAAGTCGCTGAAGACGGACTAAAAGTGACTCAGCAACTATTTAAAGCGCAACAGGCGAGTCGGGCAGATATCTTACAATCGAAAATTCAGCTCAATGAAGTGCAGATCATTCAGCAAAATGCGGTTTTGGCTTTTGAAGCATCCTGGAAACGATTGGTGAATATCATTGGACTACCTGATCTGGTGCAGGGCCGATTAACGGGAAACCTGGAAGAACAGTTTTCTCCCATTTCAGATTGGGACATTGTTTATAACGAATTAGTGAGCAAGAGTCCGGAGTTGCAAGCAGCCTACTATCGTGTTCAACGCGCGTGGTCTCAAATCGAAAGACAACAGGTACAGGCAAAACCAAACCTACAAACACAAGTGGGAATCGGACACGATTATCAAACAGGGAGTGAAATCGTAAATGCACAATTAGGCGTGTTTTTGCCGATATTTAATCAGAATGAAGGTAACATCGCAATTGCATCTTCTGACTATCATCGTGCACTAAAAGATGCAGAACGGATCGAGTTAAACTTGCGTGATCGATTGACATCGGTCTATCGAAATCATCAGCAGGCTGCCCAGCAGGTTAACCGTTTTCAGAAAGAGATCTTACCTTCCGCAAAAGAAAACCTGGAATTAACAAATGAAGGTTATCGTCAGGGAGAATTTGAATTCTTACGCGTTTTGACAGCACGTCGTACTTTTTTTGAGGCAACACAGTCATATGTCTCGTCACTCATTGCACTGCGACAGGCAGAGATAGGAATCTCCGGTCTTCTTCTCACAGGTGGACTCAATGCGGTACCTGATATAAGCCAGGGAGCAGGTGGAACAACCCAACGTGGACAGGCTTTGAATGGTCAGTAAACCCTAGTCGATTAATCTTTGGGTAACGAGTGTCTACTTTTTTGTGCTGAATAGATCAGCTTTTCGCGCATATTAGTAAGTACAGCTTCCAATTCTTGATCTATAAGACTCGAGCAAGGATACCCATCGTATTCCCTTGTGAAAAAGCAGTCTTGGTACAAACGAGTCCAAGGTTATCGCTAGCATAAATTCTGCTATGAATACGATATTTATAGCACGGACTCTCGAGATTTCTTCATAAATCCTAAGTACATAGATAATTTAATCTGTCTACCCGTTCCTTCTAATTAGAAGCAATACTGCCCGTGGTGCGGAGTCACATCTAAGTAGTACTAATTATTCTGAAAACACTCAATTGCAAATTCGTGCATGGAATCTGGAAAAACGCTTCGATCCGTTTTGAGTCGTTCGAGAATTGTCGTTCAGTCGTCTTCTTACTGTGGGCCAAGGACGAGACTCGGAGAACCCTGTTTGAAATACAGATTGACAGAAATTTTTATTTTTTTCGCAATTTCCCCAGTCTCACTTACGTCCAATCTTTCAGACAATGAACGAAAAAAACTATACTGGTTTCTATAAACTCTGAATTTAACGCTTTTTACGCGATCGCCCTGTTTGCCATCTATTCTCAACCAGATAACAGGGTATTGGACAATGTACAAAAGGTGGGTAGTATGCAATATCTAAGATTGGCACCTCGTTTTTCCCTTTTTTTGTTTGTAGCAACTACCTTACTTGGACTACCTGAATTCACGCGTGGTCAGACACCAGTTGATGCTGGTAAGCCTGTTCTCAGTACGAAAGACAAAGCACCCGAAAAGGAAAATGAATGGGACCATCTGATATATATCCCCTTTAAAAACATTAAGGACGTTTTCAACAAGTCAGAAGCGACCATTTTTATGCCGTATTTGGAGTATTTAAAACTCTGGTCCCAGTCAGCAGGCATCGGCACTGAAGGTGGTATCAACTTTCCTGTCAAAGCGGTCGTAACAAGTTCTTCTTACACTGGCACGGTTGAAGAAAACGTAGCGCGTATTCAATGTGATTTAACGATTCAAGTGATAGGGGATCCTTGGGTAGAAGTTCCATTACGTTTTGGAAAAGCTGCAATTGGAAAGGTCAGCTCTACGAATTCGAAAGTTTTTTTGCGGGGCACTGGAAATGGAAGTTATGCACTATTGCTCTCTGAAAAAGGAGAGCATCGGGTGCAGATTGAACTATTAACGCGTGTAAAAAATTCGCCCGAAGGACACAGTTTTCAGTTTGAGTGTCCAACGGTTGGGGTTACAACCTTGGAACTAAAGATTCCTGAAGCAGATCAAACTGTGAAGATTACCCCCCAACTGGTGCGGCTGCCAATTAAGTCACCTCAAGATGCCACTTTGGTTAAGTCGACATTGGGAGCAACCAATCAGATTACAGTGCTCTGGTATCCTCGTGAAAGCACAAAGCCAGAAATGGACTTGCTGGCTAGTGTCGAGAATTCTACATTGGTTTCAATTCGAGATGGTTTAGTCCATACAGAATCATTATTAAAATATGAGGTCCTCAGAGGGGATATGCAAAGTGCACGGATTGCAGTTCCTCTCAAAGATCGTATTTTGGATCTTTCTTCCTCCAACACCAAAATTAAAAGCTGGGAAATAGAGAAAACAGATAACAAACAAATCATTGCAGTTGAATTCCTCAATAAGTTGCAAAATGGTGCGCTGATTCAAGTGAATACGGAAAAAGATATTCCAGATGAGCCATTTAACATTCTCGGCTTATCGGAGACAGCAACGAGTGGAATTCATGCACTCGATGTTATCAGAGAGAGCGGCCAGATTGCTATTGTCCCCGGAGAAAGTATGACGTTTTCTGTTACTAATACAGAAGGTGTCACTCGCAGTGAAGTTGCAAGTATTCCCAAGAGTATTCAAAGACCCAACGCCGTTTATTATCGTTTTTTCAATCCCTCAGCAAAACTGCAGATCAGTATACAGCCACTCAAACCTCGTATTTTTGTAAATCAGTTGACCGAGTGTTTTTTCGGTGAAGATGAAATTCGAGTGCGAGCACAACTAGACTATGACATTCAACGAGCGGGTATTTTTTCGTTTCAGTTAAAAGTTCCAGAAAAATTGGTCATTGATTCTGTAAATGTGGCTGGCCTGAAAGAATATAATTTTGATAAGAAAACGCGGCAGTTAACGGTTGCCTTGCTGCAAAAATATCAGGGGAAATTGAAACTACAGATTCGTGCGCATCAGGATTTCAATAAAGGATCGCAAGAATCAAAAGTCAATGTTCCATTACCGGAGCCAATCAACGTTGAGCGGGAGACAGGTCAAGTTGCCATTTATGCTCCCGAGTCAATGGAGTTGATTATTAGAAATCAGGATGTCGTTGGTGCGCAGCCTGCCACGTATTCGAACCCAAGAATTACCAAGACTTCATTAGCTTCTGCTTGGGATTATAATCGTCGTCCAGTTGAGATTCCGGTTCAGATTCAAATTAAGCCAACACGACTGGTCGCAGATGTTGCAACCAGTATCGAAGTCAAAGAACAAATTGCCGAAGTACTCAGCAGAATTGATTATCAGGTTCAATATGCCGGAGTGGATACTTTTCGTTTCGCTGTTCCTGAAGCAATTGCTGATCTGATCCAGATTCGATCTTTATCACCGGCTCCAGCACCATCCATCAAGCAGAAAAGTCGTGCTGAAAAAGCGGTTGAAGGTTGGGTTGTCTGGACTGTAACAACGCAGAGAAATGTCCAAGGCCGTTATTCACTCGAAGTACGTTATGACATTACATCAGGTTTGTTAGCATCTGCGGCAAAGCCAGATTCTGAAGCAGAGAATACAGACAAAGAAAAGAATGAAGCATCAAAAGCGGAAACAGGAGATATGTTGCTGGATAAGATCGCTTTACAACCATTGAAAGTATTAGGGTTAGAAAAAACGAATGAGAATCAGCGTTCGCGCGATGTTCCTCTGGCAAGGGTTTACGGTGAAATTGCAGTTCAGAAGTCGAGAACGCTTTCTGTTTCGACTTCAAATCTGGAAGAGCAACTGGATCCAATTGACATCCGCGAATTGAAATTATTACCGAAGGAAGGTTTTTTAGCGTTTCGTTATTTTAGTCAACCGGTAAGTCTGGAACTCATATCTACGAGACACAAAATTCAGGAAGTCGTAGAAACGATTATTATGAAATCTCTGGTTGAGGTTGTTGTGACTAAAGAAGGGCGTTCAACTTATCGTTGTCGTTATTTGATGAAATCAAGTGAAAGACAGCAATTAAAAGTGGCTTTGCCAGAAAATATGGAACCGTTAAGTATTACTGTAGCCGGTCAACCAGTTCCTTTGGAAAAAGATGAGCAAAGTCAAAGTGAAGATGGTTGGTCAACGTTTTTTATTAACGTTGCCCGAGACCAGTCTTCAGATCAACCTTTTTTGATCACCTTATTATTTACAAAATCTGTTCCCAGGATTACAGAATCATTTGGTGGTAATTTAAAATTGCCCTTGCCACTTTTTGGTGGAATCGATGGTGAAAATGTTGTCGTTCAGCAATTGAAAACAGCAATTTGGGTACCTGATCAGTATACCTTGGTTGGTGTGGCTGATGAATTTGAGCCCGATGACCAGGTTTTTATATCTGGAATCATTCCTGGGAGAGGGGGGATTCAGGCATCAGGAACCGATTTTGATTCTTGGATTGGGGCTTCCGGAGGAGCCTTGGTGGATTTTCCCACTGAAGGCCGTGTGTTTTCTTATACGCGATTGGGAGACAGTCCTGAAATCAGTGTTTCCTGGTGGAAGCTTTCCTTTTCTACCTGGGTCTTGAGTGGTGCCCTAATTGCGATTGCCTTCGTCATGCGAAAAAAGACTTGGGAAAATAAGCTCGCTCTGTTGATCTTTTTAATATTTATACTTGCGATTTACTCAATAACTGATGCAGACAAAGTGCTGGTTGGTGTTTATGCCGCGCGTTTTGGAATTGTCGCAATGCTTAGCCTCTGGATTTTGTATGCTTTCGCAGGATTGCGGGCTGGAAAGAAACTTTCGTCAGGTGCAGTAATCCAACATAGTTCCAATATAGATGGCAGTGGTCATTCAGCCGCTGTGATTCCACCTCCGGGTATATTTGATGAATTTATGCAAAATCAATCTGGTAAAAAATAGTCCAGTAAATATTGGTAAGACCTGACCTTGCATATATGTGGCGTTGTTGAGTGTTTTAAAAGACTAACTGTGAGCGACTAACTTCAATGGGGTTCGCCATGATTTCGAATTCGACAAATTCTTCAGAACATAAAACGATTCCCCGGCAGCGTATTCGGTATAAAAGAGGTTTGCTGTTCTGGTCAGTCTGTTGGTTGAGTATGTCTGTCTGCATGAATTCAGTTTTGCAGCAGACTGGGTTGGCGCAGAAGCCCGTTGCTCACAAAGAAGCCTCCAATTCTGATCAGAAAAAATGGCCGAAGACGGCTGTTTATATCCCCGTCGATGAGTTAGATGCATTGTTGATGCGCGATCGTAGTGGTGTGCTCTTACCACGTACCCAATATGAGGCATTAAAAAAACAAGCTAAAGTTAACTCTGACGGTATTGTTCTCCCGAATTCGAACATCATCATTCATGACGCTACTTATCAAGCAACGGTCTCTGATCGCCAATTAATGATCGAAGCAACGATTTCAATTCAACAGTTTCAACAAAAACTAACTGTAGTCAATCTACCCTTGCATGGTTTGGCGGTGGAATCTGCTATGTTAGATCAACAGCCAGCAATGATCGCACGTTCGTCAGGAAAAATTGATTTACTTCAGTTATTCAGTCAACAACAAGGTGAACATCAACTTGTAATAAAATTGTCGGCTCCACTGAATTCTGTTGGCAGCGATCAAGTTGCGCAGTTTCGACTCTTGCCAAACGTAGCCAGCCGCTTCAAATTGGAAATGCCTTCAAATCAATATTTGATCGTAAATGATTTAAAGTTGAAACCATCTACTAAGAACAAAAAAACGGGTTATGAATTTCCAATTGGCGGTACTGGACAAGTCAATTTAAAGATAACAGAACAAACACATGAACAGACTAACGATTCGTTGGTTTTTGCCCGAAGTGCAATTGGTGTGTCGGTGAGTCCAGGGAAAGTCGCCTGGCAGGCGCAGACGGCATTGAGTATCTATGGGCAATCACTTGATCAAATCATTTTTAGTGTTCCTCAGTTTCTGGAAATTGTGAGTGTGGAATCAACGGGACTTGAATCTTGGGAATTAAACGATAGTGTTAAAGACCAGCAGAGAACCGAAATCACTTTGAACTATCGCCAACCGATTGAAGGTGAGCGGCAAATTATCTGTCGTGGCGTCATGACTACAAAAACGGATCAAGCGTGGAACGTTCCAGACCTCCATATTGAAAAAGTGAATTCCCATGTTGGTTCAGTTTTAATTCGATATCCTTATGGAGTTCGTTTACAAGTTGAAAATACCGATAGTGTAAGACGCCGTGTTATTAAAAATTCAGCAAATATGAAAAAGGCAACTGAACGTTCGGTGAATAGCCCAGGGATGGACTTTGATTTCTGGCAGCAGATGTTTGACATAACCTTAGTGACACAGGAAAAACGGTCCGAAGTTCAGATGGCGGCTTCAACAATTGTTGAAATCAATGAGCAGGGTCTGAATTTGCAATTAGTGACGACTGTGGAAAGTTTGTTTGCGCCACTCTTCGAATTTCAAATGCATATTCCCGCTGAATGGACAATCCTCGGAGCGACCATACAAAACCAGAATGCCAATTGGAAAGAATCATCCAGAGAAGCAGGTAGCAAATTGATTCGGCTACCATTCGTCAAAGCATTACCTGCGAATACTGAAGCTAAAGTTGTGATTCTCGCTCATCGTGATCTGGAAAACTGGCCTCCTGATTCTGGTAGTCAATTACTGGAATTACCCAAAATTGAATTACCCCAGGCGAAAATATTGGAAGGGTCTATCATCATTAATGCTGACAGTGATTGGGATCTGGTTCCCAGCGGATTGACGAATTTAGAGCCGATGCAGGAACGAATTTCTAAAATGCGTTTTGGGTATCAGTATCAGGACAATAACTATAAAGGGAGTTTGACAGTTTCTCGAAAGCCGCTTCAGTTAGCTGCACATCACCTACAATATGTAAGACTAGACCAAACTACCTTTTTCTCTCATTTTGAAACGACTCTCAATGTGGAGCGGGGTAGCTATCGAAAATTAATGGTAGCACTTCCGGAGAATGTCGGAACCGATCTTCAGTTTCGACTAATGAAAACAGACGGAAAAATCATCGAACAAGTGGCTGATAAACCACAGAATGGCCTGCGCGTCTGGACTCTCAAAATGGACCGACGTTTAAGCGGGAAGCAAATTTTAGTTGTCACAATAGAACAGCCTCGAAAAGAAGGCGAGATTGTCACTATCCCTCAATTACAAATCATGTCCGCCGATAGACAATATGGTGAGGTCGCTTTTGAAGCTGAAGGGGATCAGCGTTTGAGAATCCAAACAATAGGCCTGCGAGGACAACCTTTAACGTCAATTGACGCAGCTGAACTACAATTACCTGTATCGTATTGGTCTCGTGAACGGATTGTGGCAGCGTATCGATTTGTTGGAGTTGGTCATCAAATTCAAGCTGAAGAAACTCGCTTCAAACAAACGGTTGTACCTACAGCAATAGCACATCAGCTTGCTCTAAAAAGTTTACTGGGACATGCGGGTGAAGTCCAAAACGAAGTATTACTCTCATTTTCTGCTGTTGGGATCCAATCTTTGAAAGTCGCTTTACCAGATCAGGCTCTCTTATTGTCTGCTCTGGTAGATGGAATTCCTGTGGAAGTTCGTAATACGGGCAAGGCTTTTATCATTCCGGTTGCCTCCGGTAGTCAAAGTGCTGGGACTCGTACTTTGAAGTTATTGTATGATGTGAATCAAAGGCCTTTAGATCAAACACAACAGTTTTCTCAGTCACCACCTCAGGTTGCTGTTGTAGATGGAGCGGGACAGACTCAACCTTTGGAAATTTTAAATCAATCATGGTCTGTACTTTATCCAGATGAGCTTTTAATCACAGAAAGTAAAGGAGACTTCATACCTGCCAAACCGTTAGTCCGACCTGGCATGCTGGAGAGTATTCGTCGGCAACTTTCCCTTCTCTCGCCGCGCCAAATGGTAGGCAGGTTTTTCATGCTCTTCTTTATTTGCATAGCGATTTTGATTTGTACCTACTGTTTTCGTAGAGGGGGTATCTCTGGTATGGCATTTCTGATCGGCGGGTTCTGTGTGTTGTTTCTGATGATTTTATTATTAATGCCGGCATTAAATTCGAAACGTGCATTGGTTAGAATTTCTTCATCACGAAATCTGCAGGAGCAACCAGGGCAAGCCGCCGCTGCATATAGTTCTGATGATGGCTCAGAAACTGATGGTTATTATCTTAAAGACAAAATGGAAATGATTCCGAATGTTCAAGATGGGATCGAAACCGAGAGTATGGGCCGATCGCGAGTTAGTGGAGTGACGGAAAGAGCTGAGAAAGCACTGGGGCTCAAGCGGAATCAACCACAGTTGGCTGCACCAATGGACCAACCTTCTCTGGCAAAAAGTCCTCAAGGTGTGAGAAGTCATGCCATCAGTGGTGTTCCTAAATCACAACTTCCAGAACCATCTGCGTCTATTGAGATAGAGGGGAAACTCGGTGGACTTGGTGGGGGTGCATTACCTGCTGCAGAGACTCCTGCTGCACCGAAAGAGCAGTCGAAAAATGACTTCGTTGCCGGATTTGAATCACCGTTGCCTGCAAGAACATTAGGCGGGCGTTTGTCTGTTGTTGCGCCATTACCAGAACCAGTTGGGTTCCACTCATTGGCATTCCAATATTATGGAGCACCTCGGCAAGAACCATTGTCTCTTAGCATTTCATTACAGCAGTTACAACGAAGTAGGCGATTTTGCCTGGCTGTGATTGCAGGTCTGCTTTGGCTGAGTTGGTTATTTCGAGGGATTTCCTGTAGACGAAAGCTGGCACTGGTAATCTTTGGGATTTTACTTCCTGTTACCTGTAGCGCGCTTGTCTCAGTCCAGTATCAATCGTTACTGGATGGTGTCTTTTGGGGATCAATCCTTGCTAGTATTCTGTGGAGCCTCGAGTGGTTCTATCAGCGGCTTCGGTCTGAGATTAAAGCGCTCCTACATTCGACTGATAAACAGGCAACCGTTACATCGTTGATTTTGTTGGGATCTTTCTTATGTAGTCCAGAAGCTGTTTTTGCACAGAATAAACCTGTAGTAGAGCCCAAACTGCCTCAGAACCTGGTGATTCCCTATGAAGTGGGGAAAGATCCCTTGAGTTCGCAGCGGATCTTTCTCTCACGTGAAGAGTTTATCAAGCTCTGGAATGAAGCCCACCCTGATCAACGGATGAATCAAGAGTCTGAATCAGGGGGTGTTATTAGCCAGGCACTTTACTCGGCTAAGGTTAAGGCGGGAGCAGAAGCGGGACAAGCAATTGTGCATGTGAAGGGCCGACTGGTAATCCACACAATTGGTAATCAACCGGCGACGCTACCACTTCCTCTGGGAGAAGCAGCAATCAGTAGCGCACTTCTGGACGGGAAATCGGCGACAATTTTAGTTCGTCAAGCCAAAGCCAAAAAAACAAGGTTAGAAAACGTTTACTCTATCATGATCTCTAAGCCAGGCTTACATCTGTTGGACCTGGAATTTGATCTTCCTGCACGGCAGACGGGAGTCACTGGCAGCTTCCGAATTAGTTTGCAACCGGTTGCCAGCGGAAGATTCACTCTGGAACTTTCTGACAAAGACTCACAAATCAGCATCACAGGTTCGAGAGCCTCTTATCGAAAGCAGACGCTTTCAGGAAAAACAACATTGGAACTTCCCATCGATCAGGGAGGCACAATCCAATTTGCCTGGAGACCTGCGGAAGAACGTGGAGCAATTCAAGGGATTGTGCAATGCAAGTCGACTCAGGCAACTGTTGTTCAAGATGCTGGTCTGGTGTTGCGCAACGAATATGATTACCGCGTTCGTCAAGGAGAAATAAATCAGGCCAGCTTGAAGATTTTTGAAGGTTTACGCATCCAGTCAATCTATGGACCAGATGTCGGAGGCTGGGAAATGGTTGGCACCGGAGAAGAACGCCGCGTTAAGGTTTTTTTACGACGAGATATTAAGGGTTCAACGAAAATCAATATCGTCGCCTTTCATCCGTTGTCAGTTAGCAAACAATCCCGTGTTGTTAATATACCTCAAATTGCACCTGAAAATATTACCAATGAAACAGGCACTGTCGGCGTGTATGCGGAATCACAATTTCAAATTCGTCCAGAGGAAATCGCTGGTGCAATTCAAATTGATGTTGGACAATTTAAAAACCCTGCGACGTCTTCACCTGCTTTGAAGGTTGCCGGTCAGGTCTTAAGACCGCAATGGGCTTATCGTTTTTCTCGACGTCCATTGACTTTTCGCTTTTCTGTTTCTCGTCGACAGCCTGAAAAACTGGCAGTGGCCGAACATGCGGTTTTAGTTTCTCCTCGAAAAATGAGCCTTTCCAGTCGAGTGAAGTATCAATTAAAGGGAACGCCTGAGTCAACATTTGTAATTGAACTCCCAGAAACGTACCTGATTTTAAACGTGAATGCTGAAGAATTGGATGACTGGTATGTCATTGAACAAAACGCTGATGATATGCGGGTTTTGGTTCTTGAATTTAAAGAATTGAAAACAAATCAAGTAGAAGTGGTCTTTGATGGCGTAATCCCTCGAAATGCAAACAAACTTGAAGCAGAAGTGATGATGCCGACACCCTTGGAAGTTTCATCTATACGTAGCGATCTCGCTATCTGGTGTGATGATTCTTTACTGGCAAGTGCGCCGGAATTAAAAGACTGGCGATCGATTTCACCTGAAGATTTATCAGCCGAACTAAAAGAGCAGCAACCTCGATTGCCTCAGTTTGCTTTCCGTTCTACAGCTGAATTACCAGAGTGGATCAATTTGGAATTGTCACCCGCTCGGCCGATGGTCACTGCTAATTCTCTGGTTATGACGACTGTAGGTAATGTTTCAGTGAGTTATACAGTAGGAATACGTTGGATGATTCAGGGCGCTGCCACCGATGTATTCTCGTTTACAACTCCCGCATGGCTGGGGGAACAGCTTGATTTTCGAGGAGAATCCATTCGTCAGGTAGATAAGAAAGTGATTGGTGGTGCTGTCGTCCAATGGACGATCTATTTGCAGGATTCCGTTGAAGGTTCGTACTTCATTACGGCCGAATCGACTTTGTCTCCCCCTGATTCCGGTAAAATTGAGATCCCACAAGTACGCGTAATGGATACCAGAGGCAATGTTGATCCTCAAACAACGGAATTAGAAACTCAACAACATTTTCTGATGCTCGTAAATCACTCATGGGCACGACTTTCTTTATTGAATCAAGACAGTATTGCCCCAGTTGAGCGTCAGGAAATGCCCTTAGTGATCAATGATTCTCTTGCGAATCAGGCGATGGAGTTAGCACGCATTATCCGCAACCGTAAACCACCGATTTATCAGATACAACAGTTTCAGGCAGATCAGGGAGCTGCCGCTGCAGTAAATCTGGCAGATTTGACCACTGTTTTGGCCAATGACGGAAGCTGGAAGACTCAGGCTGACTATCGAATACGAAATCGTTCGCGACAATTCTTGGCGATTCGACTTCCTGAAAAAACACAGGTTTTGAGTGCTTTTGTCAAAGGCAGACCAACGGCTCCCGTCCTGTTAAAACCTGATGCGCAAAACAAAGAGACTAAAAAAAATCTCATTTATCTAGTTGCCTTACCTAAGGCGAGTGCGGCTGATCTATCATTTTCGGTGAAGTTGATTATAGCAGGCCGTTTAGCACAACCATTGTCCCAAAGCACACTCCGATGGCAGGCACAACTAGTTGATATGCAGCCTCCGCAGGTTGTTGTCCCATCCGAAAATGCAGACTATGGAATTCCAGTGGCGCAGACCAAATGGACAGTGTATATTCCCAATGACTATACTGCGACAGCACTGCTGGACGATCCACGTACTAATATGATTCCTATCAAGAATAGTCGCTCTTACTCTTCCGGTGGTCTCGATATTTCCAATCTTGCCAAAGACGTTGACAATTTATACTCCGTCTATAGTGGTAGTAAGAGTAGTCGTGTTCGAAGTCGAGTGATCAAAAATCTCAAACGATTGGAAGAGGGATTGAAAAATAGGCCAAGTTCGGAAATGGGACAAGGACAACAAGGCCTGCAAATCAAGCAAAAGATTGGTGAAATTCAATTGAGAGAACAACAGCGTCAGGCACAGCAGGAAAAATTATTTGGTAATTCCAGAGATATGAATGGCGATGGGCAAGTTGATTTTGATTCCGATGAAACATTTAACCAGTTAGTAATTGGTAATAATGCAGCTTTATTTGAAGCGAATAAGGGAGTTACTTTTCAAAAAAATGTGAAGGGTAAAACAAAAACTTCCGCAGGGGATCTCTCCGGAAAGTCAAGACTTTCAAAAGAAAAAGCTGAATTAAGAGGCTTTTCTTTTCAAAGGGAATTAGACAAAAAAGGTGCCAAGAAGAAAGCCACCAGTAAGCCCGTTGACAGTCGCGCACTCAGGCGAAAGCAAAGTTTTGAAAATGCCGCTGGGCAAATCCAGTCCCCATTTGGTCTTCCTCAACAGCAAAGTGCAGAACCCAATGCTTCAACTCCCCGGTTCAATGATCAAGTTCGTTCTGAAAAGTTGTCTCAAAAAGGTAAAAGTGATCTTTGGATGCAGCTAAATGAAGTGGAAGAATCACTGGCAGATGCGAAATCTCCAAATCTGAGCTTTGGTAGTAATTTTTCTGGTTTAGAGCGTGAAGATATTCTTAACCGATCAATGGATACCGAAAGCCGTGGACAACAGGCAGGTTGGACACAGGCAGGGGGAATTTCTCTGAAGTTTAATCTCCCCATTCACGGCCACAAACTTGAGTTCACAAAAATCAACGGGCAGCCTAAGTTGGCACTTAGTTTACGATCTGAAAATACGTATGAAATTGGTTCTGCTGTACTTTGGACTTTGATTTGGGGGCTGATTTTGCTTGCATTGATCTGGTACGGATTTCGTTTTTCTCAGTCAGAGATTGCACAAGTTCGGTTAGGTGCCATACTGATTCTGATCGGTTTAGCTGGTTGGTTATTCCTCTCCGGAGTATTAGCAATTTTCGGCATGGTATTCTTTCTCACTGGCTCAATCTGTCTTGCCTACCGGTATGTGAGGCGAGCTACTTGAAATCGATGATGATTCTGTTGTATCTTGCAGCAATGAATTTCAAGTAACTTTCTCGTTCCAATTGTTAGAGGCCATTATGGGAACCAAAGTCATCTGGCTGGGACATGCCACTTATCAAATTGAAACTGCTGGTAAAACGATTTTGCTGGACCCCTTTCTGACCGGCAATCCAAGCGCCACGATCTCAGCAGATAGCTTATCAGCAGAGGCCATTATTGTAAGCCACGGCCACGGCGATCATGTTGGTGATACTGTCGAGATTGCGAAGCGGACAAGTGCTCTTGTGATTGCTAACTTTGAAATCGCAGAGTGGATGCAAAAACAAGGTGTGGAAAATGTGCATCCCCAGCATATTGGTGGAGCGCATCAATACGATTTTGGAACGATTAAACTTACGATTGCACACCACGGCTCCATGTTACCGGATGGGAGTAATGGTGGCAGCCCTTGCGGAGTTTTATTGAAATTAGCAGAGGGGACAATTTACTTCGCTGCTGACACTGGCTTATTTTATGATATGACTTTGATTGGTGAGGAAGGTGTAGATCTGGCGATCTTACCCATAGGTGATAATTTTACAATGGGACCGGAGGACTCAGTAAAGGCAACCAAATTCATTGCCCCAAAACGAGTGACACCAATGCATTATAACACGTGGCCACTCATTGAACAGGATGCAGTGGCATGGGCCGAGCAGATAAAAGCGCAGACAACAGCAGAACCGGTTGTATTAGAGCCGGGGGAATCTTTCGAATTATGAGAGTTCACTGAGCTTCAGCCTCTTCTGGAGGAAGCTCTAGTCCCACTTGTATTTCATCTCCTTCAATACGAACAGGATATGTGGGAACTTGAAGCTTGGATTTAGGATTATCAAGCCACGTTCCGTCTTTGATACAAAATCGCCATGCATGCCAGGGACAAGTTACGGCTCCCTCTTCGTCGACGTACCCTGTAGAAAGTGGGGCTCCCTGGTGAGGACAAAAGTCATTTATAGCAGTGTAGTTCCCTTCTTTTAGGAAAACAGCAATCATCTGTCCTTCCAAGTGAAAGGCGCGGCCTTCACCTTCAGGAATATCTTTGATTTTGGCAATCGAATAATATGTGGTCACAAAAACAATTCCAGTTATTTAATGAGTCAACGTCCAGGCTGGGCCGCTTGGCGAATTTTCGATAGTTTACGGATCAGGCTACCCATTTGGTGACGTGTGATAGATTTTGAATTCGAAAGTTTAGCAGCTTTCATTAACAAGGCTTTGACTTTTTGCGGATCTTGTTTGAGACGTCTTGCGATTGGATCAATCACGCGGTGCTCTTCTCCGCGAAAGTGCCTGAGATGTAGCTCCGTAAAGAGTTGCTTGACATACGCACGAAATAATGCATGTGCGTTACCATTTTTAAAGTGTAAATTTCCTACATTATCAGTATGCGAGACAATGTTATGTCGTGCAAGAATGTGAGATGAAAGAAAAGGACCAAAACGGATACTGTGCCACCATCCATACAGCAGCAGTGCTATCAATATTTGTATAGTTAAAGGTCGAAAAGTAGGATTGATCAATAAAGCCACGACTTTTGAAGTTCCTGAAGCATTCAGAGATTCATCGACGACTACATAATCAAGCATCCCCGCTGATTCGATCAGTCGAAAGGCAGCAACGCTTCCGCCATCAATCATAGACTGATTGGAAAAAATATCTGAGGACGCAGCTACAACGATGTCGCCAAACCCGTGTTTCAGTCGAACTGCTTGTTTGGTCTCTCCTAATGAAATCAGTGTCTGGCCTGATTTAGAATTCACTTGGGCATTCGTTTCCCAGATAATCGATTTCGCATCGGGAAATACCGTAGTTGCTTTACCAGCCAGAAGACTATGCTTGTCATCGAAAGAGAAAGTAATTCGGCTTTCCTTATTCTTCTGTTTTTCAACATAATCTAAAGGAATATTTTCGCGTTCTGTTTCATCAAGATAACTTACACTGATTTCCAATGGATTGATTTCAAACTCTGGGTGTTTATCACTTGCTGAGATGATTAGCCGCCCTCCTTCATTGACCCAGTCAAGTAAGATAGACCATTCTAAAGGACTGGGATATCTGGCTGGCCCCAAAATGCAGAGCGTGTCATTATAATCCAGAGACTGATTCAGCATTGATAATGGAACACGATTGCGTTCCGTATAGTTGGTTTCGTATTCCAACAACAGAAAAAACGCTTTTTTCCCACTGCCTGATGAACTATATGTATCATCCATTGCTCCTGTGCCGAATTCCGGAAACCAGAAATGGAGACTAAGTAGGGTGCAAAGGAAGAGCAGCCAGATCCAGCCGACGTTCCTGCGTTCACGCTTTTTTCTGGAAGGCTGCTTCATAACTGTTTAAAGTACTTTCAAAATGTTCTTTGGTGGCTTCTCGTCGCCCAAACCCTAAAGGCTCATATGTACGAATTATTTTGCGAAATGAATCACCGGGTAAGCCGTGAGGTCGCGCCGCTCGAAGGTAATCTCGATAAGTCAATCCTTTACGGAAACGAATCCACCCTGATCGTTCAATGAAACTCATTGAGCCGTATAACAATTGTACGATGGCATTGTGGTAATCACCGGATTTGGCGAATTTTTTTGCTCGTTGTAGATAGATGGACGCTTCATTTTCTGCAGGCGAAACAATCTGTTCTATAATCATTTCACCTTGTAATTGTGCTCTTTTTGGCTCATCACTCTTTTTTCGTGCGTAATCGATTCCTTTAAAGGATCGATAGAGCAAATACAAAATCAAACAGCAGATAGAAAAGATAAACGCATAAGATAGAATCAATAGAAATAGTCCTCCGAAGGCAAAGAAGAAGGGTTCGGCCGCATTAGCTTCTTGTTCCTGGGACTCTTTTAAAAATTCTTCCCAATCAAAGGGTAAATCAGAAGCTGTTTCACGTTGTTGGGTTAGATGGCGAAATTCGGGCCGACTGAGGATTTGTCTCGTATCTTGTTCGATGATTGTTCGGTCAGGCGATAAAGCTTTGGAATAGTCGTTCTCAATCGTCTGAGAAAATATTGTGGTTGCATCTAATAGAAAGCAAGTTATTAAAACAAAACTTAATACAAAACTCCTTACTGGTTCATAATTCCACGGGAGGTAATAAATCATAATAATGCCTCTCCCTTTTTGAGGTTCTGAGAAACTTCTGCCATACGTAATTCCATATCCCAGCAGTCACGATGAACCCGCAGATCTATGTATGTGAAGAACCAGGCTAGACGACCAATCGGATAAACGAGCAGGATGAATCCTGTCAATACAGCTAAAACTCGTGGATCGGATGTCATCAATAGCAGAATATTGGATAAGGATTGATCGATTGCTTCAATATCAAATAAATATGGGATTTTCCCCATGACGATTGGAAATTCTAATAATTTATAAGATAGATAATCGAACGTAACAAAAAAAATCAAAGTCAGGACGTAGCAGAAAAAGAACGACCAGAGACCACGAAAAAAAAGTGCCCCAAAATCATGTGAGATCAGATTTTTCGTTCGATGATCATGTGAAGTTCCTGACTGTGAAGCAATCCCGGCATAACGGAGTGAAGATTGTTCTGCACGAAAACTGCTTCGTAGTGTCAACCAGATTCCAGGAATAAAAATGTATATAAAACCTACTAAAATCAATATGTTATCAGAGAAAAATATCAAAGCGGGGCCGATAAAAATAATCGCTCGGTCAAACAGACAGCGGAAGATTAAGGAGATCAATTGTGGGTTAAATTGATTCCTCAAAGCACGAAAGCCTTGTTGATTTCCAAAAGTATATAAAGCAGTATTCCAGGTGAGAATCACACCCAACGGTGAAGTTGCGAAGTAGGCAACTGTAATAGCAGTGCTAAGATTGACCAGAAAATAGTAGCTGAGAAGATAGACTAACGTGCAAGCAGGTATGGCAAACAAAGCCCAAATTTTTAAAAGAGGGATTAGAAAACGTCCATAAAACATAATTGCCAGATCCAAACATTTGACTGCCTTACGGGGAACGAGAGCAATATTGACATGATCAAATCTCATGAATGCGGTCCCCTGTTGAAACCAACTTCACTGGATTTACTTCGTTCCCTTTTTTTAACTGGTAATGGAGTTATATCTGCCTGTCGTCCTGCAAATCCCAGGTAAATGAAAACAATTATCCAAAGGCCGCTACCAACTACATATTTGACAAGGTTAGATATTCCAGAAGGAGACCAGAACGCTTCAATCAAGGCAGCCACAACCAGCATGACGGCAGCTCCTCCTGCGATTTGAACCGCCTCGAGTCCACGGACTTGTAATGACTGAAAACGCGTTCTTTGACCAGGATGAATGAGGGCGTCACCCAAAATCAATCCCGCTCCTCCGGCAACGGCTATCGCCGTCAATTCAAATGAGCCATGTGAGATGACGAAACTCAAAAATCGCTCTCCATTTCCCTGGCTGACAATATAACCTGAAACAGCTCCCAGAAAGATGCCATTGAATAACAAGGTGTAGATCGTCCCAACTCCCAGTAGAATCCCCAGTGCAAAACACTGTAGCGCAATTCCTACATTATGATTAATATAAAACCCCGCCATCGATGCCCTTTGATCTCCGAATGTGGATTCCTCAGATAGAAAACTGTCTTTCTCATCTGTTCTATCTGTTGTTTTTTCCTCTTCATTATTTAAGGGACTCTCTTCACCATACATCAGATCGAAGTTAGCCATCATCTCTTCTGGAATGATGCGAGTTGCCAGGCTGGGATTATTCTGCACAACATACCAACTGATACCGAGGGGTAAAAAAAACAAGAGGCATGCAGTAAGAAAGTAACCAATATTGGCTCGAAAGAGGCGAGGAAAACCAACAGCGAGATAATGGAATACACCTGCTAAATTTGCAGGTGGTGCACCATAAAACAGGTTATGTCCACGGGCTACCAGATCGTTCAAGTAGGAAGTTAAATCATGTCCCCAGCCACGAGAACGAATCGTGGCCAAGTCATTGGAGACTTCTCGTAACAGTTGAGAATATTTCGAAATTTCTTCTGCAGGTAGTTTGGTAAACGATTCCCTCCGTATACTCATCAGAAATTCTTCAAATTGTTTCCAATGTGGTTGGCGCTGTTGAATAAATTTGTGTTTATCCAAGACTCACCTCCCTATTTCGAATTCGACTTTGGTTAGAAACCGTGAATTCATCTTCTTCCTGATGATTGGAAAGACTAAATGTTTGATAAACTGAAGCAAGAAATGCCATGGGGTATTGTTCCACTTTTTGAGAATCGCCAGAATATTTTAATCGTTCTGCCAAACTTTTAGCTAAAATACCGGCCAATGCGTGCCCACGTTCGTAAGTGAGCACATGTCGGCGTCCCATAAATTCATCAATGAGGGAGAGGACTTCATCCCGTGGTACAAAACTACCGATGTCATTTTTATTCAGTGGTTGAATTTTCTTGAGTATCACTGGCTTTCTAGGCAGCTTCAACGAACGTTCCTGGATCACTACAGTTCCCGCTACAAGGTCACCAAGTCTTTGAAAGCGTCTTGTCAGCAGCATGGATGTGATGCCGATACCATAGAAAATAATTGCGTCTGCACTACGCGCGAGGTTGCGCAACAATGCCGGCCAGAAAGTTATAGGATATCCACCATCGCGAATTACACGTAAACCACAAATATGCTTACCAATAGATTGTCCTTTGAAGAAGCCTTCCGAAATAGTGTAGTAGCCCCAGGTATTTAAAAACATGATAACCAGGAAGATCCCAATGGCTGTCCCCGGTAACACTATGCCAATCATGTTTATAACCATCATCGCTCCGAACAAAATTGCTAAGCGAATTGCCAGATCGATCATATAGGCGATGTATCGTTGAGCAGGACCAGCAAGTTGATATGTCAGAACAACATTCTCAGGTGTTTCAATTTTCATTTCCAAGCTGAGAACTTCACGCTGAGCTGTAAAATTCTGCTGAGGAAAATTAGCTGAAGTGGGGACCGTTTCGTCGCTGGTTATTGTAGAAATCATGAAACGCTAATGTTTGAGCATACAGGGATGTTTAAGTTCACAAAGTACTGACATTTATACTGCTTATTATAGACCAACTGTCGTTTTCGTATCTATACTCACATATTTTTTTACTGAAATCTCGATTTCATCGTTTTCTGACGACCGCTTAACTGGCTATAATTATTAAGTACCCGCCGGCAAATCAATGAAGTATCGTTCAGATCAATAGCCACTATCGCTCACATGATGTATTTGTATGGCAAGTTCTGTATGTTCCTGAAATTCGATGATACTTTTTACGATACCAAACAGAATTAGTTGAGAGTAAGGATGAACTGATGCGAATTAATCGACGAATATTGAACATTACCAGCCTGTGTGCCTTTATTCTGACAAGTCTCTTTTCAATTGCTTCTGCTGAAGAACCAGCTAAAGATGAGATCAACTTGCAAAAGTTGAAAAAAACACAGATGAAGGGGATCAATTTTCTGAAGAACAGTCAATTAGAGGACGGACTGTGGACGACAGAAACTGTGCCTGGAATAAGTGCATTAGTAACAACTGCATTATTAGAAAGTGGAGTCCCAGCAAGTGATCCTGTTGTTGCTAAAGCACTCAGTCGTTTAGAGGGTTTTATAAAGAAGGATGGCGGCATCTATTATGCGAAAAGTAATCATCGAAATTACGAAACCTGTATTTCAATCATGGCATTTAGTGCTGCTAATCAGAACGGGCGTTACAATACAATCATTAAAAACGCAGAAAAGTTTTTGCGCGGGTTACAATGGGATGAAGGAGAAGGAATAGAATCTTCGGATACTGCCTTTGGTGGTGCTGGTTATGGAAGTCATCAGCGACCTGACCTTTCAAATACACAATACCTCATTGAAGCATTACGAAAAGCGGGTGTCAAATCGGATGACCCTGCAATCCAGAAGGCTTTAGTTTTTGTTTCACGCACACAAAATTTGGAATCGGAACATAATACAACTCCTTTTTCATCCAAAGTGAATGATGGAGGTTTCTATTACACTCCTGCTGCCGGTGGAACTTCACAAGCAGGCAAGACACCCGATGGAGGTCTGCGGTCTTATGGTAGTATGACATACGCTGGTCTTAAAAGCATGATCTACGCCGGTGTGGATAAAGATGATAAAAGGGTCAAGGCAGCAAAAGAGTGGATTCGTCGTCACTATTCTCTGAAAGAAAATCCGGGCATGGGGCAGATGGGTCTTTATTATTACTTTCATACTTTTGCCAAAGCTTTAGACACAATGCAGGTCAATCTATTTAAGGATGCGGAAGGCCATGTCCATAATTGGCGCGCAGAATTGATTACTCGGTTAGAGAAACTCCAGCAGCCAAATGGGAGTTGGACCAACAAGACAGAACGTTGGTACGAGGCTGACCCCAATCTGGCAACCGCTTATGCTTTACTGGCACTGGCATATTGCCAACCCACTAAATAAGAATTCAATGACGCTTTGTTAGGTGTGGAAAGGGGGGATCTCCACGAGGTTCGTTCCATCAATCATTCCGACCACATATTGAGAGACTCGATTGATGATTTCATCAATCATAATTTGACCCGCTTCAGCTGTAGCCTCTAAAGGCTCTTGATCTTCTTGATCACGCATGGCATCCTGACGCACATTTTCTGGAAATGCCGCAAGAGCAAATGCTGTTTCAAATTCCTGCGCATGCCCTGGAAAGCGTTTTGTTTTTAGATTTGTTGTCGCCACTTCTTCAGGTAACAGGTTCCAATACGATTCAAAATGTAGATTGATCTCAAGTCGTTGTTGAAATTGCCCCCACATACCTAAACAGGGGGCAATATTTCCACCATGACCGTTCAGAACAAGAATGTGATTGAACCCTGCTTGATGCATACTGCGAATGGTATCAAATAAGACGCTGAGCCAACTACCAGGAAGTGCAGACAGTGTGCCAGGATGTCGCATGTGGTGCTCGCTGATACCAATATTCATTGAAGGTGCTACAATGACGTGCGGCGAAAGTTTATTGGCAACTTCGGTTGCGATGAGCATGACACTCCTCCAATCATGTTCCATTGCCAGGTGTTCCAAATGTTGTTCCGTTGCTGCGACAGGAATAATACATGCCTTCAATTCACCCGATTGCATCCGTTCACGAAATTCTCGCCTGGTATGTTTGTGGAGAAGAATTTCCGAGTTATGATCATTTGATTCAGACATGCATTTCGTTCCTGAAGTTTGTTTTGAGGTTGTAACTAATAATGAAAGCAATCAGAGCATTCTAATGATATTTAACGAACGGCTAATAGAAGTCAACGTTCCAGCATCTTTTCCATTACATGATATCCTGGTAGCTTAAATCCGAGTTCTTGATATGTCGATTGCGCACGTCCGTTCTCTTTTTCAACATAAAGTCGTAGACCTACAACATCTGAATTTGATTGGGCCAGATTTTCGATATGCTGAGACAGCCTCTGAAAAACTCCTTGTCTTCGATAATCGGGATGTACGTATACACTTTGGAACCACCAAAACTCACCGTTCCTCCAATCGCTCCATTCGCGAGTGTACATGACCTGACCTATTACGTTTGATTGATAACGGGCAACATAGTATTGACAGCCGCGTGTATTACTGAGTGATTCAACAACACCAGCTCTGACTAACTTTTGATCCAGGGATTTGGACTCTGTCTCCTGGGCTAAACGAATGTTAAATTCGGTAATAATGTCACAGTCTTCCAACGTTGCTTGATCGATTTGGATATCGAGCATGAAAGAGCCCTTCAAGAAAAAAAATAGAATTCAAACTTCAATCTAACAGTTCAGAGCTTCCATTGTCTTTGCCATGGAATAAGTTGTGTAAAATTTTTGTAAACGATCACTTGAGGGAAATGTATGTAGGCAAAGCAATTTTTTTTGATTTTTGGGTTTTTAGTGAAGAATGGAGAAACTTTCAAAGTGAATATGGCGATATTAGGTAAAACAGCATAAATGGTTTTGCAAGGATGCATGGTCAAAATTTTTAGGAAGCGCCATTTTTACGTCCGAGTTAAATCATGACGCTGGGAGATAGAGCCTTGAGAAGTTCAGGGGAACGACAATATCGATTAGATACCAATGCGCGTTTATCAACGATGCATACTAATTGGACCAAGATGTTCATTGGTGTGACTGCTGGCGTATTGAGCATGTATTTCATGGTAGCTCGGCCGATGTTGAATCAGATCGGTCAACTGCAGGCAGAATTAGTTATTGTACAAAATGATATGGACAAACTGGTTGGAGCAAAGACCAGTGCCTGGCAGGTCAATAATCTGTTGTCGGTCTTAAATTCGCAGGCCCAACAAATCACAAACGCCCAAGCTACTGTAGCAGAAATTCGAGATTTGCGAGTGTTACTCGATGAAGAGTCTGAGCAGACAGATCAGGCTTTGGCTTCTTTTCAGAAGATCGATGATTTTCAGAAACAAGTGATTCAACAAAAAGATTTAACTTCAAAAGCCCGCTTGACTCTGGATGAAATGCTGGCGATGCAGGACCAGCTGGCTTCTCAAAAAACGCAAACTGCAGTCACGCTTTCTACGTTAGAAGAAATGATCAAGCTTCAAAAAATGGCGTTAGATCAATCTTCCAGGATTAAAGACGCACAGGTTGCCTTTGGTGAGTTTATTGAATTCAAAAAGCAGATTGTTGATCAGTCTGGGAAGTTGGAAGTTGCTCGTGAAAACAGTCAGAAAATGATTGCTCTGCAAGATAGTATGGTGGCTCAGTCAGAATCACTTACTGCTGCAGAAAAAAGTGCCCGACAACTTGTATCACTACAAAAAGTTCTGACTAATGACGAATTAAAGATTACAGAGGCTGATACGAATTTGCAGTCGCTGATGGCAATTCAGACTAAGCTACTGGCAGAGACAGGACGCGTTGTTGATGCTATTGAGACGTTAGAAGTGCTTTCGGATTTACAAGATCGACTGAAAGAGCAAGTTGCATCCATGAACGGTATGAGGCGTGAACTGCTTGACATTGTTCTGATGGAGAGCACTGTCGCAAAAGCGACTCGAATCCTGGAACCATTGGTAGAGTTAGGCAATCTGAGTCGGTTGAGTGATGCAGAAGTTCGAGAAGCAGCCCGTGTGATCATGGATCAGCGAGATACTCGGATGGGTAAACTTTCCTCACCAAAGTATCGCCGAACTCATCACGGTCCAGTACCTTCACGGACATCACAACTGACCTCAGATGAGAACACTTCATTAGAAGTAGAAGATAGCAGCAGCGGTGTTGAAGATAAGCTCGTTCCTACACCACCTGCTGATGAAGAGTAAAGAGAAAACAGTCTCCTGGGCTGAAAGTGGCTTGAATTAAAACAAGGCATGGGTGTTCCATGCCTTGTTTTAATTTGGTGAAGAACTATGTGAAAGAAGCTGTAATTACTGTTCTTTTTTCTCAGGCTTTACTTCTGGTTTTCCTGCTTTTTCTTTTGATTTCTCAGCTGGCTTTGGTGCCGTAGCAGGTTTTTCCTTTTCAGGTTTTGATTTTGGCTCGGTAGTCTTGTAGGTAATTGTCCCCGATACCGGAACTGAAGCAACCTGAAAGACATCTTTGGAAAGTTCCCCTTGGACGAAAACGACTAAGTGGAGTTTTTCCAAAGCCAAAGGGGCACCGGTGAAGTTTGCTCCTGATTTTTCTTCAAAGGCTGATAGATAATCTGTGAGACGGCCTTTGAAATCATTCAGTGGCAACGTTTTATTCAGAGATAATTTACCATCAACGGCGGGAAAGCCATTTGGCTCGCTTAACATTGATCGCACAATCATATCATGCACATTGATTCCGTTAGGGGCTTGAAATTGCAGTTCGTCTTCGGCGAGTACCGCGACGAGGCGCAGTGGCTCTTTGATTTTCTCTGTCCCAGACACATTTGCTTTTAATTCTAGATTGTCATCTTTGGCAATTGCAGACAGATCGATTTTGACATTGGTATTTTCTGAAAGAGTCGGGATTAGTGCTTCCAGAATTTGTTTATAAGATGAATCAACCTGCTCAACTCCACCAGCGACACCGGAGATGGGCTGACCATTCAAATTCGTCGATGGTGTTCCACGGTGATTATAAAGAATGAATCGCGCTTCAGAGTCAGTATTCGTAAGCGGGTCTGGAGCAGGAATATGTTGATGATATCTTAAGACAATGACTTTGGAGTCTGGGAAAGATGCTTCAATCACACCTGTTGCCAAGTCGGCGGCAACACAGGGAGGACAGGATGCCCCTGTAAACAACTCAATTAGCGAGACGCGATTCCCCTTCTTTAAATCAACTTCTTTAGCTTCTTTAGAAACAAAGCTTTGAAGAAAACGTTTGAATGACTTTGTGAGATATTCATCAAGGCCATCTGTCGAACCATGTTTCTCTTTCCAGAGTGTCGTGAGTGTATCCATAGGATGTTCATATTTGACAGCCTCAGGATTTTGTTTTGAGACAGCAATGAGTTGTTGTTCCCGACCTGTCAGAGGAGAACCTGCTAAAACTCCGAGGTAATCAATCGCCTTATCAATGCTACCGTGTGATTTCTCGTAGGTCACGAGTTCTGTTAAAAGTTGACGATTGTTAGGATGTTCTTTCAATTCGTCCTGAAGTAGTTTTCCAGCTGCCTGAATCTGTTCGGGTTTATCAGACTTTAATCCAGCACGTGCTCTGGCTAAGGCCATTTCTAATTTCCAGCCACTAAGTGGCGCTACCCCGTCTTTGATCAATTTGTCTGCCTGATCCAAATACTTTACAGCCAGATCAGAGTCGGAATCACTCCTCGCCAACATAGAACCAACACTGATTAAAGAATTCGCTTCCTGTCGTGTCCCCCAAAGTTTCGCCGTTTCCAGATAACGACTGATAATTTCTTCAATCGTTTTTTTATCTTTCTTCTGGCTGAGGGCGATCGCCATTAATGTGGGATAGGCATCCATGATCAGCGGAACGGACTTCATTTTGAGAGTGAACTCGTTCAGTTGTTTAAATGGATCGGGAGATTGCATTGCCTGCATTAATTCCTGTGAACCAGGTGAAGGCATTGGGCCTTTAATTTTGCTAAAATCCGTTTCCATAGTTGGCAATAAGAGTGCGGGTATGCAGTTTTCATTGTTAAAGGAAATATTTCCCAGGATCACACCCTGGTCCAATTGTAGTTTTCCTTGAAAACTCAATCGGAGAAATTCTTTTCCATCGTTTAACAGGCTCTCGTTAAATTCCACTGTAGTATCACTGACTTTAGATGACACGATTTTTGCTGGTGCGACATCTGCTCCTTTAGCAAGAATTTTGACTGCTTGTGCTTCGGTTTTTTCTTTGGATTGGTTTTTATCTTCGTTCGTAGTCGCATTTAGAGTAATCTTATAAAGGTACAATGGCATCATCTGCTCACGCTGTGGTAGCATTAAAACCCAGTTGCCTTGAACCGTTTTGGGAAGCTCCGGAATTTTGGGTTTTTCGTTTTCCTTTTCAGAAGGTCCTTCGGTTTCTGCTGACGAAGATGCGGGATCACCTGTGGTTTTTTGAGCGGTTTGCTCGGTTGACGAGGATGGTTGATTGTCACTGCTTGGTTCTGAGCCTTTCTGCTGGCAGCCGACAGTGATAATCAGCAAGCAGAGTATTAGGCTAACTCGAGAAATCGAAAGCATTTTTGTCCTCAAAAAAATTTAAGTGAAATTTATTCGAAAGTAGTTCTTATCCTGGTTTTATACGAATTCAGTACAAATGTTGATGGATATTAAATAAAAAAGGTCAATCTTCTCAAAATTGGACAGTGATTGACTTATTCCTGTATTTGTAGACAGGTATTTGTTGTTAGATTCGTGGAGTGTTTCTTTAGTTGATTTCTCCCCATTTATACTCTGCATAATACAGATTTTTTTACACGCTACCGAGTTCCTGCTTTAGATCTGTCAATTGTTGGCTTAACACTTGAACGGATTCTGTCAACATTTCAATCTGTTGTTTCATGGATTGATTCTCAGTCTGGAGTTGTTCAATCATTTGTAGCAAGCTACTCTCGTCACTCGAAGAAGTATTTACGGCAGGCTGATTGTGGGGGCCGCTTTCGTCTTTAGCCGATTCACTTTCGAGTGAAGATTCAAACCCCAGTTTTTTGCTTTCACTTTCTTTATACCAGTTGTGATCAACCTCGATGCCACGCCGTTCGATGCTTCCATTAGATTGTACATAGTTTTGGTCAAGAAGGCTCTTAAATTCTGCTCGCAGTTGATCTAAAGATTCAATTGGTACCATTCGACTGGCTCGACCGCGGAGTTCGCCCATCGTTTGACGGCCGCGCAACCACAGTTCTGTTAATATCGCCAGTTGAGGTTCTGTAAAATTGAATCGATGGCGCATGTAATGCCTGTAACGTTCAGTGCGACCACTTTCTGAGTGAACAACAGCCACAATGCCGGTTTCACGAAGTGTCTCCAGCGTTTCAAAGACTTGTGATTCGCTGTAATGTGAGATTGGATCCCTATTACTTTTTTGATTGCAACCTGTTGTGATTGCCTTTAATGTAAGAGGGTATTGATCGGGAGTGGTAAATGCTTTCTCTAGTAAAACACCTAGCACGCGGCGTTGTGGTTTTGAAAGTTCTGTGATTTTCAGGAGTTCTTTTTCTCCTTGAGTTGTATCATTCATCTTAATTTCTATTTTCTTTGTTGAGTAGAATGCTTAAGTCTGGGAAAGAGATTTTAATATCCACGATGAAGTATCGATTTTGTCGCTTCCAAACTACCCTGAGCTACCTTTGTGAGAAAATCAAAGTCGAGAGTGTCCACAGTGTCCGTAGGTTGATGATAATGTGGATTCCGCAAAAAACTGGTGTCGGTGATCATCAGAGCTGGGTAACCAGCGTCCCAGAATGGACTGTGGTCACTCAAACGAGTTGCTTGCAGCATTTCACCATTTTGAGGAACTTGTAGTGTCTCTACGGGTAACTCTACCACCTTTTCCAAGCCATGCTGGAATGCGGCAATCAGTGCTGCTGAGTTTTGGTTTCCAACGACAGCGATGAAATCTCCGGTGTCCGGGTAAAGCCCTACCAGTTCTCTGGGTAATGTCTGACTTCCTGGCGTAGAATCACAATATCCCAGCATTTCCAGAGAAACCATGCCTCGTAAATCGGTTTGTCTTTGTTGATGCAGACTGGCATGTTCTGCGCCACCCAGCATTCCATTTTCTTCTAAGTCAAACGCAACCAGTTCAACACTCCATTTGCAGGAAAGCTCTTCAAATAAAGGCAATAGTCTCCCTAGTTCTAACAAGGTCGCGACCGCGCTGGTATTGTCGTCTGCTCCGGGAGATTCAGGTCGCGTATCAAGATGAGCGCCAATACAAAACTGTGGTTTATTTTGCGAACTGAGTCGAGGATGCCGTGCAATCAGATTTTGCCCTTCAAGTGTCTTCAGCATAGAGTCCTGAGCTTGAAAGTGATGACGTTCGACTTTCCATCCTGATGTTTCAAGTTCCTGAGTCACATATTGACGAGCTGATTCCAGTTCTGTACTTTCAGCAGGTCGTATGGATCTACAGAGCAGTTCACAGTGCTCTTTCAATCGACTTTGTTGTACGTCCTTCATTGTGGCTTTCGATCCCTTGAACTGCCAGAATAAAAGTGGGTTTGTTTTCGAGTCACTACTAAATCACTGAGACAATTCGAACTGTTGAAACGACTCTGTTATGAATTTTGTGATGTTTTATCTCCAGCAGATTCTACAACGAATTTGAAATCTTTGTCACTGCGTAGAGAATCAAAGTCAGATTCTTCTTCAATTAATTTTATCAGTTTTGGTTCCATTCGTAATGAACGGCCCAGCCAGGAAAGGGCATTGGTTTTGTCACCGGCTAACGCAAAATAGCAGGACAAATTGTAAAGCACGACGGCTTCATCAGAGTGGTTTTGATAAGCCTCTTCCATGATCGAGATAGCCAGAGGTAATTGATCAGTCCTTTTATGACACCAGGCCATTCCCATCAGAGTCGTCAGGTTTTCAGGGGATTTTTCATAGGCGCGCTGATATGCATCTAGTGCTTCTTTATACCGCTTAGCGAGTTGCTGAGCCTGGCCCAGCAGACAATAGTATTTTTCTGAATCTTTTTCAGTAGAGCCAATACGGGAAAGCTCTCGCAAAGCTTGTTCGGGCATCTCAAGCAGTAGATAACCTTCTGCGGCATTAAAATGTCGTTTTTGTCGCGAAGCAGGCAGTAGTACCATTTGAAAACCCGTTGATAAACAGAAAAGCTTTGCCGCCTATTTTAATAGATCTGGCAAAGACTTTTCTATTCATCATGGAACCTTATTTTTGTCGTTCATCAAATTAGGTTGCGATGGCTGTGAGCCAGGCTCTATAACCGCCTACGAGATCGACGACGTTTTCAAAACCCTGCTTTTCGAGTAGACTGGCGGCAATCGAAGAGCGATAACCACCCTGGCAATGGACTACAACGGTTTCATCACGGGGAATTTCATTAAATCGTTCCTGTAGTTGATTTAATGGGATATTGATACTGTTTGAGATGTGTCCCGATTCCCACTCTGATTGAGAGCGAATATCAATGACTGTGATTTTTTCGTCCCACTCATGCAACGCTTGCGCAGAAATTCGCTTTGTTTGCGAGACCAGTTCAGGGTGTTCGTTGAGGCTGTTCAAGCCATCTTTTAGAAAGCCTTTGATCTGGTCAAAGCCAATCCGACCCAGTCGCATCATTGCTTCTTCGATCTGTTCCTCATCTTCAGCAATCACCAAAATCGGTAATTGTTTTCTAAGGACAGTTCCTGCCCAAGTCGCATAGCGGCCATCCAGTCCAATGTTGATCGTACCTTTGAGATGTGCTCCCGCAAATTCCGTGGCATCTCTGACATCGATAACTTGAACACTGTTGTTTAGCATTTCCAGGGTTTCATCCAGTGAAAACGCGTGCCATGCAGCACTGATTGATTCATTGAGTGTTTGTCTGTCTTTTCGATTCAGGATAGCATCATGTACAAAATAATGAGGAGCTTCGGGGAGGTCGGCAGTGACCATTTCAACGAAAGCTTGTTTACTCATTGGCTGTAGTGCGTAGTTGTACTTTCGCTGTTCTCCCAATGTGGTAACGGACTCACTGCTTAACTGTTTGCCACACATCGAACCAGCGCCATGTGCCGGATAGACCAGTGTTTCGTCTGGAAGTTTCAGGATTTTTTCATGCAACGAATCGTAAAGCATGCTGGCCAATTCCTCTGCCGTGACTCCAATTGATGCTAATAGATCAGGTCGGCCTACATCTCCCAAAAACAAAGTATCTCCGGTAAGCACCATTTCCGGCTGATCCGGATTTTCATTCAGATTATATACTAAAATAGAGATCCCTTCAGGAGTATGCCCGGGTGTTTCCAGGATGGATAATTTCACCGACCCCAGAATAAGTTCGTCTCCTTCTGACAGTGGGTGAAAACGGAATTCGGCGTCTGCTTTGTTTCCCAGATGAATTTGGGCACCGACTGCTTCTCGTAATTCAATATGACCTGAGATGAAGTCGGCATGGAAGTGAGTCAAGATGACGTGTTCAATCTGAAATCCATGCTCCTTCGCATCGTTCAGGTAGACCTCGATATCTCGTTGTGGATCAATCACTACAGCTTTTCCTGTTTGTTTATCAGCAATCAGATAGGACGCAAGTGATAAACAATCCAGATAATAGCGTTGAAAATACATCGCTAACTCCCTTACTTTTTGATTTTCATACGTGGCATTGTTTTTGTTTATTGTCGGAAACCTGATTCCAAGGCATTTTCGCAAGCAACATCGCCATGCCACAGGTATCTGTGATACCGGCAAACATTAATCCGGCACCTACAAAAGCGGAAAGGCAACTGAACCAGGGATTGACGAACATTCCTAACAACGCTCCTGTGAGAACCAGAAAGCCAGCGGCAATTCGGACTTGCCTTTCCAGTGAAATGGTTTTTTTTCCACGGTTCACCGGCAGTCCCAATTGATCCCAGGCACTGGTACCCCCTTCGACACTGACTACATTCGTAATGCCAGCTTCAATCAATTTCTGGCATGCTCGTGTGGAGCGGTTTCCACTTTGACAAATTACATAGACAGGCTCTGCACCATTTCCGTTTTGCCGTTCTTGAATGTGCTTTACGTCCAGTTTATCAAGCGGAATATTCACGGCGATGGGTGCATGGATTTCCCGAAATTCTGCTGGCGTACGGACGTCAATTAATTTAACGCCTTGCTCCTCATGGATTTTTGCTAACTCTTTTGGTTTGATCGTTTTGACATCTGACATTTTTGCACCTCGCTATATCGCTATTTTACGATATATGTCTTAAAAAAATACTAATTCTGAAAAAAACGTCCTTCGATACAATCCATTATTTTATTCAAATGTGGTTCTGCAACTTGATAATAGACGCTTCTTCCTTCTCGCTCACTGACAAAGAACCCACAGCGTTGCATCAATCTTAAATGCTCTGAAGCGACATTACTGGGAATGCCACAATCTTCCGCAAGCTCACCAACTGTATAACGACCCCGTAAAAGCAATTGAACAATGCGAATACGAGCCGGATGTGCCAGAACTTTGAGGCATTCAGCAGCCTCTTCCAGCGCTTGTCCGTTATACTCTGGGGTTTCTTTTAATTTCATATTTTTAACTCCTCGTATATATCATATCGTGATGTCACGATATGTCAACTCAATTTGTTTTCATTTTTTCAACATAAAATCTAATCGGGAATTTATTGTTTCGACATTGAATATTCATAAATGTCTGCCAAAATTATAACTTAACGCACTAAACTGGGTTTATGTTTGACAGGGATATTATTGATGAAAAAAAAGCCTTTATTTCCGACAGAGTCGCTGGGAAGACGTGCTTTTCTAAAAAATGGTGCTTTGATTCTGGCAGGGCTTTCATCAAACACAATTGGATTGCTATCAACCCGGGCAGTTGAAGTCAGTCAAAGAGGTGCCGTACGAATTGGTTTGGTAACCGATCTTCACTATGCTGATAAACCGGCGGCCGGCACTCGTCACTATCGAGAAACCATTGCCAAGCTAAATGAGGTCATTGCGCGATTTAAGACGGAGCGACCTGAATTTGTCGTCTTCCACGGAGATCTGATCGATTCAGGAAAGTCGTTGGAGCAGGAAAAGGGACACTTGCAGACGGTGGTCAAAGCCATCTCTGCAATACCTTTTCCTAAGCATTACGTTCTGGGTAACCACTGTGTTGACCTTTTAAAGAAAGTAGAATTTCTGGAAGGAGTAGGGCAGAAAGCTTCATATTATTCTTTTGACCAGAATGGCTTTCATTTTGTGGTGTTGGACTCTTGTTTTAAAAGTGATGGTACTCCTTACGGTCGTCGAAATTTTAAATGGACCGATGCTAATATCCCGGAACCAGAGTTGGAGTGGCTGCGTGCTGATTTAAAGCAAACGAAACATCCCACAATTGTGTTTGCGCATCAACCGCTTGACCTGAAAGATTCTGATGCGCATGCCGTCAAAAATTCGTCAGTTGTACGAAAAATTCTGGAAGAGTCGGACAAGGTTGCGGCCGTGTTTCAAGGTCATAGCCACCACAATAAATATTCAGAAATCGGTGGCATTCACTACTGTACGATGGTTGCAATGGTAGAAGGGTCTGGCCTGCAAAATAATGGCTATAGCACATTGGATCTTTTCGAAGATGGTTCTCTCGTTCTGAATGGATTCAGAAAGCAGCAGGACTATCGCTGGACTTGAAATAATAGCCGGTTGATCTAATAAGATGAATCACTCTTTCTTGCAGTTGATAAGCGGGGCTGTATAAGATGTATTCTTACTTAATGTCCAAAGTCAGACCGACTCGATGAGGAGCCACTTATGACCCGCTTTGTCAAATTGATCTTATGTTCCCTTTTATTGCTTTGTGTTTTACTCACGAGTACCTCCAACACTGAAGCAGCTTCAAAACAGTTGCCTAATATTGTTTTCATAATCGCCGATGATTTAGGCTATAAAGAGTTAGGTTGTTACGGGCAAAAATGGATTCAAACACCAAACATAGACAAGATTGCAAAGAACGGGATTCGGTTTACCCAGTTCTACTCAGGAAATGCTGTTTGCGCGCCTTCGCGCTGCAATCTACTGACGGGAAAACATCCCGGACATGCTTACATTCGCGATAATCGCAATCCCAAGCACCTGCAACATATGAAGGAAAAAGAGGGCTGGGAATTTCCCGGCCAATATCCGATTCCTGATGCGGAAGTGACGATTGCAGAAATGTTAAAGCAGAAGAATTATGCCACGGGAGCGATGGGCAAGTGGGGGCTGGGGCACTTCGGAACAACGGGAGATCCCAATCGACAGGGATTTGATCTGTTTTATGGATTCAATTGTCAGGTGCATGCTCACAATCATTATCCGAAATTTCTGTGGCGCAATAACACGAAAGAAACATTGCCCGGTAATGATCGAACATTATACGGCGATACCCATTCACAAGATAAGTTTGTAGAAAACGGATTGGCTTTTATCCGAGAGCATCAAGATCAGCCGTTCTTTTTGTATCTTCCTTTTGCGATACCACATTTGTCAATTCAAACTACTGAAGCATCATTGGCCAAATATCGAGGGAAAATTCCAGAAGAAGAATACAAACATCGTGGTTACATCAAACATCCCCACCCACGGGCTGGTTATGCTGGCATGATTACTCAAATGGATGATGGTGTCGGTCAGATTATGGCTTTATTGAAAGAACTGAAACTGGAAGATAACACAATTGTCTTTTTTACTTCTGATAATGGCCCCACCTATAACCGTCTGGGAGGCTCCGATTCCAAATTTTTTGAATCCGCTGGACCTTACCGTGGATTTAAAGGAAGCTTATATGAAGGAGGAATTCGCGTTCCTTTGGTTGTACAGTGGCCAGGGCACATTCAACCGGGAGAAGTCACCGATCATCTATCAGCATTTTGGGATGTGATGCCAACACTCGCTGATTTGACAGGCACAAAAGCACCAGCGGACATTGATGGAATCAGTTTCCTGCCCACATTATTAGGCAAAGAACAGCAGCAGAAACAGCATGAATATCTCTATTGGGAGTTTCCGTCCTATACGGGGCAACAAGCCGTTCATATGGGAGACTGGAAAGGCGTTCGTCAGAAGCTGATGAGAAAAAAGAACCCGCAAATGAAGATAGAGCTTTACAATCTCAAGGATGATCCTGGTGAAAAGCATAATGTTGCCGATCAACATCCGGAAGTTGTGGCCCGTATCAAAGAAATTATGAAAACAGGTCGTAGTCCTTCGGAAATGTTTCCATTCCCCGCGTTGGATCAGCAGTAACGAAAGACTTTTATAAGTGCTGGTTTCAAATCTAGCAGTCTATTTCGAGATTTCTTTCAACCAGCAGAACACAGTGTCACCGATTTGAAGATATCCATTGGTAGCAGGGTGAACGGCATTGTATTGGCGTAAAACTTTTTCAGAGTTATGTGCGTTCCGAGATTCATTTCTGGCTGGATAATTATGTGCGCAGTCCAGATTCAAATTGGTAGGCACCAAATAAACTTGCTGGTCTTGTTTGTTTTGGTAACGTTTTGATATTTGTTCTACTACATATTGCTGATTTCGTTTGTATTGCCAGCGAGTTTGACGACGACCATTTGTTGTACCAAACGCATTTTGAGTCGCTGCCGGCGGTACTGGTAGCATGAGGCCAATTTTTGTTTGATTACTGTAACTCTGAATCATCTTCACCAGAATATCCAGATTTGTGAGCATCGTGTCTGTTTTCTCTTTGATTGTCTCATCTGTAGCAGAATAGACATCATTTGGGCCAAGAAAGATGGTGACCAAGTCCGGAGCTTTTCCGTCGTTAAATTCTTTACAGTAGCGTGGAAAATCAAGTTTGGGTTTGCCACTTTCATCTGCATACAAAAAAGGGCTTCCCCGTTCCCGATAATTTCCAGTTCTTGCTGTTTCTTTGAAATGAGTTGCAAAGCGAACGGCAGTCCAGCCACCATAGCCTTCGTGTTTGACCTCGGGATCATTTTTCGGGTTATGAGAGCCGACAAACTTGAGGGAAGGTCCTTGGAATTTTTTACTCAGTTCGAGTACATGTTTGGGATAAATTGAATTATGTGTCAAACTATCACCAATCATGAGTAAGCTTACAGGTTTTTCTTTTCCCGCACTCTGTGGAACCACACGAAGTTTCGATTTTTGTGAGGCGATGATCTGATTATTCTGGTCAAGAATATTCAACTCGAAAGCATAATCACCAACTTCCTTTTCCACTGGGGTGTACGTCCAACGATCATCTTGTAAATGTCCTCTGTTGCAGTGCACATCAAAAACATAATTCGCGGGATTAACGACAAGACAGACATTATCAAAATACACATTCGTTTCAATGCCAGGGACAGCATAGATGATGGGTGGAAGAATTAACCTCAGTGAGTTGTTTGGTTCAGACTTGGCTTCGGTTTTTGTCGTTTCTCCTCCAAGCGAAGTAACGTTGTAAGTGAAGAAGATTAGATTGAAGAGCAGAATCAATTGCAGTGCAAATTTCATGCTGGTTCCTATAAGAATATGATATTTCGGAAGTATGAATCATTCAGAAATTGTCAGGGAGTTATCCTACCCAAATCGGGCTGGACCAAGCCAATTGTCCGTTAGACTGTGTGACACGAACGTAATACCAATCCGTTGTCTGAGTGTCACTACGTTGATCTTGCCAACGAATTTGTGCCGAATATTCACTTTGTCCCACGAGTCGATGGAGAATATAACTTTCACTGGTAAAGACACCCGTAAACTCAACCACATTATCATCAATCAGATCTTGCAACCGGGCACTGATGGTTTCTTCATAAGGTTTGCGTACGTGCAAAGTGAGCGTTGTGTCCGCTGTCCCCTCAATTTCACAGACAATGGATTTAGTCGGGTCTTCGCCGTAGCATTTCACACGTGTCGTATTTGAATCTAGGCTTAGTTCTTGATTGGAGATGATTTTGAGCTTATCTCGTAATTTTTCACTGAACGGGGCTGACTGAAAGCAGGGAATAGCGCGAGTGAACTTTCCGTTATCAAGTTTAACAGTCATATCCCACAAACAGGTGCGGCCCATTGCCAGATCGGCCCAGGGGCCCCAGCCATATTGAATGCGGCATTTAACTTTACCTGGTAACATTGGTTTGTCACCTAAATGGTCTTCTGGAAAATGACGCTCAATGACTTGCCCATTGCGAATGAGTTCGATCATCGAAATCGCGTCTTCACCTTGGACACGCACATCAATCTGGCGGTCTGAAGTTGCTGGAATATCACTACCCATTGGTTGACCATTGAGCGAAACTTCCAAAGCGATTCGATCGCCGGTGGCGGCATAAGTTCTTCGAGCGCGGACTGCTTCCATAAGAGATTTAGAAGACAAGTCTTCTGCCCAGACTCCGACCACTCCTTCACCGTAGGCGCCAGGATATCCCAAGTGGTCATCAGTTGAAGCGACAAAACCGAACCGCATCCCTTTTTGCAACTGTGGAACAATCATATTCGACGCGGAACGACCGCCATTGCTGTGTCGAATCATCGGAAAAGGAGAGCGGTCTGTTTCCGTACACCCATGCTCTGAAAAAACTTCCACAACAGGAGAGGCTGAGGGACGATAGTGTTTGAAGTTCGCACCGCGCCAGCCGATCTTGTAACCTACATGATGTGGAATTGCCAGGGCATATTTGTCTTCTGCAAAGTCGAGTAGTTTTTCGACATGATTGGGTAAGAACAATTCGGGTTGGTCTTCGGGGAATATCATGCAGTAGTCACCAAATTGACTGGAATGCCACTCATAACCGAGAAAAGCAACGAATTGATCTGAGTTTGCATCCTGCATCAACTGACGAGTTTTCGACCAATGTTTGGAATGGACTTCAAATCCATTAACCCATTTCATGTGGCGGTCACCAGGCATCTTTGGCATATCGTGCCAGGATGCGTGTCCGGTGAATGCAAAAAAATCGAGATGCTCTTGAGCCAGATCAATGGAACGTTCCAGCGAGCCTTTGGCATACCCGACGGCATTATGATTATGTAAGTCACCCCAGAAGAGTTGGAACTGTTTTTTGTCTTCACCACCATACAACTCTGAATTGACACGAATCCCTGATAGGACTGTCGCTGCCATTGATTCGCCCAGAAATTTTCGTCGATTGATTTTTTGAGAATCCATGTTGACTTTCTTAGGTTCATTAAGACATAAATGAGTTCGAAAAAAGAGGGACAGGTTGATTGCCTGTCCCTCCGATCTTTTTCAACTGCTGGCTATTTCTTTCCAATACAGTAGAGCTTGTCTGTCATTTTCAGATAGATTTTGCCATCTGAGAAAATGGGAGTTGCCAAAGCAAAACCTTCGAGTGGATTTTCTGCTTCCACTTTGAACTGGTCTCCTTGGTCCAGAACAAAGGTCGTACCATCTTCTCTGGTAACATAAATATGACCATCGGCGAGAATCGGTGAAGAGCTAAACTTGTGACGGCTTCGAGGCAGACGGCCTCCCCAGATTTTTTTTCCGGTCTTGATATCAAAGCAGAGAACCTCACCTTTGTCTGCACAAATATAGAAACGGCCATTGATGGCGGCTGGTGTAGGGACATCCGAAAATTCCCCTTTTGCTTCATTGGTCCAGGCTACATTCGACTTTGTGATATCTCCCGTTCCACCTAACTTGATTCCTGTGATTGAGCCACCACGTGCATAAGGGGCAATCAGATAGCCATCGCTGACAACAGGAGAGGAAATAGAGCGAAAGTATTTATGCTGAGTGGGATTCAGGCCACCGACTCTCCAGATTTCTTTACCGGTCTGTGCATCATGAGCCGTCACATGGTCTGCTCCTAGGACATAAATGATTTCTTTACCATCACGGCTGACGACAACGGGAGTCGAATAACTCTGGTTGGCCTCTTCCGGAGCATTGAGGTTACGAGTTTGTTTCCAGACTTCTTTGCCAGTGGCTTTATCAAAAGCGACAAGATAAGAGTTATCGCTCTGCATGCAGGCAATGACGACCAAATCGTTTGTCAGAACAGGAGATGTTCCCAAGTCCCACCAAAGTGTGTCTTCCCCGTAAATCTTCTGCAGGTTTTTTTTCCAGAGGATTTTTCCATCACGATTAATACAGGCTAAGTCCCCACTTTTGAAGTAGGTAAAAAGGTAATCATCATCGACGGCCGGAGAAGGGCTACTACCACTTCCTTTTTTGTGTTTACCCGCTCGCTCTGTGCCGAAGTCAACATGCCATTTTTCCTTGCCGGAATTTTTATTTAGACAAATGACTCGGTTTTTTCCACCAGTGGTGGTTGTCAGGAACAGGTCGTCTCCCCAGATTACGGGCGTCGAACCACTGACTCCGGGAAAGTCGACTTCCCAGAGAATGTTTTTTAAACTATTCCAGGAAACAGGATATCCGTTTCCCTGAGCGACGCCATTTGAAGTCGGCCCCCGCCAACCAGGCCAGTTTCCGGCAATTGTGGTAGAAGCGATGAACAGAGTTAGAGTGGCTGCTGCCATTAAAGCTTTCATGTCGTTCCTCAGACTGTGTTAAACTTTGTTTGAGTTTGTATTGAGATTAAATTCATTGTTTGTGGATGGAAAACACTAATCGGTAAGAATCCTGATTATAGCATGAGCTGAAACCGGATTTCATTCAGAATCGAAGTATTTTTCTATGATCCAGCGAGGTTGATGTTGGTCTGGTTTGCGCTTTCGTCCTGTTAAATCAATGGTTTCCGACTTGGGATGGTCGGATGTGAGGGGTTGTTTGTCGTCTGTTTTCTGCTGCCAGGTTTTCAGTAACGCCAGCATGTTCTGAACACGTTTTTTCTCTCCTGGTCTTTGGGAGAGATCATGTAATTCGTACGGATCATTTTTAAGATCAAATAACTGTGTTTTATTGATTTGCGGATAGCGAATCAATTTCCAGCGATCGTCTCTGACAGCCCGCATTAAGTCTTCATAGGTAGTGAAGAGGGAATCGCGGACTCGGTCTGTATCCCTTCTCCAGATCGGAGCCAGGTCAGAACCTTCCACTCCTGCGGGAACGGGCGTGTGAGTTAAATTGCAAACTGTTGGGAAAATATCGTACAAATACACGAGTGCATCACTGGATTCGTTTTGGGGTATACCCGGTCCTGAAAAAATCAGCGGAGATTTCATGCTGTGTTCATACAAATTTTGTTTTCCAAGTAAACCATGACTACCGATCGCCAGTCCGTGATCGGATGAAAAAATGATGATTGTATTTTTATCGAAACCATTTTTTTTGATGACGTTCAGGATACGACCTATTTGCATATCCATATCGGTGATCATCCCATAATACTCTGCCAGTTGTTCCTGCACGATTTTGGGATTTCGAGGCCAACCGGTTAACGATTCGTCTCGACCTGTCATCCAACCATTATTAAAGGGATGTTGTGGCATGAAATTTTTTGGTAGTGGAGGGGGATTTTTTTTATAAGCTTTCATTGCCGCAGCAGGGGGCATTCGTGGATCATGGGGGGCTGTGAACGCAACGTACGCATAGAATGGTTTCTCTTTTGGATGCTGGTTCAAAAAGTCAACGGTCGCATCGACAAACAGCTCACTCGAAAATTTATCACCAGTGCGTTTGTTTTGAAACTGACCTTCTTTCAAGTCCATCACGGGAACTTTTAAATGGTTGGACATACCTCCAATGAAGGCAGCTGTTCCTGTTGTAAAACTTTTTTGAAACGAATCGCGGTGATTGTGCCATTTACCTGTTCCAAATGTAGTGTAACCCGACTGCTTCAATAGTTGCGGTAGGGTAATAACCCCTTTGAGATTCATGGGAACACGATAAAGCGAGCGTCCACTGTTGAGCATCGCTCGGCTGGGTTGGCAGACCGCGCCATGAATGGAACCCATACAAAACGCATTTCGAAAACTAAAACCGGTTCTGACAAGCTGATCCAGATTCGGAGTCTGAATGTGTGGGTTATCGTAAGCAGAAAGTGCATCAGCACGTTGATCATCGCTGAAGAGAAACAGAATATTTGGTCGCGACGGAGCCTTTGATTCTGCAGAAGCTCTGTTTGAGATGAGGAACAAACAAGATATAAACAAGAGAACCAAGAAAGCATTTCGGAGATGTGCAGTCATAGCGAGTATCCGGCAGGAATAGAGTGAAGGCATGGATGATGTATGAATTACTTTTATGTTACAGAAAAGTGAGACAATCTTCGAATCCTACCATGTTTCTTTGGCAAGATCCCGCGATTTATTATCTTCATTAATGAAATCAGTCGATTTTGAAGAAACGACGACCTTTAAGCTCAAAACGTGGTAATGCTCCGGGGGCAACTGTACTGACTTCTGCATGGAAATTGAGGCGATCTTTGATGGTATTGCTGACATCGGTAATAAGCTGACTTTGCTGTTCCTCACTAGTAAGAGTCCCAGTTGGTTCTAGTTCAATTTTCATGTGTTGCATCGCTCGTATCGTGTGGACTTCAATTCGATACTCCGCGATTTGATCGAATGTGCGGAGAATTGCTTCGAGGCTCGAAGGGAATACGTTGTTGCCGCGAATAATGACCATGTCATCTGCGCGGCCAAGAATGCCTCCTTTTAATCGTAGTAATGAGCGACCGGAAGGGCAGTCTGTCGTATCTTCGCAGACTAAGTCACCTGTGCGGTAACGAATCAAAGGCGAGCCGATTCGTCCCAGATTAGTGATGATTAACTCTCCTTGTTCCCCTTTTACAACTGGCTGTAAAGTTTCCGGATTCACGATCTCAGCAATACATTCAGTTTCGAGAATGTTTAAGCCTCCCGGATTTTCCAGAGGTTCAATACCGAGTGCACCAATTTCTGTCATTCCCCAATGATCGAAGACGCGCGCTCCCCAGGCTTGACCAATACGTAGCTTGGTCGCTTCAATGTTGCCCCCCGGTTCACCGGCGACAATTAAGGCACGCACACGACTCATTGCGAGATTGATGTTTTCTGATTCTGCCACTTCTGCCAACCGCAGAGCATAAGTGGGAGTACAGCAGATCGCGGTGATTTTGTTATCCAGAATCATTTGCAGTCTGGCTTCACTTCCCATGCCGCCACCTGCCAGACAAAAATGACCAAGTCGTGTGGCACCTTCAAAGGCAGCCCAAAAACCCACAAAAGGACCAAATGAGAATGGAAAAAATAACCGATCTTCTGGATAGAGTCCTACCATGCGATAAATTTGTGACCAGCATTCACCAAACCAATCCCAACTTGCCTTGGTATCGAGCCAACGCATCGGAGAACCTGTTGTTCCCGATGTTTGGTGCATGCGTGTGTATTTTTCTACAGGATAAGTCAGATTTGAGCCATAGGGTGAGTGGGCTAGATGATCTTCTACTAATTCCGTTTTGGTTGTAACCGGCAATTTTTGCAGATCGGATAAGTTTTGAATCGCGTCTACTGAAACTCCGGCAGCCTCCCACTTCTTGCTCCAGAAAGGATTCGTGGCAGAGACTTCTTTCAGAAGGCCTTGTAAGCGTTGCAGTTGGCGTGCTTCGATTACGTTGCGATTCTGGTTTTCCGGCAGGTTTTGTAGATCATTCATATAATTACTTGTTTGCTTCATTTAGAGGCATCAGGGAAGGTTATTTCATGGTATCTCTTATTCTGTCGCAACTTGAATGATTTTCCAACCTAAAGCCCTATCTACGAGAGAAATTATCATCTGGAAACGAGTATAGAACAATCGTCGGAAAGAGTTATTAAATAAAGAGTTATTAAAGTGAAACTATCTAACATGACCAATTCAACAACCACTCAAGTCATGAAATGTGGAGGACGATGATATCGATACAGTAGGCTGTCCTGATTAAAAAAAGAGATAGGGTTCAGATGAGAATCAGGATCACCTGAACATTGCCGACAACAACAGAACTGACATCCGGAGACGAGAGATTTATGGGAGCGGACGGTAGTAGTAAAGAGTTGAAACTTGGGTTCCTGGCCACGATTGAATGTGCGGATGGTGCATTGATTGGTGGTTTACTGGTCACCAATCATTTTGGCAGGCCATTAGAGTTTCAATGTACCACTCCTGTAAAACCGAACCGAACACAAGAAGTTTTATATGGTCCGACACTTGTTCCTTTTCTCGTTGGCGAGGTAATTGGCCAGACATTGGTACAAAAGATGAATGTCAAACCGAATTTGATTCTGGTTGAGCAAGATCAGGCGATGGAATTGCAAAAACACATTTCGATACCTGTGGCTATTTTGTCTGATGTGGAGCAAATCCTGGATGAGAATGCTTCTTTTATTATCGAAGAAGTAGGTAAGAACAAACTGCGGTTCGATGCCGGTCATCAAGCAGGGCGAGTCGTAATTGAGAATACCAGCAAAAAAATACCCGGTGATGCCGACCTTGGGGAACCTTTTGAGCGTGTGCGCGAAGCCTTGAATGAAGCTATCAGAATGGGTTCATCCCGTTGATCTGATATTCATGCTGGTATTGTGAATTGATTCAGAAGACGTTTGTTTCAGGTCAGGCGAGTACGTGGAAAATTCAGAAACAAAACCAAATAGCGGAAACCATCAGGACATTTTCGATCATTCTGGTGGTCCACATTTTTTACCGCAAACAGCGGTTTCTAATTCAGCCCTGATTTCTCAAACCGATAGGCATAATCTCAAGCAGCAGATTGGCTGCGAGTCGATGGCGTTAGCGGTATCGACTTCTGTTTTTGCTTCGGGAATGAATGGCGCGCTCACACGCAAATTCAAAGTGGAAACATCATCGGTTGACCTGCTTGAACCGGCAGGCATGATGCCTAAATGGAAGCCGACTCGTCCACGCGTCAAAACCTTTGGTATGACATTTCCTGACGGTTTAGAATTTATTCCTCCCAAAGAAGAAAAAGAATCCGAGTCGGAAATTAATCAAATCAAAGGGCCGACACCGACAGACTCCGAAAACATGGAAAGTAAAACAGCAACTAGGTTACAACCTCCGCCAAACGCATTGTCTCTAGAAGATCGACTCTTTTATCTGTTGCAGCCTCCATTAGAAACCTGGTTGGCGGGACAGGAATTGCTTATGCCGTTTGAACCATTTCCTTACCAGTATGAGGGGATAGCCTGGCTGTTTTCGCAAAAGTCTGCATTGCTTGCTGATGAAATGGGGCTCGGTAAAACGATGCAGACAATTACTGGAGTTCGTTTGTTATTGCGGAGCGGTCAGGTTCGACGGATTTTATTGCTCTGTCCTAAGCCACTGATTCCCAATTGGCAGCGTGAATTTAAATTTTGGGCTGAAGAACTACCCGTTACCATTGTACAAGGGGATTCGAATCGTCGTAAAATGATTTGGGAAATGCCTAATACACCAATCTTGATTGCCAATTATGAATCGATGACGCGCGACTTTGAGGCGATGGGGGAAGAAAACATACCCCGGTTCGACTTGGTCGTTCTTGATGAAGCGCAGAGAATTAAGAATCGCAACTCTCGAACTGCAGAGATTTCACGCTCTATACCTCGTAAACGGAGTTGGGCTCTCACAGGTACTCCCATTGAAAATCGACATGAAGAAATGTCATCTTTATTTGAATGGATGGAAGTCGTTCCGCCACGGGCAACTCCTGATTTGCGGCAGCTCCAGGTACTTTCCAAAGAGTTTATTTTGAGACGGACAAAAGATCTGGTGATGACCGACTTACCGCCCCGTCTGGATCGTCCTGCCTTCTTGGATTTGAATCCCGCCCAGCAAATTGCCTACGAGACAGCTGAAAAAGATGGCGTGATTCAGCTGAATGAGATGGGAGATTCGATTACCGTACAGCATGTCTTTGAGTTAGTGCTGCGTTTGAAGCAAATCACTAATTTCGATCCGGTAACAGGGGAAAGCTCAAAACTGGATCGACTGGAAGCCGACATGGAAGAGATTGCCTCTAGTGGTGGCAAAGCAATTTTATTCAGCCAATGGACAAAGCCTTTGGATTTCATGGCTGAACGGTTAGCGCGTTTTGGGACTCTTGTCTATCATGGTGGAATTCCTACAAAACAACGTGAGCCCATTCTCGATCAATTCAAGCACGATCCGAATTCCCATTTACTGTTGATGAGTTATGGAACAGGCGCTGTGGGTCTCAATTTACAGTTTGCCGGTTATGTATTTCTGTTCGACCGCTGGTGGAATCCAGCGATTGAGGATCAGGCAATTAACCGTGCCCATCGGATCGGTCAGAAAACGCAGGTAATCGTAACAAAATTCATCTGTAACAATACGATTGAAGAACGCATTGATCTGGTCTTGCAGCAGAAACGCGAGTTATTTCATTCCATATTGGGAGACGGAGATACGACTTGTGAATCGAGGAGCCTGACCGCAGCAGAAATCTTTGGGTTGTTTGATCTGAAGCAGAAAAAAGGGGATGTGACTAAGAAAATTGCTCCACAAATCCCACAAAAACCGGCTGCCTGAGATCGACTCTTGATATTATAGTTTCCTCATCAGTGGGCTGGATGTCATCGCACCCGTTTCATCAGTGACATTGATAAACCAGATTTTTGTGTTTCCAGGTGGCGCTTTGCCTGAGACTTTCCTCCCTTCAATTTTTAGTGGGATCGAATGCCACTTTCTTTCCGGGTTAGGACCATCATCGGTTGTGTATTGCAGAACTGCTGTTTTCACTGGGGCAGACTGAGACAATTCCGCTGATATTCTTTTGCCTTTCATCACGGGGCTCTGAACCAGCGGTAAGGCAGTCGTGTGGTTGAGTTTTTCATTGATGAACTTTGCAATCTCTTGAGGTGCCCAACCAGCTGGGTGGCTATGTCGCATATTGACTTCAATACGAATGTTACGCGGCGTAGATTCAGGAACGGCTTCATAACTTTTCTGGTAAGCACTCAACCAGTATGCGAAATCATTCGTGCCATTAACAAAAAAGATTGGCATTTGAACTGCAGGCAGATATTGCCCCGGATCATAGAGTTGCATCCAACGCTTGGCGTCTTTGGGGGAAAGTTTAGTGATCGATTTTTCAAAAACCGAGTGATTATCTAAGAAACCACACCCATAAACGGGGACAGCCGCCTCGAAGCGATTGTCAAGTCCCGCAACAACACAGGTTAGATAGCCACCCCATGAGATGCCCGTCACAGCCGTACGGTCTTGATCAACTTCAGCAAACGAGCAGATCAGTGAGTGTGCCAAAATGACATTGGCCGGTGCGTGATAACACCAGTGTTCTGAAATATCAGATTTGATAGCATCAAATTTTTCGACATGTGATTGATTTGGTCCACCCTCAGCAAGCCGTGTTCTATTTTTGCGATCATGTGGATTTTTACCCTCAACAGGCTGGAAACCAGCCAGATCCATGGCAATAGCTGCGTAACCTTTCTGGACCCATAGTTCGACCCACTCACGGAAGGCAGTTCCACCTCCGCCATGGATCAGGACGACGCTGGGAAAGCGAGGGGGATTCGTCGAGTCTATTTTGGGTAACTCGGGGGAGCCATAATAGGCAAATACTTTTGTCGGTTTTCCTCGATAATCTAAGCCCTGGTAAAGCAGTGATCTGACAGAAGAGTTCTGATCGACCCATTCAAATTTAGGTGCCTTGCTGAGTTCCTTCAAATCCCATGGAGTTGTTTTGGGCAGACGGGGATTGGGTTTGATTGGCTCAGCCGCTTGTAAGTGCCCAGTGGCAAGCAGAAAGAGAATGAAGAGACCCAGTAAAGACCTGATTAGTCGAACTGTATTCATCAAAATAACCACCGTAGTTCAAAGTATCAAATTTGGAGTGAACTGTGATTATCTGAAATGAAAACAGGGTTCGCAATAGAAGTAAGTAAGTCGGTTCTTACAAATTGTGTTTAGAAGAGAAGACGGTAGAGGGCAGAACAAAATATGATTGCAATCGTGATCACCGAACCAATAATACTGACACAGACAGCGGCAGTACCTGCTTTAAATGTATTTTGTGATTCTGCAGGTAAATGGTTTCCGAGCAACTTCCAGATCGATTTCAAAACTTGGTTAAACATTTGAGCGCACAATACGGTTGTCATTGCCAGAACAATAATCGCCCAGTGCGTTGCCGATAAACCTAGTAACATGGCACCGGCAATGACGGCGCTCCCGGTAAAGAAGTGTATGAAGAACGTGCTGTCCAGGCGGATTCCGAATGTGATACCACGTTCGGCGTCAACAAGACGTTGCCTCCATTCAGATCGTAATTTTGTTGTCACTTCGCGCGGTGCTGAGCCTGCACGGTGTTTTTTTACTATAGTATCCTGAGATTTGATCACCGTCGAAATTCCTGTTATTGAGTATTATTACCAAGTAACGAAGAAAAATCAGCTGGCCCCGCGCCGAAGTTCCCAAAACGTGGCATGATGGTTAAACCGATGCCGGCATTGCCCGTACTTTGATCATAAGTCATTCCAAGGCTCATGAGAAAGTCGGCTCCCGTTCTAGTGAGCGAGAGGGTTTGTCCGCGGTTAATGTTTTCTCCTAAATCATAGGCAGTGCTGATCCCGGCACTCCACTTTTGACTCATGACATAATTCAGAGAGGCAGATAGAATTTGACTATCTAGACCGCCGCCTCCTTTAATTTGTTGCAAAGCAACATTGACGGACAAGCGATTCGTACGTTGGCTGGTCAAAGAAACATCCCAAAGTTGTTGGCCTCCATCGAACAAATCATAGTAGGCGTTCGCTGCTAATGTGGTGCGGTCACCAAGAAACCATTGATAATGTCCTCCGAGTAAACCGATATCTTCGCCAAAGTTATCGCGTTGGGCATCGGGAAAATAGGATGCTTCCAGATCAAGCGTCATCCAGTCTTTGATTCGCATTCGATCAGGAGGGCCTGTTTTAGTTTGCAGGCGATGTCGCCAGGCCATTCTCAATACTTGTTGGTCATCGACTAATTCATAGTAAGGATCAGTTACACCGCGGCCAGCACCTGTTCGGACAGCATAGAATCGAGGATCAAACTGGGGTGGTAATGTCCCTCCAAAGGTATTGATTACCAGTCTTTGACGAAAGCGCTCCTGAGCGTTGTCATCAAATTCATTGTATTGAGCAATGTTCGTCAGGTCTTCACTTGAATTACTGAATGAGTAGTCCCCTTCCAGTGACATCTTATGGGCTAGTCCGTTAAGATTAAAAAATGAGCTGTAGACATCTGGGAAAATGCGTTCAAATAAGATGCTACCTCGCAATCCCGCAGAGCCATAAAGTCGATCGATTTTTTGTTGTTGTAGACCTTCTTCCCAATACGCGGCCTCACCCATGACGTAGGGCACCAGTTTAATCGGACCCAGATTGAAGGGGGCTTCAAGTTGATGTCGAGTCATTGCGACTACACCTTGAGAATCGGCAATAAAAGGCAGTGGTGTGAATACGTCTTCAGTAGGATTATAAGGTGGGGCGCCAGGCTTTAGTTTTCCATAACCGATCGAAGAGTGTGAAGTCCAGCTCAACAGATTTCCGAACAAAGGCTCCCCGAGTAAATAAAGGTCACCTTTAGGAAGCCAGTCTGTAGTATTGGTAAAATCATTCAATCTGGTCCTACCTATGATTGACCAGGACCAGTTTTCCTGTTGCTGCTTGAGATGTAGCAGCGTTTCGATATCTTTGTCGTTGTCGAATTCTGTTTCAAAATATTGTTCCAGAAAGTTTCGATCAGAGAGCAGACCACCTTCTGCGATCAGTGTGACTCCAAAGGGAGAATCCTGTCTGTGTCTATGGTTGAGAAAGTAACGATCTTTTGTAGAAGGAATGAGTGCTCTGCGATCCAGACCCAGGTTATCTGTACCACTGTCATGTATGTAAAACAATTCTCCATTACCATTGAAAATATTATCAAACCCCAGCAGGTTTTCCCCTGCATAACTTCCCGCTTGTCCTATGCCAATACCGCGAATTGAATAGTAATCGAGCTGCCCTTCCCACTTTGTTCCCGGTCGACGTTCGAGGCCAAGCAGCTTGTACATATCCCATTGACTTTCAATCTGAAATCCAAAGATACGATCGTTTCCAGGCCGCAAACCGATAATCGGGAAGTAAATGTCTTCAGCCGGACTCGTGATGTAAGGCAGATAAAATAGCGGAATATTTTTTATACGGAATGTATTATTAGAACTGGAGAGCCAGGCGCGTTTGTGGGGAACGGGTTGACCTGTGAGGGGGTCAAGTTCGTTCGAGCCTGCACCGAGCCAGGGAGTTGTATACCGATCTTCAATAAAGATATCGGATGATTGAATGCGATAGCCGGGCTTTCCAAATTGACTTCCTGTGGCCCAGCCATTTTGAGCCAGATAAGCACCTTTCGATAACTGACGGATATGGCTCGCTCGAATTCGGATCTCTTCTCCCAATTCAGGAACATGAGTCTTGAGTTCTGCGTCTAGCAAAACCCCTCTCTCTTCGCGCGCGTCATAAAAGGCACGGTTTGCTTTGAGATAGTAAGTACCTTGACGAATTTCAATATTGCCTTCGAGATAGATTTCGAAGGGAGTTTCTTTTGACTGACGGATCTCAGAATTAAAGTTTTGTGTATTACGTCCATCAGTCCAAATGATGATGCGATCTGCTGACATATCAACCATCCCCACACCGTCGATACCATCAATTAAAAGGTTCACTCCACCTGTAATGACCCAGATCTGCTCAGGAGGAACGGTATGAGTAGAGGGAAAACTTTGGACGTTGTACGGGACAGCGCTGCGTGGAAATAGTCGAATTCTTCGAAAGTTAACCTTGAGTTCAGGTGCAGGAACGGTGTTTAATTCTGGTCCTTCAAGTGGAGGTTTTTCAACAATAAATTGCGCACGTTTCAACTGATGATCATGTGGAGTACCACGACGTTGGATGGCTCGTTTCAATAAAGGGTCATCCTGAGAGGCTGTGATTGTGGATGAACGCCTTATATCTGCCTTTACACCTTTTTGGGTAACCAGATTAACCAGCAAACTGTTTTCGTTCTTTGACTCTCCCGGAAGGTCAACACGAACTTCTCCCTCAAGATAGATCGAAACACGATTGGTTTTTCTGGTTTTTCGATGCCAGATGACCATTTGCCGTGCTCTGAGAACGGCCTCTCCCTGTTTGATAAGACAGTTGCCTTTCAGAATCGAGACTTCTACAAAATCTTTCTCCCATCGTTGGGAGTATTCAGCAGAGATTTCAATGGGAGCCTCTTCGGGGGGGACATATTCTGATTCTTCATAAGAGGCTTTGGGGGCACCGAAAAAACTTGTTTGAGCAGGCGCAATCGTGACTAGGCCGCCAAGCATTGTTAATATAACAACAGCTTGCCAGATCGTGTGCGAAACATAGCGAGAGACGGGATTGATCTCGCCCGACACGGGCACTCCTGAAACGAAAAACCGGGTAGGTCTATCTTCTGATGAAGGGGATAGTCTGAATTGAATCCCCACTATCATCGAAAGGACAAAAAACAGGGGGGAACGGATCGAGGTCAGAAGACACTAACTTCGTCTGCTGTACCAAGATAAATGGGCGCGGATTATAGGGCGTTTTCTTAAAGAGTGTCAATAACAGTTAGCGAGTCAAATCAATGTCTGAATGCGTGATAAAGTGCTACTCTATCTATTGTTATGACGATCATTTTGAGAGGCTTTGCTTGGTCTGGCGAATTTGAAAAATCGAACGATTTGAGACCAGCCATATATGCTTAACAAAGCAATTGCCGGAACAAGTGGAGCACGCATTCTCATGTTGGTCCAATAGAAGAGATGGACGAGAGTAAAACTAAATATCAGCAAAACTAGTGGTGCCCATTTTTTTTCTTTATTCCATATTACCATGAAGAGACCACCGAAACAGCCAATGAGAACCAGAGAATAATATCCGGCAATGATCCAGTTGATGAGAGGCTTGGCGGTTAAGGTAGAATGTGTAAGTGGAGAGACATTCCAAAAACGTTTGAATCGAAGAATACAAGACTGTACAAATTGCTCAGGTTGTTTGGAAATATTTTGTTTTGCGCGCTGGTACATCCAACGGTCTCGTTCCTGCTCTGATTTGATTGCTGGCACTTGTTGAGTGATTTGCTCATCCAGACTTTTTTGCCAGGTGTGTAAACTTTTACCAGACCAGACCGTTCCCCATGGTTTTTGAACAACCTCTTGATAGAAGACCGGATTATTTCCCAGTAAAAGTGTGTAACCGCCATGAGTTGTCGTCAGTATGGGAGAGTGGAAGACTACGAGGTTCCGTATCAACCAGGGAGAGACTGCGAGTATGATACCCAGTGTGAGATAGGTTATCTGCTCTGATTTCTGCTTTACAGATGATTGGATTTTAACAATGTGGAATCGTTGTAGAAGAGAACTCGTTAATCGAGCGGCGATCCAGACACCGAAAAAAGCCAGATAAGTGGGGCGGCAGAGGATCGCTGACCCCCAGATAATACCTGCCCAGAAGGAAATGGGAACTGGCAACTTTGTACCTGTTGGAGACTTTTCTGCTGAGAAGCTGGAGATCAGAAAGTACAGCAGTAGGATCGATAGGAATGAGGCAAGTACCTCAGTCATGGCATATGCTGTATATTGCAGCAGAACAGGGTCGGTAGTGACAATCCCAGCAGCGAATATTCCACCCACTTCCATTTGTAGACATTTTGCTGTTCGCCAGGTCAACCAGACAGTAAGTATTCCCAGAATGATTTGAGCGATACCAATGCCAACAGGTACCGCTCTGAGATAATAAATTACCGCAAGCAAACAGGGATAAAGTGGAGGGCGAAACGCTGTCGGCTGAATCTCGTTTGTTTCTGTACTCATACTGGATGAATAACCATGCCCAGTTGCCAAATTATGGGCGATCGCAAGATAGGCGTCCCGGTCCTGCTGTAACTGATCAGTCTGTAAATAGACGAGAGCCACACGCAGGCTACCCGCGAGAATGAGAACCAGCAGTATTGCTAAATAGCGACTTCTAGTTTGTGTCACAGAAACGTATCCGTAGAGTCCAGAAAGGGAAGACTTTTAAAGTATGCAGGTCTGGGAGAGAAGAAACAAGGGGAGGCTCCAGATGGTTTTTGACTTTGACAGATAGAAAAAAATGTCCCCTTGGTAAAAAAAGTCCGCTTAGAGATGAAATCATGTATTCTCTGCGATATAGTCCGTCATGAGTCTATGAATCAGTAATGGAGGACAGAACGCATTTCTCCATCGTAATAACGGGCTAAAATTTTGATTAATTTGCCTTGCAGGCAGTAGGATGTGGTCTTTCCTTATGAGTAGTCACCCGCGGCGATGGCTTGAATCATTGGTAGATCGTCTCTACAACCTGCGCTGGGGCTTACTTTTAATCTCTTTGATCTTGACAGGCGTCGCTATTTTCCCGGCCTCTCAACTTACCTTCGAACAATCAATCGAGTCTCTCTACGCCGAGGATGACCAGCACTTGCTGGACTATCTGGAGAGTAAATCATTATTCGGAGGCGATGAATTTATCTTTGTTGCCTATTCAACGCCTGATTTATTAGAACCGGAAGGCCTGCTAGAAGTTCGGCGTTATGCTAAAGAACTAAGCAAGATACCGGGTGTAAATACTGAAGTCTCTCAAAATCTGGCAGACGCACTTTCCCCCCCTAAGTTAAACTTTTTTCTTCGTGCCCTGATTCGTCGAAAAAGAGATGAACTAACGGAATTATTTCGGGGTGTTCTCATCGGCGATGACAATCAGACAACGGCCATTGTTTTGCGTTTATTACCGGAGAGTGAATCTCCGGTCTCCCGTGCAAAAACTTTTCAAATGATTCGCAAGATGGCGAATGCTCATACGCCCGTGGCTTACGTTGTCGGTGAACCCATTCAGGTGCACGATATGTTTCGCTATGTGGAGGAAGATGGCGAAATCCTTTTTAAAGTCTCCCTTGGTCTATTGGCATTGGTTTTGTTTCTTTTGTTTCGACGTTTGCGCTGGGTGATGTTACCTTTACTGGTTGTAATCTGTTCCATTTTGTGGACTGAGGCACTTTTAGTTTTAGGTCATTTCCAGTTGAGTATGGTTAGTTCCATGCTCAATTCTCTGGTTACTATTATTGGGATCGCGACGGTAGCACATGTTGCTGTTCATTTTCAGGAATTACAACGTAGCAATATCTCACGGCCACGAGCGATTCGACAGACGATGGTGGAGTTGTTACCAGCAATTTTTTGGACTTGTGCTACTACAGCGGCTGGTTTCGCTTCATTGCTTTCAAGTGAAATTGCACCTGTCAGAAGTTTTGGAATCATGATGGCCATCGGAACAATGATGGTGCTCCTCGCAGCGATCGTTTTGTTACCGGGAGGAATATCCTTAGGTCATCTAAGTGCACCTCTTAAACATTCCTCTGAACGTGGTCTGGAGCGATTACTGAAGAAAGTTTGTATTGGTACCGAGCATTATCCAAAAACACTATTGGGAATTGCTTCTCTGTTCGTCGTACTGGCGGGCGGGGGATTTTATCGTTTGCAGATTGAAACTGATTTCAGCAAAAACTTTCGAGAGTCAAGTGATATCGTGCAGGCACTCGATTTTGTCGAGACACGATTAGGAGGCGCTTCGACCTGGGAAGTCAATTTTCCGGCACCATCTAAGCTGGATGAAGCTTTTTTAGAGCGTGTACGAGCCTTAGCAGAAGATCTGAAAAAGGTAAATCATCCAGACAAAAAACAGTTAACCAAAGTGATTTCGATTACTGATACACTTGACTTTGTACCAAAAAATCCTTTTGCCTCTGACCCAGTAAAATCTAAACTGGACCAACTCAAAAAATTACAGCCCGATTTTGAAAGCAGTCTTTATAATCCCGAAAAAGGAAGAATGCGACTCGTGTTGCGGGCCTTAGAACGCCAGTCTGCTGAGGAAAAGTTATCCTTGATTCACAAAGTCGATACTCTCGCTAAAAAACATTTTCCCGGTTCTGAAGTCAAACAGCCGGCTAATGATTCAAAGACAAAACCTGCAGAATCAGGTAAAGCGGCCGGAATTTTTATACTACTGGCTTATCTGATTGACAGTCTGTTGAAAGATCAGTTATTCAGCTTTCTGTTAGCTGGTGCCAGTATTCTGACAATGATGACGATTGCATTTCGCAGCTTGAAAATAGGTATGATTTCCATGGTTCCGAACTTGTTCCCCATCGTATTAGTAGTGGGGGCAATGGGCTGGTTTGGATTGCCCTTAAATATTGGTACAGCGATGATCGCCAGCGTCTCAATGGGGCTCACAACCGATTCCAGTATTCACTTTATTACAGGCTTTCTAAGAGAACGTTCGCGTGGTGCATCAATTACAGATGCTTTGCGGCGAACTCATAAGAGTGTCGGTCGGGCGATTATCTTTGCGACATGCGCGCTGGTAGCCGGGTTTAGTGTGCTCACTCTGTCACATTTCATTCCACTGATCTATTTTGGTGCGCTGGTTAGCGTTGCCATGATCGGTGGTATGTTTGGTTCCCTGATTTTATTACCTATTTTATTACGGCTGTTTTATTCTGATCACTTAGAATCAGCTGCGTAGTGGCAATGGTTTGTACTTTCGTTGGTCCATACCAACGTATCGTGACAAAGGCTGAAAAAGGTGATTATTTTCTGATTGCTCAATGATATGAGCGACCCATCCTGCCAGGCGGGAAACGGTAAAGATTGGCATAAATAGTTCTGGTTCAAATCCAAGGTAATGCAGCAGACGGCTGGCATGCCACTCAATTCGTGGATGAACTTTCTGAACTTTCAACATGATTTCTTCGATCGTATCTGCTGCTGATTCCATTTCTTTCTGTCCCAGCGCATCTGCCAATTGCCAGCAGTACTCTTTGAGAACAGCTGAACGGGGATCTCTTGGTTTGTGGTGCGACGCTTGAAATCCGAGCACTCTTTTGCCTTTGGCAATTTCCTGACAGACCCATTCTTCAGGGTTGCCCGAAAAAATCGATTCTTGCAAGGCATCCAGAACTCCTGCTCCCGAACTACAATGCAATAGTCCATTGATCGAACCAATGGCAGAACAGACTGCTGAATAGAGGGGGCTACCGGTTGAAGCGACTACACGCGCTGCAAAAGTAGAAGGAGCTAATCCATAATCAGCATAGGTAATCAAAGCAGCATTAAATGCTTCTTCTTCCAGTTGAGACGGTTCTTCACCCTTCAACATGTACCAGAAGCTGCCGGCATAAGAATGATGAAAATTCGGTTCAACCGGATTTAAGTTATGTACCTGGTGATATCGGTAAGAGATTAGTTGTGGCAACATTGCTAAAAGATATTGTGCATTGGCGACCTCAGACATGAAAACGCCATATTCCATTTGGGGATCGAAGTGTGACAATAAACTGATGCCGGTTCGAATCACTTCCATCATCTCTATATGGGGAGGGATGGCCTGAATAGCGGCGATAACGGGCTTGGGTAAATTGCCTGTTTCAATCAGCAACGTTTGAAAGTCGGCTAATTGCTCATGGCTGGGGAGCTCACCTTGTAAGAGAAGATAGGTGACTTCAATAAAAGAAGCTTCCTTAGCCAACTCTTCAATGGGATAACCCCGATAAGTTAAGCCATCTTGAACTTGAGAAATCTCAGTTTCTGTGGCAATGATCCCAGATAAACCGGGGCGATAAGGGTGACGTTCCATGTCTCAAGCCTTCCGCTCTTCCTGAATACGTGTATAATAGGCAGTCCATTCGCTCTCATTGTATCTGATTTTCAAAAGAGAATCGACATCCCTTGTAGTGCCATTTTGGGAAGATTAGAGAAATAAATCATAGGTGTCTTTTTCGACTTGACGTGCCTCTCTTTGTCTCTGTCGATACGAAATCATAAATTCAAGAATCGTCATTATTTGAGATAAGCCGACCAGCACCTGAGTCGAGTAATTTTTTCGCGGTATCAACACCGATTTTCCTGGCATCTGCTAATGAACCCGAGGCAGAGGCAGTGATTCGTTCCTGGCCATCACCACTGAGGACGACTGCCTCCAGTTGGAGCTGATCTTCTTCGAGTTGAGAAAGACATCCAATCGGGGCATGGCAGCCAGCTCTTAAGAAGGAAAGCAAGCTGCGTTCCGCTGTTGTAGCTGCTTTTGTCGGTTGATGAGAGATTTCGTTGAGAAGCAAACCGGTTTCCTCGTCATCTTCACGGCATTCTATTCCCAGTGCACCTTGTCCAACCGCAGGATAAACCTCAGGTGGAGTCAACAGAAGTGATACACGCTGATCCAATAACTCCAGGCGAACCATGCCGGCTTCAGCTAGGCAGAGTGCATCGTATTCACCTGCATCAAGTTTTTTAAGCCGCGTTTCGACATTCCCTCGGACTTCCTGCATCTGTAGATCAGTTCGTTGATTCAGCAACTGTACCCGTCGACGTAAACTGCCGGTTCCAATTCTGGCATTGGGAGGGAGTTCAGACACACCGTTGAGAGGCTCAGAGTCCTGCGGAAAGATCAGGACGTCATACAGAGGGCCTCGTTCTGGAATACCAGCGAGTTGCAATCCTGCTGCCTGTTCAGTAGGAAGGTCCTTCAAACTATGTACGGCTAGATCGGCTCGGCCATCTAAAACGGCTTTCTGGACTTCTCTCGTAAAAACACCCACCCCTCCAAACTCAGACAAAGGAGAAGTCAGGTTACGGTCTCCTTCTGATGTAATGTGAACAATTTCAATGGGGCGTTTGCTGGAATGTTTTTTTAGCAAGTCTGCAATATAATGTGCCTGCCAGAGCGCGAGGCGGCTGGCACGGGTTGCGATTCGCAGAGGACGTTGTTGAGACGTCTGGTTCATTGATGACTTTCTAACTACTTGAAGATCTCTGAATAGGCCTTATTTAAACATCTGCTGATCAAACATACGAACTGTTTTTTCTTACTAACTAAGTACCATGGTTTGCTGACTGATCAATTTGAGTGTGGTGGATTTTCCGGGTCCTCTGTTTGATCAGTCGAAGGCTCTTCTGAGTTTGTTTTATCTGTGGCAGGTTCACTTTCGAGAGTGGGAGTTTGGGGAGTTGCTTCCGGTGGTACAATCTGAACTTTAAATCCGGCCAGCTTTCCGTCTCCTAACAGCCGTTTTCCCAACTCCTCGCGCAGTAGTTCATCGGTCACTTTTTGTTGGGGAGGTACAAGTACACCACAGGAAAGGCAAAACTGAAACGCTTGGTCGACAGTGATATTCAAGTCGACAACTTCACTTTTCGGGATGCTCATCGTATATCCGGTCACCGGCATGGGAGAAGTCGGAATGAGAATCGCTACCAGTGGTTCTCCCGCAGTAACTGTCATTTCCAGCATACTGTCACCCGTAACAAATCCCAAAGACCAGATCCCTCGCCGGGGATACTCCACCGCCACTACGCGGCTATAGTCCACAGTTCGTTCGTTGAAAAAAAAGTCTGTTACTTGTTTAACTGAGGAATACACATTACTGACCACTGGCAATCGTGCGAGTATTCCTTTTTCAAATTTGATGACCATCCATGAACCGATGCGAGCTGTGACAAAACGTCCCAGAAAATACAAGGCGATAATTGTTAAAATGACTGCAACGGCACTCAGATTAAACAGGCTTTTGAACCAACGAGTGGTTGCCAGTTCCATATACAGACCCATTGCAGTGGTGGGCATTTCCGAGGCGCGAATTCGTTTTGCTACTTCGCGGTAGTCCTCATAAGGTACTGCTCGATCTCCAAATGGAACCCAGGCATAATCGATCACCATGTTACGAGTTACAGCACCAGGACCGGAATTTTTTTCTATGGTCTGGAACTCTTTGGCATGTTTTTTACTAATGAGATAATCTGTTCGACAGTATTCGAGAGGTGGCAGGTTCTCTACTTGAACAAAATTATCTCTGGGCTCGGAAGTATCAGTGAAGTAAGCAATACAATAGCGAACTGTAGTCGTTGTCGGAGAAATTATATAATCGTTTACAATCCCCGCGACCCAGATCACAATGACCAGTGTCAGAATAGGAGGCAGGCTAATAGCCAGTCCGCGTACAAAAAAATGGTGCTTAGGCCTGATTTTTTGGGCCTCCGACTTATTGTTTTGGTTCTCATCCGCGGGAGGTTGAGTTGTACTCGAATTCATCGAAGTACTTGCCTTAATTATTGTATCCACCAAAACGGCTGCCGTCTTGTGTGGAGAATTTTTATTCTGAACTGTCTACTCAAACACCCGGTGCCCTGGCAATCACTGCAACATTAATTTCTTTCGCACCTGCATCTAGCAGCACGCGAGTCACAGCGTTCGCAGTTGAACCAGTAGTCATGACATCATCAACTAGCAAGATTGTCTTCCCAACTACCTGTTTTTTTCTGCGAATTTCAAATGCGTTTCTTAAGTTTTTTCTTCTATTTGAAGGAGTCAGACTGGCCTGTGCGACAGTCCGTTTCCGTTTTGCGAGTATATTCCCAGAGTATTTTGCTTGCAAGCGGTGTGAGAGCACCTCTGCAATGATACTAGCTGGATTATGAGCGCGGTGTAAGCGTGCCGTCCAATACAGGGGAACCGGAATGATCAAATCGGTAGCGAGTTTCTCGAACGTCTGTTGATTTCGGTAATATAATAGATTACCCAGATCACCTCCTAAATGGGCCCCGTGGTTTTGTTTCAACTTTAAGATAAATTCACGTAGAGAGCCCTGATATTTCCCCAGAGCTATCGCACGTGAAAATAAAAAACGTTCATTTTTACAGTAACTGCAGCCTTGCGAAGTATCCAGGTACGGACCTGCAGGGGCACCACATCGATCACAGGCCTGTTCTATTTGTGGAGCAATTCGTTCGATCTGTTCACCACAGTCCGATCCAGAACAAATCTTTGCGTTTCCACAGAGAGAGCAACGAGGAGGGTAGATAAAGTTTCTCCCGGTTTGCAGCCAGTGTATTGACTGGCTTTGAATCTGTTGAATCCCCAAATATTTCATGATTTAACAGAGCCACCCCTAGGATCACGTGTTAATTTCGATATCCTCACATATTATGTCAGCACGAACGGGAAATACAGACACAATGTCCGAGGTAGAATCCTTTTCTTAAAACAATCGCGTTTGTCAGGAAAAGTCATTGGGAGACAAAAACTCAGAAGCTGTCATCATTGGAGGTGGATTAGCCGGCTTGGCCTGTGCGGTCACACTTGCGGATCGGGGAGTATCGGTTTCATTATTTGAGTCTCGTCCCAGGTTGGGAGGGAGAGCTAGTTCCTTTGAGGATAAACAGGCACAGGCTCTCATTGATAATTGTCAGCACGTTAGTATGGGCTGCTGCGAAGAGTTTAATCGGTTTTGTCAAACAGTGGGAATCTCATACTGTTTTCGTAGAGAAAAACAGCTCTATTTTGTCGGGCCTGCTAAATCTAACAACGATCTCTCCGCTTCTAATGAATCCGGAGCACGGTTCAAGGTGAATTCATTTGCAGCGAGTTCATGGCTGCCGGCACCCTTGCATTTACTGCCCGCATTCGGAGGTCTTTCTTATTTATCGATTCAGGAAAAAATTGAATTGGCCCGTGGACTCAAGCGATTGGCTCAGATTCCCGTTGATTTCAACAATGAACCTACGATGGCAGAATGGCTTTCTGATCAGGGGCAATCTCAAAATGTGATCAATCGGTTTTGGAATGTAGTGTTGGTGAGTGCCTTAAGTGAAAGTCTGGAGCGTATTTCACTATCGCATGCACAAAAAGTTTTTGTCGATGGCTTTTTAAGAGCACGCGATAATTGGCAGGTCTTCATTCCCACTGTGCCACTCGAGCAGTTGTATGGTGATGTGATTCTAAGACGCCTGGAACAGAAACAGGCAAAAGTTCATCTGCAAACGGGAGTTGAGCGGGTTCAGATCGAAGCGGGAAAAGTGGTCGGTGTACAATTGCGGGATGGACAGGATCTTTCCTGCGAGCGTGTCATCATTGCAGTACCTCATCAGCGTGTTTTGTCCCTGTTACCTGATGCTTTTAAAGGACGCGAGTTTCTAGAAAGTGTCGAACAGATCGAAGCGGCTCCGATTACCAGCGTACATCTTTGGTTTGATCGGGAAATTACAGAACTTCCACATGCAGTTTTTGTAGATTGCCTTTCACAGTGGATGTTTAACCGTAGTCGGATTATGCAACCTTCTTCTGAGACAGATTTTTATTATCAGATCGTGATTTCTGCCAGTCACCATCTGCGAGGTGAAGAGAGGCAGGGGCGCTCTCAGAAAGAAATTATCGCAGAAGTTGTCGAGGAGCTAAGCCAAATCTGGCCTGAGACACGACAGGCAAAACTGATTCACAGCCGTATGGTAACGGAGCATCAGGCAGTCTTTTCTGTTCAACCAGGGATTGAAGAATTGCGCCCTTCACAGAGGACTGACGTGTCAGGTTTGTACCTCGCAGGAGATTGGACTTCTACCGGTTGGCCTGCCACGATGGAAGGGGCGGTTCGTAGCGGATTGAAGGCGGCTGAGTTCTTACTGGATGACCTGGGGCGAGGGGAATCATTATTATTACAGCAGACTCAGACTGGTATTCTATCCAAAATTCTCTTCAGACTGTAAAATCTCACGCATGTTTTTTCATACATTGTCAAACATGAATCAGGTAAGAGCACAGAAGCAGACGGTAGGGCAGGTGATTCGCATTGCCGGGCTGCTGTTAGGGTTTACGATTTTTGGTACAGTGGGAATTCGCCTGATCGAGGGTTCTTCGTGGTTGAACAGTCTGTATATGATTGTGATTACCGCGACGACTGTGGGGTATGAAGACCCGGTTACTTTAAGTGACAATGGTAAAATTTTTATCATTTTCTATCTTATGTTTGGTTTGGGAATCTTTACTTATAGTGTTTCCCAGCTCGGTCAGTGGATCGTTCGACAACAAATGAGTTCGATGTTGGAGCAACGACGAATGCAGAAATCAATTGCGAATTTACGTGGGCATTACATTGTGTGTGGCATCGGTCGCATGGGGGAAACCATTAGCGAATACCTCCACGAACGGGGAAAGCCATTTGTGGTGATTGACAGTAACGAAGAGCGTTTACAGGCAGTTTGTCAGCCACGCGGTTGGTTTTACGTTTTTGGTGATGCGACCGATGACTTTATTCTGAAAAGCGCGGGCATCGATTACGCAAAAGCTCTGGCGTCTGCTTTACCCGGTGATGCTGATAATGTGTATGTCGTATTAACGGCACGAATGCTCAACCCTGACTTTCAGATTATTGCTCGTGCAAGTGATGATAAAGCGAGCGAAAAAATCAAGCATGCTGGAGCGACCCGTGTTGTGAGCCCCTTTCGCAGCGGTGCAGTTAAGATCGCTCGTTTTATGATTCACCCCGCCGTGGAAGATTTTGTTGAAGTCGCCAGCAAGCATGTTGGCGGATTCCAGGTTGCCGATTTACAGATCAGCGAAAGTAGCCCTTATTGCGGAAAAAAGTTGAGTGAAACCGACTTCAGTGATAAAGGAATCATGATCATTGGTATTTGTCGACTGGATCAGGAGCCTGAGATGCCCCCTCCCAGCACGACGATTCTCAATGCCGGCGACAGTATTTTTGCCCTGGGTTCTTCGACGGCCGTTAATCAACTGATCGAAGAATTCAATGGGCCCGATGTATTCACTGAAATCGAAGACTCGAAAGCTTAAAAATTTACCATTCTTGTTTGAATGTCGCAATCAATTGTAACACAAAACTCACTTGACAAATTCAAGACTGTAAACTCCCACGAAAGTCTTTTTAAAAGTGCTTCTTTTCTCATCTTGACGTGATGCTGACTCCCCATAAACTGCGCAATCTGCGTCGCGCGCGCGGGAACATTATTTTCCGATAAACCTTTCCTCATCTGCGGATACGATCACTGTCAAATCTCGCTGTATTTTGAATATCTTCAGGTGTTCAAGTCGAAGTCATTCAAAATCAACACTCATTTTTGGGAAGCTATCAAACACGTTCGCAGTGTGATCAGATATTATCGAACTGGCATCATAACGCGTCACTTCACATTCGCGATACATCACTCTTGACTGGTTGATGCCTTTTCTTAGGATCTTCATTGAACGTATTTTTCATTCAGCAGACGAAATAAGGAAATCATGATTGGCTACAGAAGTTGAACAATGCGACGAGAGATCAGCTTACTTGATGTCCCAAAATCGAACTGAAAATAAACATGTAAGGATTTCTGAAATAAAATCAAAACAGGGATATTTTCGCGTATAGATTCAGGCAATGAAATAGGAGAACTCATCGATCACGAGGCTTCTGTGCCCAGTTGTTCGAGGGCGGCTGGCATTCGCTGAATGTTTCCCTCGCGATCGACACAAGCGATTACGCTATGTGCAGCCGCAATGGATTCACCATCGCGGAAAAGTTCGTAATCATGCTCCAGTTTGGCACCAGTGACTTTGGAGAGTGTGGTTCTGAGTGTCAACACATCATCATAGCGAGCAGGCCGTCTGTAACGACATTCAATTTTTGAGACAACGAGCAGGTACCCTTTCTCTTCCATTTCACGGTAATTACCCCCTTGAGAGCGAAAGAGTTCAGTACGGCCCATTTCGAAATAGCTGAAATAATTTCCATGGTGAAGAAAACCCATCGCGTCAGTTTCACTATAGCGAACGCGGATTTCCATCTCATGAGAGGCAGACATACGCTAAGCATTCCTTTATCGAATTAAGATCTGACAGGGCTGGTAAGCGAAACGTCATAAGTTCGATGGGGGTCATTGCCACTATCGTTTTGCGAATTCTCGACGGCGATTTGATACAGCTTGCGACCGGCTTCAGTCGGATAAGTCGTATCGATACAGGCCTGACAGAGCGAATTGTCAGGCAACCCAACGGCACGAGCAATCGATTCCTTTGGCAGATATTTCAAGCTGTCTGCACCAATGGCCTTCGCCATCGCTTGTTCCACTTCCGGAGTCATTTCGCCTCCCTGTAGAAAACGGGGGGCGAATAACTCGTTGATGGTCGACATATCAATGCCATAGAAACAAGGGCCGATAATGGGTGGGCACGCCACGCGTACGTGAACTTCTCGGGCTCGACCGCGCTCTTTCAGTTGGCTGATCAGCGCTTTCATTGTGGTTGAACGTACGATCGTATCTTCCACAAGCAGCACCCGTTTGTCTTCGAGAACTTCAGGAAGTGGGGTGTATTTAGCACGTACCTTATCTTGACGGTTCGCGCCTTCGATAAACGTGCGTCCGATATAGCGATTTCGAATGAGGCCTTCGAGACTGGGAACGCTCAAATTAAAGGCCATGCTATCTGCAGCCGCTTTTGCGGTATCTGGGACAGGGACCACGATCGTATCTTTATCGATCGGAACGGTCTCTTGCTGAGCTAATTCTTCTCCCAGTCGTTTACGAACGATGTAAACACTCTGGTCATCGAGTGTGCTACAAACGTTGGCGAAGTAGATCCATTCAAAAAAGCAGTGCGCTTTTTGCATCGGTTTGGCATATTCACGAATGGTGAGTTTTCCATCCTGAATGACGATTGCCGAGCCAGGGGGGAGACTGTGAATCTCGTCTGCATCAAAGCCCATGTTTGCCAGTGCCACACTCTCACTGGCCGCAGCAAAAAGGGATCCATCAAAGGCGTAACACAGAGGGCGAATTCCAACCGGGTCGCGCGAGACAAACATATTTCCTAACGCATCCAGAAAGACAATATTGTAGGCACCGTCCAGACGTTGGCTGAGATTTCCCAGAATGTCAAAGAGTTCCCCGGGATTTTCTTTCGAAAGTTCCTGAGAGATCAAATGCATCAGAATTTCAGTATCCGTTTCTCGCGCGAGATGAAAATCGGATTCAGCCAGAATTTCCTGACAGAGTTCCTGGTAGTTTGCCAGTTGCCCGTTAAAGCCAAAGCTGAACCACTTCGATTTCTGAATGTGATGCCGTTCGAAAGGTTGAGCATAGCTCCGTTCATCTTTCCCACAGGTAGCATAACGCACATGACCAATGGCAGCAGAGCCCTGGTACTTTTTCATCAGATTGTTAAAGGCGTTCTGATGATTGAGTTGGAATACTTCGGTGACGGTACCTACGTCTTTGTGTGTGTCGATTAACTGGTTTCTTGCAGGGTTAAACGTCGTCATGCCAGCCGCCAACTGACCACGATTTTGAATATCCAGCAGTAACCGGGAGATCAGTTGCGATGTCTTACCAGGGTCTCCCATAGGGGCCAGAGGACTGGGGTCGCTGTTGGGAAGATGATAGACGGCAGCAATGCCACATTCGTGGAAGAGTTCCGACATAAATGGCCTTAGTTCGTAGTAAAGGGTTTGAAGATCTGTGTGATCCGCGTGAACTATGCGTTAATTGTTTCAGAGCTACCAAGGAAAGACAAACTGAATTAGAGAAACTATAGTGAAAAAGAGACGAATTTTAGCGAAAACGGCCTCTTATTACTGTCAAACTCTCTCCGAAGAATGCCTATCTTACAGCCACTGACTACTATATTATGGTAGTATTAAGAAATCGTGCTCCGGTGGGGAGTGCTTGAATAAATTATTTTTTGTGATTCCCAGAAAAAGTGCAGACAGTGAGTCTTACAAGGCGTGAAGTGATCGAGACGGCGGAAACGCTCGTTATTAAAATTGGAACAAACGTTCTCTCTTGCGCAGACGATAGTCTCGACCTGAAACGGATCGAATCCCTGGCGGAGCAGATTCACCGTATTAAGGAAACAGGACGTCGCGTGGTTGTTGTGTCTAGTGGCGCGGTTGGGGCAGGAATGGGACTTTTGGGGCTGAAAGAACGCCCTAAAGACCTTGGTCACTTACAGGCCTCTGCTGCTGTGGGACAGGCGCATTTAATCCGCCGCTATGATCGTTGTCTGCAAAAACATGGGTATCACGCAGCCCAGCTACTGGTCACGGCCAATGATTTCAAGCACCGTACTCGTTATCTAAACGTACGCAATACAATTCATACTTTATTCGAGTATGGTGCTGTTCCTATAGTGAATGAAAATGATACGGTTAGCATTCATGAAATTAAATTTGGAGACAACGATCATCTGGCAGCAATGGTGACCAGCCTCGTAAAGAAGCCCTTGCTCGTGGTTCTCTCTGTCGTGGATGGCCTCTTTGATGGTGATCCGGGATTACAAACGAGTTCCCGAATATCTCTCGTTCAGGATTGGACACCCGAATTATTGGCGCTTGCAACCGACGATAGCAGTACCCTGGGAACGGGAGGTATGAAATCCAAGCTGCATGCGGTTCGCTCTGCGACAGCGGTAGGTGAAAATGTCATCATTGCAAATGGAACAGAAGAAGGTGTTCTCGACCGCATTCTCAAGGCTGAAGATGTCGGCACACTATTTCTGGCACAGGGAGCCACTGTTTCTGCCTGGAAACGTTGGATTGGTTACACCATTCGTCCGAAAGGAAAGTTTCACCTCGATGATGGTGCAACGAAAGCCATCCGTGAAGGGGGAAAATCACTGTTAGCAATTGGCATTCGTTCCATTGAGGGAACATTTGAAAGTGGTGAAGTCGTCACACTGGTCAGCCCGACAGGTGAAGAATTTGCGCGCGGGTTGAGTAATTACAATTCGGGTGATATGGAAAAGATTGCCATGCGACGTTCGGATCAAATCGCCACGATCTTAGGGGGCGTGCCCTATTCCGAAGTGATTCATCGAGACAATCTGGCGGTTCTCGAAAACCATCCTGCTCTGTAGGAGAGAATATCATGTGGATTACCGAGACAGCAATTCCGTTGATGATCATTTGCAGTATTGCGGCAGTGTTCTTATTTATAAGATGGTACTTAAGGCATCAAACCAGATATCTCGTTGGTTGTGTTGTGATGCTTGCCGCGTTGGGCGGTTTTTATTTTCTTGAATTAAGTATTGTCACCGAACGTGAACGCGTCGAAGCTGATTTATACGGTTTGATACATGCGTTTGAGAATAAGGAAGAGAAAACTACACTCGATTATTTCAGTCCTCGAGCAGATGCGCTAAGGGGAATGGTTCAAGTTGCTCTAAAGCTGGTAACCATTGATGGCCAACTGCGTATTACGGATCTAGAGACAGAACTCAGGTCAGAAAATTCGGTTGCCACCACGCACTTTCGGGCAAACGGGGCAGCGACATATGGTGGAATTACCGGTCGTCAACCGACCCGCTGGGAATTAACCTGGCAAAAAATGGGAGGGGAATGGAAGGTGACAAAGGCGCGCCGCCTGAACCCCATTACCGGAGAAGAACTTCAAGTATTGGCAGCACAGTAAGAAATATTACGGTTGTGCTTGCGAAAGTGAGCGTTCCTGTTTCATTAAGGTTCTTGCGAAGAACTCTTCCATCAGGCGATGAGTTTTTTTTCTACATTGACTAAAAACACCATGTCCAGATGCCTCAAAGCGATGATAATTAATATCTTTGGCTCCGGCTGACTTTAAAGCTTCCACAAAGTGATCTGCTTGAGAGACATCAACCAAATGATCTTGGATGCCATGAAACAACAGAAATGGTGGTGCTTTCGAGTGGACATGGTTTATCGGAGACGCTTTGGCAGCCTGTTCATGAATATTCGTATTAGGAGCCTTTAATAATTGTCTGAGTGAAGATTTCGTTTCAAAGCCACCAGGCCAGTTGGTAAAGTCAGTGGGTGTAGCAGCTGCGCAAACCGCATTTAACTGGCTCGAATATTCTTGCCAGGGACCATCTCCTTCCATATTTGCATTTTTTTTGACTAACCCCAACATGCAGACAAGGTGTGCGCCTGCCGAATTTCCATAGCCGCCAATCCGTTCCGGATCGACATGATATTTCTCTGCATGGGCTCGAAGCCAGCGAACAGCACACTTCACATCTTCCACACATGCGGGGAATGGAGCTTCATCACTCAAACGATAATTAACACTAACGCAGACATATCCTTTGCGGGCATATTCAATGGCTCCCGTACGAAAGAAACCACGCCCTTTATCTCCACCATGCCAGCCACCGCCGTGAACAAAAACGATCGCAGGGCGTTTTTGGGGCCCTTTTTCCTTCTGCATGATGAGATCCAGCTTCCACGCTTTTTTCTTTCCTTCACGATAGGAGATGCTGTCGAAGATTTTGAGATCGCTTGGCATTGCTGGGATATCTGAGGAATTATAATCAGTGTCAAGCTGTGCTTTGGCAGAGGTCCTCACAGGCTCGGGAATGAAGTAAACAATAATTGAGAATAAGAAGATCCCAATGAAAAAACGGGCAAATATCGTAGTCATTATGCAGCCTCAAATGCACATACATAGTAAAAAGTCAGTATTTGTGAGAGAATTAACCCCAGAAAGCTGAGGAAGTTTTCCTATCTTTTACGATCTGGTACATTTTTCTGACTCAGGAATCTTTGTTGTGGAATATATTAGTTGACACAAAATCAATAATTATATTAAATATATAATTATTATATATAATTATTGCGAACCCATTTTTTTGTCTTAATAATTAAGTGATTGCAAATGGCTAGCGTTGTTTCAAAACAATTAATGCATGGTTCTCGAAGGCAGACGCTTGTGCATCAGGTTTTATGCAAGTTCTTCCAGGGAGAGTATGAGCCAAATCAGCGAATGACCGTTCAGTCATTAGCGAGGGAATGGGATGTGAGTGCGACACCCGTTCGAGAAGCATTGGTCGAATTGGAAGGAATTGGCATCGTCGATATTTATCCTAATCGTGGTGCTGTTCTACGGAATTTTGGGGCAAAGCAACTTCATGAAATTTGTCAGGTACGCCGAATTCTGGAAAGTGAAGCGACACGCTGTGCCTGCGGTCACATCACACCTCATGAATTATCAAAGTTGACTGAAGTCTTTAGCGAATTAGCAACCGCGAAAAGAACGGTCACATGGTCGGAAAGAACGCAAGAATGGGACGACTATCTCCACGAACTGATTTATCGTCAGTGTGGGAGCGAACGGTTATCCCATGAGATTAATCGATACAGAATATTATATCGAACCTTAAGGCAAGTCAGGCACAGTAAACGACAGACTGTCAAGAACTATGCATACATGGAAGAAAATGCAGAACATCTGAAAATTGTGCAAGCACTGGCAGCAGGAGATCCTGAAAAAGCAGCCCAGGCGATGAACGATCATTTGCTACAGACTCCAATCGGGCTGGAACGCGACCTGTTTCAACAGCGAGATTCGTAATTCAAAATTAGCCAACTGGGTAACCGGCGCGTAACGAAAAAAAGTATAGATGAGGATGAAAATAGCGATGCCATATTTCTTTTTCAGGTTCTGTTTGGTTAGCTTGCTCGTTGGAAGTACCTGTGTGCGATTATCGGCTTCAGGGAAAGTACCAGAATCTTTTTCAAAAGTCGATTTTGAAAAAGAGATCGCCCCGCTGATCGTAGAGCATTGTATTCGTTGTCATAACCCCGGGAATGAAAAAGGCGAACTTTCATTAGATTCGGTTCAAGCATTGAAAGAGAAAGAGTATCTTTCACCGGGCAAACCGGAAGAGAGTTATCTTTTAGATGTCATTCGTGTGAGTTCAAAGAGTGGAAAAGCGGAAATGCCCAAAGAGGGTAAGCCACTTTCCGAAGCAGAATATTCACTATTTAATCGCTGGATCAAGCAGGGAGCAGATTGGCCTGATCAGTTGAAATTGCAAGAAAAGTCAAAGGCTGATCTCAGTTGGTGGTCGCTTCAGCCATTGGCGCACCATGAACCACCAGCATTAAAAAGTTTGCCAAAACTATGGCAGCAAAACGCCATCGATCGGTTTATTTATGCCAGGTTACAGGAAAAAAATCTGGTTCCTTCACCTCGGGCAACGAAACGAGAATTGATCAGAAGGGCCACATATAATTTAACCGGATTACCTCCGACTCCTGAAGAAGTCGCTGCATTTGAAAGTGATACTGCACCGAATGCCTATGAGAAACTAATCGATCGTCTGCTGGATTCGCCTCGCTACGGTGAACATTGGGGACGGCATTGGCTGGACGTGGTGCGGTTCGGCGAGAGTAACGGATTTGAACGTAATGTGATCATCGATAACGCCTGGCCTTTTCGTGATTATGTGATTCAGTCGTTCAATGATGATAAGCCCTTCGATCAAATGGTGCTGGAACATCTGGCCGGTGATGTGATTGGCAAAGGTGATTCTAAAATAGAAGTGGGGACAACGTTTCTTGTTTGCGGTCCTTATGACAATGTCGGTAACCAGGATCCGGTTCAGGCGGCCCAGATTCGCGCGAATACGATTGACGATATGATTCGCACAACGGGTGAGGCCTTTTTGGGACTGACAGTTGGCTGCAGTCGCTGTCACAATCATAAGTTTGATCCCGTAAAACAACAGGATTACTATGCTCTGTACGCTACATTTTCCGGTGTCTTTCATGGAAGTCGCGTGCTTGCCACACGGGCAGAACAACAAAAACGCACAAAAAAAATTACACCTTTAAATGCCAGAAAAGCAGAACTGCAAAAAAAGAAATCACAACTCCAAAGCACGATTCATGCTCGGGCCGAAAAAAAATCAGCCGAATATGAAAAGCTCTGGGTCCGAGAGTCTGTCAAACGGACAGGAGTCGAAGACACTTTTTCACCAATCTCTGCAAAATTTGTGCGACTGACTTCTGAAGGGCTCGATACGAATCCTTCGTCAAAGACAGGTTATCGAATTGATGAGTTCGAGGTTTGGACAGCGGAAGAAACATCGCGAAATGTGGCACTTGCGAAACAGGGAGGGACTGCTAAAGGTGCCAACAGTCGTGTCGCCGGTGATTTTTCCGGTGCCTATGATGTTAATCTCACCATTGATGGCAAGATTGGTGCCTGCTGGATTGCCGGTAGTCCAGATCTTGTCATTGAATTCAAGCAGCTTGAAACGATCAATCGTGTCGTGTTTTCCAGTGATCGCTCTGGTGCTGCGATGAGTAATTATAAAGCAACGTTTCTGGCCGATTACAAACTCGAAGTCTCTACCGATGGAAAGGTCTGGCAGGAAGTTGCTTCCTCAAAGGATCGTAAACCCGTTAACGCGAATCATCGTCGAAAACGGTTCTATACTTCTGAAGTCACTTCCGGCGAACAGAAACAGATCAGCGAATGGGATACAGAAATTCGTCAAATCGATCGTAAGTTGGCCGCGATACCTGCTTTGCCTGCCTGGTGGGTAGGTAATCATCGGCAGGTAAACGGGCCGTTTCATGTGTTTGTCGGTGGAAATCCGCAACGCAAAGGAGAACATGTGGTTCCCGCCAGTATGTCAACTTTAAGCAAAGTGACCAATGGTTATCAACTGGATGAAAAATCGCCGCACGGAGAGAGAAGGCTTGCGTTGGCTCGTTGGCTTGTCGCAAAAGAGAATCCACTCACTCCGCGCGTGCTTGCCAATCGGCTTTGGCATTATCATTTTGGGACTGGCATCGTTTCGACTCCCAGCGACTTCGGTTATATGGGGACACGACCCACACATCCTGAATTGCTCGACTGGCTCGCGGTTCAGCTTCAGGAAAATGGCTGGCAACTCAAAGCCATACATAAACTGATTATGCTGTCGCAAACGTATCAACAAACCAGTACATTTCGCGCAGAGGCAGTGCGTATTGATTCAGACACTCGGTATTTGTGGCGATTCCCACCGCGTCGTCTCTCTGGTGAAGAAATTCGCGACACGCTGCTCTCGGTCTCGGGAAAACTGAATCTCAAAATGGGAGGGCCTGGTTTTCGTTTGTATCAATATTTACAGGATAACGTGGCCACCTATGTACCTCTCGAAAAATTTGGGCCGGAAACGTACCGTCGTGCCGTCTATCATCAAAATGCAAGGGCAGCCCGTCTTGATCTATTGACCGATTTTGACTGTCCTGACAACGCCTTTGCCGCACCAAGACGTAATTCGACTACGACACCATTACAGGCACTGACGTTAATGAACCATCAATTTACCCTGGATCTTTCTCAATTTCTGGCAGACCGATTACAGAGTGACGTTGGAACAGAGCATATAGAACGGCAGATAGACCGTGCGTTTCGTCTTTTGTATGCGAGACCTCCCGTCCTACAGGAACAGTTGGCAGCCAAAAAATTGATTTCTGCAAATGGTTTAAACGCATTTTGCCGTGCCATGATTAATTCGAATGAACTGATTTATCTCGATTGAAGTGGAAAATCCAAATGTTAAATCCATTAAATAAAATAACAACAGGATGTCTTTTGAATCAGGTGCATTCTCGTCGCTCATTTTTTTCCAGCGTTTACACGGGCGTCGCGGGCATAGGGCTGACGAACCTATTGCTCAATGATCTTTCAGCTGAGACAAAAGCGACTGGTTCCAGGAATCAGAAAGACTGGCAGCCGGGTAAGAATGAGACGCATTTCCCTGCCAAAGCAAAACGGGTGCTGCAGATCTTTTGTCCTGGAGCAGCCTCTCATATGGATCTGTGGGAACATAAACCAGGTTTAGATAAATACCATGGCAAACCCTTACCGGGTGAAGAAAATCTGGTCAGCTTTCAAGGCAAAAATGGAAATTTGATGAAGAGCCCGTGGGCGTTCAAACCAGCAGGTCAGAGTGGCAAGATGTGTTCGACGATGCTGCCCCATATATCACGGCACATTGACGACATTGCCTTCGTCCATTCGATGACCACAAAAACAAATACGCATGGTCCCGGTTGTGTTTTCATGAATACCGGCCATGATACCGAAGGACATCCCAGTGCCGGTGCCTGGCTGGGTTATGCGTTGGGAAGTGAAAATGAAAATCTGCCAGCGTATATTGCGATTCCCGATATTCGAGGCGAACCTCCGAACGGAAAGGCCAACTGGAGCAATGGATTTCTTCCAGCGCAACATCAGGCGATTGTGATGAATGCGCAATCTCCAATCCGAAATTTGAAAGTTCCCAAAGGGATCAGTCCGAGGGAAGAACAGGCAACGCGAGAGTTCTTAAAACTATTGGATCAGCGCCATGCAGAACAGCGTCCTGGTAATTCCGATTTGCAGGCGCGTATTGAAGCGTATGAACTGGCAGCGCGGATGCAGTTGTCTGCGCCCGAAGTTTCCAACCTGGCTTCCGAGCCGAAATCGATTCATACGCAATATGGAACCAATGATCCGAACAAATTAAAGTCGGCATATGCCCGCAACTGTTTGCTGGCAAGACGATTTCTGGAACGTGGTGTACGTTACATCAACTTATATTGTGCTTCACGCGCTTCGGGTGTGGATGGATTATTAAATTGGGATGCGCATAAAACGTTGAAAGCAGACTACGAACGACATTGTCCCGTCTTCGATCAGCCCACCGCAGCTTTGCTGACCGACCTGAAACAACGCGGTTTGCTTGATGAAACGTTGGTCTTATGGACGACCGAGTTTGGTCGGATGCCCACTCATCAGGCGGGAACGCTGGGCCGCGATCATAATCCGGATGGGTTTACGTGTTGGATGATGGGAGCCGGCATCAAAGGGGGGACTAGCTATGGTGCGACCGATGAATTCGGACGCCGGGCCGAATTGAATCCGACGACTGTCTGGGACTTTTACGCGACGGCGTTGCAACTGCTGGGATTTAAGCACGACAAGCTAACCTACTACAATAATGGCCTGGATCGCCGTCTAACAGACGTTCACGGACATTTGATTAAAGAAATTTTAGCTTAATGCTGATGATGTCTTTAATAACCGAAACAATCTCACTCAATCCACGTCACATATTTTAGCAAGAGATGACATAGAACCATTGACGCCTTCTATGTGTCTCTCTAAACTGTGCCTCTAATAAGTTGCGGGGCGTAGCTCAGCTTGGCTAGAGCGCTGCGTTTGGGACGCAGAGGTCGCACGTTCGAATCGTGTCGCCCCGATTATAAAACGAAAAAATGGACGCTGTAAGCTGTTTTTAGAGAACAGCTTACAGCGTTTTTTTGTGGGTAGTTTTCGTGGGTAGATTGGTGGGTAATTTCGTGGGTGATTTTTTGATTTCAAAACGACCAGTACAAATTTTGGATTGGACGAAATGAAATACAATTTTTGCATTGGAGCAATAAAGCCAACTGACAAGGAATCACGAAATGATAACAGAATGTCATCAAAAAGACGGCATTTACACTAATTATGGGAAAGAGTATTTTTGCTGTAAGTCTTTATAAATAAGCTTTTTCAGATTGTTCGATAATTTGGAACATGGTATGCCTATACACAATTAAGTTGAGTCACTGACCTACTTACCCCTCACAATACAACAAACAGGAATTTGTCATGTTGAAATCTTTGATTGCTGGTGCATTTCTGGCTGGTTTCACTGCTCTTATTGGATTAGCTGATGCTGGAACTGGGGATGGCAATGGCTTCCAGTCAAGTCCTATTGCTGTAGCCGATGAAGGTGGCGGCGGTAGTGATGACTTCCAGCCAACTCCAATCAAAGTTGCAGATGATGGTGGCGGTGATGGCACAAATGACTTTCAGCCTGCCCCAACCACTATAGCTGATGATGGTAGCGGTAATGGCGACGATTTCCAGCCAACTCCAATCAGCTTAGTCTGATACACGAAGAATACATTTTTAAGCCTTGCTTAATTATATTTAAGCAAGGCTTTTTTTATATCTTTTCTCTTTGGATTATCAGCATAACTGAAAGGTTCTGCAAATGAACAATCTTCCATTCGATTCATACCCAAATAACGGACGAAATCTTTTGGGAAAGAAGTCTACCGAAAATTGCCGTCATGGTTATGGTTTGAAGCTTCAAAAACTCACAGGTATTTCTAATTGTGGTTATTGTGGCATTAGCCTAACAATCAACTATGAGCAGTGGCTTTTAATGCAAGTCGATCATGTTTTACCAACCAATATGGGAAATCGGTTACGCATTTCTTCAGAATGGCTCGACGACTATTCAAATTGTCTATTGGCATGTTCTGCTTGTAATACGTTTGACCCCCTGTTTGATGAGAAGTCAATTACAGAATCTCCATCGTCTCTTCAAGGCTTTTACGATTTACGTGATCGAGTGTATTTAATTAGAAAACGAAAAATCTTGAAATGTCAGAAAGTAGAAAGAGAGTTTTACGATTCTAAACCGTGGGAATAATCAAACGGATTTATTTCACACGATCCTGCATCGCTTTAACCTGCTCTGCTGTCAGTCGTGGCTGCTTTCCTTTGCTGCAACATCTCTTTTTCTCGTCTTCTTTTGTTGCTGCACAATAGGACCATCACACTCACGATCTAAACTCTGATCATCAGTGCGAAACATGCGTGCAGAACAATCAAGACTAATCCACCATTGAAAATATTTGAGTCCATCACGAACCATTTTCATTTGGATAGTAAGGACACCGGCAATACCAGCAAAAAAACTTTCAAAAGGAGAACAAAATGCTGGTTGCCAGATTGTTCATTATATCACCACTGTGGGTTGCGTACTTTTTTCATGAGACCTATGACGGCCCACTCCACGAACAGATGAGCTTCGGCTCGCTTCTAATTTGTTCGGCTGTCGCCTTTTTGTTTCTGGCGTGGTGGGACAGCGGAAGAGCGCCTCGCTCGGCGATCTCCGTCATCATGAGAAACATGGTGTTGATGTACTGCGTGGTTTGGTCGATTTTGTTGCTGTTCGGCATTGGCTGGTTTTTCTGGTATATGCTCGCTCATGCGACGATGTGGGTGATCGTTTTCTGGCAGTTAGTGACGCACTGGGTTGCCCACCACTTTGTCTATCCGTTTGCTGATCGGAATTATTACGCTGTGCGAAAGACTGGCTGGCATCCATTTTGGGACACTACGGTTTTCAATTGGGACTCGGAAATCATTAAAGATGGTGGCTTCGAACAGCCAACATACGAAGGATTCGTACCACCCGAGCATTTTCGATTTCAGTGCCCAAGGTGTCTCGCTCGTGTTGAGCACTCCTTTGGTGTGTGCTGGAATTGCCGATACGGAAGTTGTCCCAGCGATGAATCAGAATACTACGAGCGGTGGGAAAATTGACAAGTTCTGCCAACAGCAGACAGTAGAACAGCAAAGTTCATGGTTTGAATCGTTCCCAGATACCATGATTCTCTTCGCCGCTCAGGTCAGTCACATACTCTCCATCATTCGATGAACCGTCATAGATGAGAACCGTTTTGTTCGGATAGTTTTCATCATCTTTTGTGAAATATTTGTCAGGAACAAAATCTTTTGTAAAGCGTCCTCCTTTTGAAATACGGATAGCTCAGATGTGTCCAAGAAAAAAATTTATCGGATTTTATACTGGAAATTTACCTATTGAAGCGGTGGAGTTTTGTTGGACGAATGCTTTGGAGGAACATGGGCAATATGATATTGACTATAGTGACGTGAAGGGACAAGAATATTCGAAGCGGGCCATCACTGTAGCAGTAGCCGGTATGCACCATTTACTTAAATGATGCTAAAAAGCCTATCAATGGTATTCAGGGATTTAAAATATTTTCAAACGCAATTCTCCCCGCTCTAGCTCCCCCTTCATCACCTCCACATAACTTTGTTCCCACCTAATCACATCTGATCGATCCCACATGATCACATTAAGGCATCTGTTGCTGCCCCCATAGCCACAGAACTAACAGCATCCAGAAGATCCCTCTAGGCTGATTGACACATGTCTTTTCTGGCTGCAAAATAGTATCCTATGAGTTCTCTTTGATTCAATTTGGCTGGGAGAAATATGTTATGGCTCAAGGTAAGTGGCAAGAGATAGCTGGTGCTGCTGCATTTGTTGTTTGTTTGATTGTGCTTAGCGGATGTCAGAATGATCAAAAATCCACTCCACAGCCTGACTCAGCTTCCATCTCAATTAAATCTGAGAAGGTAAAACACGAGGAAAGGCTGGAGTTTGAACGGTGCCGTAAAGCTGCTGAATCAGGGGACGCCGTAGATCAAAACAATTTAGGAGTTATGTATTCTAAAGGAGAGGGAGTCGAGAAAGATCAAATTCAAGCGGTGAAGTGGTATCGTAAAGCTGCTGAACAGAAACTTGTTGAAGCACAATATAATTTAGGAGAAATGTATGCTACAGGAAAGGGTGTCAAGCAAGACCAAAAACAAGCGGTAAAGTGGTATCACAAAGCTGCTGAGCAAGGAGATGCCAAAGCACAGTTCAATTTAGGAGCGATGTACGAACAGGGAATAGGTGTCACTCAAGACCACAAACAAGCGGTGGAATGGTATCGTAAAGCTGCTGAGCAGGGAGATGACAAAGCACAATTTAATTTAGGCGTCTTGTATTTTAAGGGAGAAGGTGTCAAGCAAGACCACAAACAAGCGGTGGAATTGTATCATAAAGCTGCTGAGCAGGGGCATACTGGTGCTCAAATCAATTTAGGCGGCATGTACTCGACAGGAAAGGGTGTGAAACAAGACCAAAAACAAGCGGTGGAATGGTATCGTAAAGCTGCTGAGCAAGGAGATGCCAAAGCACAGTTCAACTTAGGAACAATGTACGCTCAGGGAAATGGTATCAAGCAAGATCAAACTCAAGCAGTTGAGTGGTATCGCAAATCTGCTGAGCAGGGAATTACAAGAGCACAATATAATTTAGGAGTTAGATATTATGAAGGAAAGGGTGTCGAGCAAGACAAAAAGCAAGGTATAAAGCTAATCCGCAAAGCCGCTAATCAAGGACACGAGTTAGCTAAAGAAACTCTAAAGGATTTGGGAGAAAATCCTTAGAGCAATGACTCCAAAAGCTAAAACCAATGACTTAAATTAACGTTTTGCCTCGATGTTTCAGAAGAAGAATGTGTTATGAAAATAAAAGGGAACAAGGTAAGTAACAAGAGAGAATTGGTGCTGCTGTTGGAGTAACTGAGTAGTTAATATGAACGAAGCAAATGAAGATCATATTGTGGCACACGATCATTCAATCCGGCATCGTGTAGAGATCGAGGAAAGCGATACTTGCGGTTGCTTCTACTGCTGCCATGTATTTCCACCATCAGAAATCGAGGAATGGATTGACGATGGCGAAACCAAAGCAGAGCAAACAGCACTTTGCCCACATTGCGGCATTGATTCTGTTATCGGTTCCGAATCGGGCTATCCAATCAATCCTGATTTATTGGACCGCATGAACCGACATTGGTTCTAACCGTCCGATTCAACACTTACGGCTGCTTTAGGTCAAAGTACGATGAAATTATTCGCCGAACATTTGCCCCCTACCCATTTCTAAACATACTCCAGACCAAAGTACAACTCAATTAATAGTAGCCCAACCCAATTATCCCACCTGCACCTTTAAGATCATAAAGCATTCTTTTTTAAGATTTTATGATCTAAGGGGACAAAACATGGAAAATATAAATGATGCAACTGATGACCATGAAGAAATCAAAATTCCATTGTGGCTCAAGATCACATTTCTAGTCTTCTTAGCCTGTAGCATCTGGATGATCTACTGCTACGGAATAATTATCTACCTCGTCTTCCTACTGCCTTTTGTTTTAATCATGTCATTGATTGCTTCAGTGATTGGACTGCTCAGCGGCAAAAAAGAAGACCAGATTTTCTACATGATCTCATTATCTGTGATGGTTGCTATTTTGGCAGTGATTGTCAAAGCTAGTACAGAATCGGTTTTTCGGGATGAGGAGTGAGTTGTTTGGTGCTATTCCAAAACCACTTTTTTAATCACCGATTATTTTAGAATCTAAGCAGCAGAAGAAAATACCGCTGATGAACTAGCGAAAAATTTTGCAATCGGGAAATGCCTTTTGAAATTTTTCAACTCCTTTATCCGTGACTTTGGAATCTTTCAGATAAAGTTCCGAAAGTTTTTCCATCCCAGCCAAGTATTTCAAACCGGCGTCCGTAACATCAGTGTTCTCAAGAAACAAATATCCAATACTCCGCATCTCTGCTAATTCCTTTAACCCTTGATCTGTAATTTTACATTTATTGAGGGAAAGGGAATAAAGTTTATTCAATCCATTTAAATATTTTAGCCCGGTATCCGACACAATGGTATTGTCTAAATTGAGTAGGATCAAATTCGTCATTCCGACCAAATGCTCTAAACCTGAGTCTGTGATCTTAGTGTCAGCAAGTTTCAGATACCCCCACTGTTTTTCGACTGATTCAAGATGCTTCAATCCAGCGTCAGTAATTTTAGTACTGGAAACGTCAAGGTCCTCTAAACTGGATATTTCGGCAATTTTCTCAAGCCCAAAATCGGTTACTTTTGTGTGAGCAATGAAAAGACTTTGCAGGTCATTCAATCTTTCGAGATACACGATTCCCGTATCAGAAATATTTGTGCCACCAAGATCAATTTTTTTTAAACCGGTAATTCCAGTTAAAATCTTTAATCCATTATCAGTAATGTCTGTGTGTTCTAGGGAAATACGACGCAGAAAATCCAATCCTTTGAGATACTGCATACCATCATCAGTGATCTCGTTGTAGCCAATGTACAGGCCTTCCAGTTTGGTTAGATTCCTGATGTGTCGAAGTCCATCATCAGTAATTTTTGTGTGTTCTAGAGAAAGATCATTCAAGCTATTAATCTCTGCGAGATACTGTATGCCTTTATCAGTAATGTTGTTGTAGTCAAGGATCAGCATTGTAAGCTCATCAAGATACTTGAGGTTTATCAATCCTCGATCAGATATTTTTGTGTCTCGCAAATTTAGAGCATTTAATTGAGGCCAACTTTTGAGATTATCTAATCCTGTATCGGTGACCTTCGTTCCTACAAGATACAATAAATCGAGTTTGGAATTATTTTGTAAGTAATTCAGACCAGAATCTGTGATTTGAGTATCAGTGAGATGTAGCAAACCGAGATTGGGCATTTTTTCAAGATGTTGCAGCCCCTTATCTGTGATTTGAGTATGACCGAGATATAACGCATATAATTCAGGAAAATGTACGAGATCCTCTAATATCGTATCGTCTGCTTTGGTGCTATCTAACTTGATTGTTACTACAGGTCTTTCAGCACCTTTTTTATCAGGTGATGATGTGGCTTCTTCTGAAAAGTAAACTTTCCCACCAAGTTCTTCTATTTTCTGAATGGCTGCTTCTCGTGGAGTTTGTTGACATCCAAGAAGTGAAAGGAAGAAGATTACGATAAGAATGTTTTTCATTGATAAGTTCTTGACCTAAAACAGTAAATGAGCTTGATTTGATCAGATGCAGACATGTTTTACGGTCACATGTTTCAAGAATTCCTATTCTCAGACCGGCACTAATATCGCCAACTAGAAGTTAGAAAATTCTCTCCTTGGAGTGGATAGTAGTATCACTCAATTGTAATATAAGTACAGTAGCTTCGTCCAAAGTCGAAGCCAACAAAAGAAAAACATAAAGGAGAATTACTTAACGGCCTTGAAAGGCCAAACTAACAATTTGAACGACGTGCGAACGTCGGTTCTGCTTTCCACAAACGACCAACCTGAGCCGCAAGGTTCTTGAAAACACAAGAAGCAGTGCTGGACGGACGCCCCGCTACAGGCGGGGTGTCTCTAGTGCTATTCTTGTGTGCCCTTGGTCGGGTAGTGGGAGTGGCCTAGCATGGCACTCCGTCTTTTTTTGTCATCTCTGACACCCAAAAAAGTTGCCGAGCAGAACAACACACACAGCAACTTCTTTGAAAGGGAAACAGCAAGATGACGAAATTACACAACCAGCAGGGTAGAGGTCGAGAACAGTCCTTTAAGACTATTATTGTTCTCATGGTGATATTTTTCTTGCCGGTCGCATCTGGCGAGACACCAGCATCAGAACAAGATCCCGTTAAATTTACGGTGATCACCGTCGAAGCGACGGTCAAATCTGTTGATGCAAAAGCTCGCACCATTACCGTCCAGAGAAAATCCAAAACAACAGAACTAGATGTCAGTCGCAAAGCAAAAATCACATTGCTTGACAAGGATGCAACCCTTGAAGCATTGAAAGCCGGACAAGAAATCACTTTAACATTCCACACGGATCTGGAGATCGTGCTAAAAATCGTAGCTAGCAAAAAGTCTACAATATCCGAGGTTTTGAATCTTTCGGAACTCAACACAAGTGAGACAGATATTACTCCGTGGCTATCATCTGACGGCCTGACAATTTACTGGAGTTCGGGCAATTTTCCTTCAGATTGGTGGATCTGGACTGCTTCCCGAAAAGATGCAAACTCATTGTTCAAAGACAAAAAGCGATTATTTAGAGGACATTCACCAGTCCTTAGTGACGACGGGCTAGAGTTAATCTTTAATTCACCTGATTCTCCTAAATTCTTCGTAGCGACAAGAGATTCGATCAAGGATGAATTTCGAAGGCCAAGAGTAATCCGAGAGTTGCGATTTAACGAGGAAAATCAATCCGCCCCTCGCTCGATCTCACATGATGGATTAAGCCTGTACTTTGATTTTTTAGATAAGAGGCAAGCCAATCCAAAATTTCAAATTTGGTTTGCGACCCGAAAGAGTCGCAAGTCTCCTTGGAAAGCAGCCCAGCCAGTTAAGATTTCTAAGCAAGGTGATCTGAAAGGATTACGTTTCACTCAGCCCTATATGACGGACGATCAACTGGACATGTATGTGGTCGTTGGGAAGGAATCTGAAAAGTCAAATATACGACTCGGCATCCTTTCACGAAAAACTCTTGATGCATCTTTCTCATCCATTCGATATCTCGATCTCAAGGATGACAAAGGTCAATTCCCAAATTGTCTGACACCACGCTACGTTCCTGCCACACGAGAACTATTTCTCATCTCAAGACTTCTCTTTCGCTCCGATGATGAGACAAAAAAGAATGGTATAGATTTATGGGTGGTGAAGGAGTTCATTCCTCCAGCACATTAAATCGAGAACCTGAAAAAGTCACATGCAAACAATCAGTACAATTCTTGGAGATACGAAGATGAAAACTTTCAGCTACACTTCAATAAGTAATGCTCATCAACGCTTCACTCGCCACACGACGAACTGACGAATTTTCATCGTTTACCATCCGCTCCAATACTGGCATGGTTTCTTCGGTCAGCTTCCCAAGTTGGCCAAGTAGCCATGCTGTTTGACAGCGAATCCCGAAATCGTCAGATTCTAAAGCCTTGAGAAGAATCGGTACGAGTTCTTCGGCCTTCGATGAGTCAATCATCAGTATGTGCCCGACTGCGCTAACATGCCTGAACTCGTCATCGCTTCCAATCCACTTCTCCAGAATTGGAACGGCATCAATCGCCTTTGCGCCAAATGAAGCTACTGGTGTGAGGGCACAGATTCTTACATTGCGGTCGGAATCTGTTAGTGCCTTGATCATGGCTGGAAGTGCGGGTTCCGTATCATCTTCGAAGTATTCGAGAATTTTTAGAGTGAAGATACGAAGGTCGGGGTCAGGATCGTTGAGAGCTTCAATGAGAGCAGAGATTGCCGCTTCACCGGATGGCAAAATCGCTTGCTCGGCATCTGAAACTTGGTCGGGGTCAGTCCGATGGGCGAAAGTTTGGAGGAGTTTGATGATTCTGTTTTGATCGTCCATGATTGTATATACGTGCGAAAACTGAGAAATCAATTTATGATTGTTTACGGGATGGCACAACTACTTTGATTCGATCCCACGCCCATCGAAGACCAGAAGTATCTCAGTAATTTTCCCGTCCTCACACTTGAAAAGTTGGGCAAGCATTACCGTTTCGTCCGTCTTCTGGTACTCATAGAAGACGGCAACATGGTCGTCGTCCTCTGTGACGCTCAATACGTGAAATCGACTCCGTGTCGGCGGATTGTCTTTCAGGCACGACACATAAGCATCTCTGGAGTCGAACTGGTGAAATGGCCCTCGAAATCGAAGGTCTTTTGCTAGCAACAACACGAGGCCCTCGACATCTCCTGCACAGAATCGCTCCACAAAGCTGATTGCTAAATCATGGTTGGTCATGCAAAAGAACCTCAAAGAGTGATCGTTTTGTGAAAGGAAGACTGAATTAAAGCCCTTGCGCAGTTTTTGTAGGATTCATATAAGGTATGAGATCAGGAAGTTTATGGAACACAAAATTCGAAAATGACCCGAACTCATCGCTAACGCTGTAAAAATTGATGGTATTGTTGTCGAACTTTGGATATCTCGTTCCGTTTTAGCATTCTCAAATATGTTGATCTTCAGTCTTTGCAATCTTTCAACACATGTCTGGTAGAACATCACTTTCATTGGGAACTCGACCATTTTCAACGAAGAAAGCATATACCTGTAGATAGCCTTCAGCATCACCTTGTAAAGCTCGCTTCCACTGTTGAAAACTGTCTGCATTGCACCACTGTTCGCTGATTTCTTGACGCAACATGTCTCCACGGGTTCGCCACCAATCCCGAATCAAAGAGAGTCGCCAATGGGAGTCTCCATCTATTCCGTAGCCTTCAAAACACTCACATATTGCTGCACTTACTAGGTTTCGGAACTCATTGACATTAGATGCTTGCTTGAATACAAACTCCTGTCCAATCTCATCTAGTAGCACATTATCAGGTGCCTCTTGTGGGCCTGTGCAACAGGTGTCTGTTTCGGCTCCGTAGATTGGACCGGGAATGTTGAGATGATTTTTGTCAGAGAATTTCGACGGGAAATACTCTCTAAGATTGTCGATACTCAACCACTTTCGACCTTTGTTAAACCACCCTCGAATTTGACTGACTTGTTCCGATACGACACAGACTTCTAAATTATCTTTACCATGATATGGAAAGAGTTTTTTTGGAAATCGTACTCGAAACTCTTGAATATCAACGAAGCCGTGCAAGTCCATGTTCATCCTCCATTACCACTCCCTCAACCGAACTCGTACCAACAAATCATCCAATGCCGAAGCACTGCTGGGCACTTCGGGCAAAGATCAAGGGTAGGCAATCGTAGAAGCAAATGCTGCTTGGGGTTCAGGAATTTAGGGCTGTGATCCCAAGTCTGTATTGGAAGTATTGAAACACACTGTGACTACTTCTGAAAGTAACTCATAAATTTTAACACAATAAAGAGACGGTGGCTGGGGTCGAACCAGCGTCCACCCGGTCCCAGAGCCGGGCGCTCTACCACACTGAGCTACACCGTCTTAACTAGCCGTTCTGTTTTTCGTTCTCCTCCCTTCGATATTCTTGCTGAAGCCAATGTCGTCTTCGAATTTCGTCTACTGTTGTGTCGGAAGCGATGTTTTTCGCAGCCTTCCCAGAGAATATCCCAGCTTTTCGAAACGCAGATGCAAGAATTGGTGATCCAACATCAACTCCGTGTACTAATTCTGGAGTCGGAGAAAATTTTTCAATATGCTTACCCGGCTTCGGGGCTGACCAACCCGATTTGACTGGATCGAGACCAAATGAATTACAGACTTTATCAACAAGAGCTTTGGGACAATCAGCTTCTCCATTTAGAATTTCCCATGGTCTAGGAAGTTTGTTCCAAACAAATGTATCAGGATGAACATCGCCACCCGATTGTTTATGCCAGAACGCTACATCAGCAGCCATCAAACGCAAGACTTTACCGGGACACATTTTTTCAATTGCTTGAACCAGCCCCATCTCATACATCAATGAGATCCAGCCGTCCCGTAATTTATTCCACGCTCCGGCAGTGACATTCCAAGTTGTAGAATCATTTCCCCGACGTACAATCATTTCAGAGTCAAATTGGTTCGCTTCCCATAATTCCCTTAAGAATAATGCCGCATCTTGCATTAGACCAAAGTAACTGCTGAGCAATAAACCTTTCTGCTCATCATCAATGCGACTCAATACTTGGGAATTAGGGAGCACATGGGCAATGGCCCACCAATTCACGTCTTCCTGATTGCGAAGACACCTTTGCATGAGACATTCACAAATTTCATCATATGGGCGAGACTGAGAGGTATTTGTAAATATACTCCGAAGATTGCACCGAGAGACGTAGTAAGCAATGAAGCAGGCAGTATCCATGTTTGAGGAAAAATCATCCCACCCAATTTTTGCCGCTAGTCTAGTTTTACTTGCTAATGTAAGAGACCTTTTGAATTGCTCACGGGCAAGACGAAACATCTTCTGTTCCAGCCTAGCGGCTAGTCTAAATCGCTTATTATACTGACGGCGAGAAATATCGATCCCTCTTTTCTTCCTCTCTTCTTTTGGGAGACGGTCATATTTGAAATCATTGCATCCAAAGTTCTTCCCGATTGATAACTCGACTTCCTTGATCCACGCTTCAATACGAGTCACATCGTCTGGAGAGAAGGATGCTTTTTTCCCAAATATTTGCTTACCGACTACCAACTGGCGCTTCATGTTAACTGGTCTTTGGAAGTCTGTACTCATCGACGACCATAGATTTTCAAACCGAGATCCATTGGCTCTATTGATAGTTTTCTTTTCAATCCGATTTAAGTCGAGTAGTGAAAGAACTCTTTGCGCAACATCTTCTGGACGCCACCTCTCATCAATAGAGCGGTGTAGTTCACGGAGAACACGCATATTATCGGATGTAAATTCACACATTATTTTTCACTATACACAAATATAATATAGTCACAAGTCGTCCTCAAAGTTTTTGCTTTGCCTAATCACTTAAATATATTTTTAACGAACTCACTGTACTCGTCCTTCATCGGCAGATCATAATCTTTCTTTATCCTACGCCGCTGGGCGATAACATCCTCGCCATTGATGGGATTAACAGCAGGCTTTTCGTAAACTTCCCAGTACAAGCCGATTCCACGTTTTTGCCAGTCGGGCACATCATTGAAATTGATGCCATATTGAAAAAGAAGTTCGTTTTTCTGACTGACAGATAACCCAAGTAATCGCTTGGTAGCAGCTTGCTCGTCCAGACAATCTTTTCGAAGTGTCCAATAACAATATGCACTCAAGGCGTTTCTGACAGCGTCCTCATTCCGCCAACGGAAATAGTCCACCACCAGTTCCACACTTGGCAATTGAGAGATTCGACAATCGAAAGTCGCCACATCTCCAATTAAGAGAGAAAACTTGGCACTGGCTTCTGCTGCTAATGTTGAGTTGTACTTACGGAGTTTTCTACCAAAGAGTTGATCTTCGAGAGAAAACAGCAAAGAAATCTCATCACTTTCGGTGTAAGCGTAGAGTACCCGAAAACCACAAGTCATCAGTGATTCGGTAGTGGCCACCATCAGGTCTCGAAAGCGTTCATCAAATGGAGCTTCAAACTGGCAAACCTCTTTCGTCAATCGGGTAAAGCTGCGGCCATCCAGTCGAGCCACCATGAATAGACCGGGGAGAACACAGTAATCGGCAGCGGTTTCAAAAACTCGCATTTTCTTGTCAAGTTCGTTAAATTTCTTCATTCCATTCCTCGATGACGAATTCACCGCTTTTAATTTGGACGTAAAACAATTGATCGAAGCCCTCGTCAAACGAAGGTAGTTCGAGTTTTGTGGCTATCGATAATACTGCAACATCATGAACTCGTTCCGTTTCCGAACGAATCTCATTCCTTTTCAAGCACTCCTCGATCACTGATTGAAAGTAATATCCAACCACATCCAACCGGGCAGTTTTGGCAGCTTTAATGTACCTAGACCGATCTGCTCTGGTTGGGTTCGTGTTGTCGATAACAAACCTTTGTTTAGTCTGAAGGCACGCTTCGAGAAGAAGCAGTTCTCTGTGCCGAGTTTTCAATAGGTCGAGGTTAATACGAACGTGTGTAGAGAAGAATCGCTCTTTGTAAAAGGACGATTTTCCCGACGCAGGCAAACCCATAAAGACGACCGCTTCCATTTTTTCTCACCACAATTTGCGAACCAATTCAGTTGACGGAGTGTCGAATTATCCCACGGCCCTCTTTTGAATCTTTAGAAAGGACACGTTTGGGATGACTTGCAAACTGACACGGAGAGTTCGTTATTGGTTCAAAGCATAAGCGTATAGCAACAGTGAAGGAACAAGGTGTCATCCGTCGCTGGTCAGCGAAAGCTGAATTAAAAATGGGAGATTATACATGACCCTATTCTGCGCAATCATACCAGTCAAAATTTAGCTCCGGCGATTTTCTGCAACTTCGATCTGCACCAGTATTTCAGCGTGCGCAGACAATTATCAAAACTCTTCGATTGCAATAAATGAGGGTGGTGACGTAGTGGTCGTAAGGAGGATACCCCGCCCTTTCTTACCAGATTTTCGAATTCGAGAAACTCGAATTCTTTTTTTGCAACATCGGGTCTAATTAGATTTCACATTCTCAAGTACCTTTGCACGGTCCTCGTGCTGGTCCCTAGAGCGTTTGCGATCTCACCAATCTTTAGCCCTTGATCTCTTAGTACATGAGCACGAGCAGGCTTGGCTTTGGTTGTCCCCAGTTTCCTTCCCTTATAGACTCCTCTCTTCTTCGCCACCTCGACTCCAGCCATCTGCCGTTGCTGTCGGTATTCGAGTTCAATTTCTGCAAGGCCCAACATTACAGCGGCGATCATCCGACCCACCGCTCCATTGAGTTCAATCATCTGCGTGATCACGACGATTTTCAAATCACGCTCGCACCAATCGGCAAGTAAGGTCACACCATCTTTCAGCCGCCGAGATAAACGATCCAGCTTCCAGCAGACAACTGTTTTGATCTGCCCATTAAAGATGTCGGCTTGTAGTCGCTCGAACTCGGGACGCTTGAGAGTCTTACCCGACTCTTTGTCGATGTACCATGTAACTTGGCTTTCATCGTAGCCGTTGGCCTTGAGCCACTTGTTGATTTCGGCGACTTGGCTGTCGGCTTTCTGACGAGCCGTACTCACTCGGCAATATGCAGCGATCATGGGAAGTCCTTTGGTCTCATTGGGTACGACAATAAGGTTACAGCCATTTCGTCGTTATTTTGGGGACGAGAAAACGCCTGAAACACAGAGTTTCAAGACGGAAGATTCGTGGGAATCCTATTTGTCACCATTCTGGATGATGGCTTTCTTGGTTTGATATTCTTTCCGGTGTCCGAAGTGAGGCTCTCATCCTTGAAAGCCTCACCATCTACTATTCAGGAGAAAAGCCAAAGTAATAGCGAGGAGAATGTTGCAGCATGACGCTCCCCTTTACGCCATCACATTTTCTCTGCACGATGCAGAAAGGGGAACAGAATCCCAAGACAGTGAATTCTTCTTGAAGGGAGGTCGTGTCCCACACTTCGCCATGCTTCGATTCCAAATACTCCCGGCTCCCTTCAACGGAATTGATTGCTGTTGTCATCAAACGGCGAGTTATTTCTCTTGGGTCAGACATGTGTATTCCTTTCGGTGAGCAAGTTGTTGTTTCCACAGTCGTTTGTCGGTGTCCTACTTACCGCTCACTGGCATTTTGCTGCACGACGAACACGACGTTTCTCTGCTACACGCTGATGATGTAGGAGAACTTGCTCCCGCCACTCTGCGTTGCCGCCGTATTGTTCAAAAGGCACCATTGCCAAATACTTCAAAGGACAGGAGAAGAAGTAAGGACCACATAATTCCTCAAGATCCTTGTAACCCCATCCATCGCCGTTTTGATGTCTCAATAGGTCGCACTGAATCCAACGCTCTTTGGGACTGGATTCAGCGTCATCTTTGGTGAAAGTGCGTTCCCAAACACTCCAAAGGACTCCTGAAAAACTGCCACCCCGATAGCAATGAGCGAGGCACGTGCTCGTGACGACAAGGCCGTCAAGATTCGTCCGCTCCCAACCTTCGGTTCGTTCCTCGATCAATCCTTTGCGAGTGCTGCCGCATTTGAAAAGCCATCCCATGTTTTTCTCCCGTGAAGAATATTATTGATTTACAACTGGCTTTCCGGTGTCCTGTTTTGGGGCAATCAATATTCTTCCGGCAGGAGTAGCGTGGTTGCAGATCGATGACCGTTACCGTCTTCGGCTTCTGTAATGATCCAGATTTTGACGCCTTTCGAAGTCTTGAAGGCTGATAGAATTCGGCTTCCGTCCTTTACTGCATCGCCATTGAGTTCATGGTCTTCATTGCATAGTTCGCCCTGTTCAAGCTGGAAATGACGTTTGAGAAACTCATTCGGTGACTGGCTACTCGCTTCTAGAGCCTCCAATGCACCCGGAGTAGCGACAACTGTTCCCAACTCAAATTTTGGACTGGTCGTTTTGCTGTTTTGACTGGTCATGCTTTTCCCTTCAGATTGAGGCGACTTTTGATTTGCCCTGCTTCCCGGTGTCCTACCAGTCCTACCCATCGAGACGTTTTGCATTTCGTCTGGCTGGGTACTTGGGAATGACCGTTTCAGAAATGTTATTGAAAATGTCGGCCAGAGAGTTTGCTGAAAGGATGGCGTTCTCTGGTGTTGAACCATTGGTGATGAATAGTGAAGGGCTGGAATGCTTTACTCAGTGCAGGCCAATGTGTAGAAGGGAAAGCATTTGAGGCAGAGGTGTTTTATGCTTTTGAACAAGCAGCTTTCGGTTAAAGGGCAGCACAAGGCGTTTAGAGCGGGGATGAAGGCTAAAATCGAGTAAGAGTCTTATTGCAGTAAGTTGTGATGGATTGCCCAAGACTCAAGATACTTGTGAGCATGAGGGGAGCTTTTCTCATAAGCCACATCGAACAATTCTTTAGCCCGAACTTTGTCCAACAATGCGACTGAGATCATCGACGCCATAATTGTATTTCCCGTTCGTTCTGCTTCATCACGGGCAGCGTTCAAATTACTGATACGGAGAATCCATCCTTCACCGTATGAATCCCAAGCTTCAGCAACTTCACTGGCTAAGTGGTCGATGTCTGACAATGGAGTTGCTACCCACCAGTAATCATCGTGTTGTGGCATTAAAAAGCCGATACGTTGCCGAAGCGTGCAATGATACTCTTTAGGCAAACCATTAAGCGGCGGTTCTTGTGAGATTTCCCGAACCAATGGAAAAAACACTCCGAGGTTGATTGTGAACTTCGACAACTCAGCCGTGTTCCCTTGGCTTGATTGAACATTCACCACTTGAATCACATCATCAGATTCGTGATAAAAAGTTCGCCCTCTCTTCTTGTAGCCAGCAGCCTTCAAGAGTGGATGAAGACCACGTTTCACAATTTCATCAACAATTTTGTGTGCAGGAACTTGCGACATTTTATCGTCCAGAAAGTTATTGAATAAAACCAATGATGATGACTATATGATACAGTAACACAAGCTGGTTTAGGAATTCAATTTACAACCATCTTTCAAGCCATGCTCTTTAGCGAGAAAGTTTCAATCGCCATGAATACATAATTTCATGGCACTCATCGGCAACCTGACAGTCAGTACAAAAGTCGGGACATCAGCCGCTCAATTTAGTTGTAAGATGAAGTTTCCTCCAGCATTGCACTTTTCGCTGTCGTCGAGTTCGGCGATGTTGTCCTGACCGAAGCTGTCGCTTCCATTCAGTTTTTCGGGGAGATTCATTTCGCATTCCTTACTTTTCCAATCCATAATTATGTTGTTGCGTTTACAGAAACGGCATTCAAGATTGCAAATCTGATCTTGATCGTGTCGATGGAGACATAGTTCCCTACACCGTAGAAAACCGGAAACGTGGAGTCCTGATGTTTCAGTGGAAACTTTCCCGGTGTCCTTACCCACCGTATTCGGCACAGAAGCGTTGAAGACAGCGATAAAAACTTGCTCTCGACTTACCTGTAGCTTCCCGCCATGCCTTCTCTTGCTCTTGCACGCTATCGGGATGTTTCTGGATCGCTATTTGCAGAATTCGCAAATCCTTCGTCTTGCTATCGAGTCGCTTTGTAGATTCATTTTTTCTCCCGAGCGTTCTCAACTGGCTCTTGATCATTGGTCGCCAATCGATGCCTTCGCCACGAGCGTACAAGAGTTTCCGCAATGAAGGACTAAGCAATCTCATCGAAAGCTGCCTATCATCCGCATTCTCTGCGATGTAATCGATCACCATCCCGCAATCTTCGGGTGTCAGATGATGGAAGCCCTTTTTCGAAATGGATCGCATCAGATCGATTACTTCTGCATTAGTAGCTGACAACTCAAAAATGTCACATCTCGACAGAACAGCTTTGAAGGCGTCATTACGACGAGGCATCACATTGGCTGCAAAGATGAATCGTGCCGTTGTTTCAAATTCAGATGGCAAGCCATCGGGCAGTTGTGAGCTTCCATACGTGACCGTTCTTGGTGATCCCCATAAACAACTTCTGAGCAATCCCAGATGAGGCATGGACGAATACATTGAGTCCACATCATCAAAGAATAATGTCTCTTCACCTCGAAATCGGAATAAGGTTGTGTACAAAGCCAAGGGCGTAATGTGCGAATTGATCAGGATCGGCTCGATGCCTTCTTCATCTAATGTCTGGAGAATCGTCCGGCTTTTACCAAGCCCGCCTTGGGCTCCGTACACAAACAAAGCATGATTATGCTTGCGAGCAACCAGCCGCACATGATGAGCAAGAAGTTGCTGTCGTTCTTCAAGAGCGTTTACGGGTTTTTCAAACGTGGAATTCTGGAAAGGTGAAGGCTGGTCGTTATTATCGTTCGGCATGTTCATTTCAAATTCTCCGTAGCGAAGTTGATTGTGTCTTGTTGTTTCTCTTGCCGGTGTCCTATTTCACTATTTCAGAAGAGAAAAGAGACCAAGCGGATCGCTGTTAATGATCATTGGGGACTCCGAGACTTTGCAGTAGCAGTGGAGTGCCGTTGCTCGCTGGCCAGCCCGAGACAACGGTTCCGTTCTGCTTGCTTTGGCGTCAAAGCCGAAGCACCTTCGTGACCACCATCAGCGATCCAACTTGGTTGTTTCGATCAGGACGAATGGCTTGCCGGTGTCCTGTTGTGATCAAGCCGGGAGTAACTGTGACTCAACCGGCGACTGATGGAATGACAGCAGGTAGTCAGTTACTTTGGACGCCTGCGTACTAGCCTTGAAAATGAACGAAGGATCGTTCTTTAGAGCCTTCAACCAGTTGGAGATATATGCAGCGTGATTTTCCAATCCTTCAGTCAATGGAATGCCCAGTTCAGAACAAACAAAGCAACACGATAATTCACCAATCAGTTCGCCCATCGCATACGTATTGCCTTCTTTGCTGCGATCCCAATCGAGTCGGTCAGGATGTTCTGCCCAATGTGCCATTTCATGGAACAAAGTTTCGTAGTAGGCCGCTCTATCAAACTGATGTTTGTGCGGCATTTGGATTTCATCGATTGCAGGATCATAGAAGGCTTTGTTCCCGCCGTGCATGATGCCTGCACCAGTGTTAGCGATTAGCTCATCAGCTTCTCGAAACGACACTTCAGGATCAGTATTGTCAGAGAATCCGACTCGCAAATGATCCAGATGATCGCCTTCAACCTGATCGATATTGAAAACAGTGAACTGACGCATGACGCAATAATTGTCTTCGACCTCTTCACCCTTACGATTGGTCTTCGTCTTCGAAATCGGCTTGTAGAGAACGACTTTCGCACCCCATTTGTCCTTGGGAACACCCGATGGTCGTGCCATCACTTGTCCGCCAATTGACTGCCACTGTTTGTATGTAGCGAAGAATTTACCGTGACTCATGTGATCTCTGTTGTGCATACCGAGAAGCAGCACGTTAATCCCGTTGTAGGGTTTCTTTGTGACGGCGTTGGTTGGTCTGCCGCAGCATGGATCAGCAGACCACGGCTGTTTCCAAGGTGCGATCCCTTGTTGTAAAGATTTGATAATATCGTTAGTGATCTGCTGGCGAAGTTCTGTTTGGCTTGGCATGGCGTCGTCCTTTCACAAGTGGATGAGTTGGTTACGACGTTGTTGCCGGTGTCCTTTGTGCCGAGGAAGTGGTCTCATTTTGCAGCGAATCATCAGCCGAACTTGCGTTTGCCGGTGTCCTATTACAAATGTTGTTCGCAGATTAGTTTTCGCATGAGAATCGAGAAGAGGCCATTTGTCGCAAATGCTCAAATGAGAATTTGAACTGAATTGGGACTGGAATTGGGAACTCAATTGTATGAAGAGTGGTGCGAATAAGACTGCATTCGTAGTGTCTTACGGCTCAGTGCAGGTGAAGGGGGTGAGGCGAGTCTCATTTTTCAATGAGAATGGAGTGGGCTTATACTGCGGTGGTACCCACGGCTTCCTCCAAGAAAGATAACGGCTTCAAGAGACTCGATAATGATAATGGTGATCGCAGTGTGGATACTGTCTGCTGTTTGAGCAGGCATATCGTCGTCTCCATCGTCTAAGTTATGATTGGTACGATGAACTAGCGGGTGCCTAAATACACTTTGGGAAAATGGCAATTACAATTTTTGGAATGGACTAGCAAAGCAAGGCACCTGTTATAGAAATGCAGTGAGGAATAGGATACCATGTAGACACACTTGCACGTTCGGTTTGCTCACTTTATTACAAAAGGCTTTTATGTCCGAATCAAAAAAACATGTTCAATCTAAATTCTGGAAACAGCAATCACCGATCAATTTGGCAAAGAGTGATTCAGTCCATGTGAAGTATCCAAAGTCGTTTCTAAAGTTTGACTATCAAGATGCACCATTCACTGGTCACATCGAAGGAGAACATGGGCATGAAAATTTCGTTCTTGATAAAGTTCATTCGGGAAAGAATCTACCACTACTGAAACTGGGTGATGTGAAAGCAGAACTTGTAAAGATTCATTTGCATACGAAGTCAGAACACAATTTGGAAGGCAAGGATCTCGATGGTGAGATTCATTTGATTCACGAAATCGTTAATCCGACAGCCGGTTCTGATTTGCTGGTAGTTGGAGTGTTCTTCAAAGAAAGTAAATCTCCTATCAAATCAAATTTCTTTAGCAAGTGGGCCACTCGGACTAGCAAGGGCCCCTCTACCAAAGCTAAAGAAAAAGATGTTCAGATCGACCCTCGCAAGCTATTGCCCAAGACGAATGAGTGGTATCGTTACGAAGGTTCATTGACCTCAGAACCTTACAGCGAGATCGTCAGTTGGTTGGTTTTCGTCGATTCAATTGGTGTTGGAACTGAAGACTTCAAAAAGTTAAAAAAGAATGCTCATCAACCAGAGCGCCCAGTACAGCCGATCAATCGAAGATTCGTGATTCGCAATTTCCAGTAAAATCAACCATATATACCCACATGAACAAACCCGAACAAATCAAAGACAAACTATGACTCTATACGACTTTTGAAAATCATCCATTTCAAGTGGCGGAAGCGTATTCCAACCTCAAAGACTTCGGTGATCAAGTAATTGATGGATTGATCTGGGGACTTAATACAAAATGATTTGAACTTGAAGCTGCTAGTCCTTCAGTTATGTCAAACACCCTTACGGCAAAAACGTTGTGGTTCATTCTATCGCTGGGGGGCGTCTGTTGGGAATGGGGCGAAGCAATCTCTCGTTTCCAAGTTGGACTTCAACCCGATGACGGATGTACTCGTCCGAATGATTGCGTGCGATCTCAATGGCATGCTGCACCAGTGGCTTCAATTCATCTGGATAAGCTGACTCATCCAGATTAAGCGAAGGAATGATTCGTTGTCTGATCGAAACGTTGTAGTTGTTCACAAAGACTCGTAAGAACGTTTCCCGTTTTCGCTCCCAGACATCGTTTAGAGCCAAGAATTCTTTTCGGGACTCAGGAGTGGCGTAATCAAGGGTCAATTGCGGAACGTTGTCGGTGAACTGAATCTGCATATTCGCCCAATACAGAGCGGCAACTGCACCAGCGATCTCAACATCGTCATCTCCCTCGACGACGTTGAGAAGAAACTCGTTAACTTTACGATGCCCAAAGGACTCCACACATGGGAGGATAAATTGGCGATTGCTGTCAGGATCAACTTCGTGGATAGCAGCACGAAGCATTGTTTCGACGAAGCGTTTGGGCACCGGACAACCTCGAAAGATAGCAGCGACGAACCACTTCTCCATTGGGTCTTTAAGAGCATCAGCAAGCCATTGCCAGTCGGACTCATCGGCACGTTGCAGTTTGCAGCGTCCTACCCGAACAGCTTCGTCCTGACTTCCTGATGCGTACTGTCTGGTGAGATTTTCCCATTCATCCATTACGACACTCTCCTCTCAACTGCTCGCACGCTTCCAGCATAGCCTTCAGCGGCTCTGGATCAGCCAAGCGGTGATCTGTGCCCACTTCAATCAGCACTTCCGAGGGCAGATTGCTATTGGAAACGAGTTCTTCCGAGTCTTCAAACGGAACCACGTCGTCTTGTTTTGAATGCAGAATAACTGAATTGGATTTAATAGTCGTGGCGGTGCCCCATTTCTTCCATGCTGGGCAAAGCAAAACCATAGGGGTTTTTCCCGCATTGATATTCATTGCTACTGCACCGCCACGAGAAGAACCGACGATCACATCTGGTTCGTGCTGATCGTATACAGTTTGAGCAGTGCGAACAGCGAGATCGAAGTCGTCGTCAAGAGCAGGGGTGATTACGTCATGCCCCGCTTTATTAAGAAACGTAGGCTTGACTCCACCTCCTGAGCTTTCCAAATCGTGGATAAAAAGCACTTTCATACGTTCATAGAAAACAAAATGTTCGAAGTTCTGGTAGTCATCTGGGAATTGAAAGCGAGGTTGCATTCCATGTGGAAGAATTGTCCTTGATAAAGACACAAGCATACCCTGCAGTCCAGCGTTCTTACCATTGTGGACAGAATGGTAGATGCCATATGACATCCTCTGGCGGTTTAGGCCAGAAAAGAACAGTGAGTTGTGCTTTAAGGAGCCAACATAGTTAGGCATAGTGTTGCCATCTTTGAATTCCGAAAAGTGAGGCACGATCTGATTCTCATATGTCTCACTTATAGTCTTGTTGACAGGTTCAGGAATATTATCTTCGAAGAATACTGCTGCGGAAAATACTTTATCGAGTGGTACGCTCATTTGCGTTGCGCATTCTCGGACGAATCGTTTTGCTTCAACTACGTTCTCGATAGCACTCTTAAGTTGCTTGCTGGTCAGAGTACGTTTGACTTGAATTATTCCTCTAACGGCTTCCGGTTGTACAATAACGAAGTCTTCGAGCCTAAATGCCGGTCGATAGTACGATGTGTCATGAATCAAAATATCAATTTCTGGACAGTGTTTTGAAGCACCCTTGACTTCCCGTCTCCCATAGATAAATCCTTTGTCTACGCTAAATGTAGATGGCAGATTCCGTCGAAGAAAATCTCGCAGCAAAACCTCACAGTGCGTGCCGGGAGCAGTCCAATCGTCTGTTGGGCCAAGTAGATGAACTATATTCTCGTACTGTGCTAGCATGACTTCGGCCTGAGAGGCGTAAAAGTCAAACAAGCCCGCACCGAGGCCGTGGTCGGCTTTCGCTTTTACATTATCGACTGGTTCCGGTTGTGATTCGGGTTCTTGTTGCTGCATCGTAGGTATTCCTTGTTGCCTACTTTCTTACATATAAAATCGATAACTTGTCTGAACCGTATCTTCATCCGACACATGCTTCATGATCTCGCCGATCTTTTGCGAGAATGAAAGTGTGATCGGTGTTCCGTCTGCGAACGAGCAGTTGTTGACGTTCATCTTTGTCAGTTCGAGCACCTCACGGAACAAGTCCTTTGGTGCGCTGCTACCATGACGTTCGAGGATCTGCCAAGGTTCGGGGACATAGCTGCCGGGAAATGTTTCGAGGTATGGAATGAATCCCATCGTGTAGAGAAAATGGGCCTCATCTTCGATGGAGAAATATGAACCACGTGCCGGTGGATACTGGCCTTCTCGAAATAACCGAATTCGTGAACGAGTTAAAGTGACGAGATCGTAGTCGCAGCCGGGAAACACACTCTGGATACCTTCGATGAATCCATCGAGTTCATTATATTCACCATGGTCATGTCCCCAAAAACGTGACGGTTTGTGGACCACAACTCGCTTGGGCGGTGTCCCTCGGACGTTGACATACTCCTTCAGCGTTGCGCTAACTAAGCGACTGGCACCTTCACGAGACATGTGCGGGCTCTTGCCATTCGCATCTGAGTTCCATTCAAACGGATCACCACGAAGCACAAGTCCTTGTCCGAGGTAGTCGAATGCTTGAGCCACACTGGTCCTCATCGTCAGGCTGTCTTTTCTTTCTTGAGCAACGTAAAAATCGACACCGATGAAACACGTGTCTTTCTCAACTGTAACAGGACACCATGGAATTCCTTCGGCCTTGTAATACAAGGCCGTACAAAAGTTCCAAGCTCGGGTTGCTTTTTCTTGAAGAGGCTCTTTGCGACCCTTCGGTTTCTTGCCGAGAACGGTACTCCGTTGGATCAATTGAATAGGCACGCCCCACTGCATTGCCTTTGCTTTGATCGCACGCCGGAAGTTTAGATAGAAGTTGCCGGTGACTTGGACGGTATATGCCTCGTCTATGATTTCAGGAGTCAGTGCGAGGACAATGATATCTGGGGCGGGGCTTGTCTCGGCAAGGCTTTTGATATGACCGTTAAATAATTCAACGAGTTCCCAAATCCGTCGTTGCTTATCTTCGATCCCAAGTGTCTTGCTGATTTCTTCCTGTCGAATCGTTCGATCCCACCGGTCGTTCATCTGGAAGCACGACTCAAATTCAGAATCCTTTGAGAAACCGATGAAGTCACGATTCAGAATTTTGTACAACCGAACGATTGGTTCATGTATGTGTTCGTCTTCAAATATGTCCTGACCGAACAAGTTCGGAAGATTGTCTACTTCCTTGATCTTGGCTTTAATAACCTTCGAGTTCTCACTTTCGATTTCCGACCCACATTCTTCCAGCCATTCCTTCGCACCAGCAATGGTTTCACGAGTGCCAATGAAACCCATTTTGATTTCAGAGGGATGGAGTCCCGCTACGTTTTTTCCGAACGGGCCGAATTCGGCAAGTCCTGTTTTCGTATCTTGGTGCTCAAAGTATTTTCCAAATTGAAGTTTTGGCTCTTTGAGATACTCTATGCTAATGCTCATTCGAGCCATCCTCCATGTCGCTTAAGCTAAATAGAGTCAACTGGGGAGAGGATGGTTCCTCTTCATGGGTTGCCGGATCAAACGGAATTGCAAATTCCGCAATGACCGTTGCTGGTTCAGGCTCGATCACCACAAGCGTCTCTCCGAAAAGCGTCATCTCGATTCTCGAATGACCATTCGCAAGTGTTTGTCCCCAGAAGAGCACATGATTCAAAACCTGCGGATTGTGTTCCATCGCCTTTAGTCTTGTTGTGTATGGTCCGACCAATGCTGGGTTGCAAGGCTTCTTTCCGTCATCCGTAAAGAGATACTTTGGCGTGATCCGTAGAAACCATTTTTCTCCGAACTGCTCAAAGCGAAACTCAGCGGCCAAGTGTCGCCAGAATGTAAATGTCCCGTATTCGTAGAATTGGACAACAGTTCGAGGCGGTGCGTCTCGCTTGGTTCGAGGACTCCTCCATGTTCGAGAAAAACTTTTGTCGGTATCGTCATCAGACTCACGTGGAAAATACGTTCGCTTAAAGTCCCGGTTGTAGGACAATCCGCACCGATAACAATGGCTTCCAAACAATTGGTTTACCATGTACACGAGATGATTCCGCAAGTCATAATCTTCCATCCAAGCAGAGAACGGCATCTCGCCAATTGTCTCCACATCGCAAAATTCACGAAGCACGTTCTTTTCGTTGTGTAAATCAGACAACGTGTAGAGATGCTTTTCGTGGATACAGAAAGGTGGTTTGTAGCCTTCGATCTCTTCCCTGATTCGGATCGCTGATTTGCGGCGAGTCTTGGCATAAGTCAATGTCTTCGGCAGTCGCTTGACCGGGAGTAGATTTGAGTAGAGGCGCTCCTGTTGATCGAACGAAATCCGAGGTGGACTTACGGCAGCGTGTTCGCACACGTTATCCTTTGCGTTCGCTGTAAAGAGATCCGTTGCTTTGTTAAAGACGACTTCGAGAGGTGTCTGCCAAACGTCGTCAGTCTCTCGGATATATGTTTTAATTTCCTTGAAGTATAGCGCATCGTCATCAGGATGGTAGACGATAAAGAACACTGGGAATGTGCAGTGGTTCCAGTATTCAAGATCATCCATGCGAACGGGAGTTGCGAATGTTGGGCCGTGGTCTTTCTTAACGTAGCTTGTCCCCGACTTCGCCTGCACCTTAATGATGCCACCGCTGGTCTCGTAGCCATCACCGTCTACTTTCGGTGTTACGACTTCGATTTCGCCATCGATGCCAACGTCATCCTGCGAGATGACACGAAAAAGACAGTTCATCTCGTGTGTGATGTGAGAGATGCGATCCAACCCTCTGAGTTCCGTGAATTTAGAAACCGGAACAGTTTTCGCCATCGTATTCGCCACTCCATCAAAGATTCCATTTTTTTGGGTCACACCTCGTTGGCAAGTATAACGCACTTTGGTAAGGTTTACCAATGTAGTCGTTAGCAGGTTAAGGAATCGCATGGTTTCGAGGAGACCAGCCGTGGAAAACTTACAGAACTTCCTTCGTATCTCGGAAGCCGCCGAATATCTCGGTGTCTCGCCGAATACACTGCGTAATTGGGAGAACGCAAAAAAGATTGCCGCTCACCGGCACCCGGTGAACGATTATCGCCTCTTTAAGCAAGAGGAACTAGATGCGTTGTTGAGCCAGTTGCAGGAACCTCGGAAGCCGTCGAAGAAGGCGAAGTGAATCGGGGTGTTGTTGGTAAAGGGTCGAGAAATCACATGGAATCACCACGTTGGAATATCATCACGTCATCCCAGTATGAATGGGAACGGCGTGCGCTTGATTTCATCCGGGAGGGTCTGCCTGATCATGACCCGTACCGGGCGTGGGCCAATTTCGAGTTCCATACAAACGATGGTGCGATCTACGAAGTCGATCTGCTGGTTCTGACCAAGCAGGGTTTTTTTCTGATCGAGATCAAAAGCTGGCCGGGGAGAGTTCGTGGTGATGCGGGAACTTGGACTCGTACGACCCCCGAAGGCCGAGTGATCTCCGAGGACAATCCGGTGTTGCTGACCAATCGGAAAGCTAAAGCACTCTCGTCACTGTTGAAATCTCAGTCGGCGACCAAGAAGATCAGAGTGCCGTGGCTGGATGCGATTGTCTTCCTGTCAGCGGACGATCTCCACTGTGATCTCACTGGCCCGGCAGCAAATCGTGTTTTTCTGAAAGATCGTAAAGCGTCTGAATCCCAGAAAGAACGCAAAGGTATTCTGTCAGCTTTGATGCGTCGTGAAGGACAAGGAATTGACCCGGAGCTTCGTAGCACCATCGATGCTAAGGTCGCTCGTACTTTGGCGAAGGCGATTGATGATTCAGGAATTCGGCCATCGCAAAAATCACGTCGAATCGGTGATTTCGTACTTGGTGAACTGATTGCCGATGGGCCGGGCTATCAGGATCGCATTGCTGAACATGTTACGGTAAAAAATGACTTCCGGCGAGTCCGTCTCTATACCGTAGCGGGAGCCGACACTGAAGAAGACCGACAGCGACGTAAACGAGCCGCCATCCGTGAGTACGAAATTATTCGGTCACTGAATCATCCGTATGTGCTTCCCGTGACGGATTACAAGGAACACGAACTCGGTCCCGCTCTGCTGTTCCGCTATGCTGATCCACACTCGATTCGCTTTGATCATTATCTCGCTACACAGTGTCACAAGTTAACGACATCGCAGCGGTTGAAGTTTCTGCGTGATATCGCCGATGTCGTGCGGTACGCCCACCGCAAGCGAGTCATCCACCGCTCGATGTCGCCATACAGCATCTTGGTGATGAAGGATGATGGCGCACGAACCGAGTCTGAAAAGCAGCTTCCGCCCGGCACCATGGCCGTTCGAGAATCGTCGGCCTTCGATGATCCCTCACAGCTTTACCTTCAGGTCTATAACTGGCAGGTCGGTGCGAGACTGCAAACAAGTGTCACACCTCAAGTGACTGAAGTTGAAGATCTGGTTGATTCGCAAGCCTTGGTCTATATGTCTCCCGAAGCGGTTGCCGATCCACGGCGAGTTTCCGAGGCGTCCGACATCTTCTCATTGGGAGCGATTGCATACCACCTATTCACCTTTCGCCCACCAGCGGGAAGTTTGAGCGAACTGACACACATCCTGCGTGACCGCAAAGGACTGAGCGTGTCATCGGTGATGGATGGTGCGGGGGCGAAGCTGGAGGAATTCATTCAGTGGAGCACACATCCCGATGCACTGACTCGTATCGGCAACGTCGAAGACTTCCTGTTGATGCTCGACGAAGTGGAAGACGAACTGACTGCGCCCGATCAGTCGGCCATTATTGCCCCGCTGTTGGCAAAACGTGGCGACCGGCTGGATCAGGATTTCATCGTCAAGAGTGTCTTGGGGCAAGGTGCCACAGCCCGAGCGTTGTTGGTCACGAAGGACGACGAAGAGTTTGTCCTGAAGGTGGCGTTGACCGAAGACGACAATCTACGGCTGCTGGCAGAAGGTGAAGCTCTGAAGAAGATTCAGAGCGAGTTCATTATCCAGATCTTCGACATCATTGAGATCGCAGGCAAAACAATCCTTGTGCTGCAAGTCGCAGGCGAGGAATCGCTGGCAAAGCATTTGCGGAAGTACGGTATTCCAACACTGGACTTGCTCTCACGTTATGGCAGCAACCTGTTGTCCGCTGTCGAATCTCTGGAACGTCACGGTGTCGTTCATCGAGACATCAAGCCAGACAACATCGGCATATTCAAGAACAACCGCAGCGAAAACCAGTTAATGCTGTACGATTTTTCGTTGACCAGCGCACCATTGGACAATCTGCGAATCGGGACAACAGGTTACACCGATCCGTTTCTGAAAACTCGCAAGTCGGGCAAATGGGACTTGGCGGCGGAACGATATTCGGCAGGCATCACGCTGTACGAAATGACGCTTGGGCATGATCTACTGCCGAAGTGGGGCGAGGAAGATGTTGCCAACCCGGCAGACACAAAAGACGAACTCGTCTTGGATGTTGAGAAGTTCAAACCGAGTGTTCGTGAAGGACTGACGAAGTTCTTCACCAAAGCTCTGGATCGAGATCCCGACAAGCGATTCGACAACGCCAAGGAGATGCGGTTTGCTTGGGAAAAGGTATTCATGGAGGCCGATGACCAAACTGTTATCACTTCCAACGGCGAAAAAGTCACGACCACAATTCTGCTGGATGAAGCGGAACTCGATACGCTGGTTGCCGCACTCGATCTGTCGGCTCGTGCTAGGGACGCTTTGGACAGTCTGGATATCACGACCGTCAAAGATCTTCTGCTGTGCTCAATTCATGAGATTCGGTTGATGCGTGGCGTCGGTGATCAGTACCGACGAGAGATCATGGGCTTCATTACGGAACTGCGAGAGAAGTTCCCCGATGTCACCGCCAAGAAGACATCTACGACCGAAGACGATCAGAACCCCAGCCTTGAAAGGTTGCACAATCGAGTCGTGGGAACTCGCAATGCGAAGAAAGAAACCGAGTGGAGAGTTCGTTCTGGCCTGCTGAACCTACTGGCCGATGATGACACTCCGGTCGATGCTTGGCCTAGCCAGTCGGATGTGGCTGACGCATTGAACGAGACTCGTGCCAAGGTCGGTCAGGCTTTGGCGGCGGATCAAAAGCGGTGGGGCAAGGATTCTTTCCTGACGGCATTTCGTCACGAATTGTTCGAGCAGATTCAGCGGTTGGGAGGCGTCGTCACCACGGGCGAGCTTGTGGATTTGACGATTCTGCTACGGCCTGCTGTCGAGACTATCGACACCATCAAACAACAACGACTGGCATCGGCGATTGCTCGTGCGGCGGTGGAGACTGAAGGCTCGTTGTCGGAACCTCGTTTTGAGATTCGACGATTGTCAGGCAAAACAGTGGTGGCCTGCACCGATGACTTGGCACTTTACTCTGAAAAGCTGGGTGAGGTTGCCGACCGAATTGCCAAAGCCGATCCATTACTACCTCGGTTGCGAGTGTTTCAAGAGTTATATGACGTAACGCAGCCACCACCTATTCCGGGTTGTCAGCCATTCAGCAACGAACGGCTGATCAAGCTGGCGGCGGCGATGAGCAGCCAAGCGGCGGTGTCTTCACGTCAGGAACTTTATCCTCACAACATGGAATCGCTGCGATCCCTCAAGCTGGGTATCGGGGCGCTCAGTGGCTTGGGGCTGGGAGAGAAGAACGAAGGCTTCACAATCTGGCAGGTTCACAATCGAGTCAGCAGTCGTTACCCGGAAGCGATGACGTTGCCGACTGATCCGAAAGAACTGGAGTTGATGCTTCGAAAAGTTGGCATTGATGTGCGATGGGAATCCGACTCTGAAGTATTCCGTCGCCGAGAAGCCAAGATTCTGGTCACGTCTGGTTCCTCGATTGGCAGTAGGCGAGACACAGCCACGTCCACTCGCCATGTCGATTCAACATCACCGGAAACGGTGGAAGCACGCCAAACAGAAGATCGGCTGCAACATGCCTATCGTGATGGCGGCTTCTTGGTATTGACGGTAAAGCCCAGTTACCTGCGCCCTTGTGAACACAATTTGGTGCATCGGTTTCCTGAACTGGAGCGTGTCTCGTTTGACGATCTGCTGTTCGAACAGTTGCGAGCCAAGTCCAAGGAATACGAATTCCCGTGGAGCGACTTGTACGAAGCCGATTCCGAAGGCACCAACACCGATGATTGGGCTAATCTGCTGCATTTGATGAGCGAAGTCGGTCCGAATATTGAGACTGAGTTAATGAATAGCGAGCGGCCTCTGCTGTTGGTTCATCCCGGCCTGATCGCTCGCTACCAGATGATGTCGGTGTTGCAAACGCTGCGAGACCGAGTGGGTCACGATGCCAAATGCCCCACGGTTTGGGTGTTGATCGCAACGGACAGCCAGAACGAGATGCCGTACTTAGATGGCGTGCAGATTCCGTTGATCAGCAAAGGTCAGCGAGCCGCCGTGTCGGAATACTGGATCGACAATCTACATCGAGGCCGCACCAAAGAAATAACCGCCGAGAAGACAACAGGAAGTGGTTCGTAAAAATGGTAAATATCAAGACGTTACTTCCTGAGTTAAAAAAGCTGGTCACGGGATTGTCCGAAGACCTGTTGGCTCGTAGTACGTCCAGTGCCGAAATTGATGCGGGTTTGCGGGAAGCCTACACGCAGATTGAAAAAGGTGGACGCACGGCAGATGTGTTTGAAGTCTGGCGGGAGGATTATCTCGATCAGGTTGCAGTGGCGTGGGTGCTGGGCTGCGTGTTCGTGCGGTTCATGGAAGACAATCATCTGATCGACGAGTGCTGGCTGGCCGGAGAAGGCGACCGCCGCAAACAGGCGGAGGACACGCACGAGCTTTACTTCCGTGAACATCCTCGTGAGTCAGATCGTGAATACTTCGAGTATGTCTTCCACGAAGTCGGCAAGATCCCAGCTTGCCATGATTTATTCGCTGAAGGGAAAACGCCATTGTGGGCGGTTGGGCCAAGCGGTGATGCGGCGATGAAGTTGCTTGCTTTTTGGCGAGAGATCGACACCGATAGCGGCCATCTAAAACGAACTTTCGGTGTTGAGGCTGGTGACACTCGCTTCTTGGGTGACTTGTACCAAGATCTATCCGAGCGTGCCCGAAAGAAGTACGCCCTGCTTCAAACGCCAGTCTTCGTGGAAGAGTTTATTCTGGATCGCACTCTGAGTCCGGCCATTGATGAGTTCGGTCTCGATGAAGTTCGAATGATTGATCCAACTTGTGGTTCGGGTCACTTTTTACTAGGTGGGTTTTTCCGTTTGTTCGACTTGTGGAACAAACGGGAAGACAACGACATCGTGGCGGCACAGAAAGCCTTCGACGGTGTATGGGGCGTGGATATTAACCCGTTCGCCGTGGCAATTGCCCGCTTTCGATTGATTGTCGCAGCACTTCGAGCATGCGCCATCAACAGCTTGAAAAAAGCCCCCGCATGGAACATTCACTTGGCGACGGGGGACAGCCTGTTGTTCGGGAGTCGATGGGACCGAGACGGAAAGAAGAAAGGAGAGCAGCAGTTCTTTGCCACAGATGAAGAAAGTTGGGCACCAGAGATTTACGCTTGCGAGGACAAGAATGCGATCTCCGAAATACTTGGTCAGCAGTATCACGCCGTCGTGGGAAATCCTCCTTACATCATTGTTCGAGATCGGAGTCTTAACGAGGCATATCGAGCCCGATATTCTTCATGTCATCAAAAGTATTCACTTTCTGTACCATTCGCTGAGCGTTTCTTTGACCTAGCAATTCATGCCAGCAATGGTCGTTCGGGATTTGTTGGGCAAATTACGGCGAATTCGTTCATGAAGCGAGAGTTTGGCAAGAAGCTTGTAGAGGAGTTCTTTCGGCTGGTGGAACTTACGCACGTTGTTGATGCTTCTGGAGCCTATATACCGGGGCACGGAACGCCGACTGTGCTTTTGTTTGGTCGCAACAGGAACCCCAAGACCGAATCGGTACGAGCAGTTCTGGGCATCAATGGTGAGCCCCATGCACCTAGCGATCCCGCCCAAGGCCTTGTGTGGCAGTCGATTCTGAAAAATATAGATGTATGCAATGCCGAGGACGCCTACATATCCACGGCTGACGTCCCTCGCACAATCTTTACCAAGCACCCTTGGAGCATCAGTGGTGGTGGTGTCAGCGTTCTGATGGACTCTCTAAACGCCAAGGCCGCAAAGGTTCTTACGGACGTCGCATCTAGCATCGGAATTACATGTTTCACCTTGGAAGATGATGTTTTTATTATCCCGGAATCTGTAGTTCGCCGCAGCACAATTGAATCGTCGCTTACACGACAGATGATTGTTGGAGACTGCATACGGGACTGGAGTGAAGCCGACTCCGACCCAACACTGTTCCCTTACGATTTAGAATTCGCAGCCGTCAAGGAAGACTATTCAACAGGGATTTTCCGTTTTCTTTGGCCCTATCGCACCAATCTTTCGAACAGCAAGATGTTCGGCGGAATGACGAAAGTTGAATCTGGGCTGAATTGGTTCGAGTTTGGCAGGCTTACGCATTCGAAACTGAAATCTCCCTTATCAATAGTGTTCGCTTTCGTTGCTACTCACAATCATTTCGTGCTTGATCGAGGGGGCCATGTGTTCAACAGATCGGCACCTATTATCAAAATGCTGGACGGCACCACCGAGGATGATCATCTCAGATTGTTGGGTGCTCTAAATACTTCGGTCGCCTGTTTTTGGATGAAGCAGGTCTTTCATAACAAGGGAGACTCAACTGACCAGCACGGGGCCCGAACGACGGGCGTGCCTGAATTCAATACCTACGAATTCACCGCTACAGGGCTTCACAAGTTTCCGATACCTGAAGGCACGGGTGTTGAGCCAGCAAGAACTCTTGATGTACTCGCAAGAGAATACCTTGCCAACTTGCCCGCACGGGGCATAGCAATGGAGGTACCTAGTCAGGAATTGCTGATTCGATTGAAGGAGCATGCGAAGTCGATACGGTGTCGAATGATTGCATTGCAGGAGGAACTCGATTGGCAGGCATATCGTCTCTACGGACTGATCAATGAAGAGGTCTGTTACGGAGGCGATGATCTTCCGCCGATAGAATGTGGAGAACGAGCCTTCGAAATTGTTCTTGGTGGAATGATTGCGAGGGGTGAGTCCAATAGCACTTGGTTTGCACGGCACGGTCGATCACCGATTGTTGAAATTCCGGCACATTGGCCGGAAGACTACAAGTCGATAGTTAGACGCCGCATTCATCTCATCGAAACTAAGAAAGAGATCGGCCTTCTTGAAGATGGGATGTACAAACGACGTTGGGCTCTTGAGAATTGGACGGCGCAGCAGCAAGATGCGCTCCGCAATTGGATGCTCGAACGTCTTGAAGGACGACATTACTGGCCGGACCTGCAAATGCAAGAATCCCGGCTGCAATCGATTGCCAAATTAGCAGATAAGGCGAGCGTCGATCAGGACTTTATGCAAGTCGCTGTCACCTACAGAGGGCGGGAAGACTTCGACTTGGCTGAACTAGTCGCCGAATTGGTCGAGTCTGAGTCAGTCCCATTTCTATCATCCCTCCGATACAAGCCTGCTGGGCTTCGCAAGCGAGAAGTCTGGGAGAAGACGTGGGAACTCCAACGCAAGGAAGATGCTGGTGAAGATGTAGGCGATATCAAGGTGCCGCCCAAGTATACAACCGCTGACTTTCAAAAGTCTGATTATTGGCGGTTACGAGGCAAGCTGGACGTTTCAAAAGAGCGCTGGATCAGCTTCCCCCACTGCGAAACCGAGAGCGATCCATCTTTGGTTGTCGGCTGGGCAGGCTGGAACCATCTACAACAAGGAACTGCTATCGTTGTGTACTATGACGCCCGCAAGAACGAAGGCTGGTCAGCGGAACGCCTGACTCCACTGCTCGCCGGTCTCGATGAACTGCTGCCATGGATTCACCAATGGCATCCCGAGATTGACCCCGAATACAACGAGACGGCAGGGGCCTCGTTTCAGACATTGCTGGAATCCGAAGCTCAAGAACTCGGACTCACGCTGGAGCAGATCCGCAACTGGATACCGCCAGCCAAGAAGAAAGCCACAAAGAAGAAGACTGCCAAAAAAACACGCAAGAAAGCCAAAAGTGCTGAAGCGACAGAAGGCGAATGATCGCCGCTGAATTTGCCAAAGCCGAAAGCGAACACTGACAACCGAAAACAGAAGACTTACTAACTATGTCCAAACTTATTAGTGAATTACTCGATCTCCCGGAACGAGTTCGCAAGGGCGATTTCGTCCTGAACCTGTCCAAAGGAGTCAATGAGCCCCAAAAGACACTCGAACGCTATGTCGTCACGCTTCAGCTTGTCGAATGTTTCTATGACTGTCTGAGTCTTATTAAGACTGCCGTTGAGGCTAACAACAGCAAGGCCGCTTACCTCCACGGTAGCTTCGGTTCTGGTAAGTCGCACTTCATGGCAGTGCTGCATCTGATCCTGCAACACAATTCCGATGTTCGTAACGTCAAGGAATTGCAGTCGGTCTGTGAAACGCACAAGTGGGTGGAGAAAAAGAAATTCTTGCTGGTGCCCTATCACATGATCAACGCCAAAGACATGGAGACCGCCATCTTTGGTGGCTATGTCGATCATGTGGCCGAACTTCATCCTGACGCACCGTTGCCGGGTGTATTCTTGGCCGACGAAATCTTTGACAACGCTCGGCAACACCGCAGCAGTCTCGGCGACGAAAAGTTCTTTGCGGAACTGAACAAGGGCAAGACAGGCGGCGATTCAAGTGGCGGTGGTGGAAAGCCCCGTTTCGGTAAAATGAAACACGCCAAATTGTCTTCAGACGGTTGGGATGCTACCAGTTTTGAAGAAGCACTGGAAGCGGAACCCGGAAGTAAGGAACGGTCACTGCTGGTCGGTGACTTGGTGAAGAACATCTTCCCGGCATTCCGTGGTATCGCCCACGCCAAAGAGGAAGCTTACGTCGAACTAGATGAAGGATTGGGTATCCTGAGCGCCCACGCTCAATCGCTCGGTTATGACGGTTTGATTCTGTTTCTTGACGAGTTGATCCTGTGGCTGGCCACCAACAGCGGTAACCTCGACTTCGTTCAGCGTGAAGCGAACAAGTTGGTCAAGCTGGTCGAATCCAAGAAGTCTGAACGACCCATTCCCATCATCAGCTACGTTGCTCGTCAGCGTGACTTGCGTGATCTGATCGGTGATACCGTTAGCGGTATCGAGCAAGTGAACCTGTCCGACATCCTGTCGCACATGGAAGAACGCTTCGATATGATCACGCTGGAGGATCGTAACTTGCCGTTGATCGCTCAAAGGCGTGTCTTGAAAACCAAGAACGATGCCTGTAAAGCAGAATTGTCAGATGGTTACGAACAGGCGATCAAACTCCAACCAGAAGTGATGGAGATCCTATTGGCTCGTGACGGAAACAAGGAACTTTTCAAGCAGGTTTATCCATTCAGCCCTGCTCTGATCAAATCCCTGATCGCCATTTCCAGTGCTCTTCAGCGTGAGCGTACCGCCCTGAAGATCATGTTGGAAATGCTTGTAAAACGGCGAGAAACGCTTTTCGTCGGTGACATCGTTCCACTGGGCGACCTGTGGGATGTGGTGGCCGATGGCGACGACACGTTTTCCGATGTGCTGCGTGTCCGTTTTGCTCACGCCAAGAAACTCTACACGAACAAGTTGCTGCCAATGCTGGAAGAACAGCACTCGGTGGATTTGGAAGTGGATCGAGAGAAGGCGAAGACAGATTCCGAAGTGGCTCGCAAGTTTGAAGCCTTCGAGAACGACAATCGACTGATCAAAAGCCTGATGTTGGCCGCATTGGTCGAAGGTGAAGAAACACTCAAGGACATGACCTGCGCCAAACTGGCGGCGTTGAATCATGGCAATGTGAAATCACGCTTCTCCGGGCGTGAATACCAGACGGTCAAGAACAAGTTTACGGACTGGTCGGGACTGCACGGCGAGATCCGATTGTCGGGTGATGCCACCAACCCAACCGTCACGCTGCAATTGGTCGGTGTTGATACCGACTTGATAATCAGGGCGGCTCGTGCTTACGACCGACCGGGCGAACGGCAACTCAAAGTCAAACGCATGTTGCTCAAGTCGTTTGGAATGCCCGAACAGGACGATATGTTCTTTGCCCACAAGTTTAATTGGCGAGGCACCCACCGTATTTGCGACGTGCTGTTCGAGAACGTCCGACGCACGACCGACGAGGCTCTGCGATCTAGCGGCGACGATTGGGAACTCATAATCGACTTCCCCTTCGATAGCGAAGGAAAGAGTCCGCAGGAAGACATCGACCGCATAGAGAAGTTCAAGGAAAAGGGGGAGTCGCATAAGACGATAATCTGGCTTCCCGAGTTCTTCTCAACAAAGACGCAAACAGAACTCGGTCAGTTGGTGATCATTGACCACTTGCTACGAGGAAACAACCTCGATCAACACGCCTCGGATTTGTCATCACAGGACCGTGAGACAGCCCGCACAATCCTTGAAAGCCGTCAGAGTGCCTTGGCCTCAAAGCTGCAATCCATCGTGGAAGCCGCCTATGGCATTCGCAGTGTGCCACACCCCGGATCGCTGGATGATTCTTACAACATCGCCGACTCGCAATTCACCTCGTTGTTTTCATCGTTGTCTTTGCAAAGGCCGGTCGGTTCAACGCTGGGCGAGGCCATGGAACATTTGCTGGATCAGGCCCTTAAGCATCAGTACCCCAAGCATCCGAAGTTTCGCCAAGAGATCAAAGTCAATAAAGACCTGAAGGATGTGCTGCAAGTTTGTCAGGAAGCGGCCCATACACAGGATGGACGAATCTTTGTCGAAGACAACCGCATCCGCAAAGCCCTCAAGAACATCTGCGATCCACTCGAACTCGGTTCGATGGGGGAAACGCACTTTGTTCTGGAAGGCTTCTGGAAGACGCTATTCAACAAAGCGCTGTCTGTATCCGAGAAAGATAATCCCGATGTTGCTGATATGAAGTCATGGATGGGCGACGACCGTGGATTGCCAAGGGAAATTGAAAACCTGCTGATCATGGTCTACGCCGAGCAGACCAACCGGGCCTTCGTGCGTTTTGGTGGCAACTTCATTCCTAAACTGGATGACCTGCCCGGCGAGTTGGAGTTGCGTCAGGAAGTGCTTCCGACAGAGGAAGAATGGCAGGAAACCAAGAAACGTATTGCGGATCTTTTTGGTGATGATCTATCTCGTCTGTTGAATGCTTCCAACTTGGCAGGCTTGGGCGAGAAGTTTTCTGACGACGGCGGTTACATCGCCAAATTCAAAGCTGACTGTGATGCACTGCCGAATCGACTGCAATTGATCCTACAAAAACTGGGTGTGAGTGAAGACGAGGCGAACCAGTGTGACCGAGTGAAGACGGCCAAGGCGGCTCGTGCTTTCTTCGATGCCGTGGAGGGTCAGGAACCGACACCGATGGTCATAGCCATCGCCAAAGCTCGAATCGAAACTAGCGGCAAGGCATTGGGTCGCAGCATCAAGTCGGCGGCAACTGTGTTGGCCAGCCTGCTGGAACCAAACCGTTGGGAATTGTTTGAAGCAGTGGCCGAAATCAACGACCGTCGCAAGACCGACGCAACCTTGTTGATCGATGATCTGCGTGACAGCCTGATGATGGACGAGTTCGCTCTGGCTGGTGGTCTTCCGGCAAAACTGTCGGACGCTGAAGGCCGATCAGTCAAGTTGTTGCGGCCACCGAAAGTTATTCCGACGCCTGATGATGACGAGGAAGAAATCGAGCTACCTCCTGTTAAACCGGGATGGAAGCGACTCGATTCAGGGTCAACCGAACGCATGTCGGGAAGTGATCTTTCGACCCTGACTGAGAAATTGGCTGCCAAGCTGGGAGACAATCCCAAGCGGCGTATCACGATTCAATGGACGGTGGAGGAGCAGTCAGAATGACCGTTGGCGTCCTCAACTCTCAACAACTGCGATCCATCGTCGAAGAGCTTTGGCTGGAAGATGCCGATGCGTCTGCGTTCGGCCTGCATGTCTCGTCTTCCGTCAAAGGCCCACCCGAGGTTGAGTTCGAGTTTGGTATTGCGCATGTCCTGCGAGCAGACAATGTGTTTCAGATTCGGGAAGCGTTGCTTGAGGCCGAGGAGAAACAAGATCGCATCATCTTGCTGACCAAACTTCAGCAAGGCGATTTGGGACAAGATGTTGTGGCACGTCTGGCTCGCAGTCGACTGTTCCCATTCAATCATGTTGCCAGTTTGTGCTCGTTGTTCAAAGCAAAGGAACTCGACCGTTCTATTTGCGATCCCGGTATTGCTCACGCACTACTGGAATACTCGCCTCGTGATGGCTACCCACCAGTGTCGGCAGGTGTTTTGGATGCCGGAACGGTCTGGAGTGCATTATGTCGCCATGTCTTCGAAATGGGAGACAGTGAACCTGATTTGGTGACACTGCTGTTGTGGGCGACAACCGACAATGGACCCAAGCGATACATCGAAGCCACCAATGAACTCAGGGGTAGCTTGCATCACCGGTTGCATTCGAGACTCGGTGATGCAGCAGATACAATCCTGCGAATTGTTGACAGTGAAGCTGGTAAAGATGCCCTTGCATTGGCTGTGACATGTCAGGTAATTTTTGGCAGCGGTGACGAACCTGTTCTGGATGCAGCGGCGGCTCGACTGGAGCAGTATCATCAGAACAAAACGATCCCCAAAGCCATTGGTCGAATGCTGGGCGAATTGGCCAATGACGCCATCGCCGACTTAGATCACCGAGATGATCCAAGGATTGCCCAGAGCCATCTGGAACGTGCCGACGCCTTGTTGAAGCAGTTTCAATGCGAAGAACACTCACATCGCAACGGGCTGTCTCGAATCGGCTACGAGCAGCGACTCATCCATTTCGGTCAGCACATAAAGCGTGTGATTGCCAAAGTCAATGAAGAAGCGATTGCAGAATGCGAATGGCAGCAAACGTGCGTGGCCGATCATCGCATTGGGAGACAGCGGCGATACGCCGATCAGGTTTCACGAACGGAGATGACAGTTCGCCTGATTCGCTGGCTCAACCAACCTTTGCCCGAGGCGACTTCCTTTGCGGATCAGTCGAACGCCTATGTCAAAGAACTGGCGTTCGCCGATTGGGCACGGGAAGCAATCTGCCGAGGTGAAGACATTCCCGAAGTGTCGGATGCTTACATCGCTCTGGATGCGGCAGTCTCGAAACGGCAGCGTGGTTTTGCAGAGCAATTTGCCAAGGGTTTGGCGGACTGGTCTTCGGTTGGATCAACCAGCATCGGTGTAATTGGTGTCGAACATGTATTGGAAGAGGTTGTTGCCAAAGTCGTGGCCCAAAAGAACCGTGTGCTGATGATCGTGCTGGACGGCATGAGTTGGGCAGTTTGTCACGAGTTACTGGAAGACATCCGGCAGGATCACTGGTTCGAGGCCACCTTTGACGAGGACTCGGCCATTCCCCATCCGGTCATCGCCACGGTGCCCAGCGAGACGAGGTATTCACGGACGAGCCTGCTATCGGGCGAATTGACCGATGGTGATCAGGCGAAGGAACGACGCAACTTCAAAGAGAATCCAGCCCTCGTCGATTGTTCTGATCGTCGTAAGCCTCCGGTGTTGTTCCACAAGAAGGACATCACTGAAGGCAGTCGAGGGGCGGTTTCCGAAGAGGTCAGCAAGGCACTTCTCGATGTGAAACAGAATGTTGTCGGGGTTGTGATCAACGCTATTGATGATCGATTGGCGAACGCCCAACAGATTCGTGACAACTGGTCGATCAGCCGCATCAATCCGTTAGGAGCGTTGCTACGGTTGGCCAGAGACTCAGGCCGAGTTGTTGTCTTGGCCAGTGATCATGGTCACGTTTGGCATCGAACCGACTCACATTTCGATCCATCCACCGAGGGCAGTCGTTGGCGTCAGAACGATAGCGACTGCAAAGACGGAGAGCTTGTTGTTTCGGGCAAGCGTGTCATTCCGGCTGATAGCATCATCGTCCCATGGACGGAAACGATTCACTACAAAAGGAAACAGCACGGGTATCACAGCGGAGCGACTCCACAGGAAATGGTTTGTCCACTGGTCCTGCTCACCGACAGAAGCAGCGACTATTCCAATATGAAACGGTGCGTCTACCCGTTTCCTGACTGGTGGTCTCCAGCACCGGTGGCATCGCCAGTGGAACCAGAGCCCGTCGTTCATGTGACTGTGCCTTCTGGACATCCAACACTATTTGATAACTTGGAGCCGGATGAGTCACCAGAGAAGGATGCGGTAAAAACTACCCCAGTTAAAGTGCTGCCAGTCAGTGCAGACTGGATTGATAGACTGCTGGCGTCTGAGGCATACAAAGATCAGAAATCCAAGATCAAGCGACACCCACCACAGGATTCAGTTATCCGTCAGGTTCTTGAAACACTGAATGCGGCGGGAGGTTTCCTGACGCCCGGTGCGTTCATCAAAGAAACTAGTATGCCAGCGGCAAGACTTGATCAGGTGATTGCGAACATCCGGCGAGTTCTGAACGTGGATGGATACGAAATTCTCGTGATTGATCGCACGGAAAACAAAGTGGAATTGAATATCACCAAATTAAAACGACAGTTTGACGTTGAGTAATTATGGAAGTTAGCCCCGAAAAACGACGAGAGATCATATCCGCTCTGAGAAAAGGTACTGTTCCACAGCGTGGACTGGACTTTCTGGCAGTTGGCCTAAGTCCATTTGAGGAGACGATTAAGTCTGAACTCAACGACGTGGCTGAAGGTGGGGCAATCTTCAAAGCGGTGCGTGGTGAGTATGGTTGCGGCAAAACATTTTTTGGGCGTTGGGTTCAGGAACAAGCAAAGCTGAACGGTTTCGCCACCGCCGAAGTGCAAATCAGTGAAACAGAAACGCCGTTGCACAAACTGGAAACTGTGTATCGCCGAGCAATGGAACAACTTTCGACGGCGGATTGTTTTTTGGGAGCATTCCGCTCGGTCATTGATGGTTGGTTCTACGGGCTTGAAGAAGACGTTCTGGCCGAAGGCACAATTGATCCCAACGATATTGAAACGCTGGCGAAAAAGTCCGACGAGTTGCTTGAACAACGTCTTGTTGAAATCACACGAGCGACTCCTCAGTTTTCCGCCGCACTACGCTCCTATCGAGCCGCTCAGCGTGCCAATGATCACGCCACGGCGGAAGGACTGGCTGGCTGGTTGGCAGGACAACCGCACATCTCTGCTTCGGTCAAACGAACGGCGGGAATCAAAGGTGACGTGGATCACTTCGCAGCGCTCAGCTTCCTTCGTGGATTATTGCTGATCCTCAAGGACTCCGGGTATTCTGGTTTAGTGTTAGTGCTGGATGAAATCGAGACGATTCAACGTGTTCGATCTGACGTTCGTGAAAAAGGATTGAATGCGCTCAGGCAATTGCTTGATGACGTGGATGGCGGTCGATTCCCGAATCTCTATCTGGCAATCACAGGCACTCCTGCTTTCTATGATGGTCCTCAGGGAATTCAGCGACTTGAACCGTTAGCACAACGACTACATGTGGATTTTCAGACGGATGCCCGATTCGATAACCCTCGGGCTGTGCAATTGCGACTGACCACATTTGACAACCAGAAGTTGATTGAGGTTGGAACCAAAGTCCGAGATTTGTATGCTACAGATTGTTCCGCACCGGATCGAATTCGACGCTTGGCCAATAACGAGTATATTGAAACACTGGCCCGCTATATGACAGGAAAACTCGGAGGCAAAGTTGGTATTGCCCCACGATTGTTTCTCAAAAAATTAGTGTCGGATATACTGGATCGCATTGATCAACATGACGAATTTGATCCCCGTGTGAATTATGAGCTAACCGTCTCCACTAGTGAAATGACCAGCATTGAGCGAGAGGCTCAGGCCAAGACAGTTGATGACATCGAGTTGGATTTGTGAACGCCTTTGACCGCCTACATTCCGCACTTCAACATCACATCGTAAATTCGCTTGGCTGGCGAGACCTGCGAGAAGTACAGTCGTTGTCCATTGATGCGTATCTTGACGGCAACAACATGGTCGTGCTGGCTCCAACCGCTGGCGGAAAAACGGAGTCTGCGTTCTTTCCTGTAATGTCTCAGATGTTGGATGAGTCTTGGCAAGGTATTTCGGTTCTGTACGTCAGCCCGATCAAGGCGCTGCTTAATAATCAAGAACAGCGTCTTCACAAGTACATGCAGTTGGTCGGACGGCGAGCCGCTTTGTGGCACGGTGACACTCCCCAAGGCGAGCGAAAGCGAATACTGGCCGAGCCACCGGATCTGTTGCTGACCACACCGGAATCTCTGGAGGTCATGCTGGTTTCATCCAAGATTGATCACCACCGTTTTTTCAGCAACGTGAGGGTCGTCGTCATCGACGAACTCCATGCGTTTGCCGGTGATGATCGTGGTTGGCACTTGTTGTCGGTGTTCTCCCGCATTGGTCAGATTGCCAAGCGAGATATCCAGCGGATAGGGTTGTCGGCCACTGTTGGAAATCCTCAAGAGATGCTGGAGTGGCTCTCGTCTGGTTCCGAACGACCTCAAGAAGTGGTCTGGCCAAAAGGCAGTGACTCAAAGACGCCGGATGTGCAACTCGACTATGTGGGATCGCTGGCAAACGCCGCCAAGGTTATCAGCTTGCTACATCAAGGTGAGAAGAGATTGGTGTTCTGCGACAGTCGATCACGAGTTGAACAGTTGGCGGTTTCGTTGCGGCAGTATGGCATCGACACATTTGTCTCACATAGTTCGCTTGGAATTGATGAGCGTCGGCAGGCCGAAGAAGCATTTTCCCAGCGTCACAACTGCGTCATTGTGGCAACGAGTTCGCTGGAGCTTGGTCTCGATGTCGGTGATCTCGACAGAGTGATTCAGATTGATGCGCCCGGCAGTGTTTCCTCGTTCCTGCAACGGATGGGACGCACGGGTCGCCGTGCCGACATGAACCGCAACTGCCTTTTTCTGGCAACCAGCGATGAGGGGCTATTGCGTGCTGCCGCTCTCATCGAATTGTGGCAGAGAGATTATGTTGAGCCGGTCCAAGCTCCGCCATGCCCATACCACATTCTTGCCCAGCAATTGATGGCCTTGATTCTTCAGGAACGAGGAATTGGAAGCTCGCAATGGCTTCAGTGGGTGGAGAGTGTGCCCGGTTTTGCAGAGATGAAGCCTGAACAAGTAGCCGAGCTTGTCGAGTTCATGATCGCCAAGGGAATTCTGTGGAGCGACAACGGCATCTTGGCGTTTGCCCCTGAAGGTGAAGCGACTTTCGGTCGGCGGAACTTCATGGACATTCTGTCGGTCTTCACTTCGCCCCCGTTGTTCAAGGTAATATCCGGTCAGAAGGAACTCGGCAACGTCCACGAATCGACGTTCTACCGCAAAGAAGAGGGCCCGGCGGTCTTGGTGCTGGCGGGACGAAGCTGGAAGACAAAACACTTGGATTGGAAACGAAGACTCGCACACGTGGAGCCAACCGAAGAAAAAGGGAGATCACGTTGGCTGGGTGAAGGCCAGATGCTCAGTCATGCCATTTGCCAAAGCATCCGCCGCATCCTTGCCTCGGAAGAGAACGATCCAGCGTGGTCACAACGAACAATTCAGCAATTTGATGATCTGCGGGATGAACATCCATGGGTTTCAGACGGCTCGACCAGTCTTATACTTCAGCCTAATGGTGAGATTCGCTGGTGGACGTTTGCCGGTGGCATCGCCAATACGCTGCTGGCTGACACGCTTAAATCTAACTGCGACGTGAAGGGCGACAATCTCAGCTTGAGTTTCCCGACAGCTTCATCGCTGGAAACTGTGTCCGAATTCATCAATGGATTGCAATTGGAGAACGTACGACTGATCCCGAACAACGACGCAATGGAGAACTTGAAATTCTCTGAATGTCTGTCGCCTGAGATTGCTTCTGAGGTGTTCACATCACGGTTTAGCGATCGGGCGGGAGTGGTACAAGCACTTCAGGAACAAAGACGAGTGGTCGTTCACACAGGATAAGAATGATGGTACAGACATGAGCAAGCAGAAAACCGAATTCTTTCGACTACCCGTCGTCTCCGCAGGAGCCGAGTATCTCGTCATGGGCTACCTCATGCGGCGAAACATCCTGACGTACAAGGCCCCCCCGAACAATGAGGGATACGACTTGATCTGCATTCACCCCAACCCACGTCATCAGCCAAAGAAGGGTGAATTGGCACAAGTTCGAGTGCAAGTGAAGAGTCGCTACGCCACCGATTGCGACCGTGGATTTCCGGTGAAAGAAGCGAGCCTTGACGCCTTCGATTTTCTTGTCGTGGCCTTCCTCAATATCGGCAAGTTCTTTAACAAGAACGACGGATCATCTGGAGATCAGGAAACGGAGTTCTTCACGCTTCCAAACGAATTCATTCGGGAACATCACGACGCATCATCGACGTGGCAGAAGGTTAAGTTGCGCACACTTCAGCAAGAAATTGTTCCATTCAAGAATGAGGCTGGATTCGAATTGATTGCCGAGAAGTTGGGGATTCCACGGCCTCGGAAAGTGAAAGCACAAAAGGTGTCATCGTGATTCACCAAACAGGGATAGCATCTGCAATTGGATGGGTTGATTTTTCGTCAGAGCATCGTGAGAAGGTCAAGTCAGTCATCGACTTGCTCTCCACTCCCGGTGTGGTTGATGAGCTTGGAATTGGCGTCATCCGTGATTCTTTCTCGGACTCGCTCTTTCCGGGCATCTCCACGATCCAAACGAGGGCGAAATATTTTCTGACGGTGCCTCGAATCTTTCGTGATTACGAAAAGCTTTCGGCCAGCAAACGCCGTGGCAAGAAACTGGCCACCTACCTCAACGACCATGAGAACCTTTGCATGGAAGCCATGGTTGCCAATCATGAAGATGATCCACAAGGTGGGATCATCGGGGAGTCCTTTGCTGAAAAACAGGGTGAGGTTCAGCGCAAGCCGTCTTCCGTTTATTGGACTGGGATTCGGCAGTTCGGTTTGATTCGCACGCCACTATCTCTTCAGGCATTTTGTCGGAGATTTGCCAATCCCGACCAGCCCCTTCAGGACTTGGTTCAAGGATCTGACAAAACAAAGGGTGATGACCCTGATGCGGCGGGACAGGAAAACACAACGATCAACGGCCCCGCTTACATGGATGGCTGGATCGAGTCGCTGACAGTTGATCTGTCAAAAGAGGAAGCTTACTTTCTCTCAAACCAGATGCAGGCTCGTGTCCCCATGAGCTTGCTGGGACAAATCCTTCTTGACTCCGAGGTGCAAACGCAGTTTCTCTCTCTGCCGAGCGAATGGAACTTCACCACATTTGCTGATGAAGCTCCGTTTCTTGGCCAGTTACCGGAGAGCCTTCGGAAGATCATTGCTGGTGCAAGAGACTTCTGGCAACTGATGTATGGTGCCCACGTCCGCTACAACTGCCTCCTGCAAATGCAACACGGCACAAGTGCAGTGAGGGGCGAATTCGAAGCCGAATGGGATGAATGGCTGGAGGATTTGCAGTCATTTCCATGGGCACGCTGGGATACAGGATTACTTTGGAAGTTGACCAAGATTCATCGTCGCAGAGTTCGAGACAACACGGTTCATTTTGTTGAGTCATGGATTGAGGGACTTCGCAGCGGGGATGACACTAAGTCACTTGATGAGTTGGTAACTCGGCAGGAACGGTTCAATAAAAAGGGCCGTGCTCGTCTGAATCCAACCGCCGAAGAGAGCATCAGCGAGTGGGTAGGCATCGCCGATCTGAATTACCGGCTGAACGTGGCCCGAACGATCATCAGTGACATCCACGTCGCTATTGCTCAATCGGAGGGCGACGATGCTTGACGTGAAGAAGCACCGACTTGATTACGGTACAATGTTGATTCCACCATCGGGCTATCGGTTGGCAAAAGCTGTGGCTGCGACGTACTCGCTGGATTTGAATACGCTGCTTTCGATTCCGGTTGCTCTTTTCTTTTCGCAAACACTCGAAGGAAACTTCGAGACCGAGCGAGTTCAATTACTGGAAGCCATCCAGCGATGTCCTGATGTACTGCGTGTTTATCACCAATCAGGCAAGATGCACGTCCCACAAAAACACAATCGTTTGTACGGCCTTCTGGAGCCATGTGTCGTCGGCATTCTTCCAGAAAACGCATACACGTCGTTTCATCCGAAAGTTTGGGTGCTCCGATATGAGCATGACGATGAACCGACAAAATACCGAGTCATCGTCCTGAGCCGAAACCTGACCTACGACCGAAGCTGGGATATCGCTGCTCATCTTGACGGCGAAGTCACAGATGAGAAGAAGAAGAAAACACAGCCTCTAGCGTCATTCGTAAAGTACATGACTTCGTTTGAGCGATTTGATGGTGACAGAAAGTTCATTGCAGACTTGCGGAAGGTCAAATTTGAAACCCCTGCTGGTTTCAACAGCAATTTCTTTTTTCATCCAATCGGGTTCGACGAATTTCGCAATCCTCTTAAGGAGCAAACGGGAAACCGAGCGATTTGTATCAGCCCATTCGTTCATGACGACGCAGTGAAAATGTTGCGGCGAAATGTAACAGACGAGTTAATGCTGTTTGGTTGCCGGGAAGAACTTCGAAAGCTCAATACGGAGACTCTTGACGACATTCGAGCATTCTGCATCTCCGACCTCATCGTAGACGGAGAAAGTCAAGATAAAGGAGAGGATGGCGAAGGCGAACAGGCTGAGCAAAATCTCCATGCAAAACTCTTCGTGTTTCAAGGAGAGTCGAGTCGGAACTCGTGGTTTCTTGGTTCGGTTAATGCGACCAAAGCAGCGTTGGAGCGAAACGTCGAATTCCTGTTGGAACTGAGAGGTAGCGGGGCAGCAGCGCAACTTGATCGACTGAAAGATGAATTGTTGGGCGAAGATGAAAAAGGTGGCATCTTTCAGGAATATGCACATCCGTCAGAACCTATTGGCGATTCTGGCGAAAGGAAACTTGAAGAAAAGCTCCGAGTGCTTGAGTTCAATCTTCTGAAGCACTTGGCGATCAAACAAGCAGAAGTAACTCCGTCTGAGAATGAAGCCAACTACGACCTGCATCTGGTACTTGGTCCCGGTCGTCGAAAATGGGAAGGCTTGACGGTCAAGGTTTCGCCCTTCAATTCGGACGGAAACGAGCCCCAAGAGTTGCTGGCCGGACGACAGACAAGGCTGACGTTCCTGAACATTAACGAAAGCAATCTCAGTAGATTTCTGCGATTTGAAATATGGGAAGGTGCGGAGCGGCTGCGAGCCTTCTTGATGAAGGTGGAGATCGAAGGTCTCCCTGAGAGCCGAATCAGTCGCATTTTGCGGAGCATTATCAATAGTCGAGATCGCTTCTTCGAATATCTTCGTTTTCTACTAGAGGATGACTTGAACAAGGAATCGGTCGGAACCGAACCAGACGACGACCGAAGTGATCCCAAGGGCGATGATGTAAGCATCTGGGACATGTCTACTCCAATCTTCGAACAATTGTTGCTTGCTGCATCACGTTCGCCTCGCCGTCTCAAGTCCATCGACGATGTGATTCAGCAACTTCGCAAGGAGGAAGGTGAGGATTCGACGAGCAACGTCATTCCACACGAGTTCTTGGACTTTTGGGAAGCATTCAAAGAAATCGTTCCTCAACAAAGGCGGAGGAAACGACAGTGAAGCCGCCTCAGTTGGATGAACATGTCACTCGCAGCCTCGACTTGCTGAAGGACTTTCAGCGAGCCACCGTGGACGTAGTTTACGATAGCCTTTTCCATCACGGTCAACGGCGAATGCTTGTCGCTGATGAAGTTGGGCTAGGAAAGACCATTGTGGCCAAAGGCGTAATTGCCCGGCGAATCATGGAGCGGCCAGACTTGGAAAGGAAAAAACCGCTCAAGGTGACATATATTTGCTCGAATCAAGTCATCGCCCATGAGAATGTCGGAAAGCTGGATGTCTACCCCGATCAGAGATCACATGATCGCTTTGCAAGTCGATTGACCTTCTTGGCATTTGAGCCCGAAGGGGGCGATGAAGGAGTGCTTCGACTCAACACGCTGACGCCAGCAACTTCCTTCAACAAGGGTAGCAGCACTGGCCAACAAGGTGAACGTCGGATCTTGTTCTCGCTTCTCATGCAGGACGAGCAGCTAAGAAGCTACGGAAAACCTGTTTCCGCCATGTTGCGGGCTGGTGTTCAAAAGGCAGCGAGCGAGTGGTTCGCAAAACTTAAGTCCGAGATTGACAAGCCATGCGGATTTGAACTTCGACCTTGCTGCCACGAACGATTCCTGAAAGCAATACGAAAAAAGAAACTAAAATATTCCGACTGCCCGTTATTCCATCACCTCGGAATTTTCAGATCGATTTCACTCTACGATGCCGTGTTCGAATTCAGCAAACTGCTGACGCTGAAGAACCTTGGAAAATACCGTGACGGTTCAGACCACCTCGTTCGAGAATTGAAGGACATCTTGTCGGAAGTGTGCGTTGATTACATCGATGCCGACATTTACATTCTCGACGAGTTTCAACGCTTCAAAGAACTTGTAAGTCGTGAAAGTGATTCTGAAGCAGCCGACATCGCACGACGCATCTTTGGGAAAGCTGACGCTCGCATCTTGTTGTTGTCGGCAACTCCGTTCAAAGCGTATACCGGCGACTCTCCTTGGGAAAGTGACGAAGAACACTACAAGGGATTCCGAACCATTCTCGGTTTTCTATTTGACGGTGACAACGATGCGTTGTTGAGCTACGAAGAACACCGTCAGGCCCTTTTCAAGCAATTGCTGGAACTTCACTCAGAGTCCGGCGATATCGACACTTCACACCGTGACGCTGTGCAGCAAGTTCTGAGACGAGTGATGTGCCGCACTGAACGGCTCAGCGTGTCAGACGATTTCAATGCCATGACTAAGGATAAATGGCAATCGCAACCTCTGCATGTTTCAGCAGGGGACGTACAGAACTTTGTCGCTACGGATAATGTTGTGCGATATCTCAACGAAACTGACACGCAGTCCAAGCATCAACTTCATGCGCCTGTCGAATTCTGCAAATCGGCACCGTATCCACTTTCGTTTCTCGACGACTACAAACTGAAACAACAACTCCGAGCAAGAAAACAAGAATCGGGTGTTCGGAAAGAGCTTCGAGCAAATCGGAATGCTTGGATCAACCACAGACAGGTGAATCAGTACAAGCTGGAGTTTGAGGGAAACGGATCAGCAGCCGTCAACGCCAAGTTGAATCAAGTCTTGCAGGAAGTCCTCGAACTTAACGGGGATAAACTACTCTGGGTGCCACCGAGTTTGCCGTGTTATCCGTTGGCAGGTGCGCATAAGGAATCCATGGGGTTCTCAAAGACGCTCATATTTTCCGCTTGGCTAATGGTCCCTCGAATGCTGTCTTCGCTGATTTCTTACGAGGTGGAACGCCGCACTATTGGCAATAAAGACTCGATGGATGCTCAGGAGCAGAATGACCGGAAATACTTTCATGCGAAGAACGAGAAACGGCACCCAATTCCGCAATTAGTCTTCTCTCAAAAGAAATCGGAAGGCGGAGAGACGGCGAACAACATGTCGAACCTTGCTCTTCTGTATCCCTCGCACACATTGACCGATGTATTCGATCCTATCGAGTCTTTCGCAAACCACCGTTCGCTGGCAGAAATTCGCACGCAGGTCGCTACCAAAATCAACCAGTTGATCGAGGATGCCGAACTCCATCGTTTCAGCAGTCCATCGGGTGAATCGGACAGGTGGTACTGGGCAGCACCACTGCTATTGGACCGACGAACGCCGTCACTCCGCAGTGATGTCGAGGACTGGCTGAATGTTGTCCTTGAATCCGATGATTCTTCGTTCTTCAAGACAAAGAAGGGTGACAAGAAAGAGAAAGATGAAAACAGTTCGAAGGCCAAACACTTCGAAGAACTTGTGCATTGTTTTGAAAATCCATTCGATGCAGGCCTTGGTTCTATTCCCGCTGATCTTGGTGAGATTCTTGCAGACATGGCAATCGGCAGTCCGGCAGTGACCGCCCTGCGAAGTGTGTCGAAACAGTTTCAACCCAACTTTTATGACCGAACACTCTTCGCTTTCGATATCGCCGCAGAATTCCTGAGCCTCTTCAACAAACCCGAGTCGATTGCAGCAGTCCGGTTAACCACTGAGAGATCATCGTATTGGAGACGTGTGCTTCGTTACTGCGTCGATGGATGCCTTCAGTCCGTGTTGGATGAATTCTTCCATGTGCTGAAGTCGGACTGTCCGTCGATTTGGGAGTTGTACTACCGGCTTGTTGACTCAATGAATCTTGGCACTTCTTCAATCAAAGTTGATGGGCTGAACAGCTTTCTTAAAGAGAAGCGTCGAAACCTGCGCTGTCACTACGCTGTCGATTTGGGTAATCAGCGGGTCGAAACAGAAGACGGTAAGAAACGTATCAAGGGCATCCGCCACAATTTCAACTCCCCTTTCCGTCCATTCGTTTTGGCGACAACTTCGATTGGTCAGGAAGGACTCGATTTCCACACGTATTGTCGAAAGATCGTTCACTGGAACTTACCTACAAATCCAATCGATCTCGAACAGCGGGAGGGCCGCATCAATCGTTTCAAAGGGCTTGTGATCCGCCAGCAGATTGCCAGCAAATACGGCAGTCGGTTGAATAAGGGAATGGTGGACGAGCACGGTGTTTGGGATGCCTTGTTTTCGGTTGCGGACCGGGAAGAACGACTGGGTACTGGGAAGTGTGAGTTAATTCCATTCTGGCACGTGGAAGCCGACAACTTCCAGATTGAGAGAATCATTCCCTTCTATCCATTCAGCCAAGATCGGGCACGACTGTCCTCGTTGTTAAAGACTCTTGCACTCTACCGGCTCGCCTTTGGCCAGCCTCGCCAAGCAGAACTTGTTGAGCACTTACTCACCAATATTTCCGAAGCAAGAATCAAGGAGATTCGTGACAAACTGATGATCGATCTGAGTCCGATTGGTTACATCAAACGTGAAATTTATACCTTGGAGCCAATTGAAGGGGACAATGATCTTGCCTGATTCTCTTGTCCAACCACTCTTCGACGGTCTAATCGACATCTATCGGCTACCGGCGAACTATTCGCCAAGTTTCAAACAAGCTTGTACTCAGACCCCCGAGATGCCGCATTTAAGGCGTTGTGGGCGAAATGACACGAAAACTGCTATCTCATTACAAGGCAGTTACTTGAGCGTGTTTGCCGCCCTCAAGTTCTGCCCAGATACTGCCGATAAAACATATGTCCCATTTGACTTTTCTTTCAAATGGGACATAATTGCATCGTCAGGAAGCAAATACAAAGAGAGTACCTGACTAATGCCATATGTTCTTTTGCTGCTACAAGCTCTGAAACAAGCCGGATGGAAGGTCAAGATTCACGATTCTGAGCGGCTCGAACCGCCACATGTCACCATATACCAGAAGAGGCGAAAGTGGCGGCTAGCTCTCCGTGATGGGACGTTTTTGGACAAAGGTGACAAATGGAGCCAAATTGACGATGCAGTAAAAGATACCATACAAGACAAAGATAACTGGAAACTACTAAAGACGGAGTGGAACAATATTCATGGCGATAATCCGGTCGAGATCGAAGAATAGAACAACTAAGAAGAAGCCAACTGCCATCAACTCGGCGCAGATGCTTAGGTACGTCGTGCTTGACACCGAAAATCAGTTGCTCGATCAACTTGGAAGGAATTATGCCGTCGTTTGTGATACGAGAGAATCTGTACTTAAAGCATTGGAACGAACCGATGCCAATTCGCTTTGGATCTCTCGTCGATCTGAAAAGACCGTGGAACTAGCAAAGACTCTGGTTGAGTTGATCTCAGAGAGTGGAGCACAACGTCGTTCGAGCTTTGGAAACCTCCTGACGCTCGAATCCGCTAAAGTTGATGTTCGTCCTATATTAGAAAGATTGTTCGGTCACGTTGTCGGTGTCTCTCGACAGTTTAGGAGATTGCCCTTGGAGGAACTTACAGAAGTTCTTAGTGCTACACCCGAAGAACGACGTGATGTGTTCATCGGCGGTGTTCTCAACTCTGAATTCAAGACGCTCGTATTAGTTCGGGGCAATCTGGAACAAATCATCGTCCCACTCTCGATGTTTCGTCCATCAGGTAGGGCTACGCCCGACTTCACTAAGTTTGAGCTAGGCGACTACGGACACACATTGCAATTCGGCGACTATGAGGCCACGACAGACATTGTTCTATGGGAAGTTGACTCCGACTATCGTAAGAGGGCAAAAGCCAGAGAACGAAATCTTGCCAAGGGCTTTGGGCCATCGTTGCGGCGATTACGCAAGCAACGAGGCTTGTCTCAATTTGATTTTCCAAACGTATCTCGGAGGACGATCTCTCGAATTGAAAAGGGAGACGTTGATAAACCGCACGAAATTACGTTGAACCGTATTGCAAAAGCACTTGGCGTTCCCGCCGAAGAAATTGAATCTTACTGAGTGTGTGTGGACTTCTCGGAGCAGGAGAGCAGAAAGTAAAAGGGGCGCATATTCTTCAAGATAACTTACATGATGGGGTTCAGGTTTATAATTTCTTCTCTTCTGGTCGTGTATGCCAAAACGCTCACAGCACAAACACCCCCTGCAACGGCAGTCGCAGCAGGTGAATGAATGGCGACGCTGGAAGAATCTCCTGATGCTGGTAGAGGTAGATGTTTGCTGGAAACACAGCAATCAGCAAAGCTATGATTCCCCACGCCGCCAGATGTGAACATTTTGGGATCAGCAGCAGGACACCCAGCAGGATTTCACAAATGCCACTGAGTAGAACAAGTTCCTTGTGGAGTTGGAGATAGGGCGGCACAATTTTCAGAAAGAATTCTGGGTTCACGAAGTGCATTGTACCAGCCACGATCATGAAGACCGCAAGAACAAATTTTGAGGGTGTTTTGAACCGACTCATGTCTGGTCCTCAGTTGGGAATCGGGATGTGAGAACTTAGTTTTTCTAACAGCAGATCAATAAGAGCCGGGTCCATGAGTTTGTAGTCGTCTGGGATATTTAAGCATATAACTTCCTTGCCAGCCAAACTGTCTCCAAACTTCGATTCAAGTCGTCGTCGGTGTTTCTTCTCCATTACGAATATCATGTCTGCCCAACCAATGTGGCCCGCTGTAACCTTGATACGGGCATCCTTTTCTGTACCCGCTGACCTCACATCATATCCGTTAACACCGTCAAATATTTGCTCCGCTGTCAGGCTTCTCCATTTATTCTTGCTGCAAACGAAAAGGAGTTTTGTCGGTTGGGAATCGTTATTGGGCATTCTGAAATACCTCAATGAACGTCTCTGAATCCTGTGCCCCAGCCAATGTCAATTTCTGATCGACAATGAAGAACGGGACGCTATTGACTTCATACTGTTGAGACATTTCTCTGGATTTTGCGATGGCATCCAGTCCATCTTCGCCTTCCAACACGGTTTCCGCTGCCTGTCGATCCAGACCTGCTTCAGCCACCATCCTAATAAGTGTCTGGCGATTACCAATATCCTGACCTTCCGTAAAATAAGCTCGGAACAGTGCCTCAACGACAGCATCTTGACAGCCACTCTGATCGGCAAGCCAAATGAGCCGATGGGCATCAACAGTATTAGGTGTTCGTTCAATCTTATCAAAGGCGAAATGAATTCCTTCAGATTCACCAACAGTAACGACATTGGCATCTAACTCCATTGACCGTTCCCAGCTTCCAAATTTTCTGGTGCGATATTCTTTTCGGCTGATTCCATACTTTGGCATCGTGGGGTTTAATTGGAACGGATGCCATCGAATATGAATGTCATGCTCGTCATTCAGGTCAGTAATGGCCTTCTCAAGTCGCCGTTTGCCGATGAAGCACCACGGACAGATCACATCTGAGATCACGTCAACGGACAGTTTCATTTTGGTTCACTCAATTTCTGTAGAACTCGATCCAGAATTTCTTGGGCAACTGTAACTGAAAATAACCGTTTTTAAGAGTAATAGCTACTGGCAATCATTCTCCGATACTGAAGTGTTTTCGCAATTTTTCCAATGCTTCTTCTGGCATTTCATGACCCTTGTACATCCAACCATGAAACGTCGGTAGATCGACATCTGCAATCTGTATCAATTCTTCATTCGTCAGCGGTCCTAATTTCTCTCTGTCAACGCCAATTTCCTTCAAGAGCAATCTGAACGGATTGGGTCGCTCCTGTTCAGATTCAGGCTCGGCCCTATTTGGTCGTCGCTTCTTGGCTTGTACATTCTTCTGTTTCTCTACTGTCTCTGATTGCGTGGGCATAGCAGCCTTTTGTTCTACCACTTTCTTTTGTTTTGCTTTTCGAGTTATCTTTGGTTGCTTCGTAATTATACTTTTCTTTTTCTTGGAAACCTGCTGTTTTGTCTGCGGTGTTTCTGTTGATTCGGCCTCTCGCAGCCAATCCTTAACAGTCTCCACCCTGTAGCGAACTGACTGACCAATTCGAACACACGGTATCGCACCCTCAGTAGTCATTTTGTGGAGATGTCGCTCTGAGATTGCTAGACGTTCCGCTACTTCCTTTGCTCGCAACAGTAAACGATCATCTGAACCAGAACCTTGCTCAGAGTTCATATGATTTATGAATTGTCTTCTGCTTTGTAATTCATCGACCACTTCTTGCACTACAAGTTTTAATAATACACGGAAGGCACTTTCAAGATCACTGGACATGACAGTCTCCTTGTTGAATGGTGTGTTTAGTATCTCACTATTTAAGCAAGGAGACTGTGTTTCAAGAAACATCAGAATGGTTGTGTGTTTAACTGGTGCCCTCACCGTCACGAGATCCGTTTTCGAGAATCGACTTTGGGTACGGTGTTCTGTGAAAACATTTCATGTTGCGATTTTACGTCAAATGCTGAACCTATTCATCGATTTCACCAGCTTTGGCATGACTTCATTCAGAACATGTTCCGTCGAATTCCTTGTCGTCGCCCTCCTGCGACTCGGGCCAGCTTCCGGTCCACACAGTCAAGAGTGGGTCGTGGTCCTCGCAATCACAAGTGATTTTCTGTTTTCCGCAGACGGAGCAGCGTTCGACATCGCAATTGTAAAAATGTTGCCGTCCAACAGCCACTCCACAGTCTGGGCAGTTATTTTGATTTGTCATTTCTCAATTCCTTTCGAGTTCAATCCAAAAATTGTATTGTCGGGACATAGAACACTTTAGCTATGTCCCCGTGCAGCTATACAGAAACCGTTTGTACGTCGGCTCCCAGCGATTCGGCTATGTCCAAAATGAGACCTACAACTTCGCAAGTTCGATCCAACATCTCAACATGACTACATCCTTGTGTGAAACTGCGCAGCGTCCCAAGCAATTGTGATAATGGGACCATGCCAGCACAGTACATGGGGCTGGCAGGCGGCTCGCCTTGCTTCCGAACAAGGTAAGCAGACGCTAATAGCGGAGCGTCCAGTAAAGAGGATGTAGCTTTGCAGTAGTCAAAGTATCTTTTGCTTGTGCGGACTAAATGTTAGCAGATTTATTCTTTTACGTCAAAAACTTTTTCAACCTTCCAAAAATAGTTGACCCGACACTCATATATACAGAAGGCCCAACAATCGATGGACGGAATTATGACACACGAAGAATTTGATCTGATAGTAAAGAGCTTTGGTAAGGAACGAATTGCTGCAGCCTTGCCACAGAAAGAAGTATGTCAAGTGCTCGGGCTGGTGTGCCTCAGAGACCTGACAGATGACCTTGGTGTCAGCTATGACAAGTTCCGGCGATATATGGAAGCAGGTAAGATTCCGTTTCCTGAAGTACGGTTATTGCGGCGGACGTATTACACGACGCAAGAGGCTGATGCGATCAAGACGAAGTTAAAACAAGCCAAAAGCAAAAAGTCTTGTCAGTAAATCGAAAAAGAAGATAATAGGCCAACATAAAAAAACGAGCCACCCACATGAAATAGGCGGCTCGAAAGGACACGTACATGACCATGCACGCATTACATAGTTATCGCAGCTACGACGAATTTTCTGAACTCGTCGATGGACTTTTTTCCGACAATTCAGCATCAGATGCAATAGTTCCAACTTTCGGTCCAAAAATCGAAAGCATGGAAGCAAACCTTAGATGTAGGGAATATGTAAAAACTTTTGGACCAAAAGTTCGAACTACCCAATCATCTAAGGTTTCAAATGGACGTAAGAAAGAGCGATCCATTTACACATGGCTTCGGAATCGCACTTCAGGGCTGGATTACGGCAAGGAAATCGCTGGCCGAAAGGGAAAGCATCCCATTCACATCAACAAGAATGAAGAGGTGCTGGCGTTCTTTGATGATCTGAGAAAAGGTCGCCGAACATGGCTGGAAAAGATCACAAACCAAGACTTCATAGATCATCAACAGAAGAAAGAGACGTTTTACTTTGCGGGCGATTCAAAGTCAAAGAATGACGAGACACTTGCACTCATCGACATTGACTGCAAGAAATTCGGCACTTTAGAGGGTGCAATGTCATTCGCCAAGTTTCTTAAAGAACACCATTTCCCGAATCTGTACATCGAAGTTTCCACTCACGGAAATGGAGCACATGGATATTTTGTGCTGGAGAAGTACGATTACGGTGCGACCTTCATTAACAATCTTTTACTTCAACGGCTCCAGCCATGGTTACGGAAAATTTTGGCTGAACAGGACTTTGACGTTGAAAACGTGGAAATCAAAGGGACATTGCCGGTGGTGGAATGGGGCGATGAAAAATACGAAGTGTTGACGTACAAATCCGGGACGCTAGCCAAGTTGCCACGGATCGAGACGCCAGAACGGGAGGAGCAACTCCGCAATACAACAATTGTTACAGTCAACGATCTCCAGCAATTGCCGGTCATCGAAGAGCCCAAAGTTAATAAGTCTGCGAAAACCAGAAATACAGCGACACCACACGTTGGCTCGATTTCCGGGAAGCATATCAGTCAGGATGAATTGGGGCACCTCAATGGTCATTACCGGCAGGTAGCTGAATCCTTACTAGAAGTTCATGCTCTGAAAACCTCGGGCAAGACTGTCGCCACAATTGAAGATGTGGCAATCTTTTTGATGTTGCTAAAGTTTTTTACGGAAAATATGAACACTGACGGTTCACTGCCGGTAAATCGGTGGTCGGAAATGTGGAAGTCGGTGTTTGTATTGGGTGATATTAACCGTGCCTTTTGTCCTCAACGGTTCAAGACAATCCGAGATCATCTGTCTGGGTTAGGGCTGCTGGACTGGGAGGACGAAACTTACCGTATCGGCTGGACAGACGAAGACGGCAAATACCATAAGGGCAAAGCCTGTAAATGGCGGGCCAGTAAGGAATTCATGGTGAAGCTGGAAATACCTGTGGTGGCAATTGTTAAGAAGAAGGAAGAAGGAGGAACATCCTTTATACGAACTACACTCATCGAGTTCTTCAAAACAATCACTCAACTACGTTCAGAAGACACCACCCGACCCGTTTTGTTTGATCCAGAGTCCCCATTGAGGCTCAACCCTGACGAAATCAACCACTTCGTCAAACCATTCGACGCTTACACCAGTTTGGCGGCGTGATTTCAACAGGGAAGATGCGCAGACAGGTTCCAGCATTTCTGAACTGCGAGAGAATCCGGTCCTTCTCAAAGCACTTTGGCTCTTGATGCGCCTCCGAAACAAGAGACACCTTCATCCAAGAGAATTCAAACTTTCGCTTCTGTACCAGAATTGGCAGTTAATACAAATTTTGGAATGGCGATCTTCCCTGATCGTCAGCACTCTCGTTATTAACTAGCCTGCGGGAGTGACGGTGGTTCTATCTGATCCAACTCTTCAAGCCGTCTTTTGGAGAGTTCCACGGATTCCGCTTCGATGTCGAACCCGTAAAACGCTCTACCGAGTTTCTTGGCCGCTATTAGTGTAGAACCTGAACCGCAGAAATTATCAAGAACCGTGCCCTCCGATGGGCAATACGTCGTGATCAACTTCTCGGGCAGTGCGACCGGAAACTTCGCCGGATGCTTCACGCCTTTGGCATTTCCACCAATCGGCACGTCAATCACATCAGTCACTCGGGCAATGCCTTTCTTCCCCGGCTTTCCACCGTTGGTCCATCGGGAGTAAGCATAGTCGTTCATCGTGAGATGATCGGTCAGCTTTCCGTCCGCACGAGGATCACAAAACGGGTTAGCCGTCTTGGTGAACCAAAGGATTTCTTCGTACACATGACGGGGCCAATCCCGTCTTCCGATGGGGCCACGATCTCGTTTGAACCAGATGCGGGATGGAGGTTGCTTCCAACCCGATCCTCGCAAGGCAATTTGAGTCCGAAGAACGTAGTCGGCCACGCTGCCATCCTTCACATGTGGATCAATCACGATCAGCACAGATCCATCATCGGTCAACTTGTCCCACAACTTCGTCATCCATTCCACCGTGAAGTCGGCGTACTGCCCTTCTGGTACACCCGGATAATGCCGGTTCCTTCGCTCGGCGTATGGAGGTGAGCACAGGCAGAGGTTGATCGAGGCATCTGGCAATGCTGGAATCAGATCACGGCAGTCCCCCTTGGCCACGCTGTTGACCTTGATTTCTCTCATCGGCAGTTTAACCTGCCCGTTCCGTTCTTCGTCGAGTCGTTCCTGTCCTTTCACGAGCGCAGCCTTGTCAATGTCACAGCCGATGAATCGCCGATGATTCCGCAGGCATGCAATCGCTGTGGTGAAGCCACCACCGCAAGGATCGACAACGAGGTCGCTGGGGTTGCTGAAATATTGCACGAGTTTCTCGACTTCATGCAAGGGGCGTTGCCACGGATGCCAGTCTTTTTCCTGAACCTGACTAACGTAGGTATCAACCCATCGTGTCCGAGGAGTCCATTCGCCCTTCGAGTAAACAACGATTGGAATCGACTTGCTGACTAGATTCAGTCTGGAATAGACATTGCCTACACCCACCCACGTTGAAGTGTTCAACCATTGGAACTTGAGATGCTCATCGAGTGCCCGCAACTTTTCGTTGAAGCGATGATGTCCAAGGTAGGCAACGAATAGACCTCCCGATACCAGAACACGTTTTGAAAAAGCTGCCAACTCACCGATCTGATCTATGAACTCGTTGCCATAAGGGATGTCCGTGCAGATTAGTTGGACGGATTCTAGCTCAATACCGGCAATCTTCTCCAACTGTTGGAACGAACAATGATGGATCTGGATCGAATCATCCTTGTCAACCTCTTGAACCGCACGAGTAAGAGCTTCGTCTCGCTTCTTCCTGTTTTCGATCTCCCGAAGCTTCTTATTGACGGCACGGGCGGTAAGCTTGTCGCCATCAAAACGCCGTTTCATACACTCTCGCTGTTCCTCCACAGGTGCCTTGGAAACTTCTGCCGCAGCAGATACGGCGATCTCACCATTGTCCATTTGCTCAACAAGCTCAGGAATGCCATTCTTCTGAACTTCCTTCGCTCTGTAAAAACTATCCTTGCTGAGACCTGCCCGTTTACAGGCTTTATTCAGCTTCACAGTTTCATCTTCGCAATTCCCATCTTGCGTTGAACGACGATCTCCACCGTGCTTAAAAGTGCAAAGAGTTTCAACGATGGCAACACGCTCAGTGAGACTATAATCCTTTCGCATTACATCTTCGGTTATTCGAGCGTGAAGCACGGAGTCCACTTCAATGATGCGAGCGGGAATGGTCTCAAGTTTCATGATATCTCGGTAGGCACGCAGACGCCTTTCACCAAAAACGAGTTCGTGGTCGGGCGTGATCCCAATGGGCTGTAGAAGTTCCGTCTCCTTAATTGACTGGGCGAGTTCTTCGATGTCACCCATTTCTTTTCGGTGACGATTGCCAATTTTGATGTCGCTAATTTTCACTTCGATAATTTGATTCTTCATGTTTAGTTCCTTTGTGGAAAATGGGATCTGGAAAACTGAGCGCAGACCGGTGGCCTAGACTTAAACAGGGGTTTCAAAAAGCAAGGGAAGAAAGAGGTAGCTGCCAACGATGAATGAGGCTGTAAATTCAAGCAGGACGTACGAATTCGTCCTTGTGCTCCGACAGTCTCCGACGTGCCGTGGTGACGAATTGATCGTCTATTTCGATGCCTGTCACGTGATCCCAACCTGCCGAAAGTGCTCCGATCATTTCGGAACCGCTGCCCGAGTATGGCACCAACAAGCGGCGGGGTATCTCACGTTCTGGTTGAAGAATCAGACAAGCGAGATATTCACACAGAGCAAGTGGTTTGACCGTGGGATGGGCGTTTCCCTGTCGTTTCTTTCCTCTGACCTTGGGACAGTAAAAGAACCGAGAGGCACCACCTTCATCATCATATCCCTCCACAACATCCATTCGAGAACGAAATGCGTTGAGCGTCTTGCAGTTACCAACATTGCTACCGGCCTTTCGACGACGTGATTGGCGTGACTTCGAATTCCCACTTTGCTCATCAAGAATAGCAGCAGCTTCCTCGTCGAGAAGAAGGTTGGCAGGATACCTCCCCTTGTCGATCTCTTCGACGGAACGACCTGTGCGTACCGAATTGCTACTGTCCTGTATGCTGTCTGCAAGCCTTGGATATGGAGCCTGATGACTTCGCTTTGTACAACATGTTGTCCCAATTCGACAGTCTCCGATGTTGAGTCCACCGCAGCCATGGTTCGTAGCGTTCTTGACGAACGTGCCATCGACTGGCTTCATTGCCAGAATGATTGGCTCCCATGCTGACTTCAAGAACGTATGGTAGTCGTCCCACCGTTCGTCGAGAGTCTGGCCAATATTTTTCCCCTTGGGAAAGCCGTCACCGTAGAGCCAACACAGCACATCTCTGAGTACCCAACCTGCATCTTCGATGTTGCAGGAGAGTCGGTGAAAAGTCTTGGGATGACCAAACACAAGTAAATATGCGCCGGGTTTACAAAGACGCAACAGATCTTGAAACACAGTAGTAGGCGGGATAGTTCCGTCCCATTTGTGCCCCATGAATTTGAGGCCATACGGCGGGTCGCAGAAAACACCATCGAATGTGACTGGCGGAAGCGTCGGTAAAACTTTGTTAACGTCGCCGTGGTGGATGGCCCAGCTTCGATCTGTCGAGTGATGAGTAGTGATGCGATTTGAATTGTTGTTGGTATTTTTCATAGGGGTTCTCTTTATCTTTTGTGATTTATGAAATTTGTGGATGTATCCCGACCCCTCCCTGCGAAGAGCCGGGAATTTGTTCTTGAAAAAATAAAACGGGAAGCGTCAGACGGTTATGCCGCACTGTCTGTGGCCGTGACTTCATTGCGACGGATGTTGACGCTGAACCATGCCAGATCAAGTGGCAACCCCTCGCACCTTTCGGGGCTTGGAACTGCCTCGGACAACACCCGCAGTCCCGGCTCTTTGGAAGACAGTTCGTACATGATGTCGGTCATCATGGATTCAACGACCCATCGGAGACCACGGGCTCCAGTTCCAAGAGTCATCGCCCTTGATGCAAGTTCTCGCAGTGCTTCACGAGTGAAATCAAATTCAACTCCGTCAAACAGACAGAGCTTTCGGTATTGCTTCAACACGGCATCACGAGGTTCAGTAAGGATTGAAATCAGATTGTTCAAGCCAAGTTTGTCGAGACCTACAACCACCGGGAGTCGTCCAACAAACTCCGGGATCAATCCAAATTTGACGAGATCATGAGCAGTCATTTCGGAAAGTGGATTTCCAGTCCTCGTCTTTCGCCGCCCAAGTCGCTGGGAAATCACCTCGTCCAATCCCACGAATGCTCCTCCACAGATGAAGAGGATATTCGTAGTGTCGATCTGGATGCATTCCTGATCGGGATGTTTGCGGCCTCCTTGCAGCGGGACATTGCAGTCAATTCCCTCGATCATTTTGAGGAGCGCCTGCTGGACGCCTTCCCCCGAGACATCTTTTGTAATGGAGACATTTCCACTCGATTTTCGAATCTTGTCGATTTCATCGATGTAGATGACGCCACGCTGCGCCTCTTCGATGTCGTATTCGGCAGCAGCCAACAGGCGAAGCAATGCATTCTCGACATCATCTCCGACGTAACCAGCTTCGGTGAAGGACGTGGCGTCGGCGATGGCAAACGGTACATTTAGCTTCTCGGCAAGTGACTGGGCCAGAAAAGTCTTGCCGCTGCCGGTCGGCCCCATGAGCAGAATGTTGTTTTTCTGGATCGTCACTTGGGCGAGATCACCCATGTCGAAGGGACATAGGCCGTCATTGGCAGACAACCGCTTAAAGTGGTTCGTGACACCCACTGCAAGCCGCTTCTTTGCCTCGGATTGGCCAACGACGATTTCATCGAGATAATCGACGATTTCCCTTGGAGATGGGATCTCCAGTCTGTGATCCATTTGCTGCTTACTGCGATTTCTCTTAGTAGTCGAGGTTTGGCGTGAATCGTCTCTACTCATTTTCTTGTTCTCCTAAAACAGAGTTTTGTTTTGGCCAACCACTCGGCTGACTCACGCCACCATTGCCAGTGTCCTATTACACCCAAATTTTTCTGGGACATTCTGGGACAGTTGGTAGATTTATGGGACACGATCTGGGACAATCATGGAATGAAACGAGATCCCGAGGAATTCAAACAGAACGTGCGACGACGGCTGAATGAGCTAAACCTCACACAGAAGGAGGCCGCAGAGAAAGCTGACCTACCCTACAAATGGGTGAGACGAATTTGCTCACGAGGGCTGACAAGGATTGAGGGGCGAAACGCAGAGCAAGTCAAGAAGCTGTGCGATCTTCTTGGAATTGAAGATCACGAGCAACTGTTTTCAGGAATCGGTTTCGATGACACTCCTGCTGGTTGGGCTAAGAAAGCAGCCGAAGTCATTCGACGAAAAAACAGTGATGGAGAACAGTTGAAAAGTCAAATTGACATTGCATACCGAAAGCTCGCCGCTGAGTCAGTGTGGGAACTCATCAAGAGCAGAGGGTTGTATGATACCTTCAAGAAAATGGGAAAATTCACAAACCAAGAAGACGGGCTGGCCCTAATCAGATACCTGTTGGCTGGTGACGCTGTAGAGAATGCCCTACCTCTTTCAGCAGAGCAGATCGTTGAGAAGGTGGAAGCGAAAAAAGACAGTACAGACAGCAGTTCAAAATGACTGATTCTGTAATCAATGTCCCAATTGCGTCATTGATCGTTGATTCCACGTTTTAGGACTTACAACAATTCGTGGAAAACTGGAATCGGCAGAAGCAATAACTCTACTATTTGAATAATATCAAAAGCCCTATTATTTTGGTCAAAACCTTCCAGTTTATGTTAAGTCTATTAGTTTTCTAAATCCCAGCATCTCTCAATTTTTGTTCTGCTTCTTCAATTCGTTTTTTATTTCTATGGCATACGAAAATGGGTCTGGTACTCAAAGTATCAAAAAACCTTTGGAGTGCTTCGACGCTTGTGCAGCAAGTGCCCCCCACCTGAATTGTTTCAAGTTTTACATTTCGCAAACCTTGTTTAGCCCAGCGATACAAAGTGGAAACATGTGGTTTCCTTCCTGCTCGACGACGAGGCAAAAATTTCGCTGCTTCTACAAATGTGATGATTTTCTCTTTACCAATCTCAATCATTATCAATCCCTCCATGTAAAAGAAAAAATAGAACATCTTCTCTTTGTTAAGACATGCAACAGAGGGGGAAGGTTTCACTTATTTGGTCATGCAATTGATTTAGATGATTTAAGTAGCCACGTATAAAAAGGGATTGCACTTTTGAAAATCTTTCATTCCCAAACAGCAGGGCAATATTTGTGTTAATTCAGATGGATTGTGTGGCTTCTGTACAGCAGTGCTTTATCAGTCAGATGTTTTTGCCATTCCTTTTGAATGCCATTTCTGATGACTGATAGTATCATCTGTGAATCTAATTATTCCAGCTTGTAAAGCAGCAACACCAAACAATTGATTCTCAAGATTGATTGTCGTTTGTCTAACTGATCTCGCTTTTAGTTCATCTAGCCTTTTTTGTAGATGCTTCTGTGTCTTCTTTTTTTCGATTGGATAATCACCATCATAGCCACCCAATTTTTGCCAAGATAAACTTTTCTCTTTTTTTGGTTTTACTTTACAATGGTTTTTTTTGTGCGAACAATAGGGGGAGTCGACTCTATTGTTTATTTCAAAAATAAGGAGCACAATATGAGCGATATGAGCCGTTTTAGCGTGGTTTGGATATTGTGTTCAATGATCACTTTTTGCATTATGTTGTTTACATACAAGATTTATGGTTCATTTCCGTCAGGACTCGGAACTCTCGCTTGCACATTGGCTGAATGGTACGAGTTAGAAATAAGGCGTGTTCTCTTTGGGTATCCCCAAGTGATGGTCACCCCTGATGATACTCGCCTGATCCTGTTTCGGCACGTCAGTGCATCGTGGTTAATTGGTCTTGTTCTCGCACTTGTTACGCTGATGGTCATCGGACCTACTAACAAAGAAAAAGAGATTTGATTTAAGAAAGCAAACCCACTAGGATTAGTCCGCTATTGTGGCGCTAGTCCTTTGTGTGTTAAAGCCCCTTTGAATCTGATTCAAAGGGGCTTTTTTTATTTGGCTGAAAGTTATTTCAAGCCAAACTGCTTGCCAAGCCACATAACCGCATTGTCAAATTGCTTCTGGCTTGGCTTCTTGTAGAATCGATCTGTAGTTCCTTCAGGACTGTGACCGGCAAAATATTGAGAATATCTGGCATATTCACCATGTTCATCAAATTTACTTATTGATGTTTTTCTTAAATCGTCCAACGTTCCCCAATTTTTTTTATTCAATTTTTTACGCTGATCACGATATTGCTTGCCAATCATGCGTTTTGCAGACCTCTTACCATTTCTCAACTCATCTTTCCAAAGTGGTGTATTTACTGTGGTGGTCAATAGTAGTTCGTTGTGGCTGCTCTCATGTTCCACCAAGAGCGAATACGTCTCATCCCACAATCGATAAGTGACTGTAGGTACTTCCGGCTCATCTTTTTCCTTGTGACGTTTGAAAGTGATCGTCCTATTTTCTTTGTCAAATGTCTGATATTTTTTGCCATCGTCCCCAATAGCAATTTTTGTCCATGTGCCTATATCACTTTCATAAGCTCCTGTATTCAACATCAGTAAGTAATATAAACGATGTCTTCCGCTGGCATGTTTAAATAAATCAGTTACATCCTCATCTTCCCAAATGGTAATGATTTTTTTTGTGGGAACTTTGATTCCATTTCCCGGCTTTCTCAAATTGGGAATCGGCTCAATTACTTCGGCAGTATCACCACACCATTCTAAAAATGACTTGACTGTAGTTAGCGTGTCACGTTGTGTTGTTTTGGCAAGCCCGCTTGATTGTAGATCTGCCCTGAAGTCTGCCACTTTCATTGCAGTTGCGTGCAGAATGTTGGGACAAAAGACTTCAAATCTTTTGAGTTGAATTCGTTGATTATTCATGGCACCTGCTGTGATGTCTCCTGCTTTCACATCACTGATACGAAAGACCAACCATTTTTTGATGAGTTCAGATGTCTTGAATTCAGACCTGTTCTTTTTTCCATTTTTGACAATAGACTTAACTGTATTATGTGCGGCTTTAAATTCTGGTGTCTGTTCATCTGGAATTAAGAGTTCAGCAGCTTCATATAATCCTTGATCATTAGCATTTCTAACAATTCCCAAAACTTCACTTGCCCACTCTGATTGTTTTCTGTTTTCGGAAATTTCAGCCAATTCAATTTCGTCCTGCAAATATTCTGTGAGTTTTTTTCTTAATGGATGTGACTCATCATGTGCCTTTTGCTTTGCTTCCAATTGTGATTTTATTTCCTCACGCCTGATGACAAAATCAGACCAAGCATCGGCTCTATTTCTGCGGCTATCTGAATCGTAAGCAGATGATTTCCATTTGTTTCCTTTGTAGGATTTTTGCCATCGTACTTTGCCTGATGGAAGTGTTTCAGGCTTGCCTAATTTGATTGCTTCACGAGGCATTTTTTCTTGTCCTTTTTAAATCTCATGGGTAGATTTTCATGGGTAAAATTACCAGAAATCTACCCATGAAACAAGAAAAATGCTATAAAACAAGCTTGTTATATATATGGTGACACGTTCGAATCGTGTCGCCCCGATTTTTGTAACTCATTGAGAGATAACGCTTTACAGAATACATTATTTGGTATTCTCGATCAGTAAGCGTTATTTTTATATCAACGAATCGCGAGTCTCTCGCGATTTTTTTACGCAAATTGGTATTGCTCTGCAGATTTGAAAAACGTGATTGGGGCTGTTTGTCTCAGCTCTACTTTTTTTGCTGCAAAAGTTGATCCACAGTGCGTAATGCTTCATTGAAAGAACCGACAAAGGCAACGTTTCCTTTTTTGTCAATTACGGCTGCTTTGGGAATGCCTCGCACACCAAATTCGCGCATCGTTTGGCCAAACCACCCTTTCTCAGTCGCCCGTTGGTCTATGGCCAATTGATAACTGATTTTCTCTTTTTGTGCAAATGCCTGCAGATCTTTAGCTGTGGCGTAGCTGTCATGCATACCAATTAATACAAACGGATGTTTGGCATAGTGTTTCGCAGCCAATTGAACTTCAGGTAGCTGTCCTAGACAAGGCCCACATTTTGTGCCCCAGAATTCCACCAACACGACTTTACCGGCTAAGTCAGGTGCTGTCGATTCCCCTTCTGCAGTCAACCATTTGGCTGGATTGATTTTCGGAGCCGGTTTGCCATATTGAATCGTACTTTCCAGATCATAGTTGATAGGGGGGTGACGTTTCAGATAAGCAGCCATATCTGTCACCGGTGCACGCAGTGTCCTGGTAACAGGTCGAACAGGCGATCTACCAGCTGACCGGGTTGGTACATGACGCGAATCAATGAGTAGGGTTCCTGTGGGTAATGAAATCGCGAATGCGTCCGCAGGAACAGGTTCTAAAATTTCCACTTTTTCAATAACATATGCGCTGAGAAACCTGAGTTTACCTTGCGACATATTCCAGGTCATGTGCACGCGCGGAAGAATCAAACCATTCGAATATTTTTCAGGGGCGAAGTACAAATTAACTCGTTCTGGTTCATCCAGATTGGCACCCATTGATGATTCGAAAATAAATCCTGTTTGCTGGTCAAAGATACGACGAAAAGAGGATGACTTTGAACTTATCTCATAGGTAGTTTGTTTTCCTGAATGACTGATCTTTAGCTTGGGGCGAATTTTACTTTTTTTCGAAGGGCGAACGCTGCGCAGGGATGGCCAGCTACAAAGGTCAAAAACAGTATTGACGTACACCATGCTGTGTCCCACTGAAACGCTTGCTTGATTATTAGTATTGCTGTAGGACATCGATTTTTTGCCATTGAAAACACTTATTCTGTCAGGCTGTTGAATTCGCTTTTGATCTGCGAGATTCTTTTTTTGAAGCAACTTGCTGTAATAGTGGTCTGCGCGGTTTTTACCACGATCCGAAGTGATGACTACCTTCGCCCATGTCAATTTCTGATGATGGTGTTTTTCTAATATCTTATTGATGTTCGGAATTTGATACGGATCGAGAGTTCGTAAGTCATTGAGTAAGTTTTTTGCAGAAATATTGTGTTTAACGAGCATGATCTGGCGTGCCGCGATCCGCAGGGGAGTCTGCTTGAGACGTTCTGATTGCGTATGCCATTTGAGTTGTAGCTCTTCGGGATAGATTGATGATTTATCTGGTTGCAGGTTATCAGTTTTAATCTCAGCAGGTAAAAATTGCGGTTTCGAGAGTCGAAACAGAATTTCGGCAGTCTGGCCTCCCGACAACTTGACCAGCTTACCCCGACTGGAATCGGCGTATGCTAAATTCTGTGGTTCGGTGACGATGAATCGGCGCATGCCCGGTTCCATGAATATCTGCAGTTCGCCAGCAGTATTTGTTTTGGGATAGTCGACATAGACTGTCTGAGTCGAAACCGGAATTTGTCTGCTTGATGTATCGGTTTCGTAGTCAAATCGCACACCAGAAATTGGTTTATTGGTATCTGCATCGACCACTTTCAATTTCACGACCGCAGCCGGGCTAAGTTTAAGAGTGACCGCTACATCGTCTTTCGTTTGAGGTATCGTCTGCTTTTGACTCAAAAACACAAACGGTTGATCGGGCGTTGGTTCTGCCTTCAAGGTGTATTTACCAGGTAACAGTTTTAACATCGCATTTCCCTGACTGTCGGAACGCGCTTGGATCCCTCCGCGCCGAATCTTGCGGCTGTCTTCAGCCGTAATCAGTACATTAGGAACAGGTCGATCTGATTTACTTTGCACAACGCGGACCCTCACATTCCGCGGTGCAATAAATTCACGATCGAGCTTACCATCATAGCCTACTCTGACAATCCTTTTATTCTTCTTAGCGGAGTTTGTCGTCTCTAACCTGAATTGCCAGGGATCATACTCCGGACCTGGATCGATGTTAGCAAGATAACTGGTATCACGGCGGAGATGATTAAATTCATAGTAACCATTGGGGTCAGTCCGCGTTTCACGGAACTCAGCAGGTAGTGATAATATTCCATCGAAGGCAACTGGCTTGAGGACAGAGTTAGATTTATTTCCCAGAAAAAGACATGAGTATAATCCCCAACCTCCTGGGTCTCGAAGATTGTCAACCAGGCCAAATTGTACTTTTGCCCCCGCGAGCGGCTGCCCTAAATCGTCTGTGATGTGGCCACGTAATTTCACTGCGGGTTCAAACATCAGATCCACGCTAATTGGTTCACTTTGGTAAAAGGCACGTGCTGTGATTTGCTCATTTTTGTCCCCCTTGTCGATTCCTGTGGGGCGTTTGTAAGGGCGGTAATTGCGAGTAGGATGCCAGGTAAAGCCATACTTATCCTTGGTTCCAAAAATAATAAAACCGCCCTCGACTGGTTTGGGCAAGGGGTTGGCTCGCTGTCGAATGACGAGCAGTTGAATGTCCTTTAATTCGAAACGCCCGCTGGCATCACTTTTCGTTCGGCTACGTAAGCGTTCAAAATTTCCGGGCATACGACTTGCATAACTGGCTACATAAATGTCTGCATCTTTAACAGGATCCCCGGCTGTTGTGCGCGCGATACCTTTAATCGTCACACGATGTAACTCCTTTCCATAGCCTCCTCCTTCCTTCACCGTACTGAGAATTTTGATTTCAGGAGGCCGCTTTGATGGTATTTGATGCTTTTCTGGCTTTGCCGTATTGGGCTTCTTTTTATCGGATGCTTGAGCGAGTTGATTTGATGCATGCGGTGTTTTGTTTTGTTGCGTTTCCGTAGCCCATAATTGAGTCTGCCAGAGATTGGCCGCGAGCATGCTCAATAAAAGAATCAAGAGTTGAACGCTCTGTGAAAAATTCAGAGTCGACTTCCATGCGATACAATTACAACTCATTGATCTCTCCCGGGACAATCTTGATTTAACACTATTTTTGTGATGCACTTCCCATGGTCTAATTTGAGTATGGGGATGATAGGCTGGTTGTGTGCATAGGGGCGTCAGAGAATTAGTATACAATGATGAACTTTAGAGATGCAAAGACGTTCCGCGTAACAACAGAAAAAACTGGAAACGTTGATGTGAAGTAATCATTACAAATAAGGTTTGAATATTCTGAACACAGATATTGAATATGAAGGCTAAGTAAGGGCATATTCTCTGGATGAGTTTGTTTTTGCATAGATTGAAACCCATTCCCTGCTCATAATTCGCCTGTCTGATCAGCCTGCATGAATTCAAAAGTAATGATATAAAAAAACATAATTGAAAGCTATTTCTTTTTCAGTCGCTCAATCTGCTTCTGAGCTTCACGCCGATGTCCTGCCGAAATTGATTCTTCTTGCAACACTTTTTCATACGTTTGCAGAGCCTGTTTCTTTTGATCGTTAGCTGCCAAAGTATCGCCGAGCGCTAACAGCATCGAATGACGCCAGAATCCGTTGAGTTTTTCGATATTCGTTCGGCGTAGTGTTTTCAGGGCTTCATCGAATTTGCCTTGTCGTGTCAGAATTCGTGCCGCGGCCTGAACTGACTGAAATTGATCTGCAGAACCAATTCTTGTGACAGACTCGAAGTTTTGTCGATAGGCTTCTAGTGCAGTAGCATCGTTCTGTAAATTCGTTTCACGATTGCCACCCATTGTGAGCAGGATTCTCGTCAGCATGCGACTGTCAGATGTTAATTCCAGAGCGGTTTTCAGATCTGATTCTGCTTTGTCTCCCGCTTTCGTGCTGACAAAAGCTCTCGCACGCGCAAAAGCACCTGCACCCGTTTGCCAGAATGGCCACTTGTGAAAATTCTCTTCGCTAAACTGATTAATGATTTCACCAAATTTTCGTTGGGCTAGAAGATTCTCCATCCGGACCGTTTTCGCTACGGCCTCAAGAGGAATCTGATTTGCAATTTCTTCAGCTTGATCAAAATTTTTGAGTCTTCGCGTGCAATTCGCTGCACGCTGCAGAGTGTCTGATTTCTGGAAGTCAGTGAGTCGCTCATCCATTGCCAGTGCGAGAAAGGCAGACAACGCCTCTGTTATTTTTCTCTGGCGCAATAACTTTTCTGCGGCCCGGCTCGCAATCAGGTAGTCAGTGACTGTAGAGTCAGCTTCAAATTGATGAGACAGTCCACGATAAAAGTGTGCGAACTTCAAGGGCTCATGGAAGCCCGGCTTTCCTGTTGGGGAAAATGCGGAATACTCTGAACCATTTTCTCGGATTCGTTGGCGGCAGACATTGATGAACCAGGGAAGACTGACGGTTGGTTTATGCCCGATTACTTGATGCAAGGGGTCATTTTTATCTTGGATGATGGGAATACGGATTTCCGCTGTCCAATGATCGTCGGCGATGTGTGTGGCAACTTCAGCTTGTGAGTCCCAGCGGAACCAGTTGTTCTTGTCAGTGCCACGATCGAGGTCGACCAGTGCACCAGCCGGGTTGACGACGATCTGGTAATAACTGTGAGACTCTGTTTCCAGCAGAATTTCGATTGCATCACCGTACCATATCGCCTGATCTTCATTTTTTGTCGACGTAATATTCGGTTTTTCACCAGGCGCTTCATCACAGCGGATTGCGAAATAAAGATTCCCGCCGACCCAGGTGGATTTGATCGAGGTACCATAGATAGGCTGTCGACCGGTTTGCAGCTCTCGCAGTTGACCGGTCGAAGCGGTGGGGCACTTCTGCCAGATGAGATCGTCGAGCTTCCCATCTACTACGATTTTGCCCCGGGGATCACCCACAAGCCGCAGAGTGGGAACCGGCCCCCGTTTCTGTGCCAGCTGCTTACTCTTGTTGCGTAGTCCATTGAGGTAGTTGTCGATCAATTGTACCCGCCGGCCGTAAACCGAGCCCTTGCTGACTTTGGTCTTGGCGATAGTAAACAATTTCAGTGCGCGATTGGCTTTGTCACCGTCTTTTTCCATTTCGCGCCAGTGTTCCTCGCAGTATTGGAAAAAAGCCCGCATCTCTTTCGCGGCAGGACCATAAAAAAGCTGACAGTACTCATCGAACATCTCGACTGCGTTTTGCTTTGTTCCACCCCAATACATTCGCGCGGTGAAGTAAATTAAGAAGTGATTATATCCAATGGCATTCTCTCGTAAGTTCATTGTGAGCCAGATGTCTTCACCACGCGAAGTTCCCTTGGTCGCGTTGATGCTCTCACCCAGAACATGTGGAATATAGGCTGGCAGATAGAAGCCACGACCCGTAAAAGGATAGTTTTCGAAAACGATAATGGGGTTGTCGGTCTTCTGACTCCAGTTCTCACGCAGCTTACGAATTTCGTCCCGTGCTTCGCTGGTAGGACGACGGCCACCTACGATAATCACTTGCACATTTGGCTCCAGCTTATCAATGGTTTCTGGAGGCTGAGTATAAGTTCCGTAGGCACAGTTGGAAATTTTCTTGTCGGGGTGTGTTTTACGTACTTCTTTCGCAACACGGTTAACAAATTCCCAGACATAATCAGAAAGTGCCCCACGATAACCTCGTTGCGGTGTGTCCTTTCCTTCACAGAGTTGGCACTGACAAATTGCCGTGTAACCATCGGGGGGCATCACAGAAACCACGTCCATGTCAAAATGATCAAACTGTGCGCGAACATAGCGAACTGTTTCCTGAAATAGTTGCTCGTTCGAATAACAGAGTTGGTTGAGTCGCTTCCCGAGTTGGGTATCTCGTTTACCACCATAGAGCGCAAACCAGTCAGGGTGTTTTTTCAAAGTCTGCTCATTATGAGTCATGTGGTCCAGTCCATGCGCAGCTTGTCTGCCATAAGGCTGGCGTACACCCAGTCGCATCGCCCACATCGCTGCATCTCGTCCATATACCCTGAAACGAAAATTAATGGTTCGCAATGGAAAGTCAGGATGAACGATTTGATCAATTTTTGGTAGAGCGATCGTTTTCATCTTTGGAACGATCTCCCCCAGATCACCCGGCAGATACCAGCGAACACCCAGGCTGCGCAAAAAACCACATACCCCATTGAATGATCCACGTTCGTCAAAACCCCACGTATTCACATTGCCATTCTTGTCGACGTGTTGTTCGTTCGGAGTTCCGAACAGTCCAGTGGAACCTGTGTAATGCTTGTATAATTGGGAATGTGGATATCCCCAGTGCTCCCCGGTAATTGCATCCCAGGCCTTTTGCATTTTTCCGCTTGCAATATCATTATTGCTTCGTGGCCAAGGTTCGATGGGGACAAAATCTGTGTCGTCGCCGATTAGCACGAGCCAGTTCTCACCAGAAACTATACGATATGCGCCATACTTCAGCCCCAGATCGGTGATGCCCCGTTTGTCAGTATGCGAACTTCGACCAATGAAAATACTGACGGGAACCTTACCACTCGGTTCGGTTACAATGGGCAACTTTGTACCTGAAATTTTTTCAATATAGTTCTGCAGCTCCTGTGCCGCGAGTCGCGTAGTTCGTGGAGATTTTGGGGCAATGACAATTTCAGAACGGGCTTGTCCTTCCTCAACAAGAAAGTGGTCTTCAGCAAAGGTCTGAACTACCTGGAGACAAAAACAACAAAGGATGCTGGCCAGCAGAGTGTTTTTCATGATGGTGTACCTCATTCCTGTTGCGGAAAGCTTTTGGGGAGGAGGAAAATTTGTGCCGTTTATTTTGAAGAACAGCCAGGATAAACACAAGATATGAGTTGAGAAAAGAGTCTTCCAGTCTGGTGAGCATCTTCTGAAATCGATTCCCAAAGCGATGAAGGTGTTAGCATCCTACAGCACTGGGGCTGACCTGCTTGCATAGGGAAGTGCAGCTGACCCTGATGTCTTAAGTATTATACAATCCATCGTTTATGGTGTTTCTTTCAGCGTGCTTCGAATTTTTTTCAAAAAAAATGGTAACATTTGGGCGCGTTTTTCGCTCTGAAGTTCAGATAGGGGCCAAATCGTTTTTGAAAATGAAAATTGCAGTATTAACACAAAGTAGGGAGAAAAGCTTGAGCCATGTGTAACAATTGTAATCTAAATATTGATGCGGAACAGACGGATGAATTTGGCCAGAAGTTGCTGGAGATTGTCAACCATAGTAGCCTTTCTTTGATGATATCGATCGGCCATCGCGCTCGATTGTTTGACATCATGAGTGACATGGAACACGCCAGCAGTAGTGAAATTGCTGAGCAGACCAGCTTAAACGAACGCTATGTCAGGGAATGGCTGGGCGCGATGGTGACTGGGGGGATCATTCAATATGACCCTGCTTTGAAGACCTATTTCTTGCCCGCTGAACATGCGGCTTTGCTGACACGTGCTGCCGGATCAAATAATTTTGCCACTACGATGCAATGGTTTTCGGTACTAGGCTCGGTAGAAGACAAAATTGTCGATTGTTTTCGAGAAGGAGGGGGTGTTCCTTATACTGAATTTTCTCGTTTTCACGAAGTCATGGCAGAAGAGAGTTATAACTCAGTCGTCTGTGGATTATTTGAACATATTCTGCCTCTCGTACCAGGTTTGGAGGAAAAATTGAAAGCCAGTATTGATGTATTGGATATCGGTTGTGGAAGTGGTCTGGCGCTGATAGAGATGGCTGCCGCTTATCCCGAAAGTCGTTTTACAGGATATGATTTTTCGCAGGAGTCCATCGGACGGGCAAAACAGACTGCTGAGGAACGCGGTATCTCTAATGTATCTTTCAAGGTTCAGGATGTTTCACAAATGAACTCTGCCAATTCGTTCGATTTGATTACTGCATTCGATGTCATTCACGATCAGGCTAACCCAACTCAGGTTTTGAGTGAAGTGAATGCCGCCTTGCGAACGGGGGGAACATTCCTGATGCAGGACATAGCAGCTTCAAGCAATGTAGAAATGAATATTTCCAATCCTCTGGGACCGATGTTTTATACGATTTCAACGATGCACTGCATGACCGTTTCGCTGGCTCAGGGGGGGGCTGGTTTGGGAACCTGTTGGGGAAAAGAACTGGCATGCCAGATGCTGAAAGAGGCAGGCTTTAATGACATCGATGTACATGAGCTGCCTCATGACATCATGAATTACTTTTATATCATGACAAAAACGTAATATTCGAAGCGTTTTAGTTCATGCTGTATCAGAGAGCAGAAATCACCTGATTTTTGCTCTCTGACTTTATTATAAATGTGTCAAAAATCCCTGTGATGATTGATGTTACCAGCTTCTTTGAGGTCAAATTAGATGTTTTTGTGGACTTTAGATAGGATAGCCGCAATTGCTGCCTATAATTTTTTAAGGCAGGAACGATTTTACATCAATAGCGAAAAATCTTAAGAATCACAGAAGAATGTGTTGTTTAAGACCTTTCCCTGTGTCGAAATTGGTGTAAGAATGCCGATTGTAAGGAATAATTCTATTGCGTAGAGTTTACCGCTTGACGGAGCGATGGTGAACAGGCTTTGATTGAAAGTATGGATGTCTGAAGCCAGAACTTCAATGCTCTAAAGGTATTGAAAGGGGTCGCCTCCCAAACTGAATGTTTCATGGAATTATGAAAACCAAGCGAGAAAACCTCCGTCTTTCCCTCCTTGTGGGCAATGTAAGTCGGCCCGATTCATGCCAGAGAGACCCAATAATGTTATTCCATTAACTCGGTATTATCTGTGATTGATGGATCAGATTTCCCGTTATAAGTAATACGATCCAGCCGTTGGTTGTGACCTGGAATTTGATTTATGGTTGCTACCATCTGGAATATAAAATATTAACCAACTATCAATTATTTTCTCACACAACAAAGACGCTACCGCCTGACCTAAGGCGATAACTGGGGAGTAAAAATCAGAATGGCGACCACAGACGTGCCCGGTTCAAATGGCAAAATCAGTGAACAACTCGATGCTGTTGTTATCCGATTTTGCGGAGACAGTGGTGATGGAATGCAGTTGGCAGGCACACAATTTACAAACGTGTCAGCTGTCTTTGGGAATGATGTCAGTACTTTGCCTGACTTTCCCGCTGAAATTCGCGCACCCGCCGGGACCTTGGGCGGTGTAAGTGGATTCCAGATCTGTTTCTCCAGTTCTGATATTTTTACGCCCGGTGATGAAGTCGATACTTTGATCGCGATGAATCCCGCAGCTTTGAAGACGAATGTGGCTGACTTAAGACGGGGCGGTACGCTGATCGTCAATGAAGACGCATTTGAAAAGAGTAATCTTTCCAAAGCAGGCTATGAAGGCAATCCACTGGAAGATGATGTTTCACTGGCCGCTTATCAGGTTCAGAGAGTTCCAATGACCAGCCTCACGCGCGATGCTGTGGCAGACTTAGGGCTTTCACCTCGTGAAGCGGAACGCTGCAAAAACTTTTTCGCGATGGGGCTTGTCTACTGGCTCTATCAACGCGATGCAACACCAACTGAAGAGTGGGTGAAATCCAAGTTCGCCAAGAAACCTGAGCTGGTGGAAGCAAACCTGAAAGCCTTACAGGCTGGTTATAATTATGGCATCACGACTGAAGCGATCACTGTACATTATCGAGTTGATCCAGCGGAACTTCCTCCCGGCAAGTATCGAAAGGTCACAGGCAACGAAGCACTGGCGTTTGGCTTTGTGACAGCCGCGAAACTCTCTGGCAAACAATTGTTCTACGGCGGTTATCCGATTACCCCCGCCAGCGATATTTTGCATGAACTTTCCAAACTGAAGAATTTCAACGTCGTTACATTCCAGGCTGAAGACGAAATTGCGGCGATCACAAGTGTGGTTGGTGCTGCCTACGCAGGAGACCTGGCGATTACCGCCAGTAGTGGTCCCGGAATTGCCCTCAAGGGGGAAGGGATGGGATTGGCTGCAATTACCGAACTGCCTCTGGTTGTGATTGACGTACAGCGCGGCGGTCCCAGTACAGGACTACCAACAAAAACAGAACAGTCTGATTTATATATGTGTATGTATGGCCGTAACGGAGATTGCCCGCTTCCTTTGGTGGCACCCGCTTCACCGGCTGATTGTTTTGAGATGGCACAGGAAGCGATGCGAATTGCCGTGGAGTTTATGACTCCCGTTATTCTGCTCAGCGATGGTTATATCGCTAACGGAGCAGAGCCGTGGCAGATTCCCGATGTTTCTCAACTGAAGCCATTCAATGTTTCAAACGAGAATACCCAGGATGGCGATGAATTTATGCCTTACCTGAGGAATGAAAAGAAAACGCGTCCCTGGGTTCTTCCGGGAACTCCCGGTTGTGAACACCGTGTCGGTGGACTGGAAAAATCAGATGTCACCGGAAACGTGGACTATTCTCCAGAGAACCATCAGTTTATGACCACTCTTCGTGCCAATAAAATTGCCGGTATCGCGGACTACATTCCCGAACAGACTGTGGAAGGACCCGAATCAGGAGATTTGCTGGTGATTAGCTGGGGTGGGACGTATGGTGCGGTTCGAACTGCGGTGAAGCAGTCTGTTCAGGAAGGTTTGTCAGTAGCACATGCCCATATTCGCTACCTGAATCCCTTCCCTAAAAACCTGGGTGATGTCATCAAGCGATATAAGAAGGTCTTGATTCCTGAATTAAACACGGGACAATTGAGAATGATCATTCGAGGTACTTATTTGGCTGACGCTGTTGGTTTGAATAAGGTCCAGGGAAAGCCGTTCTTGATCAGTGAAGTCAAACACAAAATTAAAGAACTGATTAACGAAGAAAACTAGTTCATCAACTTAATTTAATCATATTAGAAATAAGCAATAGCGTTTAAGGATAGAAAATAATGAGCGTCGATGTCACCCTGCCTGTCCTCTCGCCGAAAGACTTTGCCAGCGATCAGGAAATTCGCTGGTGTCCACGTTGCGGCGATTATTCGATTCTGGCTCAGATGAAAAAAGTACTGCCGACTCTGGGCATTCCCAAAGAGAAATTTGTATTTGTCTCGGGGATTGGGTGTTCAAGCCGTTTTCCGTATTACATGGATACGTATGGCATGCACAGTATTCATGGCCGGGCGCCAGCTGTGGCTACAGGTGTGAAACTTGCCAATCCTGATCTGCAGGTCTGGGTGATCACAGGTGATGGTGATTCCCTCTCAATTGGCGGAAATCATTTCATGCACGTGCTCAGACGCAACGTGGACCTGAAAGTGATTATGTTCAATAATCAGATTTACGGATTAACCAAAGGCCAATATTCACCGACTAGCCCTACAGGAACCAAAACCAAGAGTACTCCTTTCGGATCGGTTGATCGTCCCTTGAATCCTCTGTCTGTGGCGATTGGTGCGCGAGCGACTTTTGCTGCCCGCTCGGTTGATGTTGATATTAAGCATCTTTGTAGCGTGCTCGAGCGAGCAGCCAATCATAAAGGGGCTGCCTTTGTCGAAGTCTATCAAGACTGCAATGTCTTTAATTCAGGTGCATTTGAATTTGCTTCTAAAAAGGGCAAAAAAGAAGAGAATGTAATCTATCTCGAACATGGTAAGCCGTTAATCTTTGGGAAGGATCGCGATAAAGGAGTTCGCTTGAATAGCCATGGTCAACCAGAAGTGGTGGAATTGGGCAAAGGAGTTACGGCGGACGATCTCCTGTTCCACGATGAAAAGGCAGAGGATATGAATCTGGCGTTCCTACTGGCGAGCATGCGACATCCTGAAATGCCAGAGCCAATGGGAGTCTTCCGTTGTGTCGACCATCCCACGTACAACGATGCCGTCTATCAGCAGGTGGAATCAGCGACAGAACGAAGTGGAGAAGGCGACCTCGAAGCGTTGTTTAATACCGGTGATACCTGGAACGTTTAGTCTTTCGCTAGCTGAAGAACCAAAAACCAAAGGCGTTACAGATCAGACTGTAACGCCTTTTTATTTGCGCGAAGATTGCTGTCAACGTAATTGAAATTTGACCGAAACATATTCTCTTTGACTGTGTTTTTAATTCTATTGATTAGTTTCGTCTTCGCCGAAGGAAAGTCGCATCTGTCGCGTTTCAGCAGGGTCCAGTTCCTTAAACAGCAGACTGGGCTGAATGCCTTTGTTATTCTGATATTTATCACTGTTGTATTCGACGATCTCACCGACGACAGTATTGTAGATGATCTGGCAGATTGCGACCCCTGCATAAATGCGTACCGGTTGCGCTACGGTAATTTCCAGGGTCCAGTAACCACAAAACCCGATATCGCCAACCCCGGCAGTTGCATGTACAGAAATTCCCAGTCGTCCAATAGAGGAACGTCCCTCTAGTAGAGGGACAAGATTATGTGTTTCCGTTCGTTCGACGGTGCGTCCAAGATAGAGTTGACCGGGATAAAGCACCATCCCTTCTTCGGGAATGACATATTTTCCCAGGCGATTTGGTCGCGCCATATCCAGCACGATTTCTTCATAGACCATTAACTCGTCATGCAGGCAGAGGTTATAGCTGTTGGGGTTCAGATATTTCTCATGATAGGGTTCAATGATAATATCTTCTCCCAAGCGTGCTTTGATTTCTTTACCAGTAAGAATCATGGGCGTCTCATTAACTTGGATTTGGGGAAGAGAACTCTGTTACACGAAACATAAACCGCTGAGATGCGGCTTTCAACAGTCATGACTTGAGTTTTCTGAAACAGTACCAAGTACCACAATGTGCCTGAACAGAAAATGTATGATTATAGGGGTTTCAGTCCGATGCGAGGGCAAATTTTTAAGAGACTGCATTCTGTGCACTGGGGACGGCGGGCAATGCATGTGGCGCGGCCATGCAGAATCACGCGATGTGAAAATGTGATCCATTCTTTTTTGGGCAGGACTTCGATTAAATCGCGTTCGATAATGTCCGGATTTTTGCTTGTGGTAAAACCAAAGATGTTCGTGATGCGTTTGACGTGTGTGTCGACGACCACCCCGCTGGGAATTCCAAACGCCGTTCCTAGCACGACATTCGCTGTTTTTCTGCCCACGCCGGGCAGTGCCACCAGCTCTTTCAGTGTTTGAGGAACTTCCCCAGCATATTGTTCGGATAAGGTTTGTGCCATCTTGCGGATATTCGTTGCCTTGGCACGAAAGAAACCGAGCGGATGCACAATCTTTTCTACATCAGCCTGCTTGCTGGCTGCCAGTTTCTCAGCGGTTGGATATTTCTTGAACAGCGTTGGCGTTGTTGCATTGACACGCTCGTCCGTGCATTGAGCAGACAATATGGTGGCGACCAGTAACTGGAATGGTGAATCGTGTGTTAATGCACACTCCGGATCGGGAAACAGACGGGCAAGTCCGCGTACAATTTTGCGGGCATGTTTCTTTTTGTCATCAAGCGAGGCGTCATAATTGGAAGTCTTTGCGGGCTTTGATTGTTTTTTCGCCATGTTTTTCGTGACATTTCCCAAAATGTGGTGCTAATCTGAGTGACATAAATTGCGCCATTCGGCGATGGTCTCACAAGCGTTTCAGTATGCGAGACCGAGAATTGTTTTTCAATAGATTTGGGTCTAGAAATATACAATGTCTTCTCACAGTGATCTGACAGAACAGCATCTTAAGGACTTTTCCGGAGTCGCTCCGATTTTGAAATTGGAAGATCATGTTCTTCTGCCTCATTCTCTGTTACAGATACGAGTGACCTCTGTCGCTGATTGCCAGTTAATTACTGCTGCCTTAGCTGAGAACACTTTAGTGGCTGTGTTATTCAAAACATCTCATCTGGACCCTGGTGAGGATCGCCATCGCAATGCGAACATGGACTCTGTTTGCCTGGCATCGATTGTGACTTCTTATGAACTGGAATCAGGGGGATATTCGATACTGTTGTGCGGTGTCTGTCGCGCGCATGCTGTTATGTTGAAAGAATCAGATCAACTATATGGCATGGCGACACTCGAATTGAAACGCGATTATTACGCGAGCCAACCTATGATTCATCGTGAACATCGTCATCTCGAATTATTAAACTTCTATTCCAGAATTTTCTCTCCACATGTTTCTGATCCGATTCATTACAATGTGCTACATCAGGAAATATCTTTAGGTCATCTTTGTGATACTCTGGCGAGCACAAGCAGCCTGGAACCAACTTTATGTCAGTTGATTTTAGAAGAGTACGATGTTGATCTTCGTAGCGATCTCTTATTGAAGTTTCTCAAAAGCAAACAGCATGATCTTCGCAGTAAGCCTTCTCCATACGCTCAGCCAATCGAGTTCAGCCAGAACTAGACTGTATCCGAGTTTATTGTAACACCTGCAAGGTCATTGGGGACGTGTCTAATTGTGTTGTAGTCGCTAAAGTGGCATTGGCTCCGCTCTAGAGGATATCTCTGTTTACGTAACACTCCATTTTGTTTGACGGATCTTGAATCTGTCCGGTTGAAACTTCTTGTGGCTGATCACTGTGTGTCCTAAGATAAAGTTCTATGTTGAGTTGTCCCTTTGACTCTCAACCGGAAAATGCTTTCGTCTGCGAGCTCTTTTATGGAGACGTGTGGAAATGGATCAGCGTGATATTCGTGTACTTTTTTTTGTATTTTTATGCTTAATTATTGCGGGAAGCGTTACTGCTGAAGTGGCTGAAGCACAGCAGAGCCGTCCCAATATTCTGTTTTGTATTGCCGATGATGCCTCGTTTCCTCACATGGGAGCCTATGGTTGTTCGTGGGTGAAGACACCAGGATTTGACCGCGTGGCGCGGGAAGGTTTGTTGTTTACGAATGCGTATACGCCCAATGCCAAGTGTGCTCCCTCACGTGCTTGCATTCTAACGGGCAGGAATTCGTGGCAATTGAAACAGGCTGGGAATCATATGGCCTTTTTTCCGCCAGAATTCAAAACGTACGTCGAAGCGTTAACTGATACAGGATATTTTGTAGGCAGGACGGCGAAAGGCTGGGCGCCGGGGGTCGCCGTCGATGCCACAGGCAAACGTCGCAATCCTGCGGGACCCGCTTATAATCGTTCAAAGGCTAAGCCGCCAGCGAAAGGGATTTCGGCCATTGATTATGCCGCGAACTTCGAACAGTTTCTTGAAGATTGTCCCAAAGAAAAATCGTGGTGTTTCTGGTACGGCGGGCTGGAACCACATCGACGATATGAATATGGCTCCGGTGTCAGCAAGGCGGGTAAAAAATTAACAGACATCGACCGGGTTCCCGCATATTGGCCCGACACGGAAGTGATTCGAAATGACATGCTCGACTATGCCTATGAAATTGAACACTTTGACCGGCACCTTGTGCGTATGTTGGAAGTGTTGGAGCAACAGAATCAATTAGAGAATACAATTGTGGTGGTCACTGCAGATAACGGAATGCCGTTTCCCCGTGTGAAAGGACAGGAGTACGAACGTTCGAATCATTTGCCATTAGCGATCATGTGGAAAAAAGGAATCAATGGTAAAAATCGGACGGTTGACGACTATGTGAGTTTCATTGACTTTGCCCCTACTTTTATTGAGGCAGCAGGGTTACAGTGGGAACAGACGGGAATGCAACCTACGGCAGGTCGATCTCTTTCGGATATTTTTCATTCAAATCAATCGGGAGTGATTAACCCCAGGCGTGACCACGTATTGATTGGTAAAGAGCGGCACGATATCGGTAGGCCCTTTGATCAAGGGTATCCGATTCGTGGTATTGTGAAGGGAGGCATGCTCTATCTCAAGAATGATGAACCTGGACGTTGGCCCGCCGGTAATCCGGAAACGGGATACCTCAACTGTGACGGGAGTCCGACGAAGACTGCGATTTTAAACCTACGCAGAACAGGGAAACAGGAATCGTTCTGGACGTGGGCCTTTGGCAGACGAAAAGCAGAAGAACTCTATTCCATTCAGGATGACCCGGAGTGTTTGCAGAATCTAGCTGCTTTGCCAAAATTCCAGGATATCAAAAATGCCTTGAAGCAACAGTTGCAGGAAGAGTTGATCGCGCAAAAGGATCCTCGTGCTTTGGGGAAAGGGGCTGTATTCGAAGGTTATCAATATTCGGATGCGCGTACCCGTAACTTTTATCAACGGTTTATGAAAGGTGAAAAAGTCAAAGCGGGTTGGGTCAACGAAACTGATTTTGAGGCTGGGCCCCTTGATTGAATCTGATCAGATTCTGTTTCTATGATTTGTCTTCACTTTTGGCAGAGAGATATCCGGCTGAAGACTGAAAATATTTTTGTCTTCTGCGCTCTGTCTCGGCTGTAGCTGCTGACATACTTGATTTGAGGTCTTCGAGATTCGCTCCGCAGTAGCGACAACCTGTCTGATTCAAGTGGAATTCCACATAGCTTTGATAATCAGGCGGGAGTGTTTCGAGTAAATAGCCTCCCAATTGACTGCGCGAAGGGCAGCTCAGGCGATTTCTTCTCCAAATTTCTCCAACAGAATGCGCACCGTGATCACGTTGCTGAGAGAGTTGAGCCAGACGAACACGTAGTGAATCAGATTGCCTTAATGCAGTTTCAACCTGAGACATCAGTTCGACCGAAAGGGATTCATCCAGATATGCCAGCAATTCCTGGTCTGTAAATAGGCTGTCAGCCATTACTGGGGAGCCTCTGTAAAATTTGAGAAGAAATCATGTTCATTTTGAATCAGCGTGTTCTATTATTGTCAAAGAATGACAGGCTTTAAAGACTTTTCGGGTAAACAGTTGTGTATTTTACATAGATAACGTGAAATGCCCGATCATGTATGAAAATTTTTTGATTGATTTATGAAATTAAGAAAAATAGACAATCTAATGACCGCGGCTTTTCCTGTTCCGCAAAATGGTTTCTATTGCTTACATGGTTGTCGCTGAACGCTTTGCTCGTTAGCATACCTTTATTAAATTGATGCGCTTAGTTTGCGCCTCGTGGCGCCTGAATGCTGTCACTGCTCGAATCAAACATACCAGATCGGTAACTCACTTCTTCCAATCATGCGAAGTCAGCGGGGCAAATGTAATTGATGGATGATGTTTCAGAGCGTGGCGAGTTTGTTTGTTTAGAAGAATTGAAGGAAACAACGTGGCTGCTCAAGCAAATGCCTTATCGATTGAAGAGTTGAAGGAAAAAGGGAAAGTCCTTCGTCGTCTGATTATCCGAATGACAACCGAAGCTGGTAGCGGACACCCCAGCAGTAGCTTGTCTGCTGTTGAAGTGGTAAATGCACTCTGGTTCGGTGGTTTTATGAAATACGATCCACAGAATCCGACTTGGGATGCACGGGATCGTTTCATTTTAAGTAAAGGCCATGCGGTACCTGTACTGTATGCCGCCATGGCCGAAGCGGGTTACTTCTCAACCGACGATGTTATGACACTCCGAAAATTGGGGAGTCCCTTTGAAGGCCATCCCAATATGAAACGCCTTCCTGGAATCGAAGCTTCAACAGGTTCGCTCGGACAGGGGCTGTCACTGGGTATTGGGCAAGCTTTGGGAGCGCGTTTGAATAAGAACGGGTCCAATGTGTTTGTCGTGATTGGTGATGGCGAAATGGGAGAAGGTCAGGTCTGGGAAGCATTAGCTGCTGCTGAAAAGTACAAGTTGGGTAACCTGACTGCGATTATCGACCAGAACACCTACCAGCAGACCGGCGCTACGAAAGATGTGCTCGATCTGGGTTCCTTTGAAGAAAAGATCGCAGCCTTTGGCTGGCATACGCAGACGATCGATGGCAACTGCCAGAAATCCGTTGTTGAAGCTCTGGAAGTTGCGTCCAAAGTAACGGATCGCCCCAAGGCCATCATTTCGAAGACAAAGAAAGGGTTTGGGATTCTACCCGTGCTGGAAGAAACGGGAGATTTAAACTATCACGGTAAACCGCTTTCACCAGAGTTGGCAGAAAAAGCACTGGCATTTATTGCTTAGGGTCAGAGCTTTCTGATTTTCTATGAACGGAATCAGATCCAAAACAGAAAATTCCTGATAGCAGTTCGAATCAAATCAACATACAAATAAAAGAGACGTATTATTATGTATTTAGGTGAAATTAGTGGATTGAAAGTAGGACAAGCCACCCGCGATGCATTTGGAGATGCTTTAAAAGATCTGGGTGATAAGCATCCTGAAATTGTGACCGTGGATGGCGACGTCGGGAACTCGACTCGCACGGAAGTCTTTGCGAAAGCTTTTCCTGAACGTGGTTTTAATGTTGGTATTGCAGAAAGTAATATGGTCAGCGTTGCAGGAGGTCTGGCCTCCACCGGACATATTCCGGTTGTTGCCAGCTTTGCCGCATTTCTCTTATGCAACGCCTATGACCAAATCAGAATGTCAATTGCGTTCCCTGGCATGAATGTGAAGATGGTCGGAACACATGCGGGGATTTCCATCGGCGAAGATGGTCCTTCACAGATGGGAATAGAAGATGTCTCATTAGCCTGTAGTCTCCCTGGTGTGGTTGTGATGGTTACCGCTGATGCCGTTTCTACCAAAGCAGCAACAGCAGCGATGGTTGAACATGATGGTCCCGTCTATCTAAGACTCGGTCGACCGAATGTGGCAGAAATTTATTCAGAAGGTGATACATTTGAGATCGGCAAAGCAAACACAATTCGTGAAGGTGACGATGTAACCATTATCGCCAATGGTCTGATGGTAGCAGGTGCCGTTGATGCCGCGACCAAACTGGCAGAAGAAGGAATTTCAGCACGTGTGATCGATATGCATACTGTAAAACCAATTGATGTGGATGCGATCCAAAAAGCAGCCCGAGAAACCGGTGCGATTGTTGTTGCAGAAGAGCATCTGGCGCATGGTGGATTAGGCTCGGCCGTATCTATGGTTGTTTCACAATCAACTCCGGTTCCCATGGCCTATGTCAATGTTGGCGACTGTTTTGCAGAAAGTGGTGACCCTCAGGGACTCCTCGATAAATATGGTTTGACTGCAGAAGCGATTGTAGAAGCTGTCAAGAAAGTAAAATAGTGGATCTGATAAGGCCCTCTTCTACTCCAGAGAGGGCTTTATTTATTGTTGCTTTAGAAAACTAATTTTTAAGTCCCATTCACATGTTGTGAGAAAACTTTGTGACTGAGTTTCGCGCCTTTCATAATGCTGACCCACCGCAGTTGCTGAGATTATGGCATTCTGCAGGACTGGGAAGAGGAGCAGCGGAATGCCTTAACAATGACGCCTTTGAAGTATTGATCTTTTCTCAGCCTTATTTCGATCCAAATGGATTGATCGTTGCTGAAGACAATGGTGAAATTGTTGGTTTTGTTCTGGCGGGATTTGGTACGAATGCAGAAAGTTCTGCGCTCGATTATTCCAAAGGTGTGATCTGCGCGGTGATTGTACATCCTAATGACCGCCGAAAAGGGATTGGTCGTGAACTGGTCCGCCGGGCAGAAGAATATCTTCGGTCAAAAGGTGCAACCGAAATTACCGCAGGGGCTTCTGGTTTACTATCGCCATTTTTGGTGGGCCTCTATGGTGGAACCCGTCCTTCAGGTTTCCTGTTGTCTGATCCAATCGCAGGTCCGTTTTTTGAAGCGATTGGCTACGAAGCTAAGGGGTCGATTCGAATTTATCAACGCGACCTGCTCGGGCAGAAGCCTAAAATCAAGTTTCATCTGGTAAATATACGTCGCAAGATGCAATTGATGATTTCCGATGACTATCAGGCTCCAAATTGGTGGTGGCTGACTCGCATGGGAAGACTGGAAACGCTACATTTTGAACTCGTTCCCAAATCGGGAGATGCAGCAGTCGCCTCTGCAACAGTTGTTGGACTGGATTTATACATTCCTAAGTGGGAAGAGCGGGTGATTGGACTGACTGATGTCTTTGTCAAAGAAGAGATACGCTCCCAAGGCTATGGACAGTCACTGTTATTGGAAATCGCGCGTCGTCTACAGGATGAGCTGATTACCAAGCTGGAATGGCATGTAGAAGAGTCCAACATTGTTGCCAGGCACGTTGCCGAAGCCGTCGGTTACCATCAGATCGATACTGGTATTGTATATCAGCCGGTTTCACGTTAGCGTGTAAAAAATAAGAGAATGATTTTCTCTTCCGAAGAATCGTTTCCTCTCACTACTAGTCATTAATCCTGATTCAATGATGAAATAGGCAATCATTTATGGCCGCATTATATATCACTGAAGATGATGTTCGTTCTGTAATGGATATGGAAAAATCCTTACTGATTATCCATAAAGTCTTCAAAGAAATGGCCTCTGAGAGAGCCACCAATTTGCCGCGTCAGCGCGTTCGCGCACCAGGAATTATGCTACATACTATGTCAGCCGCCAATGAATACCTGGGTTATGTTGGTTGGAAAGCATATACGTCAACTAAAGAAGGGGCTCAGTTTCACGTTGCTATTTACGATCAGGAAACGGGTCAGATGCGCGCCTTGATTGAGGGTGATTTTCTTGGTCAATTGCGAACAGGTGCAGCCAGTGGCGTGGCGACAGAGTACATGGCGAGACCAGATTCAAAAGTGGTTGGTTTATTCGGCTCCGGATTGCAGGCACGCACGCAATTGCAAGCGGTTTGTCAAACACGAAAAATTGAGTTTGTGTCGGTTTACTCCCGCAATCATGAAAACTGCAGTGAATTTGCCGAAGAAATGACGGAGCTTTGTAATGTGGAAGTCAAAGCCTCCCATTCTCCAGATGAAACAGCAGCTGAGAAAGATATTGTCATTTGTGCTTCCACAAGTAAAACTCCTTTGTTTGATGGTCGTGTCCTCGATGAGGGAACACATTTGAATGTAATTGGCTCGAACCACCGTTCAAAGCGGGAAATAGATCGTACTACAATCAAACGTGCTGACGTGATTGTCTGTGATGATATAACGCAGTGCAGGCAAGAAGCAGGAGATTTCATTCAGCCTGTAGAGGAAGGGATTACCGATTGGCGATTGATGCATAATTTGTGTGAAATCGTGGCAGAACGCCAGACAGGACGCGCGACCGACGACCAGGTGACATTATTCAAATCAGTGGGTTTGGCTGTAGAAGATGTGGCAATGGGAGCTGAGATTTACCAATTGGCGCTCGAAGAAGGTCTGGGTGTCGAATTACCTTTTTAAGATCAGGAGAGAGATACAAAATCCTTCTATGAAGTTTGCTTTTCCTGTACTTTAATATTTTGGTAGATGGTTTCCATTTCCTGCAATGAAGCGCTTTGAATCGAGCGGCCCGCTTTTTCCAGTTCCTGTTCAATTTTTTGTACGCGTTGTTGAAATTTACGATTACTTATACGCAGTGCTTCTTCGGGATTGATCTTCCAGCGTCGCGAGATGTTGGCCACTACGAATAAGATATCGCCTAACTCGCCTTCAACCCGCTCGCGTAGTTTTGGATCATCAATTTGCGTGTCTGTGATAATTTCTGCTTCGACCGTTGCAGGGGTATCGGGTATTTTTCCCTCAGGATAAATTTCGTCTGCCAATTCCTGAATCTCTTCACGAAGTTTATCAAACAACATATCCCGATGGGGAAAATCATATCCGACTTTTGCTGCTTTCTCTGCTATCCGTGCTGCGCGTGCGAGCGCAGGTAAATCTTGAGGCAGGCCATCAAAAATAGATCGGCGCTGTTTTTCCTGTTCTTTGATTTGATCCCAGTTCTTGCGGACCTCTGCTGGGGATTCTGCAGTCACATCACCGAATACATGAGGGTGGCGATCGATCATCTTTTGAGTCAGACGATTGACAACATGTGTCAAATCAAAGCGGCCTTCATCAGCGGCGATCTGAGCATCGAGCACGATTTGCAACAGAAGATCTCCCAGTTCTTCAATAATATGCTGATCGTTGCCAGAATCGATGGCTTCTAAAAGCTCGTAGGTTTCTTCCAATGTATACGGTTTGATGGATTCCAGTGTCTGTTCACGATCCCAGGGACAACCCTCGGGTGACCGTAGGCGGGCAATCACATCACAAAGCTTTTCAAAAGCAGGGGTTAATACATTATAATCAGGGGGAACGCCGGAAGCGCGGGCTGAATCAGATTCAGATGGTTCAGAAAGAGATTGATGATCAGAGTCTGTCATTGTACTACCGTATGATTCACCTGTAAGCAATAATGGTGTAGGATAGTTGTATCGTAGCGAATTCAATTCGCTCTGAAAATTCACACGTAATTCATGAGGCATAAAAGATGAGTTTTCTAAAGAAAAGTTTAATGTGCAGTATGGTCTTATTGTTGTCCCTGGGCTCGGGAATGGCTGCGGATTCCACTCAACGGGAAATGCTCGAAAAGAAATTTGAACAGCAAATGTCTGGTGCCACTCTGGTAGGACATTTTTCCGTTGATGGCAAAAATAATGGGAAGCCACCACGTGAGGAACGTTATGAGATTGCCTCAGCAAAAAAAATATCCGGCGATCAATGGATGATTACCGCACGCATTAAATATGGCGAACATGACGTCAGTGTACCAATGCCTTTAAATGTGTATTGGGCGGGAGACACACCAGTTATTTCATTGACAAATTTAACCATTCCTGGATTGGGAAATGCCTTTACTTCTCGTGTGATGTTTTTTGAAGGACGTTATGCAGGTACCTGGCAGCACGGTAAAGTGGGCGGAAACCTCTGGGGAAAAATTGAATATGCAAAGCAGAAGACCGATGAGTCTCCAGAAAAGTAAGAGATAATCAGTATTTAAAATTTGCGGAGTAGATTTATGAGTCAGAGATTAAATGTCAGTCTATGTTGCCTCATTTTGTGTATTGCAAACAATGGAGATCTCATTGCATCTGAGAAGATTTCTCAAATCAAGAAACCACAGACAATCAAAAGACCTCCACTGAGTTTAATCAAAGTCAAAAGCACTCTGGATCAAAGTCTGCAGCCTTCCTTGATCTGGGTACCGGATTCGGCAAAGACAACTCCGACTCCCCTCTTCGTGTTTCTACACTCCTGGAGCGGAAACTATAAGCAGAGTAATACGAAATGGCAGGATGAAGCCGTGAAGCGCGGTTGGATTTATCTGCATCCCAATTTCCGAGGTGTAAATCAACAGCCGGAAGCCTGTGGTTCTAAATTGGCACGACAGGATATTCTGGATGCAATTGATTATATGATTGAGCATTACCAAGTCGATCAATCGCGGATTTATCTGGCGGGGTCGTCAGGAGGGGGCCACATGACGATGTTAATGGCAGGGCATCATCCTGGTCGGTTTTCAGCAGCTTCGGCTTGGGTTGGTATCAGCGATTTATCAGACTGGTACCATTTTCATGTTAAGGAGGGAGTTCCTCAGAACTACGCGCGCATGATTTTGAAGTCGCTTACTGCTAAACCGGGCACTTCGTCTGAAATTGATGCAGAGTACCGCGATCGTTCTCCCCTGTATTGGATTGAGAACGCAACGGACTTGCCTCTTGATCTGAACGCAGGAGTTACTGATGGCAAGACCGGCTCTGTACCCTTTGCACATACCTTGCGTGCGTTTAATGCGATTGCAAAAAGAAATCGAACGACACTGATTACAAAAGAGGAGATGCAACAACTTTGGGACTATAGTAAATTGAAAACTCCTCAGCCTACTGATCAGGCGACAGATAAAACCTATGGTCGAGACATTCATTTAAGAAGGAATTCCGGTTTAGCACGTGTCACCATCTTCGAGGGAGGACACGAAGGTTTGCCTCAACCTGCCTGCGAATGGTTATCGAAACAGAGACGTGATACTTCAGATTTTCAAAAAAAATAGAGGGTCAGAAATCTATCGATGAAGCGTTGAATCGGTCGATATGTTGAGTGTGTTTTGGATTCCCAGGATCTCAGAGATTCGCTTTGTGGTCAAATTGAGCTGAAATGGCAGTTTTGGGGAAGATTATCGAATTCTCATATTATAGGGGTTCTTTCATAGGAGTTCCTGATTTCCTTATACAAAGCCTGATTCGGTGAATTGACAGTTCAAACCATGTACTTTGATCGCATAGAATAGAATCAAAGCCAAGCCTCACCAATACGCGTGCAAGAAATTCAACCCGAGAGTGAATCACTTTGGACCGCCAACAGCAAAGAATTGCAGAAGATCTTTCCAGCCTGATTACAGGTGATGTGCGATGCGATCCGGTGGCGTTGTCTATTTATGCCAGTGATGCAAGTCTCTATCAGGTTCCTCCTTTATGTATTACTTATCCCCGCGAGCGCGACGATATCATTGCGATCGCCAGATATGCTAATGAGATGAATGTTCCTCTCATTCCGCGAGGAGCAGGAACAGGATTAGTTGGTGACGCCATAGGCAGTGGTATTGTTGTCGATTGTTCACGCTATCTGACAGGCTTTGAGTTGATGGATGATAACCTGGTGCGTGTTCAACCGGGAGTCGTACATGCGCAACTCAATCGATTTTTAAAACCACTTGGATTGTATTTTCCACCAGATCCTTCCAACACGGAAGTCACAACCATTGGCAGTATGTTGGCGATTGATGCCGCTGGTTCGCGTGCCATACGTGTTGGTTCCACCCGTGATCATGTTAACCAACTAGAGGTAGTGCTTTCAGATGGAACTTGTTTTGAAGCAGGAAATGAAAGTCTCTCAATTCTCAATCAGCCTCTCACGACTTCTTTAACGAGTACCCCTTTATTGGGTGAAGTACCCGCTGAAGCGCGTGCAGAGCAAGTCAAACGAACGATTTTGAGTAAGCTTTCCCAACTCCTGACTGAAAATCGACATTTGATACAGGAAAAACAAAATTCCGGTATTCCTAATTGCAGTGGGTATTTTTTAAAAGGAATCAAGACACGAAATCATCTGAATCTGGCGCGCTTACTGGTCGGCTCAGAAGGTACATTGGGATTTTTTTCTTCTGCGGTATTGCATGTTTCGCCTTTACCTGCACATCGTGGTGTTGCGCTGTTGTTATTTGGAGATTTGGCATCAGCAATTCGTGCCGTGCAAACGATTACTTACTTACAGCCTTCCGCCTGTGATTTGCTGGATCGACGCTTGTTGTCATTAGCAAGAGATGCCGACCCTCGTTTTACCTCACTAATTTCAACGGCAGCAGAAGCCGCTTTATTAGTGGAGCAGGTAGGCTTTAGTGATTCACAAGTCCAGAGTCGATTGCATAACGTGGTCCTGGCTGTGAAAAACGTGAACTCGCGCGTTGTTGTAGCGATGGAGACACATCAGGCTGATGAAGTGGAATTTCTCTGGTCATTACCTCAAAAGGTAGTGCCTTCACTGAGTCGATTACCGGGCGAAGCGCGTCCTCAGCCCTTTGTCGAAGATATCGCTGTTCCTCCAGATTGCCTTTATGAGTTTTCGCAGAAGGCGCAGAAAGTATTTCAACGTCACCAGGTCACAGCCACGTTATATGCACACGCGGCTTCAGGGCAAATTCATCTACGACCTTTTCTTCCCGCGTTGACTCAGCAGAACGCACCGATCCTGGAGAGTATTGCCCGTGACTTATATCAGACTGTCTTTTCTGTAAATGGTACAATCAGCGGAGAGCACGGAGACGGTTTGGCCAGAACCGCCTTTATTCGTTCTCAGTATGGCGATTTGTATCGAGTATTTCGCCAAGTCAAAGATACATTCGACCCACATAATCTCCTCAATCCCGGAAAAGTCATCAATGATGATCCGCATGTGACAATTCGAAATCTCAGGCCAGTTCCTGAAACGCTTCCGGAACTGCTTGATTTACAATTGGATTGGTCACCACAAGAACTACAAATTGAGGCTTCCCGTTGCAACGGTTGTGGATCATGTCGCAGACAGGATCCCGGATCTCGCATGTGCCCGGTTTTTCGTATTGAACCGTTAGAAGAAGCGTCGCCTCGCGCGAAGGCGAATTTGTTTCGAGGCTTGTTATCTGGCGAAATTCAACCCAATCAGCTCTCTTCCACAGAAACCAAGAGGCTGGCCGATACCTGTTTTAACTGCAAACAGTGCCAGCTGGATTGTCCTTCCACAGTCAATATTCCTCAGATGGCGATTGAAGCAAAAGCAGCCTACGTGTCAACCAACGGCTTGGATCGAACCGATTGGATTTTATCACGTGCACATTCCTTTGGAGCCTTAGGCAGTACGCTGTCGATGGCAGCGAACTGGGCCATCAATAATTCCACGGCACGCTGGGTGATGGAAAAAATGATGGGCATTCATCGTGATCGAAAGTTGCCTTTATTTTCGAGACGTTCATTCTTGCGATCCGTGCCGAAAAGATTCACAAAACGTCCCCGGCCCGGTGGAGACCCTGATTTAGTAATCTTTTTTGTTGACTATTTTGCCAATTATCATGATCCCGAATTAGCGCATGCGTTATTGGCAATCTTGCAACATAATCAAATTTCCGTTTATGTGCCCTTGGATCAATTGGCTTCCGGCATGGCAATGGTTTCTGCCGGGGATTTGATAGCGGCTCGTAGTCTGGCGAGGGAAAATATTCAAATTCTGAATGAATTTGCCAAGGAAGGGCATCAAATTATCTGTTCGGAGCCAGCTGCTGCCATATGCCTCAAGCAGGAATATCCGATGTTAGTTCGGAATGAAGAAAGCACAGCCATTGCATCGCAAGTGACAGAAGCAGGAGACTTCTTGCTGCAATTGCATAAATCGGGGCGTTTACGGACGGATTTTGGGCCGCTCGATTTTGAATTGGACTATCATACACCCTGTCACACCAAAGCATTATCGTCCCGATCCCCGCTTATGGATCTACTCGCTTTGATTCCTGAGCTCAGGGTGAATACAATTGAGAAAGGTTGTTCGGGAATGGCAGGAACTTATGGTCTTGCCAGGGACACCTTTGAAACATCAAAGCAGATCGGTCGGGAGTTGATCGATCATATGAAGACAACAAGAGTGAGAGCGGGTGCTACTGAGTGTAGTAGTTGCAAAATGCAGATGGAGCAGGAAACCCGGATTCCGACCATTCATCCAATCAAGCTGCTGGCACTTTCGTATGGCCTGATGCCGGAAATTGAGCGGAAGCTGCACCCACAGAAGAAAAAACTGGTCGTTTCATGACAGTGCAACAGATTCACGTTAAGTTATTTGCCCGTGCTAAGGAGTTGGTAAACAGCGAATTAATATCCGTGACGATTTCCGAAGGAATGACCGTTGAAGAGTTGCGGCTGGCGATTGCAAAGCAATATCCAGAGTTGCAATCATTGAGCAACCAGTTACTGATTGCCATCGATAATGCCTATGCAGGGGAAGGTCAGATTCTGAATCCAGAGCAGGAAGTCGCCTGTTTTCCTCCGGTTAGTGGTGGTTGAACTCTCTAATTACTGACTCCAGATTAGTAAATTCAAAAATGATGACTCCAGATTATATTTCCATTTCAGATCAGCCTATCGATTATACCGCGACGACCGAACGGGTTCGTTCCAATGAGTGTGGGGCTGTGGTGTTATTCCTGGGCACAGTCCGTGAAATGACAGCCGGTCGTCAGACGGTTGCTCTGGATTATGAGGCTTATCCCGAAATGGCGCAAAAGACCATGCAACAATTAATTACAGAAGCACGCGCACAATGGCCCGTGCATGCGGTTGCCATCGAACATCGAGTCGGTCACCTGCCTTTAGGAGAGATCAGTGTGGCGATTGCCGTTAGTTCGGCTCATCGAAAACAGGCGTTTGAAGCAGGTCGCTTCTTGATTGATCGTTTGAAGGAAATCGTACCTATTTGGAAGAAAGAAAACTGGTCAGATGGAACATCTGAATGGGAACATCGAGAATTCAAGACGAATTAGGCAGTGAAGATACCTTCAACTGGCTATAATAAATATGAGAGCTGGCTGAAAGTAGAGATTTGAGAGACGTAGTGAGTGCGTTTAGTTTGTGAGGCTTTAATGGAAAACCAAAATCAGCTTATCGATTCGTTCGGGCGCGTGCATAATAATTTGCGAATTAGCGTCACGGATCGTTGTAATATTCGCTGTTTTTACTGTATGCCCTCTGAAAATGTTCAATTTGTGCATCGGAGCAAGATTTTATCATTTGAAGAGATTATCAGATTTGTACGTCTCGTCGTCCCCATGGGAGTGAATAAAATACGTTTAACTGGCGGCGAACCTCTAGTCAGAAGACAGATTCCCGAACTGGTTAAAATGCTTTCAGAAATCCCGGGTATCGATGATATCGGGATTACGACAAACGGAATTCTTCTGCCACAATACGCACAGGAATTATACGATGCTGGATTAAGGCGCATTAATATTAGCTTGGACGCCTTGAATGCGAAGAAATTCGAAGAGATTACTCGTCGTGACGACTTTGAGAAGGTAATAGAGGGGATTCAATCAGCTCACGCAGCTGGCTTTGATCCAGTAAAAATCAACGCGGTTTCGATTCGTAATATGTCGGAAGAGGAAATTGTTCCGTTTGGACGTTTGGCACGTGAAACCGGTGCAGAAATTCGTTTTATTGAATTTATGCCCCTGGATGCAGACAATCAGTGGGAGCGGGAAAAGGTCTTATTTGCACATGAGATTCAAGAAATTCTCACACAGGGAATTATGCCTCTGGTTGCAGAGAAGCAGTCCGACCAAAGTGCACCCGCTTCTAATTTCGTCTTTGAAGATGGAGTGGGACGAATTGGTTTTATTGCCTCCATCAGTAATCCCTTCTGCATGAGTTGTAATCGTTTTCGTTTGACCGCCGATGGTAAGCTTCGGAATTGTTTATTCAGCCTGGAAGAGACAGATATACGGGAGTTATTCCAATCGAATGCTTCGGATGAACAAATAATTGAAGCGGTACGAAATAGCATTGCGGCTAAAAAAGAAGGGCATGAGATCAATACGGCACGATTTATTCAGCCAGATCGCCCAATGTACTCTATCGGCGGTTAAGCTCTATATCACGTCCAATTTGAGCATAGCAGCTTCAAAGGGTGATACGAGGTTCAAACAGTCCTGGAGACGCTACAATAAACCTGGTACAGGCTAACGCGTAGTTTAGAGTCTGGTTGGTAAAAGTAAAATGAGTGAGCAGCAGTCGATTTATTTAGATAACGCAGCAACCAGCTTTCCCAAACCGGAATCTGTCTATTCAGCCGTAGATCACTATAACCGGTGTGTGGGAGCCCCCGTTGGTCGTGGTGCTTATCGGACTTCAATCGAGTTACAGTCCTCGATTGATCAGTGTCGAAAGCTAGCAGCCCAGATATTGGGAGCATCTCGGCCTGAAGAAGTGGCGTTCAGTTTTAATGGGACGGACAGTCTGAATATCATTATTCATGGAGTTCTCAAGCCCGGCGATCATGTGATTACGTCAGATGTGGAACACAATTCTGTTTTCAGACCTCTGCAGACGCTCAAAGAACGATGGGGGTTGGAAACGACCTATGTTCCGGCAAATCAGCAAGGCATAGTGGATGCGGTTTCTTTTCGTGAAGCGATTCGAGAGAACACGCGGTTGATGATTCTGAATCATGCCTCTAATGTGACCGGTTCCATACAACCGGTATGCGAAGTCGGAGAGCTCGCTCAAAAAGCAGGAGTTTTATTTCTTGTAGATGCCGCACAAACGGCAGGGCATCTGCCAATGGACGTTTCCCGGATGCCGATTGATTTTCTAGCTTGCTCGGGCCATAAGGGGCTGATGGGGCCATTAGGAACAGGGTTAATTTATCTTCGTTCCGAGAGTGCTGAGCGAGTGAGGAGCTTCCGCCAGGGAGGTACGGGAACTCGTAGCGAGGAAGAAACACAACCACTTAGTTTACCTGATAAATTTGAATCAGGAAATCATAATGCCCCCGGTCTGGTCGGATTAAAGGCCGCTCTCGAATACATTCTGGAAAAAGGTGTCGTACAACTACGCCAGCATGAACAAGAATTAACGTCTCGCCTTCTGGAAGGTTTTCGCCAGCTTCCTGACTTCGAGGTGCCGGGGCCTGAACAGGTTGAGTCGCGAGTTGGAGTCGTCAGTTTAGTGAGTCAAATGGTTGAACCACAGATACTGGCATCAGTCCTGGACGAAAATTTTGGTATCCAGACGAGAGCAGGTTTACACTGTGCACCACGGATCCATCGTGCAATTCAGTCGTTAGATTATGGAGGGACTTTACGGTTCAGTCCTGGGGCTTTTAATTCTCTCTCACAAATTGAATCCACCATTTCTGCTATGGAAGATTTGCTTCATTCCTTTCGACTTTGAACAATGCTCATGTTCTGAGGTCTTGATCTCGTTACCGGGGGCATTTTCCTTTGATCAGAGAAAACTCTCTCAAGTATTTTTTGTATATCGATTTACATCCTTGACACTCTTTGAGATCTACCTCAAAATTAAAAATAGGCAATTCTTGCTCTACATATCTTAAGTCTCTTTCACTAATGATTATTTGAAAATTCGGAGATCAGTCAACTCAATAGAGATAGGAGTAACAAGTATTTTCATTAGGCAGGAGGAGCTTACTGAAGGTCTGCCAACAGCCCTCAGTTCCTATTAATTTTATCAACCAGATTTAACCTGAGAATTGATTCCCTGGCTTTGATATGGGAAAACAGATTCTCTTGAGGTTGAAACTGATTCTATTCCGTGGAGAAATTGAATGTCCGATGATTGGATGCAACAGTTAGTAGATGATGGGTTTCTAGGTCCAGCTCAGTTGGATGAAGCCTCAAGTCTAGCCAGCTCAATGGGAATTTCTCCCGGTGAAGCTCTGGTCAAGCTGGGATACGTCGGTGCGGAGGTCATTGCGCAGGCACAAGCCTCCCTGTATGGATACGAATTTGTCGATTTGGAGTCAGTTGAGATTCCCCAATCAGTGATCGAATTGGTTCCCGAATCAATGGCACGGGAAAATACAGTCATTCCAGTTGGAATGAAGGGAGATTCGCTGCAAATAGCGCTGCATGATCCTATGAAATACGAGGTTTTGGATAAGCTGCGTTTTATCATTAATCGTGACATCGATGTTGTGATGGCTCCCATCGAGTCGATTCAGGCAGCGATCAACAGACACTACGGTCAAAGTGAAACTGAGTCTGTTGATACAATGTTGAAAGAGTTTACAGAAACGGCCATTGATATTACAGCTACAGAGTTGGCCACCTCTGCCAATGTAGAGGAAGAAGATGATAGCGCCCCTGTAATTCGGCTGGCGAATCTGATTATCAGCGAAGCGGTAAACATGCGGGCCAGTGATATCCACGTTGAACCGTTCGAAGATCGCATCCGCATTCGATATCGAATCGATGGAGTTCTGATTGAGCGGGATAGTCCTCCTCGACGATTGTTGATGGCATTAGTTTCACGTTTCAAGATCATGGCTTCCATGGATATCGCTGAAAAACGTCGTCCACAGGACGGTCGAATTAAAACGTCCTTTGGAGGAAAAGACTTTGACTTGCGTGTGAGTATTCTTCCCACGAATCACGGGCAGGCAGTCGTGATGCGTATTTTGGATCGAGATAATATTAAAGTGGGGATTCGGAACCTCGGATTTTCAGAAGAGAACTATCGACGATTCCAAACCATCATTCGCAGGCCCAATGGTATCTTCCTGGTCACAGGCCCGACGGGAAGTGGGAAAACTACAACTTTGTATAGTGCTTTGGGTGAGTTAAACAGGCCTGACCGAAAGATTATTACAGCGGAAGACCCAGTAGAATACTATTTACCTGGGATCAATCAGGTGGAAGTAAAGCATAATATTGGCTTGGATTTTTCCCGAATTATTCGTGCAATGTTGCGTCAGGCACCCAATGTGATTCTAGTGGGAGAGATTCGGGATGTTGAAACAGCTGAGATGGCGATTCAAGCTTCTTTGACAGGACACTTGGTATTCAGTACTCTTCATACGAACGATGCGCCCGGTTCTATTACACGATTGATCGACATGGGGGTACAACCGTTCCTCGTCGCATCGAGTGTCATGGCGGTCATGGCTCAGCGTTTGGTTCGTGTTGTCTGTGGTAAATGTGTGGAGACTTATACGCCAGATCCGGGGGAATTGGAGTACCTTGGTTTGGGACCCAGTCAGCTCGAATCCGCGATCTTCAATCGAGGCAAAGGTTGTAACACGTGTTCACATACTGGCTACAAAGGTCGAAAGGCAGTCTTTGAGCTGATGATGATGAATTCCGCTATACGTGAAATGACTTTTCGAAGTGAGCCTTCACAAAATATTCGAAGGCAGGCACGTTTGTTCGGTATGAAATCGTTAGCAGAAGATGCTGCAGAAAAGGCACTTTTGGGAATTACCACGCTTTCCGAAGCGATGAAATTAGCTAAGGGATTGGAGTGATCAACTTAGTGCCATGGCTTCAAAATTCGCTGGATAGATTGGGGCATTTTATCGGTTTTTCGTTTGAAAAGCTCACCAGCTTTCATGCGAAGAATTTGATCTATTTTAAAGGCTTTTGTTGAGTTTTGAGTTTGTTTACCGGATAATTCAATAACGTTCGCTGATTTGGCGTGCGATTTCATTTTACATATCTAAACTGTCTTATCTAAAGTTTAATCGTTTTAATTTTCAGATTCCTAATTCGGGCCATTTGTATCACAAAAGAAGACTCAGAAGTTAATGATTGTTCAAGGAGAGGGAACAAAGTAAATCAAAGGATGATCAATACTTCTGTGTCAGACTTCAGTTTGGATCGCAATTGGTTCTAGCTCACTTTTCAGACAAAAAGTTTTCAGAAAGTACTTTGGATGGCAACAGTTCAGATTGATAAGCTGCTGGAGACGGTAGTTAAAGAGAGAGTGAGCGACTTACATATCACGACAGGCCAGCCACCCGTTGTTCGAGTTGGAGGACGTATGGTCCGACTCGAAACAAAAAGCCTGGAGCCAGATGATACTGTTGCATTAATGAAGAGTATCACGCCCGAGCGAAATCAGCAGGAACTGCAGGAGGTTGGAGGGACCGACTTCGGATTTGCGTTTGGTGACAAAGCACGATTCCGTGTGTCTGTATTCAAGCAGCGTGGCCATATTGCGATGGTACTGAGGCGTATTCCGAATGAGTTCCTCACTTTTGAGCAGCTCGGACTGCCCACAGTCATTGGCGATCTGCTAGAACGCCCCCGTGGTCTTTTTCTGGTGACAGGTCCTACTGGTAGCGGTAAAACGACCAGTCTGGCCAGTATGATCAATCATATGAATGATACGATGGATCACCACATCATCACGATGGAAGATCCCATTGAATATTATCATGACCATAAAAAATCGACCATTAATCAACGTGAAATTGGGGTTGATGTTCCTACTTTCCCCGAAGCATTGCGGCGTGCCTTACGGCAAGATCCCGATGTGATTCTGGTGGGGGAAATGCGTGACCTCGAAACAATTTCTGCTGCGATTACAGCTGCGGAAACAGGGCATGTTGTCTTTGGAACATTGCATACGACAGGGGCTCAAGGAACCGTGGATCGAATTATCGATGTGTTTCCTACCAACCAGCAAGACCAGATTCGAACCCAGTTGTCAACGTCCATTATCGGTATTCTCAGTCAGGCACTAATGCCTAAAAAGCCAAAAGGTCTGGTTGCCGCTTATGAGATGCTGGTGGTTACGCCGGCGATTGCCAACTTGATTCGTGAGGCCAAGACCTATCGAATTAATTCTAGTATTCAGACCGGGCGAAAATTTGGAATGCAATTATTGGATGATGCTCTATTCAATCTTTGGCGTGACGGACTTTGTGAGGAAAAAGACGTTGTCATGCGATCTAACAATCCGGGTGAACTCAAAGCCAAGATTGCGATGGCCAAGAAAGGCTTGTTGGAAGACGAAGATGAAGATGAAGATGATTTTGAAGATTAGCCAGGAAATGTTACTTCAGGAATAATAATTGATCCTTCATTTTAGAAGGAAATGAAAGCGTAAATCAAAGGTAGGCACACATGGCAGCAAGACGCCTTGGTCAAATTATGGTCGATCTGGGATACATCTCAGAAGATCAGTTATGGGATATTCTGGAAGAACAAAAACAGAGTCCGGGTGAAGTCATTGGCCAGGTCGGGATTCGGATGGGACTGGTTACCGATGAGCAAGTTACGCAGGCTCTGGCCGAGCAGTGGGGCATGCCGGTCGTCGAGTTGGCCGAAACCAATATCTCACCCAAAGTACTTGAACTTGTTCCCGAAACGATGGCATCGATTTACAAAATTATGCCTGTTTCGTTGAAAGATGATGTGCTGACGGTCGCTATGGCTGACCCTCAAAATGTGGCAGCACTGGATGACCTGAGAAACTTCCTGGGGTACGACGTACGTGGGGCGGTTTCGAATCTGCAAGATGTTGAAGAAGCAATCGCCCGCCACTATTCGGAGCATGAAGATAGCATCGAAGATGTGATTGGAACTATTGAAGATGAACTAGGTGAAGATAATAGTAAGAACGTTTATGACCTTTCGTCTTCTGAAGAAATTGCCGATGCCGCGCCTATTCGGAAACTGCTGAATATGGTCATGTTGCTGGCCATTAAAGACCAGGCGAGTGACATTCATTTGGAACCGTTTGAGGATGAATTCAAGATCCGTGTTCGCGCAGATGGTGTCTTGTATGAAATGGTGCCTCCCCCTCGTCACTTGGCGAACGCAATCGTCTCACGTGTCAAAATTATGGCGGATCTGGATATTGCAGAACGACGTTTGCCTCAGGATGGTCGTATTGAACTAAACGTGGGCGGGAATCCCGTCGACTTGCGCGTGAGTGTGCTACCCACGCTGTTTGGTGAGGCCGTAGTTATGCGGGTTCTTGACCGAACTGTCGTGCAGTTGGACTTAAATAAGATCGGTATGGACCCTGTTACGCTCACACGTTTTCGTGAAATGATCCACCGACCCAATGGAATTGTGCTGGTTACCGGGCCGACTGGAAGTGGAAAAACGACGACTTTGTATTCGGCTTTGAACGAACTGAACGTGATCGAAGAAAAAATCATCACAACCGAAGATCCGATCGAATATGACATTGATGGTCTGATTCAGGTTCCCGTAAATCCTGATATCGAAGTCACGTTCGCTTCGGTATTGCGGGCAATCTTGCGTCACGACCCTGATCAGATTCTGATTGGCGAAATTCGCGATTACGAGACAGCTGAAATTGCTGTGCAGAGTGCACTGACCGGTCACCTGGTGTTTAGCACGTTGCATACTAACGATGCACCTTCGGCGATCACACGTTTGCGTGATATGGGGGTTCCAACCTTCCTGATTACGGCGACAGTGGAAGCCATTCAGGCGCAACGTCTGGTACGAACGATTTGCAAGGAATGTCGTACAGAGTTTGAACCTAGTGACGAATTGTTAATGGAATTGCAGCTCCCCATAGAACAGGCCCGCCAATACAGCTTCTATTACGGGAAAGGTTGTGCGACCTGTAATAACTCGGGGTATAAGGGGCGAACTGGTCTCTATGAATTAATGGATGTAACTGATGAAATTCGCGATTTGATTACCGCAGATGCTTCAACGGATGACATTCGAAATGTGGCCCGTAGTCAGGGGATGACCACATTGCGAGAAGCAGGATTGAAATTGATTTTTGACGGAGTTACCACGATCGACGAAGTCGTTCGCGAAACTGTGATGGAAGATATTGAGTAACGTCGAGCTTTAAGGCTTGCTACAGAATACAAACACTTTTTTAGATGATTTTTGATGGAGTAACGCCATGCCGGTTTATCAATATGAGGCAATGGATAATACAGGACTCGAGGTGAAAGACACCATCGAAGCGCCTACTGAAGCAGATGCCCAGACTCTCATTAAAGAGAAGGGGTTTTTCGTTACGAAAATCGCCGAAAAAGGCCGTGGCAAGAAACAGAAAAAAGGTGCCGCCGCAAAGGGTGGAGGGGGCAAGAAAGCCAGTCCCAAAAAAGGTGGTTTTTCCATTGGTGGGGTTCGTCCGAAGCAGTTGACTACCTTTACTCGACAGCTTTCTACTCTCCAGGATGCAGGTCTGCCGATTTTGAGAAGTCTTCGTATTCTGGAAGCGCAGGCAAAACCGGGGCCCTTAAAAGCATCTCTGGATGGAGTGATTGAAGACATTGAATCTGGTAATACTCTTTCCGAAGCGATGGGCAAACAACCTAAGTGTTTTGACAACCTTTATGTCAACATGGTGAAAGCCGGTGAAGCCGGTGGTGCTTTGGAAGTCATCCTCCAACGACTGGCTGAGTTTAAAGAACGCGCCCAAAGTTTAAAGAAGAAAGTCCAGGGAGCCATGATCTACCCGGTGGCGGTGATCACCGTTGCCAGTTTGATCGTCGGTTTCATTATGTACTGGATTATTCCGAAGTTCAAAAAGATCTTCCTCGACTTCGGTACAGAATTGCCTGGTATTACGCTTTTGTTGATGAGCATCAGTGATATCGTGGTTTCCTACTTTTACCTCTTTCCGGCGATTCCTCTTGCTTTGTGGATCTTTATCAAAATTGTCAAGAAGAACAAGAAAGGGGCGTTTGTCGTCGACTGGATATCCCTGCGCATACCGTTATTAGGGAAGATTATCAGTAAGTCGGTGACCGCTCGGACGTGTCGTACCTTGGGAACACTCATTGCCTCCGGGGTGCCGATTCTAGAGGCGATTATCATCGCCCGTGATACAGCCGGGAACATGGTATTTCAAAGAGCATTCGACACGATTTATGCAGCGATCCGCGAAGGGGAAACAATGGCGGTTCCTTTAAGAGAAGCACGGATTGTGGATGATATCGTGGTCAATATGGTAGATGTGGGTGAAGAAACAGGGGCACTCGATAATATGCTCTACAAAGTTGCCGACGTCTATGATGAAGAGGTTGCCGTTCTCGTGGATGCTTTAGTGAGTTTGCTGGAACCTCTAATGGTGATCGTTCTTGGTTTAATCGTGGGCTTTATTGTGATTGCGCTCTTTATGCCCTTGATTAAACTATTGAATGACCTTTCGTAGTATTTTAGAGGGAGTGTAGCAAAATAATACAGTTTTTCTCTCTTATTTAAGTGGGTATTTCAAGTTTAAAAAATCGTAAAGCATTTGATATAATAGTGTTACAGTTTTACGAGATTTCCGGGCACGAAATTTGCCCTTATAATTAGTTAGAGAATTCTCTCTCGATTTTATGCTCCGCACAAAGTGAAGAGGCTTCTCTATATTCAAACTGTTATTTCGAAAAGAGTTAGGAGTTAACAATGAAACGTCGGTCGCCAATAGCCCTTACGGCGTCACAACGAAACAGACGTGCTTTCACGCTGATCGAACTCATGGTCGCCATTGTGATTATCCTGATTCTACTTGGGTTACTAATTCCTGCCATAGGTGCTGTGCGGCTGCGAGCACAACAAGCACAAGTTCGTACGGAAATTACCAACTTGGAAGCGGCAATCACTGCTTTCAAGGCAGATTTCGGCATGGATCCTCCGAGTTTTATCAATTTGTATGAGGATGGTAGCGCTACCTGGGATCAGCACAGCAAGTCGTTGATTCGCAAGATGTGGCCTCAGTTTCAATTCGGTATCAACAGAGATATTAACAATGATGGTGACACCTCAGACACATTCGAGCTCAGTGCTGGTGAATGTCTGGTGTTTTTCCTGGGAGGGGTCTTTGATTCAACGGGTAAGGCTCCGAATGGATTCTCAAAAAACCCTGCCAACCCATTTTCGATTGCTTCGGGTGGGACAAATCGACAGGGGCCTTACTTTGAATTTGATACATCACGTTTCACGGATATCGATTCAGATAACGCCGCTGAATATAAAGATGCATTCCCCAGTCAGCAGTTGCCCTATTTGTATCTCAGCAGTTATGGCGGACGTGGTTATCGTACTGCTGAATTACCATCCATTCCTGCTTTAGGCGTAAATGTCACTAATGTGTATCATCAGGGTACGCCTGGCGATCCACTCGGTCCAGCTTACAAACCCAAATCATTCCAGATTATTTCTCCAGGCGCAGACTCTCAGTATGGCAGCGGTGGAAATTATGACCCAGATAAAAACTTTCCGTCGGGACGCACCGTAGAGGCGGATAACATGACCAATTTTACTAACGGATCACTCAAGTAATTCAGTCGGGCCTTGTTTTTCAGAAGTCAGGTTTTTTATGCGTCGTTTACAAACACATCAAGCTATTCGAGCCATACGAGGCGGTTTTACGATCGTGGAATTGATGATGGTTGTTGGCATCTTGCTGTTTTTGATCGCGACATCAGCATTCGTGGTGCGTAACATCGGTAATAAAGGCCGTGAAAAAGCCACGATGGCGACGATTGTCAAAGTGAATGGCTTGCTTAGCCAGCGGATTCAGTCTTTTCAGAAACTCCTGGAATCCAAGCGATCTGAGAAACTGATTCAGCCCCGGTTGAGCAGTAAACGGGGGCAGCTGGTTTCAGAACTGGGGAATAAAAAATATTACTCCTTGACAGACCCTATCGTAGAAATTTTGGTAAAGAAGGATCTCTTTCGGGAAAGCTTCCCGCAGTTTATTGGAGATAGTCAAACAATCAACAATGCCATGGATGCGATCACAGCGCCTGGCACGGCTGGAAATCTGGGCGCTGATGGTGGTATCAGCATCAGTTCCGAATATCTTTATTTTGTACTGACAAAATATAATGGCCTTGGTATTGCTCCGGTGGGAGAAGATGTTTTTTCCGCTTCCGAAGTGAAAGACACCGATGGTGATGGGTTGAAAGAATTTGTCGATGGCTGGGGCAGGCCTCTGCGGTTCTATCGCTGGCCGACACGTCTATTTCGTCCTTACGGTATTGGCACAATTCGTCGCGATGTTGCAGGTCCCTTTTTCAGTGGTCTGTCTCCGTTACCTACTTCAACAAATGAACGGGATCCTCTGACTGTAGATGCAGACGATCCTCTGGGGCGGTTGGCTAACGAGGACACCCGCTCGGGTGGTCTGGTTGGTACGCTCTTTAATGACTCAGCTAATTACTATTATGACTCTGATCCGCTCACTCTCTTCCCCTGTGAATACGGGGTAATGGATACATACTGGCTGCCTCTGATTGTTTCCGCTGGGGAGGATGGAATCTTGGGGCTATACGAACCTTATGACTTCACCAACAATGGTGTACTAGCACAACCTATTGCTGTGCCCGTTGTGGAAGGAGTTTTTGATAATATTACCAATCACAATCAACGAGCCGGAGGAAGGTAAGCCGATGCCAGCCTTTCACAGGAACAATCAGTTTACACTGCAGTCTTCAACACGAGCTGGTTTTACGCTTGTGGAGTTACTGGTCGTGATCTCCATCCTGGCGATCTTGGTTGTGATGACGGTAACATCGATTAATTTCGCGCTTTCCACCGATCTAACTCGTAGCGCTTCCCGTCAGGTACAGTCCTACCTTGCGGGAGCCCGTGATCGGGCCATCTATGCCAAGGCACCCCGTGGTGTCCGCTTTATACTCGATCCCAATAATCCGACCGCCGTCACCAGCATGGTCTATATCGCTCCCAGTCCCCACTGGGAACAGGGGATTATTCGGATGGAACGCACTGACAGTAGTCCTTCGGATGGTGTCGCTGATTCTCCGGAAATCTTTTATGTGCGTGGCGATGGAACCGACTGGGCTACGCTGTATTTGCGTGGGATGATTCAAGAAAATGCACGCATCAAGATTCCCGGTGATGACAGCGGGACTTGGTATGTGATTGATGTGAATGGTTCGGGCGTTTCTGGCGGAACAGAACTCTTCAGGCTGACAACCGCCTATCGTGATGCCGGAACTTCGGAACCGGATGAAGTTGTCGCTTTCTCGCCCGGCAGTGGTCCATCCACTTATCTTCTGGAGCTGCCCCCGGTAGTACTCTCAGGCGTAGAGCCGACTCTGTTGCCAAACAACACAGGGATTGACCTGGATCGTTCCCTTCTGCCTGCCAGCTGGCGGCCTCCTGTTGATGTTGACCACGTAGATTTGGGCCCCGATGGGAGTCCCGGGAAACATTCGATTGACGATGATTCCAGCGGTGGTGCTGACGATAACGGCGAACTGCTCTGGCCGGGAACCGACGACTATCGTCTCTATTCCAGCCAACTGGATTTGATGTTTTCACCCCGTGGTTCGATACTTGGTAGCGAAGCTGGCAGTGGAAAAATTCATTTTGTCATTGATACTCTTGAAAACATTCAGTCTTCCTGGCAGAGGAATACCGACTATGCCGAGGGCGCTGTGGTACAGCTTCCCGCGCGTGGCATTTATGAATATATGCCTTACGACAGGACCTATATTTGTACCACTGCAGGAACCAGTGGTGGCAATGCTGCAGTATTTACAAGTACGGCGCCAGGCGAAGCACGGGATACGGGTTCAAAATTTACGACCGATGGTACGGTCGAGTGGGAAGTCCTTTTAAATACGACTCCATCGCTACTGACGATATTTACTCGTACGGGGAGTGTCAATGCGTACCCGATGGCCTTTGATGTCAGAACGAATACTCCACCAAATGTCTTTCATTATGCGGAAACCGGGGAGACAGCCAAATGAGATCGCTTAATCCAACAACCGGTCAAAACGCTGTTAAGACTGTCGTCAGTAGCCGCCGTGGTGCAACTTTGATGGAAGTCTTGATGTCTGTGATGATCATGGGATTAGGAGTGATTCCACTCGCAACATTGTTCCCGATCTCCGTGAAGCGGAGTGCGCAGGCTACCCAACTGACGAATGCGACAATTTTACGTTATAACGCCGAAGCCATGCTGGATGCGTTTCCAGGTCGGCTGTTACATGATCCGGACAACGACGGAAATCGCAACGAGCACCGTTATACTAACCGGAAATATGTCGTCGATCCTATCGGCTATCTACTGGCTGATGCACCCGCTTATCAGGGGCGTTTTGGAAACGATGGTCAGGGGGCTGCCCACGGGAGTGTACTACGTTTTGATGCCGGCTTTAGTGCGATGGGAACCGGTCCGAATTTCTTTGCACAGCAGGACAGTTGGCGTCTCCAGTTTGAAGGGATCCCGACTTCGAATACGCTGACCGAGCTCTTTTTTGATCCGGCAGACCTGTCAACCGAACTGTTGACAGAGATTGACCAAAACGCGCGTGATGGTTTTTCGCAGGGGATCTGGTCTCGTATTGTAATCTTTGATGAAAATGGCAAGCAGGCCCAGGTACGACCACTGACTTCCATTTCCCCGGTTGATATCACCAACAATTCTATAACAGGCCTTACCAGTCTCCCTGACAACTTGCGTTACGTCGATTCAGTGGGATTAGGGATCGTCTCCAAGGTACGGATTGAAATTCAGGAACAGCGTTATACCTATCTGCTTTCTGTCCGGCATCAGCCTACCCGGGTGGCCGCCGTCGATGTAGTTGTATTTTTCAAACGGGACTTTTCCCCCCTCAATGAAGTCGTACACAGTGTCAGTAATTTTGTGAGATATACACCCGGTCCTGACGGTTCGCCTGGGGTTCACGACGTAGATGATAACCAAGATGGAACCAAAGATGACCGCGGTGAACTCGGTTGGAAAGGTTCGGATGACATACCAAATTATGCGTTCACGCTGCATTACAATAACAATATTACAGGACCTCCCTTGAATATGTCAGTTGACGATGTCAGGCCACCACTCAAGAAAGGGGGGCATATTTTTGATGTCAGAAACGCGCGCTGGTATCGCATTCAGAACTATGTTGAGAACAGCGCTGGAACAGAAGCTGTGGTGACACTGGATCAACCGATCACTCAGGATATTCGCACCTCAAGTGGAGGGACCGCGAATGCAGATGGCGTTATCGTACGACCAGATGTCATTCAGGTTTATGCCCTGGGGAACAAACTGGATCCCATCCCTTAAACTAATTCATTACATCGGTCAGAAGAAATTATTTGTCGATTTGGAATTGAGAATTCAGTATGAAATACTCAGTAGGTAACAGAAAGCTCACTGCCCGACGACAGGACAGGCAGTACCTGACGAAAGCTCAGGACGGATTCACACTAGTTGAGTTGCTGGTGTCTGTTGCGCTAGTTCTACTGATGATGGTGATGTTTACCGAAATCTTTCAGATTGCTTCCAACTCGATCACGGCGCAGCGCGGTCTCTCAGAAAATGATCAGCGGGCGCGGATGATAACGACACTGATTCAGTCAGATCTGAATAAGCGAACGTTTCAAAATATTATTCCTTTTTCTCCTTCTGAGAAAGCATTTGCATTCAGACTCAGCGATTACACTGATCGTCGTGGGTATCTGGTTATTTCGGAGAACGATCCAAATAACGATAGTGACGACGTGATTCAATTCACAACCGATTCCAATATTACGTCTAAACTTCTGGATACGACCCCATATTACGGGAAAGCATCGGTGTTGGGGGGAGATATTTTTGCACATCCTAATCAGCCGGAAACGGATGACGCCAGGATCAGCCCTGATGGCACATCTGTTTCTCCCTATGCTGAAATTTGTTATTTCATGCGGGGTGGAAATCTCTATCGTAGGACTCTGTTGATTCGCAAACCGCTGGATCTAGAAACCACTAATTCTTCCCAACCACAGACGGCGGGAGGGGCTGAGTTCTTTGATCCGGCCAATTCACTTTATTCTGGCAACTTCTGGAATGACTTTGACTTTTCTGTCTACCGTTCTGGAACACCAACGGCCTATGCGAACTTTCACGATGTGAAATCTTTAGATAATACAACACTTGAATCACCGAATTTTTCGCTGGGTCGTACCCGTTTCCGGTTTGGCTATGATCATGCTACTGGCTTGCCACGTGAGTATGTGAATGATGTCGATGGAATCGCTCAATTTATTGGTCGGTTTACGCATCAGGAAACATCGCATCCTGATTTCCAATATCCACAGGCTCCCTCTAACGTCAGTGGTAGTGCGAATCCGATGAATCCAACTAGTTCAAGCCTGATTTTGGACCGTAATACTAATGTGGTCAATCAGTATGCTTCCACCACCGGTTCACGGCGTTCTGAAGACCTGGTGCTTTCGAACGTGATTACCTTTGACATCAAACTTTTCGATGAGGGGTTGGGTCAGTTTACGGATATCGGGAGTTCCATCGCTGTGGACTACGCAAGCAGTGCAACCCCTGCTTACCGGAACAATAACCCAGACAGCACATTTGCCACCAACATTTACGATACCTGGCATATCGAATATGACGTTGACAATGCCGATGGGGATAACAATCATGCCACAGGCCAGGATGAACCTCCTTTCAGGCCAGACGATGGTTCCGGGAACCTCAGAGCCTTAAAAGCGATTCAGATTACGATTCGATATGTAGATATTTCATCGCAACAGTTACGACAAATGACGATCATTCACCCGCTAACCAATCTGCTGGCGGATTGAAACTTGAAATTTTGAAACATAAACAACGTTTTCCTAGTGCCGGTCCGGGTCACGGTCATCAGACACTTCGGGGGGTATGGAAATGAAATCCATCTCAATAAAACAGACAGACAACTACCTGAATCAGGTCTCTTCACGACGTCGCGGGTCGACATTGTTGGTCGTGATCGCGCTGTTGGCTATTTTAGCCTTAATGGCTGTGGTGTTCTATACCTTTTCCGCGCAGGAACAGACCAGCGCTGAAAACTTTGCCGATGCTGCCATCAACGAAGCCGACCCCGGTCTGCAGGCTGATGTCTTGTTTAATTGGGGCCTCGAACAATTGATCAAAGGACCGGACCCTTACCGCAAGAATAGTGCTCTCTGGGGCGGTGACTACCCCCGCCATTCCCTGATCTACAACATGTTGGGGAGTGACCAGATTCCCTTTAACGGCCAGGGAATAAATGTTGTTCTTGATGGTTCAAATATTGACGTAGATCAAAACTATGATGCTAACCCTGACGGAAATGCAACGTTGGTGCAGGCAAATACATCCCCTGTTGCCTACGGTGGTCAAGCTGGTGCGAATTCCCATATCAGCAACCTCCCTGAACCCGACGTTGATTATTCTGCTCCCGATATCAATTCGTTTTTCTTGGCGTATAAAGGTTATGTACCTGGTCCCAATTGGCCCACCGATCTAACCGATGTGCAACTGGTAATTATTCCCTCATTTCATCGGCCTCAATACATGAGAACAGGCGGAAGTCCTATTTCTGACCCTTATAATAATGCGGTAGCTGCGACAAGGGCTTTACGACCACATAATAATCATAATTTTATCCATCGTGAAGGCTCTGGTGCCGATTCAGGTTCTTCACGGTTTAGTACCAATGTCTTTGATAATTCTGGGTTTACTCACCCTGGTGCCTTGGGGATCTGGACAGCTAATAGTCTGGGAAACTCAGAAACAGATTATTCACTCGACGTCGACAATGACGGTGATACGATCCCGGAAGGAGTCTGGTTAGATCTCGATTTTCCACCCATTGAAGACCCACAGAATCCGGGTGATTATATTATCCCCATGTTTTCATTCACCGTGTATGATACTAATGGCCTGATCAATCTGAATACTGCTGGAAATATGCGACAACCGGGTAGTATTGATCTGAATTACGCGCCAACAGGCAGTTTTGGGAACAATACGTCAGGTTTAGGTTCGAATCAATTTATTTTCCTGTCCCGATCTCATCAAGGGCTTTCTTCTCCGGGTGAGATTAATCCACAGTGGGCGTTGACGGCACTGATTCCGAGTCCCGTTGTAGCGGAATTCAACCAGCATCGCATGTTTTTTGGAGCGGAACCGACCACTTGGCCGGAACTATCCAACATGGAATATTTCTTCTTGAATTACGGTCGCCCTGATTTTACGGTTCCTTCTACAATTGCCAACGGCACTAAGTCTGACATCCGCGATTTATTTTCGGGTCGCTGGGGTGAACCTAGCCGCCTGTTTGCAGCGCAGCGAAATTCAACTTCCGATAATCTGGTAACTGGTCAGTTTTCCCGACCGGGGCAAAGCGGCGTAGACGATAATGCCGACCGCTACGAAGGTAGTACCCTGAGTGGTTCACTGCAGGGCTCACGCGCTGGTGCGATTGCATTTAAACACCCGCTCGCCCATAACGGGGCAGGCAGTACCTGGAGATCAGGGGGGGCTCCCAATTATAAACTCGTTAACTTACAGGCTCCAACTGGGGGTCCGGCAACGTGGCCTTCCTACTCGAATTACGAAATCGCCGGTCCTACCTTGTCATCTTCTGATTCGATTCGTTGGCCAGCTGGCCTCTTTAATAATTTTGCTAGTGTCGCTAGCGAGAACTATTTGGTCGACGATTCGGATGAAATTGTCGTTGATATGGAAAAAGTTCAGCGTCCCTACGACGATCCCTTCGGCCCGGAAGAGATGGCTCATCTACAGCTTTCCGGCACCGATATCGTGAGGTCCGGTGTGACTTCCCGATTAAGTACATTGATGCCGCTTAACTTTGGCACCACTGACGGCTCAGACTTTGACCGCCGTAAACGGTTTACTACCATGAGCTGGGATCGGAAGCAGTTCTCGCGACCAGTATCTGTCAATGGAGCTCCAACTAATCAGTTCCCTCCCACTTTTTCTATAGGTGCCTTTCGTCCTGAATTGTTGGAGTTGCTGGGAGTAAGCTTACCAATTGGTGCTATTAATACCCCTCATCAACTCAAATTAAATTTGAATCAGTTACTCGTTTTTGAAAGCACTGGAACAGGCCGTACCATTTCCTATCGACCTTTAACCCCTCATCCCGGAGAAGATCGGAACGACAACGGCTCCTTGGATGCTGGTGAGGATTTAAACGGCAATGGTGTGTTGGATGCGTTGCCTGCTTCAAAGGTCGAGTTCTCATCTGGAGTAGATTGGGATCCATACTCGGATCCAGTTCGAATGCCAAATTATCCACCGCAAAATGTAACTGCTCAAGAAATCTGGGCTCGCTTTGATCGTCAACGAATGGCGCGTGATATTTACACATTACTTTACTCTTTGAACTCTCCATCAGCTACTACAGTTCGGACTTACTCTCCAGATGATTTACTTCAAATGGCTCAGTTTGCAGTCAACGTAGTAGATGCCCTAGATCCGGATGACGTACTGACTCGTTTTGAATATGACACGGATTTAAGTAATGGCTGGGGGTTGGATGATAACCCTTACACGAATACAGCTACCGAACAGGCAACAGGCGAACGTAAGGTGGTCTGGGGAGTGGAGGCCCAGCAGTTGACTCTCAGTGAGTTTTTGTTGGTTCAGTGTCAAGATCAAATGAGTGATCTTAACGTGACCCAGTTTCCCGATGATAAAGTAGATGGCGCTGATCGTGAGCGATTCTTTACCGCGATCGAGTTGCGAAATAATAGCCCTTATACTGTTCAATTCGGTACGCGTGGTAATTGGATGATTGGCCTGGAAGTGGATGGAGACATGGAGACCTATGCTATTCCCAAGAATAGCGAAGTAGACGCTGGTGAGCTGTTTACATTGTTGAGTACCAATTCCGCCGATAACTTAGAGATATCGGGTGGCGACCCCTATAGTGAATTTCGAGTCGATTTGGATGGTAATGGTGCTTTTAATGATCCTGATGAACGAATTATTCCTGCTGCTACCATTCCTGCTGCTAACAAAATTGATTTCGTGAAAGACCAGGCAACCAGTAATTCTCTCGTGACGATTCTGAACGATAGCTTTACGGATATCACAGGCAGCACAGGCAGTTTTTTAGATAATGCTCGTTCTGAGTTGAGCGGCACTTCTGCTGATATCAAAATCAAACTATTCCGCAAAGCCCATTTGGGACGCGACACATACTTAACCACTGGTTTACCTGTCCCGGATGAAGATAACCCATGGGTTCTGGTTGATGAAATATCCGTCAGGAAGAGTGAATTTAACCTCGCTACGGATACAGCGGCGGCTGCACAAGCACAACTGGATCGTGGCGATATGAGAAGCCAGGAACGCTCACAACCATTAGATAAACGTAATGGTGAGAGTCTGAGTAATGCCTCGGGTAATATTCGTAATACAATTGGTGATATAAATAGTTTGACTACTACATTACCTTCCAGTAGATTCAATTTATGGCAGCCCCATTTCGACCGTGATTTCTCTTCTCCCATTGAATTATTCTCTGTACCAATTGTTGGCCCTACTCAGGAAATCACTGCTGAGCAAATCCTTCCTGTTTCAGCTACAGGCCCTAGTGGAAGCAATTTAGATGGTTCATCTAATCCAACCAAAACAAGGGACCGTTTAATCACTTATGCGCTTGTGAATAATACCGGCCAGCAGACTGGGGACGATGTTCAAGTGGCCGGCATTCAGAAGTTTCTTAACCCGGATGGGGCTAATAATAATGGTCCAGATTCGGACGATAATTACTGGTATCGTTTATTTGAGTATGTAGAGGTACCTTCACGCATTCATCGTCAGCTTGCAAATCCACTAGAGAATTTTCGGGTTCCTGGAAAAATCAATCTCAACACAGTCAGACATCCTTCAGTATTGGCAGCTTTGATTGATGATATGGGAACTGCGAACAATGTCCTCGATGCTTCAACCTATAATATTGATGTCACAAACGCTCACAAAATTCTCCGTCTAAACGACAACAATGAAGGGGCCACACGCAACTGGTGGGCGGAGTTTATTAAATCACGCGATGCTATTGATCCTATTGCAAATCAAGAATTGCCGGGGACTCCTGGTTCACGACCTTTTCGCAGCTTCGACTTTTTCGGATCTCGAAATGTAGCATCAACAGGCGTTCGTGATTTGAGAGAGAATACTCTGTTTCGATCGCTGCCTAATGACATCTCAAATGGTCATCTTGATGATCCCCGACAATTATTCGAAGTTGCAAATAGGACAGAGCACGAGGGCAGTTCTGTTGATTTCCATTCACGGAACCGGATTCTGTCCAAAATTATGGGGAATACGACGACTCGCAGTAATACATTCACCGTATTTATGTCGGTGGCTTACTTTGAGGCTTCTGGGCCTGGCCTTACGGTCCACGATGGTCTGGTACAGATTGGCGATCGGGCGCATGGTAAAGCCGTGAATCAGCCCGATTACCGTGGGTTCTTTGTAATTGATCGCTCACGTATTGAAGAAGCGTATGAACCCACGACAAAAAAATTCGATAATTGGAAGAGGCTGGTTCGCTATCGTCATTTGATTCAGTCAATCCAAGAAGATTAGTTTGTGGGAACAAAAAATCGTACATTTGCTATAGTATACAAATTGGTCACTGTCATGAAACACATTACAGCAGAGAGGGGGAGAGCCATGTTACTGTAGTCGCAGGTTTTGGTTGCGGGCCGCTGGTGATCGGATAATGTCAGGCTTGGACGTTTAAATCGTCTATTCCTTTAAATTCGATTCAATTGTGATTCCTTAGGTTTCCTGAAGAATTAAACTGTTTTTGTGTTTGTTTTTGCTAGTTGTGTACAATTAATATATAATCTGTTTGAACCGTATTTTTAGTGAGGAGAATGACAATGAAAGCTCAAAGAATCAAACAAAAGTTACAGAAGCGTAAAGGGTTTACGCTGATCGAACTGCTGGTGGTCATTACCATTATCGGCATCCTGGTGTCACTGACCTTGCCAGCGATTAACGGTGCTCGTGCTGCCGCTCGGAAAGTTACGTGTCTGAACAATATGCGGAACGTGGGGTTGGCTGTAGTCAACTTCTCATCAGGTGCGAACTCTCAATTGCCCCTGTTGGTTGATCCAAATATTGAAAATGACGGAGCAAATCCCAATGCCAGCTTAGATAATCTACCTTGGTGCATTACGCTTCTGCCATTTTTAGATCAAGTTGGTTTCCGTCAACGGTGGGATGCCACTGCCAGTGCCGCTGCACAACCCACGGCGGGAGTGCCTGAAGCTAATGCACTGACAGCATTACATATTAACCGTTTTCCTGTTTTCACTTGCCCAGACGACCAATTCAGTACTGACCAAGGAGCATTGTCTTATGTTGTGAATGTGGGTTATGTTTCCGCCCTTTATAATACTACAGGAGTTGGCTACGATCCTTCACTAGCTGTTGGTTCTCAGGGACATCATCCTGTAGGTGATGGCGGACTTGACTTAGACGCAGCTACAACAGGCGATATTGCTTTTAAGTTTGGATCAGGAGTTTTCTGGCGACCTCATACCTCACGTATGACTTTGGACTTCATTTCTGCTGCTGATGGGTTGACTCAGACACTGATGTTGTCGGAGAACCTTCAGGCCGGTGAATGGTCTGATCAGGACACCGGAAGTTTGGGATTTGGTGTAGATATTGGAGGTCTTTATTCTAGTCCAGCAACATCACTGGCTTTGCCATCTGGTTTTAATTTGCTGAATCCGATTGCCGGAGGTGGAACTGATTCACGAATCGGTTCGAATTTGACTGCCGCAAAAGGAACAGCCTGGCGGCCCAGTTCCAACCATCCCAGTGGTGCAGTCAACGTCATTTTCTGCGATGGTAGTGGAAAGTCATTGACACCACAGATGGATGCTGGCGTGTATGCTCGTCTCTTGACACCCGCTGGTCTACGGCACGGTCAGGCTGTTGTTGACGGGACTGCTTACTAAGAGGAGACGTACTCGGAAACGACGTTTTTGAGTCATTGTTCTCAAATCGGTTCAAATTCTCGCACCAGAGATCGTAAGGTCTCTGGTGTTTTTTTATGGTTACAAATAGAATGTGATTCAATGTACACTTTTTGCTGAAGTGCAGAGATCCTAAGCTTCTACAAATGATGTTTGTAGAAAGTAAAGGTAAAGATGCTGGCCGAACTCAATAACATCTCTTGACGAATCACCGGCAAATAGGATAAGGAACGTTATAAACGCATCAAAGGAAATAGAGAATCTCTACACAACTATGGCTGAGGTATCAGAAAGAGTCCCTTCAAACCTCAGAGACGCCATAAAATCAATAAGTTACAACTTGACGGAAAATGAGAGAGCAACCATATTCAACAATTCAAATTTATGTGAGAGTTAGATCAGATTTAACCTCGTCACGAGCCACTCAATACAACTATTACATCTCAGGATAATATCATGTTCGACCCGATGTCAGGGCAAATGCCAACTCAGGCAAATCAACGCGCCCGAAGTTACTCTCAGCAGCGTCAGATGGGGATTGGTGATCTCCTGTTGGATAATCGGATTATCTTTCTGGATAGTGTCATCAACGATGCCAGCGCGAATTTAATCGTGATGAAACTGTTATACCTGCAATCGGAAAATCGACATCAGGATATTCATTTGTATGTTAATTCTCCTGGTGGTTCAGTCACCTCCACGATGGCCATCTATGATACGATGCAGTTCATAGAATGCGATGTGGCCACGTATTGTGTCGGTCTGTCTGCCAGTGGGGGTGCCATTCTGGTTGCCGGTGGTCAAAAGGGCAAACGATATATCTTACCTCACGCCAAAATGATGATTCATCAGCCTTATGGTGAAGTCGGTGGTCAGGTGTCCGACATTGAGATTCAGGCTAAAGACATTCTGGACACACGCGAGATTCTGAACAAAATTTTAGCTGAGCATACCGGGCAGTCCATTGAAAAAATTGCGGAAGATACTTCCCGCGATCGCTTTCTGACATCTGCCGAATCAGTCGAGTACGGGCTGGTTGATGAGGTCCTGGTTCGCGATAAGGGCGATTCAGACAAAGACAAAAAAGAAGACAAGTAAAAAGTAATAAATTGAGTCGGCATCGGTACTGTCGAGTGATTATCAACCATTAATTTAGCAACTATTGAAGTGAGTGTTATATGACGGTCCTTACTCCCTATGTGATCGAAAAGAATGGACGCGATGAGCGTGCCATGGATATTTACAGTCGTCTTCTGCAGGATCGTATCGTGATGATGGGATCGCAGGTGAATGATCAGGTGGCACAAAGTCTGGTAGCACAATTACTGTTTTTGCAGTTTGATGATCCAGAAGCAGACATTCATTTTTATATCAACTCGCCTGGGGGGTCTGTTACCGCGGGAATGGCAATCTATGATACCATGCAATATATCTCCTGTGATGTCGCCACCTATTGCATCGGCCAGGCTGCCAGTATGGGAGCTTTATTGCTGACGGCAGGTGCGCCGGGAAAACGGAATGCCTTGCCTAACAGCCGTATCATGATCCACCAGCCTTTGGCAGGTATGCAGGGAACAGCGACCGATTTGGACATTCATGCAAAAGAAGTTCTGAAGATGAAGAGGCGGTTGAATGAAATTCTGCTGCATCATACAGGTCAGACCTTGGAGAAAATTGAGCAGGATACAGACCGCGATAATTTCATGGATGCTCAGGAAGCGAAAGCTTATGGCTTAATTGATAATGTGCTGGAGCACCTCGAAGCACCTGGAGAAAAAGAGAATACCTAACTTTGATACTCAGGAGAGCAGAAGAGGATCCTTCTGCTGTAGTTGATTTCCGATGAAGCAATACCTTTCGACATGGACGTCGTTGTTGTTGGTGCTCACTCTTTGCGGGTGTGGTGGTCGGGGTTCTACGGATTTGCTGGAAGCCCGACTTCGTCAGCAGGAAGACAATATTTTTGCTTTGCAGCGCGATTTGAAAGAATCGCATCAGGCGCTGGAGACAGCCCGTCATCAAACAGAGGCAATGCAAAAGCAGCTTGCTAACGCATCGCAGGGGAAAATATTACCTGAGCAAACGCAGGCGCTTTACAAAGTCACCGGTGTCAAAGTCAATAGTCTCCTCACTGGTGGTGTGGATATTGATAATCAAGAAGGTGACGAACTCTGGACAACACTCGTCACTCCTCATGACGCTGATGGAGAGACTGTCAAACTTCCCGCCAACATTGAACTGGAGCTGGTCGATTTAAATCAACCAGAGGCAAATCGCAAGATTGGTATATGGAGCTTCAATAGCGAGGAAGTTCGCTCACACTGGTATTCCGGATTTGCCGGTTCCGGATTTCGATTTGAGCTTCCCTGGCAACAACAGCCTGCAAATGAAGAATTGACACTCGTGGTTCGCATGAAGTCACAGGATGGACGAACCTTTAATACGACTGCTCCATTGAAAATCAGTCCCTCTTTAAAACCTTCTATGATCCAGGCGGTTTCCAGAGAGAGGCTAGCGCCAGTTGAACCCGCGCGAATTTCATTTGAGGAAAAGCCCGGAACAGTTTCAGAAGTGACTGACAACCCTTTCAAGAATTCGTCAAAAGTTCAAGCCGAGGATGATTCTGAAATAGATTCACCATTCCGGATGATCAAAGAGTAATGATTTGAAGTTGTTGGAACCAGCATCAAAAAAGCTCTCACTAATAAATTCTTAGGAGAGCTTTATGTTGATTCAACGAAGCCATTGTTTCACTATTTTTTAGGTCCTACAGCGTGGGCCTTAGCCATGGCATCCTCTGCTTCGGGAATGCGTCCGCAGCGTTGGCAGATGACAGAGAGCTGAATGAATGAGAAATTATCATCTGGTTCCAACTCCGTAACCTTCGTTGCATGAGCAATTGCTTCATCGAAGTTGCCTAACTTTTGATTGTAAACTGCTAAAGCTGAAAGAGCCAGCACATAGTTTTCGTCAATTGCTAAGACTTCATTCAGCTTCTCAACAGCTTTTTCGATGTCTCCGCTCTCGTAGATTTTGACTGCTTCATCGTATAGCTTTGCTGGCGTGCTCATCCCATCTTCTCTCTAAATGTACGGTTAAAGTTTGAGGCTTCCATTTGATTGTTACTGCCATCTTAACAGGGATTCAGTAACGTCACTTTAATGATTATAGTCTAGCAAACAATTTTACAAACCACTATTCTCTGGTGAAATGCTATTCCAGAATGAAGTATTTATGATAGTGAACGAATCGCAAGAAGTCATAGGCATAGAGGTTCGGTTCCTGTAGAATTGATGAACTTCTATTGTTCTTATTTTTTGTCTCATTTGATGAAAGCGGGATGTGCCTCAGATCGAAATCAAAGAACTAGAATCGACACCGATTACCCGTCTGGAATTCATCACAGTTGTGATACTCTTTTTGTTAGGGGGCTCCTTCCGCTGTCTGTTTCTCTCTGAGACTGCTATCGAACATTTTGACGAAGGTGTCTATGCCTCTAACTTATGGTTTACTCCGGAGCAAGGCGCTGAATATCCAGGAAGGTACTTCTATGCACCTCCACTATTACCTTTCCTGATTGAGTGGTCGATGGTCTTCCTCGGCAGTGGTTCCTGGGGTACATTTCTCCCTTCGCTGTTATCGGGGATCTTGACTGTCCCTTTGGCATGGTGGGTCGCACGAAACTGGTTTGGTCCTGCGGCGGGATTGGTGGCTTTGACACTGGCCGGTTTAAGTGATCTCCATCTTGTCTACAGTCGAGCCGCTTTGACTGATGTTACACTAGGCTTTTTTTTATTACTAAGCGTATACCTGATCTGGAAGAGCTATCTCAGTCGAGACTGGAAGTGGCCTGTTCTGGCAGGTCTCACAATCGGAGCAGGGTGGGCTACCAAATATAATGGCTGGCTTCCTTTGGCGGTAGGGCTTTCCGGAATGCTTCCATGGCTCTTCATCTACCGCCGGCAACTCGATTCGAAAACAAGCTGTTTTTTACGCTGGAGCGTGATTGCGTGTATCGCATTTCTTGTTTGGTTACCGGTGCTGATGGGGCTTCAGAAGTGGGGTGGCTACTCTGTTGTTGCCGCCAATCACAGTCGCTATGTAGTTGGGTTTTCTGGTTGGCTTGATTCGTTTTCTCGTCAGGTGGATAACCACAAACTACTGGAGGGGACGCCAGGTTATATTGGAATTGGTCTGGTTTGTCTGGTTCTCTGCCTTCTATTACACATGCTCAAGGTGCAAAGACAACTAGTCCTCAACGCAAGGTCACAAACTGATCGTTCCACGTGGAATGTTATTATAGTCGGAGTATTGGCAGCGCTACCTCTCATTGCAGTTTACGTTTTGGGAGTGAGTCCGACACTTGCGGTGTTGGGATTCCTGGGAATTTTCTTGCAGTTGTTATTTGCCAGTAAGCATACGGGGCAAAAGCAGAGCGAAACTGACGAGCTTGATTCAGAATCTTTGAAGCGATCTTTAGCAGCCTGGTTATTGGCGGCCTGGTTTTGTGGATTGTTTCTGACGACTCCGCTTTACTATCCTTATCCTCGCTTGACGATTCCCTGGACGATCTCAGCCTGGTTAGGAACAGCCGCACTTGCTGGTTGGATCGAGCAGCGTAGTAGAAGTTCACTGTTCTCTTTCTTATCTGATAAAGAGAAAAAACGGTTCTCTTTCATTCCGGCAATCAGTGTGATTATGATATTGATCATCACACTCTGTATAATGCCCTGGTCAGTGGTTGCCTGGCAGCCTCGTAATGGGCTTGCTAAGGTTTCCCAGAATGTGCTCACAGACATACGCGCAGAGACCGGTGCTGGTGTTTCTGATTCGATTCTTTACATTTACGCTGAGCCCGGATTATTCTTTAATTTGAAGGCACAAGGACACTCATTAACCGGACCCGTGGCAGATTTTGAATTTCTGAATTCGCTTCCAAATTCGATGCCGGTCTATTTACTCACAGGTCCACATGCCGCTGCAGATGCTGACTTTCAAAAGAAGTTCCAACAAGTGCGTGATCACTTTGAGTTAGTCAAGTCGTATGATTATTCGCCGAGTCTGTTGGTAAGACTAAATCAGGCACATCTGAATAATGAGACTGAGATCGAACCCATAATATTATATCGGGCGAAATAACTCTGGCAAACTGGGTGTTCCACGTGAAACGGCCATTCAAGCTAACATTCGTCGAATACTTTCGAAAAGCCCTCTTGCTTCAAACTGGAATTCGAAATAGAATCCCGCGCCTCGTATGGTGCCCTTATTTTGTCAGGCAGTTTAATTGTAAGAAGAGAACGTTATGGACGAACAAAATCAAACAGAAGCTGATAACTCCTCTGAGCAATCTGAAGCTCCAGGTGCTCCTCGACGCAGATTAGGTCGTGGATTGAATGCCTTATTGGGGCGGGGTGGCTCTGATTCGGAATCAGAAAATCAGCCAGATCAAATGGGGGCAGACGGATCTGAAGCTTCTGTTCCTACTGAGCAGGATGAGATCGACATTGAGCTCATTGAACGGAACCCTTACCAGCCTCGCCAGGACTTTGCCTCTGAGTCGCTAAAGGAACTGGAAGGCAGTATCCGTCAGCACGGAATCCTGCAACCCTTACTTGTACGTCCCTTTGATGGAGCATACCAATTGATTGCCGGAGAGCGGCGATTGAAGGCAGCTCGCGAAGCAGGGTTGAAAACAGTTCCCTGCCGTGTGTTGAACCTGGAAGAGCGACAGGTTTGTGAAGTGGCGATTGAGGAAAACCTCAAACGTAAGGACCTGAATGTTCTGGAAAAAGCACAGGCTTTCAAAAATTACCTGAGTCAGTTCAACAGTACGATTGAGCAGCTCTCACAAAGATTAAGTCTGGATCGTTCCACAGTCAATAATATGATTCGTCTACTCGAACTGGCAGAGCCCGTCAAACAGGCTTTGCAGAATGAGAAGATCTCGGCCGGTCATGCGCGGGCACTTCTGAGTTTGGAAGAAGATCGACAGGTTGCCGTCTGTGAGCAGATTCAGGCGGAATCATTGTCGGTACGAAAGACTGAAGCTGAAGTTCGCAAAATCATCAAAGGAGAAGCTGATACGGTTCCCTTTGAGAATGCGAAGAAGTCTAAGGCAGTTCCTGAAATGACCAATCATCTGGTGGATCTACAGCAACAATTACGGGAAATCCTTGGAGCGAAAGTGGAGATCAAACTCAAGACAGATCATTCGGGACAAATCATGATTCCCTTCGATTCCAATGAGACGTTTGAACGGATTACCGGAGTATTACGAAAGAGCGCCTGACTGAGAGATTATGGTTTTAGATTAGTACGTCAGTGACCCGAAAGGCTATCACTTGTCTTTCGGGTTTGCTTTTTGTTGCAGGTTCAAAAGAATCTGTCGGAACGTGGGGTTCTCCGGCTGAAGGCGAATGAGTTTGTCGACCGACTCTAATGCTAACTTCCACTTTTCCTGTTTTTCATAAAGCAGGGTCAACATCAGTTGGAAATCGGCGGACTGTGGTTCCAGATCGCAGGCTTTAGTCAGCGCGGTTACCGCTTCGTCTTCTCGTCCTAAAAGATAATAGAGCAAACCGAGTCGGTATTGTAGTAGTGCGTTCTCGGGTAGCAACTTTGCATCACGGGCTAATAGCTCTGCTTCTTCAGTCCTCAATTTTTTAACCTCATCGGCTTTTCCCAACTGTTCGAGAAGTTGAGCCAGGTTAGATCGCGGGCCTGCTACCGCTGGTGAGAGTTTGATGGCCGTACGAAATTCCTGTTCGGCTTGTTTCATATCACCCTGATTGGCATAGAGAATCCCCAGACTCATGTGCGAGCCTGATTGATCTCCGTCAGTAAGTAACCCTGTCTTATACTCTTCCAAAGCGTTTTTCAGCGCCTGCTTGTTTTCTTTTGTATCCGGTAGAATGGGGAGTGAAGACAGAATGCGTCCAACCTCAGTTCGCACTCCACGCGAGGAATCTGTCAGTCCCTTGGCCAGTAATTTCCCGATCTCATTTGCTTCTTTTTCGGAACGGGGAGTCCATCCATCAAAACCACGCAAGGCAGCCAGCCGAACGAGTTCTTCTTTTGACTTCAATGCCTTTTCAACTACAGCTCGACTTTCCTGGGTTTGATACCGAGTTGCTAATATCGAAACAGCGGTCGCGCGAACTACAGGGCCAACTTCCTTATTGCGTGTCAGTTTGATGAGGGCTCGCTCCGCATCAGGACTTCCCGTTCGGCCTGCTGCCAGTATTTCGCCATAGTGTGGATCATCTCGCCGTTTGGGACCGTACCATTTCTCGATGCTTTTCGCCGCCCATTCCGGAGTTTCATCGGGCTTTGTGTGACATTGGTTGCAGGCATTTGGCGTGCCCAATTTGACTGTCAGATCGGGACGAGGAATACGCAGGCTATGGTCGCGTCTGGGGTCAACCACCATATAGGTTTTGGAAGGCATATGGCATTCAACACATGAAGCACCTGTACTACCGACTTTGTGATGATGGTGACCGGGAACATCATATTTCGCTTCCAGATGACACTGGGTGCAAAGTTTATTGCCTTGAAACTTGAGACGTGTCGAATGAGGATCATGACAGTCGGTGCAGCGAACACCTTTGCGATACATTTTACTCTGGGTAAACGATCCGAAGACGTAGACTTCTTCATCGATCTGACCATCGGGATGATAGAGATGATCTTCCAGCAACGAGAGTGCGTAATGATCATGAAAGCGATCAAGGGGTGTATGACCGGGCGCCACGTGCCGTCGATGAGAGTGACAGGGAGCACAACTTTCTAATTGTGCTGTGGCATCTTTACCCTTGAGTTTCGCCAAACCATAACCATAACGACGATCCCAGAACAGTGAGTTTGATTTGGCAAGTTTGACGTGAATCGATCCTGGGCCGTGGCAGGCCTCACAACTGACTCGCATTTCGGAGAATGAAAAGTGATGTGTGTCGGTCGCAATGTCATAGTTTTTAGACCAGTTTGTAGTGTGGCATTCTGCGCACATATGATTCCAGTTTTGGGCCGAGCCAGTCCAATGCAAGGGATCATCAGGGCCAAATGGTTCATCAGGACTGGCGTAATACCAACGCTTCTGTTTTGTATCCCAGGTGACTGGTAATACCTGAATTTTACCTCGGTCCAATTCCGCGAGGTACTGTTGTAATGGTCTCACGCCGATGACGTATTTCACTTCGAATCGAGCTGTCTTCCCATCGGGGCCCTGGGTGGTTACGTAGAATTTGTCATTCTCCCGTGTCATCGTAGATGTAATACCGAAGTGTTCGAGTTTGGTATCGTTGAAATCACCCAGTACAAATTCGGGAGTTGCCGGATTCATGGCAAGGTCGTGGTCGGAACCTTTCCAAAGTTCGGCTTCTTTCTGGTGGCATTGGAAGCAGGTTTGCCTACCGACATAAGTCGCCTGTTCGCCTTCCGGGAGGGCAGTCCACCAGTCGATGGCTAAACCGATTGATGTAATACTTAACAGTACGATCAAACCGTAAATCCATCGTTTCTTCATCACACTACTGCTTTATCAGTCTATCTTGAGAAGTCTATTTGATTAGTAGTTAGAGAATCATCTCTGTATCAATTATAGATCGGGTTTTAGGAGTGAACGAGAGCGTTATTGTGAGCAAATGGAATCAGAGCTTATTGACAGTTTCTTCAGGGACTCTGTCTGCAGTAAAAGTCTCTTCTTCTCCCTGAATTTTCAACTCTGTTTCTTCATTTAATTTTAACAGTGGTAAAAATCGTCGCGCAATGCGGGCTTGTAACGTGACTCGAGAGTCATCACTGGAATATTCACGAGATAAGATCAGTGAATGATCTTCCAGTTGAGAAAGTAACTTCCCATTTCCTACCGGTGTATCAATTTCTACAATGGCATAGCCGGATGCCAAACGGTCAATGACAGTTTGAGTTAGACGGTCCAAACCTTCTCCGGAAACAGCGCTGACACTGATAGCGTTATCATATTTTAAACGTAAAACATCAAGTTTAGATCTGTCTTCGATCTTGTCTGTTTTGTTAAAGACCAGGATTGCATCCTGGTGATCAATGCCGATTTCATCCAGGACTTGATAAACGGTTTTTATATGGTGTTCTACTTCAGGGTTGCTGGAGTCAACGACGTGTAGTAACAAGTCTGCTTGCCGCGCTTCTTCCAGTGTGGACCTGAAGGAAGCAACCAGATGATGCGGAAGGTCTCTTACGAATCCGACGGTGTCGCTGAGCAAAATTTCTCCCCAGTGTGGAAGTTCCCAGCGTCTCGTGCGCGTATCAAGCGTCGCAAATAATTTGTCGGCGATATAAACATCAGCGCCGGTGAGCGCATTCATTAGTGTGCTTTTGCCTGCGTTAGTATACCCAACAAGCGAAACAGTGAGATGATCGAACCGATGCGAGACGGTCCGCTCTCTACGACGTTCTACCTCGGAGAGTTTGCGTTTTAATTCTGAGACGCGTTTATCCAATAATCGTCGGTCTGTTTCGAGTTGCTTTTCACCAGGTCCACGGCCTGCACCCACACCCCCTTCAATTCGTTCCAAGTGAGTCCATAAGCGTTTCAAGCGAGGACGAAAATAAAGTAGCTGTGCTAACTCTACTTGTAGTTTCGCTTCGTATGTTTTTGCATGAGTCGCGAAGATATCAAGAATCAATTCGCTACGATCAACGATCACTGTTCCTGTCTCTTCTTCGATGTTCCTTCCTTGAGAAGGGGAGAGATTATTATCAAAAACAATGAGTTCGGCATCAACGTGCTTCACCATCTGCTTGAGTTCCGCAAGCTTCCCTTTACCCAAACATGTAGCAGGGTGAGGATGCTCACGACTCTGGACGAGCGTACCAACGACTTTGACGCCAGCAGTTTCGACTAAACCTCGTAATTCATCTAAAGCTTGCTCTTTATTAATATGGCTTGAAGGAGAAATGACGGCGGCCAGAATGGCCTTTTTTTCTTTGACTTGCAGCTCTTCGCGTTTAGGATCTGCCAAGGAGATTCAACCTTAATGTAATATAGTATAAACAGTCATGTGAGGACTGATTGTTGTCCCAACTCCTATCTCTCATTTTAACAGGTTGTTTATGAGAGAATAGGCTTTTTCTACACTACCGACACCAATTCCTGTTTGTAAGTTCATTTAGTAATTATCAGAGAGCCATACTAATTAAATTAACCAGAATGTATACATGTGTATCATGCGGATTTTTTCATTAAAACGATATCCAGAGCATCTGCGCGGGTACAGGCTTCCCAGTATTCTTTAAATTCCTGATATTGATTTTCAAACACAATACCCCCTCGATGGTCTACTTCGCGTTTACAAATGAGACATGAACCTTCGACAAATACGGATGCCTGATAACGCCCCCACTTACATTCCAGTTCATGTGAGTAAGGCAATCCATAACCTTGATATCCTGCTGGGATTTCAATTTTGTGATCATCGGTGAAACGAACAGGGTTGGGAGTTTGTAACGCTGAAGTTCTTTTTTGGACATTTACCAGACCAACGGTATGCATTGATCCAATCCAGGGGATACGAAAAAGAATGATATCTTCAATCTGTCGGGACCATTTCTCCAGTGTAGTCCGGTAGGTATAACTCACTTTTTTAGAAATATCTTTGAGGTTGATAAATCGAGGTGATTCAATTCTGGCTCCTGTCAGATGAGCCGCTAGTTCTTTTTCCAGGGTGAGTGCCGTAGATTCTTCATTTCGGTTCACATATTTCAAACGAAGTTCCATGGCGGTATCGCCGGTCGTTGTTACTTCAGCTGTGAACTGATAACTGCAATCTTCTGACAAAACACCGTGACAGACGCGATTGATTTGATGACTTTGAGAACCACGATCAGGAATCGTGGTCAGTTCGCCGCCATTGGAGTTCAGGAGTAGCGCCTGAGTACCTTGATCGTTTGTTGGCAGATCTTTAAATGTAACAGGTCCACCAGCAGGGTCTAACCAAAGACGCTTTCCATTTTCCAAGTCAACACAAACGATGGCGTGGTCAAATCGTGCTCCCGGTAAAAAAGAGACTGAGCCGTTCATACGCGTAAGAAGGATCGCGATGTTACATTTGATTCCCAGATGTCTCAGCATGGAAACCATCAGAGATGATTTATCTTTACAGTCGCCTCGCATGTCCTCCAGCATGGAACCTACTTCACGCGTCTTTTCCAGGTTCAGTTCATTAGGGTGTCGTCCATACCTGACGTCTTCAGAAGAGTACTTATATATCGAATAGAGTTTCTCTTCTTCGCTCTGATCTTCCTGCGTGAGTTCTTCGGACAATTTCTGAATTTGGGAAGGTGTTTTTTGAGGTGGATCCAGATCCTGCATGTAAAATTTTGTGACCGGTTCCCAGGAAGACAGTGTTGTAAAATCGACCCATGGTAAGACATCCCTTGGATGAGGAGTTCCATCATCTGTTTCATAACCGGGGACATCACGCATGTCCCACTGGTAGACATGATATTTTCCCTGTTTCCATTTCTCAGGTGCTTGTTCTGTGAGATGTAATTTAAACTCAAGCGAAAACGGCTCGGCGATGGCGACAGTAAAACGCAGTCTACGACAAGGAATTGCAAAGCGCAAAAACTCTTGCCCCCACATACAGGCTGCAATTCGGTCTGGAGTAAAAAAATCTTGTTGCTCTTCGAATTCAACCGTCACACCTGGTCGAAGTGGATAAAAGTTTAAATAAGTTTGCCCATAGGGTTGAACGACTTTTTTGGCTTTCTTGGAACTCCCATCGGGGAGATGGACTTTGGCTGTTTGAATTTTATAAAGTGAGGTTTGGCGATCATAAAAACGGTAGACCTCATCCCATTGTGCTAACGATTCATTTGCATGAAGTTTTGTCAGATTATGCGCGCGTCTTGTGATTGTTCCATCTCGATGTAACACACAAACGGAATCGGATAAGAGAATGTATTCTCCCCAATGTTGTAATTCTTCTTCAGAAACTTCCGGCTGACAGACTTCTTGATATGGGATGCGTGTTGCAAAGGAAAACGTGCTACGCGCCATTTTAAATCGGGTGCGCCAAAGCTTACGTTTTGGTTTCAAAGTCAATGCTTTACTGCTTTGATTCAATGCGAATGATTCTTTCAGTCTGCTGAAAATTGATAAGCGATGTCTGGGCAATTGTAGCGTTAAAGCAAGTCCAGGTGCCACTATAAGAGGAGTAGGGTTCTTTTCTGATTCTTATTCAGTAAAGTGGCTCAAGGTAAAGATTTTGAAATACGCGAGCAGTAGAAATAGAAGAAGCGATCGAAATTTCGATCGCTTCTTACTCGTTATGGCTTGTTGTCTCCAAATACTAAAATGGACGACTATCGTTTCCGTTTAGCAGCTTTTTTCTTCTTTGGAGCAGCTTTTTTCTTCTTCACTGCTTTTTTCTTAGCAGCTTTTTTCTTCTTTGGAGCGGCTTTTTTCTTAGCAGCTTTCTTTTTTACTGCTTTTTTCTTCTTTGGAGCAGCTTTTTTCTTAGCAGCTTTCTTCTTTACTGCTTTTTTCTTCTTTGGAGCAGCCTTTTTCTTTGGTGCTGCTTTTTTCTTTGCCTTTTTCTTTGCCACCGCAAATCCTCCTTTGAGAGTTAAACGAGGGCTGCCTTGCCGCTGGCTCCGGGCTATAAGTCGGCAAAGGTCTGCCACAACGAATAAGAATTGAGTTTGTCAACCTTGACAAACCCCGATGCTTACCCTTGTTGAAAATGAAGTATCATGAGATCAAACGATTTCTAAATTGACACTCATTACACAATAAGGACTTACATCCATTTAATGTGGATCATCGTAAATATTTCCTAAAATTCTGCAAGTCATTTATTTTGTGAAATGACTATTTTTGGCTTGTTGTAAAGGCGCGCGTACTTTGTGATTCCACTTGAAGTCGTAACGTTTAAGTAATGATTTCATAAAACGCAACGTATGAGTCATAAAAAGAGGGGTTGATTTAACACTACTATAATAGCGTAAAAACAACCTCTTTGATGTTTTTAAAATCAGTTTGTTTATAAAAAGTTGTTTGAAAAAAACAGCAGAAGCGTTTTCAAAAAAGCATAAAAAGTACGTCAAATTTTTTTTGCTGTTTTCTGAAATTTTTTTGCTTGATCGCTTTTTTTGAGCGTTTCAGACGCTTTCCCAGACATCTTTCATGTAACGAAAACTATCGCGCGCAATCAATTCTGCGCCTGGTTCATAATCAAAAACTTCAACAGAGATCCATCCTCGATAGCAACTTTCCTTCAGCGCTTTAAAGATGGGATGATAATCTGTCTCGCCCATTCCTGGTCCCAGGAGGTTAGAATCATTCACATGAAAGTGCCCTACTTTTGTATCATACTTCTGAATTAATTCAGGAATGGATTCTGTTTCAGCACCCAACATTGCTTTCACATCTTGATGTAAAACAAAATTATCGGCTTGAACCATATCAATCAGCTTCATTGCATCTTCACAGGTATTTATAAAATTGGTCTCTTTGGTTGTGAGTGGTTCCATGCAAATCCGCACACCCCGTTCTGCAATTAAAGGTAGGCAGTTTTGGAAAACTTCTGCGGCATTTTCGTATGCTTGCTCGGCTGACATGCCTTCTTCAATATCGCGTTGAAAAGGAGAACCAAACACCATTAAGTCACCACCAAGATCGGCACAAAGATTTCCCAGCTCAATGAGGTAGTCTGCAGTGTTTTTTCTGACCCCCGTATCGTTAGTGGTCAAATGTAACCCTTCTGTTTTTGCCAGAAGCCAATGCAGACCAATGATTTCCAAATCACGGTCTTCAGCAGTTTTGCGGATTGCAGCTCGTTGTTCTGCAGAAATATCTGAGGGGCGGTCTGCAAAAGCGAATGGCGCTAATTCAATTCCTTTGTAGCCAATTTCGGCAATCAGATTACATTGTTTTTCCCAGTCCCAATCAACAAACAATTCCTGACAAATCGCAAACTTCATGTAAGTATCTCACTTTACTATGGAAAAGATTTAAGAGTGAATTCATCCCTTTGAGGATAGCAGGCTGTCAATGTTTCATCGAGGTATAACAAGGTTTCTCTTAGATCAGTTTTGAAGATTGCTATCACAGGAGTTACATCACATTTCCAGTAACCGAGTTTTGAGTGCTGAATCGGTCGAGTGCACGATTTTATATCGAAGCAGAACTCAACAGTGTATCGATTGTAGTGATCGAACGGTTTGTGGTGACCACTGAGAAAAGAATGAGTAGTAAGACAAAGTGGAATAGGTGTATCGGTTAAGAGATGGCAAGTTTAGTGACGAAGTAGATTTTAACTGTATCCAGTTTTCAATTTTGTTTGCTGAAATGAATAAGTAGAGGAATAGACCAATGAAAAATACAACCTGGATTCCCCTTCTGGCGGCCGCAATGATAATGGCCTGCTTTGGAGAGAATGCCCAGGCAGGCTACCTGGGAGCAGGTAGTTATAACTGTTGTCCCACAGAAGCATGTGCATCCTGTGGTGATTATAGCGCTGCCAAACAATGTTCAAATACCTGTTACAAGACAGTCATTGATACTGTCTGGGAAAAGCAGAACTATACCTGTCAAAAAACAGTGTATGATACAATCTGCGAAAAAGTTCCTGTTCAATACACCAAGAATGTTTACAAGACCTGCTACCGTGATGAATGCTATACGGTTTGCAAGCCTGTCTACAAAACATGCTATCGAGACGTCTGCTACAAAGTCTGTCGTCCCGTTTACAAGACCTGTTATCGAACAGTAACCTGCAAACGCAGACGGCCCGTTTATAACACTTGCTACCGCGATGTATGCTACTCGGTATGTAAGCCTGTTTATAACACTTGCTATCGCGACGTTTGTTACACAGTAAGACGTCCAATTTGCGAAACTCACTATCGGGATGTCTGCTGCACGATTTACAAAACAAAATACAAAACCTGTTACCGGGATGTCTGCCGTACTGTTTGCAAGCCTGTTCATACCTGGCATAACGTTGAAGTTTGCTGTGGTGAATGGAAAACAACCACAGAACACTGCCCTGGACCAGTCGTTGAAAAATGTATCTGTGAACCAGGGACCTGGGAATATGATTGCAGCTCATGCTGCCCGATCTACAAGCCCGGTTGCTGCAAAAAAGTGAAAGTTCAATGTCCTGGAACAACAATTTGCCGACGTATCTGGTGTCCCAAGACGGTGACCAGAAAGGTTTGCTGCACAACTTACCAGCGCGAAGTAAAGCACGAGCGGGTTCCTTACACAGTATGTGAGCGAGTTCCTTGCACGATTACCAAAAAGGTGCCTTACACATGTGTTCGTTATGAGTGTGAAACACGAACCAAGAGAGTTCCTTACACAACCTGCAAGATGGTGCGTGAATGCCGCACTCGTAAAGTTCCTTACACGACTTGTTGCTGGAAGGAAGAATGTGTTACTAAACAGGTTCCTTATACAACTTGCACCATGGTTTCAGAATGCCGAACCAGAAAGGTTCCTTACACCACCTGTAGCTATGAGCAAAAGACCTGTACTCGAAAAGTTCCTTACACAACTTGCCAGCAAGTGTGCTGCACGAGATATGTAACGCGAACCAAATGTGTGCCACGAACTGTTTGTGTCACGAAAACACGATGTGTGCCAAGACAAGTCTGCCGTAAAGTGCCTGTCTGCTGCCCCGCGCCAAAGACATGCACTGCACCGGCTCCCAAGACTTGTGTCAGCAACTAGTCAAAGAGAAGCCAGAAGCGCTTTCAGTAATTGAAAATTGAAACTGCGAGAGGGCGGTTGATTTCTGATCAACCGCCCTTTTTGTATTAGGGAGGAGGGAGATCGTCTCTCAGATCGGCAGCATATAGTGGCTGCTCCGCCCCAGAAGAGGAATATTTCGAAGACAACCCAATACGGACTCTGATTTTTATTGCTGGGTTACGCTGTCACTAACCGCAGTCTACGCTTCGTGCCAGAATACTGCGAATTTCCGCCGCGAACTGGTTCCCGTTAGTTGGGCTGGCTGCTGAGTGAGAAATCAATCATATTTTCACCAGGTGTGACTTCCTCAGTTAAACTGCTTTTCGAATTGTAAATTGATGGGAGCAGTTCTTTGGAGCCGGGCACCAGCGGCTCGCCCCCTTCACCTCCTGTCGCCGCACGTTCCGTGGTGATTTTTATATTGTGTGAACCAATCACCGCTCCTGCTTTTTCGATTGAGTATTGTAATTCATAAACGCCTTCGGCATTTGTTGTACCGACTGATGTTCGTCCTTCCGATGGGGAAAACTCAACCCGCGCATTGGCTATTGGTTTACCGTCGAGAGTAACATGGCCTGTTACGGAAGCGAGTTCAGGGCCCGACTCCCCGCAGCCTGTCAACATCAAGAGGGTGAAACAATTTAACGCGCACATACTCAACAACCTGAGTGGCATGGTAATTATCCTTTCAATGCAATAGATTGCCCTGTGCAAAGTGTCTCCCGCGATTATCAAGGCAACGAAATCGTAGTGGACTGTCATCGTTGAAGATTCGAGTGTCGCTCATTGAAACGCCCGACAACTGAGAACGTTTCGACAAATCGAACCCGAATAACACTGAACTTGTGGAGGAGTTTAGAATTCACCAATGACTTGCCCATCGGCAACGCCAATCAGACTTTCCAGCGTACTGTTGACGGCATTATCTGTATTAAGGTCGATGTTTTCGCTGATGAATCGCACGGCACCATCCGCGAGGACAAAATGAGCTCCCCCGGTATGTTGACTGCTGAAAGCCTGACGAGTAGGAACGTTTGACGGATTCGCTGGGTTAATTGGATACGTCGAGCCTCCGAAGATTGCGATCAGCCCCTGGTTTCCACTCGCCTGCTCCGGACCATTCGTTCCACCAAATTCACGAGCAGCATAAAGAGTTCCTGCGAAATAATTGCTTGTACCCAACTTATATGACCGCTCACCGACCAAAATCGTATTACTCGCTCCGTCCGTGATATCGCGAAACCGCAATTTGCTGTCGCGCCAGAATGCGCCTGTGGCTCCCGAACCACCATTAGCACCGTTCGATGAACGAGACTGCCGCAAGGTACGGTTATTATTGGAAGCAATATAGTTTGACACAGGAAGCTCATAATTCGTTCCATTATCTGCCTGAATTCCCTGGCCGGCATTTCCATTCAGAGTTGGCCCGGTGTCGGAGGGACAGCGGAATGCGGCGAGCGGCTGTTGCATGCTTGTGCGGATGACTGCATCATTCAAAGCCGTTGATGCGGTTATTGGGCCTGGATTCATCTGATTATAGAGGGGAGCCTGATCAATATATGGCAAGATCATTGTGCTCCAGGCCCAATGTCCCTCGTTATCCGCAAGTGTTCCACCTGAGCCCCGTTCGTCAACATAACCGGGGGGGAATGTGGTGAATGCATCGTGATAGTTCTGGATCGCCAGACCAATCTGCTTCAGGTTATTTTTGCACTGGGAACGACGGGCAGCTTCTCGAGCCTGTTGGACCGCTGGCAGAAGCAGAGCGATCAAAATAGCAATAATGGCAATCACAACAAGAAGTTCTATTAAAGTAAACCCTTTTGATTGATTAGCTGTACGATGTAACTTCATGGTTCTCTCCTTCTTAAAAAATAAATAACGACATCAAGTTTAATTCAGCTCAGCTTTAAGAGAGCTATGTAATGATAATGGTCATATAAAACAGTAATGAATCAGTCTATTTCCAAAGAAAAATCAGGGCGCAGAAACAAGCACTCGCAATTCATCAACGTAAGCTGTCCCGGTGAATAACTTAACAGACAATTTTTTTCGGTCTGGCGAGAGGGTCACGATATCCTGAGTCTTTCCATCCTCAACTAGTCTAATTTCTATTTCCTGATGGTTAATCATTCTCTGGGGGTTCTTAATTAATAATGGATTGAATTGCGAATCCGATTGTATTAATAGCTTTTTGGTAGTAATTAATCCGAGCACAGGTTGGTCAAACTCAATCTCTCCCTCTGTCGGTATCAAATTCTCTTCATCATCGCTGGCAGGGTCGTAATAAAGTCGATAACAATCAACCTGTGTGCCACGAGGTATGAGATCAGTTTCTTTTTCGATTTGTTCGTAGGACCAATATCTTCCAGGTTGAGAGATTGAAACGTTAAGATCAGAATGAAGTTTTACATTTCGTGTTTCTGGGAAGAGGAAAATATGATTATCACGCTCAATCACCTGGAATGATCCGCTGGCAACTGAGTCCGGAATTTTTTCTTGAAAGATAATACTCTTTGAGAAATTCAGAACAGGATAATCACGAGAGATAAGTGGAATAAAATCGCTACTGGAATAAGGTCTGGTTACGATTTTTTTTGTGAGGGAATCAATCTGGATTGCTTCATTCGTTTTAATTTCTTGAATAGACGAGCTGTTGACATCTCCTACCACAACCTTGCCGCGAAAGACATTGATCTCGGTATTCTGATTTTCTATAACATTTACAGAAAAGGAAGTTCCTAGATCAACAATTCTGCCTGCAAGTGTTTCTACCTCGAAACCATGTCCCGATTCTGGAATGTCGGCGACAAGTTTTCCCTGATCCAGATAAACGGCATTTTTTCCGTTGGTTGTAAACGAGGCAGGGGCTTTTAGGCTGATAACGGAGCCTGACTCAAACTGTATTTCAATTGCTCCTCGGAGAAGATATCGCGTGGAGCCAGAGAACAAAGTCTCTTTCTGTTCGACAGGGCCAGTTTTCCAGAGACTGTCCGTTATGGGAAACACATGGGCAACAGGGGTTGTCAGGTGAATAAATAGCAGCCCGCCTAAGACGAGGCAGATACAGGTGGCGATATACATAACATGGCTCCAGTTCCACCTCTTCGATTGTATTGATGCAGGAAGGTGCATCATTTCCTGTGGAACTGTTGAATCAGTATAGACCCATTCCAGTTGTGTTTGTAAAGCTGAGAACTGTGCAAAAAAAACTCTGGCTTCCAAGTCCGATTTCAATCGAGTCTGTAGAATCCTTAGCTCTTTTTCGTTTAATTTATTATCAAAATAGAGCGCCACCAGCTTGGGGAGTGGATCTTCCCAATTGGTTGAACTTTCAGTAATCATTAGATTCGGGACCTTGCCGCAATTGTTTTTTGAATACAGTCCTGAAGTTGCAGTCTGATTCGTAAGAGCATTACCCCAATTGCTTTTTCTGATTTTCCCGCGTATTCTGCGATACTTTTGAGAGACATGAATTGACCATATCGTTGTTGCATTAGTCTTTGTTTGTCAGAAGGGAGAAGCGTAATGCAGGACCGAAGGGCTTCGATTTGCTCAGTGTATAAGTCGGGCATATTCTCAATCGTTTCTGACATGCTATTCAAAAGGTCATCGTCAAATAATAGCCGATTGCGATTTTTATCACGCCAGTACGATTGAACTTTGTAGAAGGCAACTTTACGTGACCAGGCGAGAAAATTTGTTCCGGGGGTGAAACTATCTCGCTTTTCTAACAAACATTGATTGATGTCCTGGAGCAGATCGCGTGCGTCTGTTGTATTTCCAACTAGTGAAAGTACGTAGGCATGAAGTGGTCCCTGGTTTTGAAGCAATTGCTGAAAAAAAACATTGTTTACGACGACTTCGTTCATCAAACTAGTCTTACTTTCTGGCCAGATTTGGGTTTAAACACGAATTGGCAGAATCCGTCCTAGTTAGATTCCAGATAGTGAGCTTAGACTACACAGAAAATTCAATTTAGGGAGATTATTTTCGATTTTGATCATTGTTAGATGATCCATGTCGAAATTGCTTTTTATTCTGGCTTTAAAGAGGAAGATATGCGGGTTACTTACTATTTTAGTACTGGTTTTTACTGCTTGACGTATCTGACACAGAACTAATGCTGAGCGAATGCATGTGTGTATAAAGTTTGAAAAGAATCAAGGAGGGCTGAGTTCTTGGTTCTCAGCAGTTAAATTTGTAACTGTGAGAGGGGGTGATCTTGGATTGATCGCTCTTTTTATATTTGGCTATATTGGTTCAATCAAAGCAAAATCAGTGGGACCGTTAAAAAGCCTGTATTAAATAGGTTGTCGTCTAATAAGTTTCACGCTAAAAGATCAAAAATTGATTCATGATGATTACATTACATCGTGTAACGATAACTTATTGAATAAAAACTAATGGGGTAAGATCTGAAACAGATAGGAAATTAAAATTAGACCTCTACCACTCCAGGCAAAAGTTCTAATCCAGTTCGTCACAACCAGGGCTCGGTGATGTACAGGATCAAAACCGGAAGATAATGCATGATGTCGAGGAACCTGTAATAGAGCAGTAGAGAACCAGACAACGAATAGTAATGCGACACCACCCCAAGTGAAATAAGGGCCCATTCCAGGAGGTGGCCAATATACGATCGCCACTGTTGTCGCTGCTTCGATCAGCATCATCGGACCTACTACCAGCGTTGTCCGCAGTTGGTGGGCTTGTTGGTACTTTACGAAACTTGATCTACCTACAAGGTCGTACATGGGATAGTGAACGATTTGAACAAACCAGATCAATCCAACCATGTAGAATGTGGAAATCAGTTGTAGTAAAAAAAGCGTTTTCAAAAAGTCATCCTCTCCTGTAATGAGTCTTTTAAGGGGAGTGCTTCCTGAGAATCATTTTATCTATATTGAAAAAATATCAATTCATTTCCACTTGTGTTTTATACTTCTTTCCTTAACTCTCGCGTTGATTCTTATTACACCGTGGATCCATAGGGACCGGTTTTCCTGTTTTTTCGATCGGGTGTGTAAAGAGATATTTCCAGACCTGTTCGTGAATGTATTTCCCTTTCGCATCTTTGCCGGCATTGCCGCCAGGAACAACAGACGAGTGGGCGCGGCGGGTATTTTTCTTCACATCAAAGTCCGTAATCAACCGTCGTGTGTTCGCATAAGGGGGCATTGCTTTATCGACGTTGACGATAGGACCATATTCATGCAGGCCAATCAGTTCCCAGGAACGGCAGTAATGATCTGCGGTCCAGCCGCCGTCCAGTACATGCGAAAAACCGAAATAGCGATTGGTGGGTGTTGCGGAAGGGAGTGTCTGCCAGTTCTGTAACTGATCTCGCGGGCCGCAAAACATCACCACGCGTCCGACCTTCTGATGTTTAGCAAAACGGGCAGCGGTTGTTGAACCATGAGAACTACCGGCCATGATGACATCTTCCCAGCGCAAATCGTTGCCGTCAGGCGTCAGATAAAAATCCCATTTACCTTGTGGGTTCTTTTTCGCTAGCCACTTCACAAACTGCAGTGCGCGTTCTTTCATGCCATCCGGTTTGGGAATGTCAACCTGATTGCTGAAGTTTTCGCCGGTTGCTGCTTCCAGTCGGACATTACCTCGGCAGGTTTCTCCCACTGGTTGTTCACGGCAGACTTTTGAAAACCAGCGGTTGGCGTAGTGTACTTGAATTGCGTGTAGACCATAGCTGGAGAGTCGATCAAAAAGTTGGCTGTTATAGCCCATCAGCCAGATAACCAGTTTGCCACGTGGTTTCACTCTAGTATCGACAACGGCATGCTCAAGATCCTGTACCTTACTACCAGATTTAAAAACGTAACCGAGTTCTGGATGTTCTTTCGTGCGCGGATCTATTTCGCTGGCGCGAGCTTCCAATTTGTATTCTTGTGGCTTGGGATCGGTATAATGTAGTTCCCGATCTTCCTCAGCCCCAAGGCTATTACTAAACAATTGCGTGAGTACTACGAATACAAGCAACGATTTCAAATTCATGTTCATGCACCAGAATAGAGACAGTTAATCAGGTGGGGCCACTCCCGTACTGAATATATTCCAGATTACTATGAATTCCTACTCTGTTACTTTGCTCTAGTCAAAACTTTAAAGAGAAAGAACGTTCTGATCATGAAGGCAAAGGAATCGTTTACGGATTAATACACGCGTACTTGAATCCAAAGATCATCCGAAATTTGAACCGAGGTTGCTCTACTGGCATCAGATGCTCTTTAGAACATCCCTCCGAATGTTTCTAAAAAGAATGAGCTAACGCTGGAAGGGTCATCGTAGTGCCACATCGTACGGATCAGATCATACATCATGATAGTACAGATCCCCAATAATAATGTGGAGATTCCAAGAGCGGCAAATGTACCTGCTCCCCATTCCGGTTCAGGTGCCATGGCTGCAGACCGACCACCACTAAAACCTGCGGGGGCGACAAATTCTGCATGACTTTCTCCACTTTGGAATGAGTCATCGAAATCGTTATCGTCTGCATCATAGATGTCATCAAAGTCGTCTTCGTCGTCATCGAAAGCGTCAGACAACATTGAATCATCGCTGGCAAATTCATCATCATCGTCGTCGTCGAAGAGGCCTGACTCACTGTCTTCATCATCGGAATCCAGAATTACTGAGCCAGATGATCCTCCGACATCGCCGTCCTCATTCAACATCAACACACTAGTGTCGGCACTGGAATCTGACAGGTCAAAATTGCTGTCTTCATCATCCTCGAGAGTGGGGATTTCCAGTGTTGCGTCTTTGTCACCACCGGACGTCATCATGGGGACAGTTTTATCAATATCTTCAACATCCATTGGCTCCAGCGAAATTCCACTGTCGGCAGTGATGGAAATATCTTCGTCATCTTCCAGAGATAATCCGCTGGAATCTTCATCAACGAGTGAAATGCCACTTTCGTCGGCGCCTTCTAGTGATATTCCACTATCAAGGGGGCCAGCCAAGGAAATGCCACTATCCGATGCAAGAGAGATACCACTATCTTCCGCCAGAATTGATGAGTCTCCGTCATCTTCCTGGATCAAAGCTACATCACTGTCACTACCGAGATCGAAATCATCGTTGCCTACCAGAGCAACATCACTTTCACTGTTAGCTAAATCTGAGTTGTCGGCTACCAGTTTGACATCACTGTCACTACCCTCTTCGAGGTCTAGAGTTTCAAAGTCCGGTTCAGAGTCAGCATCGACCAGTTTGACATCACTGTCGCTGCTGAGATCAATACTGGAATCATCTGTTAGTCTGACATCGCTGTCTGAATCTTCTCCTACGGCAACCAGCTCCGGTTCACTGTCTAGTTGTAGTTCGTCACCATCATCAACAACCAGCCGTACATCACTATCGGAACTGCTCAATTCGATGGGGGATTCCTCTTCATCATGTACACTCCCACGAATCACTGTCGCTTGTTCGCCGACCTCATCTTCGTCAATGACACTATCTGAGCCGCTCGTAATGTCCTCTTCTTCCATAATGGCTGAGCCAAACGGATCCTCATCCTCTTCACCCGACATTAGAGGAATCGCAGGATCGGAATCGGCCTGAAACGAACGTCCAAGTTCGTCAATATCCTCCATGCGAAACTTCCACGCGCCTCTATCTGCAAATCCACGAATTTCGCCATTCTCTCTGAGGCGATTTAATTCATCTGTTTCCATGCCAAGCTGAGCAGCAGCTTCTTCAAGATTGAGATATTTTTTGGCCATTGTGGCGCGACTCCGACATCAATGAAGTTAGTTGAAAATGGAAGTAACATTATTCGTCATCGGATCATTAACTGAGAAAGATCAGTAAGATCAAATCCGAAAACCAACAGGCGAATGCCTTTACGAAGAACTTATGGGTTCTTTTGATAATGTCAGTGACATCATTACCTTCTTCATGAAATCTGATTCGAAACAGTAATTGCCATAAAGAAGCCTATGTGAACTGCTCTACTTATCTATTTTTATTCTAAAATAGAACAGGTTGGTTGCAAGTACCAACTTGTTGTTTGGAACGATCTTCGCCAACAAATGTAAAATCGAATCGTTTGTTCACTTTTATCGCGTACGGATATTCTAAGACAAATCAATTAAACTGGTTATAGTGACTTTGATTCAACAGTCCTCTTGCTGGAAATCACGACAACTAAAGTTTTTATGTACGCTTAGGATTGATCTAATTCGCGCTTCAATGCCGCCAATTCCGATTCAATTTGCTCTGAACGTGATGGTGACAAGCTGGATGCAGATGCTGGCGCTTCAGAGGTAGTTTGTGCAGGAGATTCAGACAGTCCATCGGAGTCTGTTAACTCCAGTTGTTTTCGTTTTGCTTCAGCGAGTCTTGCTTCCAGAGCATGTAAGGTCGTTGTCAAATGTTCGCAAGTGGCTTGAGCTGCCTCATGTTGCTGCTCTAGTCCTGCCATTAAGTCTTCGATTTCCTTTTTTCGGACCAGCGAATTTCGTGCTTCTACTTCCTCACCGGCCGCTAACGCGTTCTTGGCGGCTTCTTTCCACTGTGAAATTTGCTCCTGGTGTTCCTGCAGTTCCTTCTGGATCGCCTGTTTATTGGTAATTGCTGTTTTTACGCTACGGTTAGCGCCCGCGATGCCCTCTTTCATCTCAGCAATAATCTGCTCAATTTCAATGACAGGATCTGCTGCATTTTTAAGTAATTGAGTTAAATTACAGGTAACGATGTCAGTGAGCCGACTAAAATAGCTCATTCTCCTCTTCTCCATACTGTATCAAATGGTTCACGAAAAGATTGCGATTTTGAAGGCCCTATCGAGTCAACGCAATTCCCTTCTTTCAGGTTCAATTATATTTCTAAAATCTCATATTATACTTCATTCTGCTGTGAGCCAGTCACACCCATAAGCTTTAATTTCTCGCGTAATTTTTCTCGTGCCAGTCGTAGGCGGCTTTTCGCTGTTGCCAGATTTGTATCCATTACTTCAGCCACTTCATTGAGGGTCAGCTCTGAATAATGGTGCAGAGTAAATGTTAAACGCTGGTCCTCTGGAATTGTTCCCAGCAGTTCATCCACAATCAATGCCAATTCTTTGATATTGGCTTTCTCTTCTGGTGAAACCACTTCGCTTGCCAGCCGGTTGAGGGAATCATCTTCATCTGTTTTCTTACCGGTGTAAGCTTTCACTAGTGCGTCATGTGATTGACGACGAATACTATCGATCATCAGGTTCCGAGCGACCCTGTACATCCAACCGCGAAATCGGCCTTGAGGTATATAATCCCACGATTGATTATAGACTCTAAGGAGCGTTTCCTGAGAAAGATCTTCTGAGAGTTGCGAATCTCGAATATTTCTAAAGAAAAAACCAATCAATGGTCCCTGATATTTATCCACTAGTTCATCGAACGCGCGCAGGTCACCACTTTGGATTCGGATCATTAATTGATCGTCTTCTGTCATGATGTTATTTCCTGAATAGAACAGGCTATAGTCTGGGAACAAAGCCTGTGTATCTAACTCTACTGAAACTTGTCAACCATTCAAATCTGCAATCGTCCGGTATTTCATTTTAACAGGACCAAGTTTTTATACTGTGATATTATGATATTGTGATCAGATATCCTGTAGAATTCACCTGTAAATCGCTAACATTTCAGCCTTGAGTCACTTTTAACTCAAATCAGTAGCAAAAATTGACAGAAACCCTTTACACTTTATTGATCATTATAAAAAGCTATTGAGCGAACAGGATATTGTTGTGTCGATCACGGAAACCGTCAAAGTCGAACTGAACTACGGGTATACTCGAGAGTTCCAATGCGAAATCTCGACAGAGAGGCTGATTTGGTACCAGCAGGCGCCTCCACCTTTGGAAGATGTTCCGCTGAAAACACAACATGTGTTAAATAATCCACTGGAGCTACCCCCACTTGATTTAGCAGTGATTCCCGGGGATAAAATCACGATTGTCGTTGACCATGAAACTCCAGTAGTCGATGAAATCATTAATTCCGTATGGGATTTTTTTTCAGACTGTGGAATCGAAGCCACCGATGTGACAATCTTACAAGCACAATCTGGCTCACTCAATCTGCAGCAAAAATTAATGGATACGGTGAATCCGGAGTTAAAGCAAGATGCACAATGGGTCATACATGACCCTGAGTCGAAAGAAGGGCTCGGCTACCTGGGAACCTCAGCAAGTGGGGAACGCATCTACCTCTCAAAGCATTTGCTGGAAGCGGACTTCATACTTCCGATTGAACTCATCAGCTACGACCCACTTATAGGATATGCAGGAGGCGGCAGTTTACTCTATCCCGAGTTCTCTTCACAAGAAGCCGTCATAAAGAGCAGAGGTCAATCACATCGTGAACTGACTCCTGCAGAGAGCAGGCCCCTGCGTCAGCTCATAGACGAAGTCGGTTGGATGCTGGGGCTGCAATATAGCTTGCAGGTCATTCCATCTGCTGGTCAGGGCGCCTCAGAAATCGTGTTCGGCGGTATCGAAGCCACTTTTCGAAAAGGCAAAGAACTTCTCGACCAATATTGGAAGTTAGAACCAAGTTACAAAGCAGAAGTGGTAGTGGTTGCCGTTGAGTGTGGACCAGCAGGCCATGCGTGGACTCAATTGGGGCGTGTTTTAGAAACCGCCAGAAATCTAGTATCTCAGGATGGGCGCATTGTACTGCTCACTGAGATTGATGAACCGTTCGGCGAAGGGATGCAAATTCTATCAGGTTGTCTTGAACCTCTCGATGCCATTAAACCGCTTCGTGATAGACAGTCCAAAGATCTCGTAACGGCTACTCAGATGGCGCTCGCCGCAGATTGGGCACTCATTTGTCTATTGAGTAAAGCCAATACCGATGATGTTGAGGATCTATTTATTATTCCACTCGAGGACGAAGCAGAAGTTCGGCGCCTTTTACAAACAGATGAAACCATTTCCATTATCGCCTCGGCCCAGCATGCCTATGGCCAACTCAAGCAAGAATAACCAAAACACGAATACTTAAAATCTTAACCGACTGGCAGCCCCGCTGATTTGAGCACACATTCCTGCACGAAGTAGTCATGTTGATAGGAAAAGTCTAAATCTTTTTCGCGACGAATCACTCGCGCCATATCAGCGACATCATCGATATAGCGAGTATAACGAGGAAATTCGATTGACTGTTGTCCTTTACGGTATTTTCCCCGCGCGTTTTCAAGAGTTAAACTGGCAGTCGGTCTTCCGAATGGTTGGAGATGGAACGTTCCCTCTGACCCGCACACGACAATATGTCTCCGATTGAAACCATTGACTTCATTACAACTGGATTTGACTGTTGCGATTGCCTTTGGATAAGTAAAGACAGCCAGCATATTATCCTGAAGCGTATCTTTGATGGCAGAGGCATGTTGTGAGAAAGGGGTTACCTGATCTGGCCTTCCCAAAATCTGGACGACAAGGTCAATCACATGGCAGCCCAGCTCAAACATCATACCACCTGGTTGTGGTTCTAATTTAGCGCGACTGACATTGTCCATTTTTTTGCTGATCACCGTATGGACTTCAAAAGGTTCGCCGAGCCAACCTTTTTTCAAGAGATCTCTTAATACTACAATCCCTGGGTTATAACGGTACATATACCCCATCTGAATCAGCAGATGTTTTTGTGCTGCCAGATCAAGAATTCGTTTAAAGTGGGGTAACGAGAATCCCGCTGGTTTATCAAGGTGAATGTGTTTACCTGCAGCAATACATGTTTCAGCCGTCTGTAACAGGTCGGGTACCTGTGTTTCTACTGCAACGGCTTGGAGCCCCTTGATGTTCAGCAGTTGTTCTTCCGTTAGAAAGGGCAGGTCTTTATAAATGCCCGTCGATTCAGCATACTTTCGCAGTTGTGCATTGGGTTCGACGACGCCAACCACATCATATTCCGCTGACTTACGTAAGGCCTGCATTTTTCCTCCGGCGTGAGGATGCCCCACGCCAATTTGTCCGACTTTAATTTTTTCCACTTCTACATCCTTTCTGGTGTTACGCAAGAGGGCTGCGCTATTTATTGTGTAAGAATCGGACCGGTAGAAAATTGGTGATTCGTAACATCAATCAACATACTGGAATGACAGGGGGCAAATAAGTGCCTAAAATATACACCTGATTTTATCGTAAACAACTACTAAATCAAAAACCACTCCGTTTCGCTGTGGGAGAGAACATGAAGAAACGTTTTCTAACTGTGTGCTGGCTCATTTGCTGGAATACATGCTTTCTCATCTCGACTGAAGCAGCGTCCGGCAAGCCGAATGTTATTCTGTTTTTTATCGATGATCTGGGGTGGAGAGATGTTGGTTTTATGGGAAGTGATTTTTATGAAACACCACACATAGATCGTCTGGCCCAACAGTCGATGCGATTTACATCTGCTTATGCAGCGGCACCTAATTGTGCGCCGAGCCGTGCTTGTCTCATGTCGGGACAATACACGCCACGTCATGGAGTCTATACGGTTGGCGATCCCGCACGAGGCAATGATCAATATCGCAAGTTAGTACCGGCGACGAATAAGACTGTCTTGGATGATCAGTTTATTACGATTGCTGATGTCCTTTCACAAGCAGGTTATCGCTGTGCCAGCATTGGTAAGTGGCATCTGGGGAAGTCTCCACGATCGCAGGGGTTTCAAACCAATATTGCGGGAAATCAATCGGGTAGTCCGCGCGGAGGGTATTTCAGTCCTTATCGAAACCCTCAACTGACTAATGGCACTAAGGGTGAATATTTAACGGACCGTCTGACTGATGAAGCCTGCTCATTCATCAAATCAAATGCCGATTCTCCTTTCTTTCTTTATTTGACACACTATGCAGTTCACACTCCACTGCAAGCAAAGCAGGAAGACATCAAACACTTCCAGACAAAACCGGCTGGGAAATTACACCAACATGCTACGTATGCTGCCATGATTAAAAGTATGGACGAGAGCATTGGCCGGGTTCTAAAAACCCTGAAAGAGCTGAAACTTGCTCAAAATACGGTCATCGTTTTCACGTCTGATAACGGCGGATATGGGCCGGCAACAACCATGCAACCTTTGCGCGGCTCGAAGGGAATGCTGTATGAAGGAGGCATCCGGGTTCCGCTGTTAGTCAAGTGGCCCGGGGTTACCAAAGCGGGAAGTTCCAGTGATGAACCCGTGATTAATGTCGATTTTTATCCGACTTTCCTGGAAATTACGGAAACCTCAAAGCCTGAAAATTATCAACTGGATGGCGTCAGCCTGGTTTCCTTATTAAAAGCGCCGCAAAGCAAACTCAAACCACGTTCTCTATTTTGGCACTTTCCTGCCTATTTACAAAAATATCAGGGTATGCAGCAGCGTTTTCGTACCACACCGGTTTCGGTCATTCGTCAGGGAGACTGGAAATTGTTAGAGTTCTTTGAAGACGGGCACCAGGAACTCTATAATACGCGCCTTGATATTAGTGAAATGATGGACCTGAGTAACAGTCATCCTGATAAAGCGAAAGAATTAGCAAAGACACTTCATCAATGGCAAAAACAGGTTCAAGCGGCAATCCCTTCCAAACCGAATCCCTTATATGATCCCGGGAAGTGATTTTAGTTTATAATAATAACGAAAGCCGAGACAGAGCATGCAGTGGGAAGACATTCTCAAGGATTTTATTTACCTCTGGGCTGTCATCGATCCCATCGGTTCCATTCCCGTATTTATGGCTGTCACTGCTGGATACAGCAAAGCTGCGCAGCGAAATATTGCATTGCGGGCAGTCATCACAGCCGGACTTGTCTTAATTCTGTTTGCTGTAGGTGGTCAGGTTCTGTTGGATGAACTGGAAATCCCGCTCTCTGCTTTTCAAATTGCCGGGGGCTTGGTGCTGTTTCTCTTTGCGCTGACAATGATTTTCGGGGAAAGTAAACCTGAAGCGGAAATAGAGGAGTCCAGTAAAGTGGACTCGCATCAGAGTAAAGCTGTTTACCCACTGGCGATTCCCTCCATTGCCTCTCCAGGAGCGATGATGGCCATCGTGCTCATCACAGACAATCATCGTTTTGATCTAGGGCAACAATTAACCGCTACAATAACGATGCTTGTCGTTTTGCTGATTACATTGCTCTTACTTTTGCTGGCTGGTCCCATTCAAAAGCTGATTGGTGCTTCGGGTGCTAGCGTTGTCAGCCGGATTGGTGGATTAATTCTCGCTTCCGTTGCCGTCGACAGTGTACTCAGTGGAATTAAGACCTACTTCGAACTTTGAGACACATCAGTATTCTGATGGTAGGATCTAGTTCAACAGGGTTGGGTTAGGGTCCCAGCCAGCCACGACGGCATCAGGTGCAAGCACGAATATCTCAACGCGACGATTTTTCTGTCGTGCAGAATTATTCTCATTCGGTACGACTGGTTGAAACATGCTGTAACCTGCAGCACCCATACGATCTTGTTTCACTCCATACTTTGAGAGTGAAAGTACAACTGAGTTAGCTCGGTTCGTCGATAAATGCCAGTTTGTTCTATGCAGACGTTGAGTGCTTGCTTTGGAGATCGCCTTGTCGTCCGTATGACCAACAACAAGTACATTCAAACGCTTCGCGTTACCGTCATTCATGATCGAAGCAAATTGAGTTAGGATTTCCGTAGCAGAAGACTTGATGACATCACTGCCAGAGTCAAATAAAATATCTGAGTGAAATTTGCTGACACCGGTATGGGGGTCAAATTCGAAATCAGGATATTTGTCCGCCAATTCCTGGAAGCGACGAGTTGCTTCACCATCCAACGGACTGGGTTGTCCTTTGGCTTTTTTCATCAAGCTCACATAACGCTGCTGCATTTCCGAGCGTTCAACATTCAAATTATCGAGTCGTTTGTTGGCAATATTCAAATTGGATTCCAGCGTCTGGGCGCGCATTGCCAGTTGATCACGTTCATGTTGCAGGGCGTTCGCTGACTGCTGAAACTGATCTCGTTGCATAGCCAGTTCTGCATTCTGATTATAAAGCTGTTGAGAACGATACATACTTTGCCGAACCTGGGCGCTGGGTCCACGATGGCAGGACGTCTGACTGAGAGTAAATAAACACGCTGCGCTAAGCAGGCATACCCGTACGATGATGGGCATCTTCGGTGCTCCTTTATCATTCTCTGAATAGAATCACATTTCCAATCGCGCAATTATTCATGGCAGGTTCCGCATTCATTGAGATGAGGCGGTCCATGAAAATGCACACTCTTGAAAAGCTAAGCTGATTCAAGGAAAGATGAATGGCATTTAAAAAATCAATTGTAATGGGTTTGGTAGGTTTTTTGAGAAATAATATGCGAATGCATATCCCGTTAATCAGATGAATCAGTAAGTGTGAAGTGAGAGAGGTTTACTCATTCAAAAGTCAACAGGCGTGGATTTATAACGCCTCTTTATTTTTATGCCAAGAGCAACATCACCAAAAAATGTTCCATTTTTTTAGATTGAAATATCTACAAAAAACAGACTAGTTCGAGGACCGGAGCACAACCAACTTAGATACGAAAACAGGTGGCACATAGCTATTTAAGCCAGGCACCACCTGTAATTGGGTGAAGCGGGTTGAAGAAGATTCGTTTTAATTTCAGCCACCTTATGGCTCTGATTCAAGTCTTTTCAAATCCTCAGTCAGTGATTCGATTGCTTCCATTAGATTTCTTCGAGCAACGAGGGAAGCCGTATTTTGCGATAAGTCGTATTTGAAGTTTTTCATCGCACGTTTGGCTCTTTTAATTTGTTCTTCTTTTGAGAGATTACTATTTTCAATCTCTGTATCCTGGTCAGAATTACTGGAACCAGCTTTTTCAGTTTCAGCGTCAGCGCGTAAATCTTGTGCAACTTGCATCTGTTGCTTTTTTAAGTTGATAGCATACATATCCAGAATCTCTTGCAACGAATGCGTATGGGAGCCGGATATCTCAGAGACGACAGGGCCGCCTGCATATTCATATTCTCGATAGACCCAATAAGGTCCCTCCTTTTTTTGTCCTTGAAGCGAAGCATCTTTCGCTGTCTGGATGTCTGGCAACAACAAAGCAACCAATACTGCAAGTGTTGCAATAACGACCATTAATTCGATGAGTGTAAATCCTCTTTTCATTCCTCTCTTCTTCGATGGGAAACTAATCACCATCGCTCCTTATTAAAACTGACTTTTACAATACGCTGCTCAAACAGAATCGAGCACACACTTTTAATGCCCCGGTTTATAGGGATACTTGTTTAAGAGAATGTTTCTGTTTGATGATTATTGTGATTTCCAATAAAGCGAATCATGTGCCAAATCATGCTGACAGCGCCCAGGTGGTGCTTTTGACTTTTCATATCTGGAGTAAGGGTAATGAGATAAGGCCATTGATCTAGCAAGCCATTAATAGAAAATTCTTTTTTGAGTCATCAAACAATTCCGGCCTGACTTTAGTGTTGCCTGATTCTTGGGCAAGGTATCAAACATGGAGGTTTTATCACTCATTCGTTCGTTCAGAGACAACTTGTAATAGTTCTTACCTCGGAAACAGGTCATGAGTTTCGCCTGAGTCACAAAATCAAAGTCAACCAGAATTTGAAGGATACGCTCTTAGATAAGGATAGGTTTACTACTGTATTATTACCTGTTCAAGTAAGATGAATTGAGACCAATGGTGTTTTGCTGGTTAGACTGGATACCAATTATGAGGGGAAAGATTTGAATAAAATTTTAGGACTCATTCTGCTGACGGCTGCACTCATTATTGCACTCATTTATAGCCAGAACCGGGACGAACCTTTGAAAGTCTCTGGCTTTATCGAGGCGGATGACATACGACCTGGCTCTCGTGTCGGAGGACGTGTAAAACGTGTGTTGATTGAAGAAGGGCAATCCGTTTCAGAAGGTGACTTACTGATTGAACTAGAGCCATATGATTTGTTAGAACGTCGTGCCGAAGCGGTCGCTAGTTTGGCTGAAGCCAAAGCAAATTATCAAAAATTAGTGGCCGGCTTCCGTGTGGAAGAAGTCGCTCAGGCTCAGGCGCGCGTCGATCAGTTAAAGGCACGTTTGACTTTATTAGTGAATGGACCCAGGCCACAGGAAATTGAATCTGCGATTGCGGAACTGCATTTAGCGGATGCAGAGTACCGACTTGCCAAAGCAAAACATTTGAGGATCGAATCCTTATTTGCCAAAAAATCGGCCTCGACCGATGAAATGGATACCGCGAATACGGAATTGCAAGTCGCCGCTTCCAAAAAAGAAGTAAAGCAGAAAACGGTTGATTTATTGAAAGAAGGGACTCGGAAAGAAGAAATCGACGAAGCAAAAGCCCAGTTGAAACAAGCAGAAGAGGCCTGGCAGTTGTTAAAAAATGGAAGTCGGCATGAAGATATCAAGCGTGCAGAGGCGAGCGTCAAAGCGGCAGAAGCAGGTTTACAGATTATCGATGAGCAGATTCAGGAGTTAAAAATCATTGCCCCCCTTGATGGAACGATTGAAGCAGTGACTTTACAACCGGGAGATCTGGTAAGAGGCAATGTTCCCGTTGTCTCCATCTTGGATTGGAACAACTTATGGGTGCGTTGTTATGTTCCAGAGAATCATTTGGATATACAAGTTGACCAGGAAGTGGATGTCACAATTGACAGTTATCCCAATCAGGTCTTTCAAGGACGAGTGACTTTTGTGTCTCGTCAAGCAGAGTTTGTTCCCCGAAATGTACAGACGCCCGAAGAACGATCAAAACAGGTTTTTCGCATTAAAGTCAGAATCAAAGATCAGGACAAATTGCTCAGACCTGGAATGTCAGCTGATGTCTGGTTAGATCGGAAGGACACCAGACCATGAGTCCTGTGATTCAGATTGATGAGTTAACGCGTGATTTTGGTAGTCTTCGGGCCGTTGATCATGTGAGTTTTGAAGTACAACGTGGATCTATCTTCGGCTTGCTGGGACCGAACGGTAGTGGAAAGTCGACGATTATTCGTATGCTATGTGGAGTTCTGGAACCCACGGAAGGCTCCGCGCATGTGTTAGGCTACAATGTTTCTCGTGATGCTGAATTGATCAAACGGCATATTGGCTACATGTCTCAGAAGTTCAGCCTGTATTCAGATTTAAGTGTGCAGGAAAATATTGAGTTCTACGGACGGATCTATGGTCTCGATTCAGAAAAATTAACACAGCGGTTTCAAGAGATCATCGAGTTGACTTCTTTGGGAGATCGGCTTGATCAACTGGCTGGTAACTTATCGGGAGGCTGGAAACAGCGCTTAGCCTTGGGATGCGCTCTCATCCACGAACCTGAGGTGGTTTTTTTAGACGAACCCACGGCTGGCATTGATCCTGTGGCACGACGGGATTTATGGGACTTACTTTTTGAATTAGCGGGGCAGGGGGTAACACTGTTTGTCACCACACACTATATGGATGAAGCGGAGCGTTGTAGTGATGTGGGATACATATATGATGCACGTCTGATTGTCTGCGGAAAACCAGACGAACTCAAACAGCTACCCAGAGTTACTCCCCTAGGAACAGCGCGGTGGGAAATTGAAACGGCACATCCGGCTACGAAACTGACGACTTTTCGCGAAATGGATGGTGTTCGAGATGCAACGCTGTTCGGTCAAACAATTCATGTGCTGGCTAGTCAACAGTTATCCGAAGCGGATTTTATTTCTTGTATTCCGGATCAACAGGAAGCAGTTCAAGTCAGACCCATTACCCCGTCACTGGAAGATGTATTTGTGACCTTGAGTCGGGCTGAGGAATTGAATAATCGAGTTTCTGAACAGTCAATCGACACTTCAGAGGGGCACAGCCCGTTTTTGTCAGCACCTGAAGCGATGGTCGAAGAATTACCTGTTGAGGATTTGGGAACGAAGACACAATCCTCTCAAAACATAACAGGAATTTTGGCAGGGTTCTGGGCCATTTTGGTGAAAGAATTCACTCATATCCGCCGTGAACCATCGACTCTGTTTTTTGTTTTTGCCGTACCTGTGCTACAAACGATTATTTTTGGTTTTGCCATTGATACACAAATCGAAAATATTCCAACGGTCATCTATGATCTGGACGGTCGGTCCAGTTCGCGCGAACTGAGAGATGCATTTGCCAATACGCGCACATTCCAGATTATCGAGCGCGTCTTTGATCAAGACACATTTCATAACGCGTTTGAATCTGGCAGAGCCAAAGTAGGTGTGATCATACCTCCCGACTATTCAGATCGTCTGCTAAAGGGAGAGCAGGTTTCTATCCAGGTTTTGATTGATGGTAGCGATTCTCAAGTTGCCACAACGGCATTGAATGCATCGAACTTACTGGGAATGAATCTTTCAATAAATATGACGAAACACTTCGCTGACACCCTGCCTGCGGTTCCCTCTCGTGATGCGCGTGGCGAAGCGGCACTTCCGATTGAGATTAGGCCTCGTCTTTTATATAACCCGGATCTTGAGAGTTCACATTTTTTTGTACCGGGATTAGTGGGAATCATCTTACAACTCGTCACACTTTTTTTAACCTCGTTTGCCATTGTCAGAGAACGTGAATTAGGAACTCTGGAGCAGTTGTTTGTCACACCAGTCAGTAAATCCGGTTTATTGTTGGGAAAGCTGGCTCCGTACGCTTTGATCGGGTTTGTGGAAACTCTGGTTGTTTTAACTGTCATGGTTTTCTTTTTCAGAGTGCCGATTCACGGCAGTTTGTGGGAACTGTTGCTGTTGTCTCTTTTATTCCTTGTATGTGGACTCGGATTGGGAATGTTGGTATCGACAATTGCCAGAACACAGTTGCAGGCGATTCAGTTTGCCTTTCTGGTGATGTTACCTTCCGTGCTATTGTCGGGATTTATGTTCCCACGATCACAGATGCCTTTACCCATTTATCTGTTTACATTTTTCATTCCCGTGACCTATTTTCTGGAAATACTCAGAGGAATCGTATTAAGAGGCGCGGATATCGCTGATTTATTGCCTTATGTATTGGGGCTCAGCTTATGTTGCATTGGAATCATCGGCATCAGTTTAAAGAGATTCCAGAAGCAGCTATCATAATAGATCCCTTGAATTGGTCTTCTATGAAATAATCGGTAGGATATAAGCTATTCAGGGCAATTCACTCCCAATATCTCCCCCCATTCAGGAGTCCTTAAGTTATGCGTTTATGTCGATTTCAATCGGAAAATAAAGTCGCACTTGGTTTCTATCAGGATGAGAATATCATTCCTTTAAGTGCTGCTGCGGAAATGGCGGGAGTGATGCTGGATGAGACTGAAGGGCTCATACCATTTCTGCCGGGAGGAGAACAGCGAGACACATTATTTAGGTTGGAAAAAGTTCTGAAACAGGCAATGGATGAGGAGCTGTTTCCGATTTCTATCATGACAGATGATGTGCAGTTACTGGTTCCCATTCCTGCTCCTTCTAAGTTGTTGCTTCTTGCCGGTAATTATTCCAAGCATATCGAAGAAGGGGGAGGCAAAGCAGAAGAAAGACAAAAAACCTTTCCTTATGTGTTTATGAAACCTCCACTAACCACACTGACGCATCCAGGACAGCCTGTCAAAATTCCTGAAGTCTCTCCCGATCATATAGACTGGGAATTGGAGTTGGGAATCGTGATGGGTAAAGCATGCAAAGGTGTTTCTGAAGCAGAGGCGCTTAATTATGTTGCCGGTTATACCATCATCAACGACATTTCTGACCGAAAATTTCGACCGAATCCGAATCGAACCGAACGTGAAAAAGATTCTTTCTTTGACTGGCAACATGGGAAATGGCACGACACATTTTGCCCCATGGGACCTTGCATCACACCGTCAGATGATATTCGAGATCCCCAGACTCTGAAAATGAGTCTTTCTGTGAATGGGAATGTTGAGCAAGATGCCTCAACAGCTGAAATGATTTTCCCGGTCGCAGCAATCATCGAATTCATATCGAGTTTTGTCCATCTTGAGCCGGGAGATATTATTTCTACTGGTACTCCGAGTGGTGTAGGAGCATCCAAAAATAAATTTCTTAAGCCCGGTGATCAGATGGAAGCCAAGATCGAAAAAATCGGTGTGTTAAAGAGTCCAGTTACCTAAACGAAGTTACTGCCTGAAGGAATTATTTGATTGTTTTGATGGATCGTCTTGGTCTCTGATTGAATTAACTGTCTTCTTTTCGACCACAGTTTTTTCACTTTTACAACAGTCGTTTGTAATACGTCTTTGTATGTCGAAAATTAATTTAATCCCAAATCTAATCTGAGTAATGATTTATAGTTATTAAATCAGATCCTTCCTAACTGGCACAGCTCTTGCAACTCTCCTGTTTATAAAATTGTTGAAAGATGATCACCGTTGGTTTTATTCAATGGAAAAACATAGTCAATCAACAAGGTTCTTATCAAGGAGACAAGACCAATGAAACGTGCACTGACCGTCGCCATGCTGGCGTCTAGTGTGTTATTTGTGGGTGCTATTGAATCGAGCGAGGCCAGGCCACCCGTTTGGAAGCAAATTCGAAGGCAGTCCCGTCAGCTCGAACGCAACTTCCGTCAAGCATCTCGTGATGTACAACGCTTTGATCGACAGCTAAATAACAATATTAATCGCTATCAGCGTCGGTATAACAACTACTATTACCGTGGAAGCGGGGCACGTTTTTACTCACCTGGATTTGGTTACTACTATGGATGGTGATCCATGTTTTTAATAGATCCGCCACGATCAGGACTTAACTGATCTTGTCGGGCCGGTTCCTGTTTACAGGTTCAATCTGGCACGTTTTTCAAGTCTCTCATTCATTTGGTTCGGCCCGATCATTTGAATGAGAGGCTTGTTTTTTTATCTCGATCGCTTCGGCAGATCCTGCCTAACTCTCCTCAAAACCTGCCATCATTTTGATACTCAAGGATGCGATATCGAGACGGTTTTTAGGGTTTCAATTTTCGATAGAGGAACAGCATGCATTACTTAAGTGTATATGAATAAATAATTTAAACGGTTATGAAGGCAAATTCGAGTCTTCGGCACGCTGATCGCGATATTTTGAATACAGCAAGCTGAGAGAGAAGGTAAACCTGAGAGTTCTCTACTGCGTTGCTATCGAGTGTCAGGCAATAAAGGGGAGACGTTTCAGAAATTCTGCTGCACTCATTTTTGGTTCTTTTTCCAAGGAGAGAAACGATGCGAAACAAAACAAACACAGTTGGCCAGGTGCAGTCAACTCCTCGAAAATCAAAAGCATTGAAGCTGGCACTTTGCATGGGACTCGTGATGGGGGGCGCGCTGTTGTTGACTCCCGCTCAAGAAGCTCAGGCCGGGGGATGTTACTCAGGCTACGGTTATGGAGGGTATGGTGGTTTTTATAATGCCTATCCTTCTTACCGCTCCAACTACTATTATGGAAGACCTTCATTCGGTTTTAGTATTTATGGTGGCAGAGGCTACTATGGTGGTAGTCGCTACTATAATGGATACCGTGGTGGTAACTGGGGATACCGAGGTTACGGAAACCGTGGCCATTGGAACCATGGACATCGAGGTCATCGTGGCCGTCGCTAAGTCCGTTCGCACTCTGGTGTGATTTCGATTTGATTACGTTAAGGCTCTGTTTCCAGGAACAGAGCCTTTTTATTTTCTATCACTGAAGAGATTATTCAGCGCACTTTGTAATCGAACTCTTGTTTGAGGAATCCTCGAAAGCAGACAAGTGTGGCGGTACAAACGAGGACATATAGTGACCACATTGGCCAGGCAGTTAGCGAATGCATAAACGAAGCAATTGCAGTAAAGAATGCGCTGACAATAATGAATAGCCCACTAACCAGTGCATTCGCACAGCCGCCTGCATCTGGAAATCGACCCAGGCATAAAGAATATCCGTTCGGCCAGATCATGGCCATCAGGAAATAAACGATTCCAGCAGGGACTACTATCGCCATCACGCTAAACACACCCGAGAGATCAAGCACGAGCATGAGTAGACTGACCAGTAATGAAATCCCGGCAGCAGCGGTGATGATTCGGATCACCTTAATGTGCGCACTAATAAAGCGGTTGAAGAAGTTGCCTGCCAGCCATAGGCATCCGAGGATCAACTGCAAATGACCGTAGAAGATAGGATTATGTTTCAGATCGGTTTGGATGTAAAAAGGTCCCATTGCCTCGAAGCCGAACATCACCGAAATTAAACAGGCCATACCCAGTGCGGTCGGAAGGTAGACACGGTCTGTGGCCATTTGCTTATAGAGTTTGAATGCTTCGAAGAACTGAGTATTAGAATTGTTGACCCGTGTCTCAGGTAAGATGAGTAACGAAACCAACACGACGATTGTTCCCCATCCGGACAGAAACCAGAAGGACGCCGTCCAGCCAAACCAGACCTGGAGATAACCACCCAGGGCGGGGGAGAGAATCGGACCTGTCGCCCAGGCGATCGTCATCCAGTTAGCGGCTTTGGTCCGTCCTGTGCCATCGTAACAGTCCGCTACAATGGCACGCGCTGCGACTGCAGAGGTCGCTCCAAAGAGCCCTTGTACTGCTCGTAATACGATCACCGCCCACAGGGGGGGAGACAAGGCGATACCGACAGAGGCAAGCACAAAAACAATTGTGCACAAGAGTGTTGGCATTTTGCGACCGAAAGTATCGGTCAGTGGCCCGGCGATAATCTGGCCGAGTCCATAAAATGCCATGAAGATCAGTAGAGTGCATTGAATTGCGAATCGAGAAGCATCGAAAGCATGCGCCATCGCTGGCAGAGAAGGAACGTAGATATCAGTCGCAGCCCCAGCCAGGGGAACCATGATTAACATCGAGAAGAAGGCGCGTTTACGCTGCCTGTTACTTAAGTGATCGCCATGAGCCAATAAAGGTGCCTCCAATACACAGTGCCTGACGACATTTCAATGCGCAAGTCGTCATGCGATTTTCTACTTGTTTAGAGATTAACTCGACCATCATCAAATGACTCAGGGAGGCACAATACCAATCATGTATTGGTGCCTCCCCAAAATATGAGCATATCCAGTGATGAGTCGCATGACAATGCAGAGAGAGCTATCGCGCCTTTTTAGCTGTAGACAATCGATTCACAGGTTTGATGGGTCCCCTCTGTTTGGGTAAAGATCGAGTTCGTTGTTTTTCAGTAGATCCTGATTTCAGCGGGACGGTTGCTCGGATACCGAATCCCGCATTTGCTGAATTCATATCGGTCCAGAGCGTTCCTTCGCCTGCATACAGGAAGTTGAGTTCCACGTTCTCTGGCAGATTGGTGGCAAAGAACCAGTCGTTGTAGGCTTTGGGTGATCCGAAGGCCTCAACGGCTAATTTAAATCGGTCCGCTTTCGCTTCTTCAACCATTTTTTTACCGTTGTTTGTGGCTTCTCCCAAAATGGTGACAGCCTGTGCTTTCAACTCTTCAGTTTCTTTGTCAATTGCGGCTACCAGTTTCTCTGTTTCAGCCCGAATCTTTGCTGCTTCTCGCTCACCTCCTGCCTTTGCTTCTTCGACTTGTTTTGCCGTGTCAGCGTCTACTGTGTCGGTTGCCAGTTCTACTTTGGTTTCTGCTTCACGCAGTTTGGCTTCTTCTTTCGCGGTAGTCTGTTCTTCTTCACGTGTCAGTGTTAGCTCATCTGCAATAAAAGCCAACTGAATAGGTTCACGTACCTGTTTGGGCACGTAAACATGACGTACCAACCCATACAGTAGCGTAATTGCTTTGTCGTCCAGCACACTATGGAATTGTTCCAGGCACGTTCGCTGGTAAACCTCACGGTCGCTGCCCACCAGTAACTGAACGGCCTTGTATTCCGAACCATTGTTTCGGCAGATCGATTCGATCTGAGGCAACACCACTTTCTTTTCGACCTGATCAACATTACCAAAAGTTCTGACAGCGTGTGGTGCTTGATCAGGCATCAGCCCCCAGATCCCCGTGAAGTCGATGTGCATCGGGAAACCGTCAGCACTTGGAAATGCGATTCCGCTGTTCATATCGGAAATCTGTGGTTCACCATTTTCGTCGACGACGATATTTCCATTCGCGTCATGTTTGACTTCAACCTGAATTGTACTGTGACGATAACCAATTTCCACAATGTCGATTTGTCGTTCACGTCCATTGATCGGGTAATTTCCAGGCGGCAGCACGTTTTTCTGAACGCCCTTTTTCGTACCCGTTGCCGGATTTTCTGACAACTGTGTGACAACGCCTACATAGCCTGTCGGAATTTCGACCCAACCTGCGACTTTATTTGTTTGGCCGGATGTAAAATCGACACGCTTTTTGACTTCAACTGTGTAGCCGTAAGGATTGATTCTGTACCGCCCGGGATGAAGTACCTTGCGGAGCACACCTTTGTGCTTGGTCGTTCCAATATCACCTTCTACGAGGAAGTTGGCCCCCTCTAGGTTTTTTCCGAGTTTGCAAGTCACCTCTCCAATCTCGCCGGGTTTGATGACGATGTCATCCACAATTTTGCGTTCCCACCAGATCGGACAGTAGAAGTGTCGTCCGGGACCTCGTAATTCGGCCTGTACCCCCATCTCACCATCTTGCGCCCACATCCCGGCTTCGGCTTTTTTTCGAGTTCCGAAGATGAGAGGCCCTTTGTAACGAAGCTGAAGGCTTTGTCCTTCTTCTACGTAAATACGATCAACGGTCCAGTGAAATCCGAGTCCGAGTAGCACTAGCAACAGTATTAAAATCGAGGTAATCGTGGTTAATATTTTTTTCATGAGTCTTCTCCTTGTGAGAGTTGTTTTATCTTGGCAACAGACGCGTTTAGTTGTCTGACAATTCCGGGGTGACAGGGCGCGGCGCAACCTGTGTCTCATCCACAAAATTGTCAAACACTCTCATCAATGGAGAGTCTGCTGTGTTCGTCATGATCTTTCGGAAGCCGGGAGCAAGCTTCTGATAAAGAACGTAACGACCAAATCCTGAACCATCACCTCCAAATGCATCCACAGACCGTTTCCAACCCGCTGCGTCTGCAACATTCTCAAACCCGATCACCGCTGCTTCAGCACGTGCTTTGGCAAGAATCGCCAGAGCCTGGTCTTTGGCGGCTTCGAGTTCCTCTTGAGCCACTTCTTTATCTCGCTCTGCTTGTTCCAGAGCCACTCCCTGTTCTTGCTTAGCCAGTGTGATCTTCTTGACGATCTCACGGTCCGCCGTCACAAGATCTTTTTTCTGTTCAATCAAAGCGGTCTCGGTGGCCAGTACAGCTTCTTGCTCTTTCTGTAGTGTTTCCTGTTTATATTGACCTTTCTTTTGAACAGCGATTTCTCGATCACGTAATGGCCCCGCGATGGCTTCGGGAGGTGTGATCGTCGTGATCAAAGCCTGTACAATTTCGATTCCTTGCTCTTTGCAAGTTTCTGTAATCTTTCTCTGAAACTCCTCCTGGAACGCGGCACGGGTTTCTCCGCCAATAAATTCACGAGCACTCGTATTGGAACCTCGCAGACGGCAAAACGCACGCGCATTAGGCATGATGACTTTGTTGATGATTTCCTCTGCGATGGCCGTTGAGCCAACCTGATCGTTGGAAACATCGTTGTAGGTCACATAAGTTTGAGCGGCGGTCTCAGGAATCACCCGAAATTCAATCACACCATCGAGGGTAATCGGGAAGCCATCCTTACTGGGAAACATCATGTCGCCCCCCTCAGACAAGTCAAATCTGAGAGATCGTGTGTCGATCGCGTTGATACGAATCGTATAGGGATTCAGGTAATAGGTACCTTCATCCAATGTCGCTTCTTGTGGTCCGCGATGATTGGCGGCGACGAGTAGTTGATTGGGATCTTCCGGCATGGGGCCCGCAAGATTTGTGACGATGCCTTTATATCCAGCTGGAATTACCTTCGGTTTCCAAAGTTCGATGATCTCGATGTAATCGCTTTTGGTTCGAGGTCTGCCAATCGTTTCTTTTGTGACTCTGTCAATGACGATGGCATTAATTGCATAGCGACCTGGTTTGAGGACTTCTTCAATGATGCCCTTGTGTTTTTCACTTGTTGACATGAAGTCGCCAGGCGGCAGATCTTCGCCGTACATGCGAATGCGAACTCCCATTGAGTCAGCCGGAATTTCGACCATGGGATAAATTTCCCAGTCCCAGTTGTAGCAGTTGTAAAAGTAACGTCCTTCCGGCAACACTTCACGCTGCAAACCTTTGTGAATCGCTTCCTTCAAGTTGGGGTCGGGTGAGATTTCCTGATCATTCGTGAGATCAATTCCGGTCTTTCTCGTTAAAACGGCAAAGTGTTTTGCGGGTACGTCGATTCGAAATTGCGAATACACAACGTAACCACTCACTACCAGAAATAACCCTGCCAGAAAAAGCCCGGTGATTCCAAATTTGATCAAAAGATTTTTGGCCTTTGGATCATACTCTTTCATATCTGGTCCTCTCTTCAAATTAGTGTCGGCTTCTACAATGAATCGTCAGCCATTGCTCTGCTGAGCCGTTGATCGTGAAGCGATCAAAGTTCTCGCCACTGGCGATATGGATGTTCAAAGTTCTCAATGTGTTTAACAACCAGGATGTTTGACCCTCTCAATGAATCGTGCTTTGAGTGAGTAACGACTCCAGGGGTAATTAGTATCATAATCGTATTTAGACTTACTGTACTCATCTATGGCTCTGAGTTGTAAAGTGGTCGATATAAGCGATTTCGCATTGTTTAAGCTAAAAAACGGTGAAATGATTACTCTTGAGAACGTAAACTGGCTCCGTGAGATCAAAAAAGATGACCAAATCTTAAGAGATTTGAGAGGGTTTATTGATGTACCGAGAGTGAGGAAACACGCGATTAATCACACCGCGATCGACGAGCGACCCCATTTTGGCGCGAAAACCGTTTTCTCAATACTGAATGTTTCTGCGCCTGCGGATCTGAGTACGATAAAACCCACTGGTTTCAGCAAGAATTCCACCGGCGACACTAAAACCGATTCCCAATCTTCACTGCTTTTTGTACCCAAACTGACCCTGCCAACGACAAAATCTGATCTCAATCGGTCACGAATGAACCAACTCTCAGACAAAACTGCGCAAATAAGAAACTCGCCCACCTCACCCCGTTTACAATGGTTACCAAAACTCAAACCACAAACCGTCCACCAACCAGAAAACAAACGCAACAACTTGCACATCAAACACCACATTACAGAACCCCCCGCCCTGACAATCAAATAAAATCCATCACGCAACAAGCACGAACACTCGCGCACAGACGATACAACCCCCGCCCGAAAAGATTCTAACCGATATCACCCGACAGCTAGCAGATGAAAATCGGGCAGCGGTGATGTAAGAACAGGGAGCAAAATGGCCAGGATGTCTGACTCGTTAATTTTATCTTGACTATTCTTATTTGGTTAAACAAAATTTCTCTAAGTTCTACCCTTAGTGAGTATTACTGAAACAATTTAGTCTTGTTCAAGTTATGTAGGTGATAGAATAACAAAAACAATGTGCCCGGTTTACGGTGTTGAAATGCATGTCAATACTGGCGACTCTGGGAATTACGAACGTAAGTTTTATTGATAGTGGGGTACGATTGCCGACGTTGTCCCCACTGACGCGAAAGAATCCAATGCACTCTGCCGCTTCCTTCTGGAATGGCCTGTTACTCTTCCTGGCCGCGATCAGTACGGTCGTTTATGGGGTTGGTGTCATGATCGCCTTGTTCTTCGGCATCTTCCGACGACGTGCGGCACTACTCACTTCATACGGTCTTTCCGCGATTGTGTCGGTTCCCTTTGTCCTTTACTGCGTGCTGATATTTAGTTCCGGATCATCACCGGAGTTCGATGAGATGTGGCTGCCCGATCCGATTGACGACTGGCCTATATTTCGGTTGCTCAGGTTGAGCATCGTCGTGATGCTTTTACTTTGTTTTGTCTGGGTCACACCAGCAATCCAATATTATTTGACGGGTAACAAAAATCAGAACGTTCCCAGCGAGTCGGAATCAAATAAAGGTTCCTGACACATTATTGCTATAAGTACGCAGGGCCGGATCAAAGCTGAGCCCGGCCTCGGTGGACCGTCGATTCTGATGACAGTCGATGCAATATTTTTTGATGAAAGGCTTGACCTGTTTGCTGAAAAACTGTTGCGCGTCCTCCTTCTGAGTCGCCAGCGTTTTGTCTGTTTGAGACTCCGCGAAACCGACGCACGGAAAGACCCCAAAGCCCCCCCAAATCAAAACGGCAAAAACACTGCGCACCCAATGTGCCTCTAAAACCGACATGCCAAAACTCCTCAAACAGCTATTGTCTCACGAACATATTATAGGTAGTGCATATGTTTATGTAAATGAGGGGGTGGGGAGGATTCCCAAGGGACAAAAGGAACTGAAACTCTTCTCACTTCAGGAAAAGTTTCTTCTTGCGTACCAATATCTCGAATAAAAGATTCTGCCCTGAATAATTTCAAATGATGTTTTTGAGAAAGCCAATTCTGACTTCGTAATGTTCTTTCTCAGAAATATGAAATGAGGTCTGACTACTACAGACTTGGCAGTCATCATTATACACGATGGGTAAATAATGGAAATGAGTACCATGTGATCCATCTAGTGTATCAAGAACTCCTCCAGTATAATCAGTTAATGATCGTCTAGGCTCTAGACTAGGGGCATGCATATCAAGATCGATACTAATAGGTCCATGTGACCAAGAATGCCCTTGCATGGCATCTATTGCGGCAATCCGAAGTTTTACAAAACGCGTATAAATTTTATGCTTTGGATTTCGGATAGAAAATGATGTATCTTTGAATGGAGGTAAACCATCAATACTAAAATTAATTAAAGTTCCAGGTATAGGTGCTGGTCGCGAAGGGATTTTCCCTGGATCATACGGAAGAAATTGATTCATCTTCGCGTTAGTCCTACTTGTAAATAGTCGGGAATTGAAGTAAAGGGATCGAGTTCATTTGCTTTCTTTTTGAGATTGCATTTATCACACATAAGCTGAAGATTAACAAGATCGTTAATTCCAGACTCCTTCAAGGGAATGATGTGATCTATATGCCTTGGAGCGGTAAATTCTCTCAATAAGTCTCTTTTGCACGAAACGCATAAACCATTATCTCGAGTTACAACTGCTCTTTCTGCCCATTTAGGTATTTTAGTTCTTTTGACCCAAGCCTCAAATGGTTCGTCATCAATCTGGCTGGAAATTCCAATATCTCTTATACGCTTATTGATATGAGTGCATAAAGGCAAGTCATTGAACGTTCGGTTTGAGAAATCATATGCATATGCCTCTCTAACATCAGATGTAATACTGCTCCTCGAACTGTTTAGATCGAAATATTGAGTCAAGAACCAGTTGTAAAATTTGTCAGATTCAAGAATTGTCCAATAGGCATGTTCATCGGATTCATATAGTTTGTCGATACGTGTCAGCTCTTCCGAAATAGCAGTTATCTGCTGTTTTTTTCTTCTCGGATAATGAAATTTGATGAACTCAATATGTTCTTCTAAGAACCACATTTTGTACTCACCCTCTAGTTTTTCTAAGTGTGAGTCATAGTCATGATATTCATCGAAAACAATCTTCCCCAAATGAAACAACACACCGTTTTTCAATATTTTGTGAAACAATTCTTTAGGTTCGCGTCGACCTCGCCACCACTGCTTAAGTTCGTCATATAATTCCATGCCTGTCCAATTGGGATCATGCAGTTTGTTAATGGCAAAAGCATGTATTCTTAATGACGTAGTGGTGTGAACATGCATCAAATTAAGCCCCTTTTATCTAGAATACTTTGCAATCGCTATTTCTTTGATTTTACAAACTACGTCACATAAAATAGGCAAACTAATACAAAAGCCGACTGGATGAATAGAAAAAAGGAGCATGACAATTTTATTTTTTAAAAGAGTACTTCACTTGTCAATACCGCCTACATGACTCGATCATGAACCATATCACTCTATGACATGTCTGAATGAGTGATTTCTATTATCTAGCAAAGGGACATGAGGGAAATCATGACACATTCGTTAACTTGTTATATGTGTGATGCAAAAAGTACATCAAAAGAACATGTACCTCCTAGATGTCTTTTTCCTGAAAGCAAAGATGTTGATGGGCAATTTCGAATAAATTTAATTACGGTGCCTTCATGTAACAAACATAATAGCGGCAAATCTTCAGACGACGAATTTTTGTTAGTAAGCTTAGCTGGCATACTAGGAAACAATTCAATTGGTTACAAACAAAAATTTTCTAAAGTAAATCGTGCGATTTATAGAAGTTCTTTCGAACTTCTCACCAACTCGATGAAAAATCGAAAATTATGTATTTATGAAGTAAGCTCCAATAAGTTTATAGATGTTATTTGGGGAACACCAGATTATGATCGACTTAACAACTGTTTCGACCGAATTGCACGCGGGCTGTTTTACCATGTATTTGATATAAAATTTAGCGGGAAAACAAAAACTATGCTGGGGTACATACAACATAAGGAATCAACCCCAAAAGAATTTCAGCGGTTTATCCGTGACAAGATCCTTCGTGAACTTAAAGGGAAACCCCGTCTTGGAGATAATCCAGAAGTATTTTCATTTCAATTCACGGATCTAGATCAATACGGGCTCTGCTCACTACATTTAGAATTCTATGGTGGTCTTGATTTTTATATCGCACTTATTCCTGAACAAATAAAATTTCCCAATAACATTACAATGGAGATGATTAACTTAGGGATTCAAACACATATCAAGCTTGGCGATGAAATATATCGATTCAATATGCATCGAAATGAATAAGATCAGATTGAAGGGAACTATGACGAGTTTTAGGATGCGAGAATCTTTAATTATTTAAGAGTCTTGCATCCTTAATAACCCCTTAATGAGGGCTTTAGCTAATTATGATTACGGATCTTCCAAGTGCACAAGATTTTTACGAATCGGGAAAAGATCTACTCGGATTAGCGTGGGATTCAGTCTCACAACTCCTTTTGAATCTAGATCAAGCTGGATACTATGGTGTTGATACTGAGGAAGTATCAGATGCCTACTGGGATGCTGCAAGACTGCGTCTAGCGACAGCACTCTCAACTACACAACAAGGGGTAGAATTTTTAATCAAAGGTCGAATTGCTGAAGTCTCGCCGTTCATTTTAATTGTAGACAATCCTTCAAAATGGCCATCACCTTATGCAGGCTCTCCTTTAAAGTTCTCTGAATTCCGAACACTGGATGCTCAGGACCTACCACGAGTTCACGATACAGTGGCACTAAAACCATTACCTGCGGATTTTGTGGAAAAGTTCGTGTGGTTGCGCGAAAGTAGAAACACAATCATGCACTCCGTGGATAACGAACTTACTGTTCCTGTAGTGGGCGTTCTTAAATCCATTTTGTTTGTTCATAACAAACTTTTTCCTGGTGAACATTGGCCGAGTGTTAGATTATGTCAACTCGAAAGAGCTCCAGATATTGAATTGGGTAGCATTGATTATGTTCGTAATCGTGTTTGCTGGGAAATGTCAGTAGTTCTCGATCTTCTCAGGCCAGCTGAAGTGAAACTTTACTTCAATATCGATAAGAAACAAAGGCGTTATACTTGTCCGGTTTGCTACTATGAAGCTAATAGGGGCGTTGGTTTTGAATATCAGCTGGCTGTATTGAGACCCAATAGCCCAAAATCCACCAGTCTCTACTGCCCAATTTGTAATCTTGTACATAAAGTTGTTCGGAAGAAGTGTGATTCAGACTGTCCAGGAAATGTTTTAGATGAAGAGGGGACCTGTTTGACTTGCGCAAGCTAAAATACAGTCAAAGTTACTCCCTTTACTCACAATGATAATAATTTCTATGTCGCATAGATGAAGCTGTTCAAAACCTTAAAAGGACGATTTAGAGGACGCAATAGTAAAAGGCAGGTCTCTTAAGTGATCACGCAGTTTATCAGGTTTGTTTGGAGAGGTGGTTAATACCTGATCGAATTAATTCAGTTACTTTATCTTCGGGTAATATTTTAGTCTCTAGTATTCCTGATTTGTTACCAAGTCTTAGAACAAGATCGTCATCGTCAGTAGGTCCGAGTGTGAAATAATTGTGATCAGCAAGTTCATCGTGACCATCGTCAAGCTCCACGTTTAATTGGATATACATTCCGACGCTGAATTGATAATGACCATTCTGGAATTCGCTTTCGTTGTCCGTAAGGACCCGTATCATTAAGTCTTGCTTCGAATGAGGGTAAGGACACTGCTTAAAAAAAGCAATCGCTTCAGATATTTTGGTTGATGCCATATAAAACTAACTCGTCTAAGGAAAGTAAAAGGGGGCAGGGCCAGTCAGTCCTGCGCATAAAAAGGTGTCAGGAACCTTAATCATTCAACAATACTCATCCGATAACCAAATCCCAAGTATTGGAGACAGACAAAGGTGTCCGGAACTTTAAAACGACGATCATACGCAATTCCGATTACTAAAACAGTCCTGGCCTGCTCTGTAGAAAACCTACCCTTATTTGCTATTTCCGAAATTAATAAGTCATGATACACCACGCTGCATGACACAGACAAGCAAATCTTCACGCATGGTATTGGCGACTGCTTACAAGATTGCAAAGTAATAGCTTCCTGAATACGCACACCGCTTTAGCCCTCGGAAGTTTACACAGCACCAACTATTTGCTTGGAACAGTTCAGTTTAGGGGGTCTGACCCCTTTGTTCTCCCCGAGAACTGTTTGCGTTTTAATATCTGTTCGAGTTGCTCAATGAGTTTCATGATCTTCTTACGCCTTGTTGTGTTTTCTATTTTCAATATCAGCAAGTAATTGATGTAAACAGAAAGTAAGAATAAAGTTACATATTGAAAATCTAATTTTGCTTAGTATCATATTCAGCATGCCGGCATTAGATCCAGCATCTATGTGTGATATGAAGCCGCTGGGGCATCATATCAGAACAAGTCCGTGCAGGTTAATAACAAGTTATCCGACTGAAATCCATCCACTATGACGACGATCCTTCAACTTAACGCGAGTGCCCGTGGTGAACGCTCCCTGTCGCGGAAGCTTTCCTCTCACTTCGTTCGCGAGTGGATAGCGCGTTGCCCGAACGATATTGTCATCGAACGAGACGTTGGGCGAAACGCTCCGTCGCCCGTATCCGAAGAATGGATTGCTAGTGCATTCACACCTCACGACGATAGGACCAAACAGCAGCGGGAGCTGCTAGCCGTTTCGGACAAACTGATTGCCGAGGTCGCCAATGCTGACATCATTTTGATCGGTACGCCGATGTACAACTACGGCATGCCTTCGTCGTTGAAAGCATGGTTCGACCAAGTCATACGAATCAACAAGACATTTTCGTTCGATCTAGAACGCGGGGACAATCCGCTTGAACCGATTTTCTCCGGCAAGACGCTCGTCATCCTTACTTCGACTGGTGAATTTGGATTCGCGACCGGGGGTGTACGCGCTCACATGAATCACTTGGTGCCCCATATCAAAACTTGCTCCTTCTATCTCGGCGTCAACGGGGACGATTCCATTCATCACGTCGGCATTGAGTATCAGGAATTTGGTGATGAACGCCACCGTAAATCAATCGACGACGCCCATGACGGTGTTGCTGCACTCGTCGAGTTACTTGTCAGCAACGGGTGACACTCTGAGGAGTCCCCAAACCGGAGGATAACAATGGCATGCACACGGAGCGGGGCTTGCACGCGTTTTGAAATTGACAACTTCATTCTCCCCGCCCGGTGATGCCGGACGTTATCCAATAAACTCATTCGTTTCTTCAGACGTCCTGTAATTCGACCCTTAAACTGCATGGGATTCCGCTCCAAATTTCGGTGTCCGAATCGCTCCATGAACAGTTTAGGGGGTCTGACCACTTTGTTCTCTACAGGAGGTCTGACTTGTAAATTTATCTTGACTATTCTTATTTGGTTAAACAAAATTTCTCTAAGTTCTACCCTTAGTGAGTATTACTGAAACAATTTAGTCTTGTTCAAGTTATGTAGGTGGTAGAATAACAAAAACAATGTGCCCGGTTTGTAGTGTTGAAATGCATGTCAATACTGGCGACACCATGAGTTACGAACGTAAGTTTCCCGAATTATTAGTAGTGGTGGGGCATGATTGCCGGATTTGTTCCCACTGACGCGGAAGAATCCAATGCACCCTGACGCTTCCTTCTGGAATGGCCTGTTACTCTTCCTGGCCGCGATCAGTACGGTCGTTTACGGAGTTGGTGTCATGCTCGCCTTGTTCTTCGGCATCTTCCGACGACGTGCGGCACTACTCACTTCATACGGTCTTTCCGCGATCGTGTCGGTGCCCTTTGTCCTTTACTGCGTACTGATATTTAGTTCCGGATCATCACCGGAGTTCGACGAGATGTGGCTGCCCGATCCGATTGACGACTGGCCTGTATTTCGGTTGCTCAGGTTGAGTATCGTCGTGATGCTCTTGCTATGTTTTGCTTGGGTTACACCGGCAATTCAATATTATTTGACGGGTAACAAAAATCAGAACGTTCCCAGCGAGTCGGAATCAAATAAAGGTTCCTGACACCTATACGGCTTCCTAATCCGTATTGCTGCTGTTATCGTCGAGTCCGTAACCCCTTTGGGTAATCTCCTTTATCTCTTCGTTGGTGAGATACGGTGGTCCGTAACCCCATTGTGAGATAATTTGCATTACATCTGCTTCAGAAAGAGATATCGCTGAGGCTGTACGATTCTTCAAATGTTCTTTGATGGTGTCGTTAGTTTTACGGATATATACAATCCTACTTTTGTTACTTTTTTGAAAACCGCTCATGTCATTGAGATCGTTTGCACCGGTTAGCCTAAAAGAGGATTTGGCCGAATAATCTTTGCTTCCTATAGATAATATTGAGTAGTAACAATCTGAATGCGGATATTGAGGAAGCCATTTAGTTAAATATGAACAATATTTTTTATTTTTCATGGTGTTGTTTACATATGATAAAGATTGACCAGAAAGCGCTCCAGTTACATAGTTTCGATTTTCATTGAGTAAAAACGTTCCGTTATCCCAGACTGCAAAGGTAATTTCGGGCCGAAACATATCGTCAGGATATGGTGCGCAACGAGTTTGAAAAACTGCTATCACTGGCTTATTGAAAAAATAAGCTGGAATATCAGACGCATCTGATAATTGTGGTAATTCCTCTGTCGGCCTGGAAGCACTAGTCGAAATCCCACGGTGACAACTAGAAAAACAAGCACAAAAGAATAATAATGAGATAGGTATTGCAATGTAACGAACATACATTCCGCACCTCTTCAGTGCCGCACTTCTTATTAAGTTATTAAGTGAATTATTATATTATATTTACTATTACGTGGACAACATGAAATTACTGAAGCACCAGACAAGCAAATAGTTGGTGCTGCGTAAACTTCCGAGGGCTAAAGCGGTGTGTGTATTCAGGAAGCGATTGCTTGGCAATCTCATAAGCAGTCACCAATACCATCCGTGGAGATTTACATGTCTGTGTCATGCAGCATGGTGTATCATGACTCGTTAGTTACAGATATAGCAATCGGAAGTAGGTTTTCTACAGAGCATTCCTGACACCTTTTTGCTCTAAGTGATTTTTTGCAAGGTTTTAACGCAATGTACTCAAAATCGATAGCTAGGTTATTAATTGCAGTTTGCCTTTTTTTTAATTGTGAATTAATGGCTGAGAACCCAATTGGAATCAATACGTATTTAGGTAAGTGGGTCTTTGTTCGCGATCCTTCTGAGATCGTGTATATAATTAAGAATGTTGACGGCCAGATAGGAATTGAAAAATTAGTCAAGGGTGAAGTCGTGAGCAACATAAAACTCAATACTCATTCATTGAGTTTCTTGACAACATCTTCAAAAGTCAATCCTCAAACCGGAATGCCGTATTCTTCAAATGTACATTTAATTCCGGACGTAAGATCAAATGCCAATATGTTTCGTGTAGTTACCCTCAAAGCTAAAGACCTACAAGAATCTGTAAACACACAAGTAACTGAAGACATACAGCTAGTCTACCTGATGTCTCGAGTAAAAAATGGAAACAATCAAGTTAAAGGAAAAACAGGTATATCAAAGGAACAATCGAAGCGTGCCTTGGAAAACATCTATACAAAGCAATGGGATTTCAGCGAATTACAAAACTTGGACGTGGACGATAAGGTAACAGTGCAAATCGTAGTGATGAAAAATAATGTTCAAGCTATCTTTAAATTTCGCAGTAATGAAGCTCAAGTACCCGCTAAAATCGTTGACAACACGGTTACCATATCAATTGATTCAAATGAATATGATGTCATAAAGAATATCCCAATTTTTGGAAGGGAAAGGGATTATTATTTTCAATTGATACCTCTATGCGGTAATAAAGACCATCTAATATTCAAGTCGTGTTCAATAAAAGGTAACAGCGCTGCATGCGTATATTTTATGGCTCCTTCTGTGGAGAAAAAAAAGGGACAGGAAAAAGTGTCAGACCCCGGGAATAAAGAGGTGTCAGGAACTTTTTAATTGTCTTTCCAGTCCAAAACGCGGAGTAGACAGCAAAAATCATTAAAAAACTCGATCTCGAAATCACTGAAAAAAAGAGGAAGACCCAAAAATACTAATAATGGTTCCTGACACCTTTTTGCTACTCTACTCAATGTCACTCAGCAACACAGAGATGAAAATTGGGCAGCGATGATGTAAGAATAGGTGGTGAAATGCGATATCGTTTCCCAAGCTGGATATGACATCTCAATCGCGCTGGTTAAGGTTACCGCATAGGATCTGCATCAGGTAGATTCAGGGCGAACTGCCCATGCGTCTCATAAGCAATGTCGCTTACGATTAAGTGCTGGGCTGCCACATTGATGTCGCGTAGACACCGCTGTAAACACTGCGTTCGATACACAGCCTTGCCTCCCCCATACCGAAAGGCTTGCGTTACTACATCGACAGCCACTTCAGTAGTAAAAACGGCAACGCTCCGCATCTCGGCATGCGATCGCGGTGACGGGATCTGATTGGCACAAAGTGTATCCCACGCTTCGGCGAAAATATCCATTACCAAGGCTCGTGCTGCTCGGAGCCTAAGATCACACTCGCCAACGGCGCGCTGGAATGTGGGCCGCATCTCAAGCGTGGAGGGAGAGAGTGCATAGTTACGTCGTTTCGAATTTGCCAACCCGATTATTGTATCGAGGGCACAGCGCCCGACCCCGAGCGCAAAGGCGGCATGTTCGTTGGCGACAAAACCCGGCAGCCCCAGACGATAAAGTGGCCCTCCGCGCTGTGGTTTGGCATGTAATGTATCCCAGGTGAATTCCTCGGGAATAAAATGCTCTGTGAGAGACACGTCACAACTCCCCGTACCTTCAAGCCCGGCCACCTGCCAATTGTCATGGATCTGAACAGCATCAACGGGAACCGCCATCATACGCAGTTCAGGTGGGGTGTCGCTAGAACGGACAACCTGGACCCCGGCAGTGACCCATTGCGCATGCCGTATACCGCTTGCAAACGCCCACTTCCCGCTCAGGCAATATCCCCCCTCTACCGGGACGGCATGACCAGTGGGCATGGCCACGTTGGCTGTCGTAGGAATGTGGCCCCCCTTGAAGATCTCTGAGATGGCCTTATCATCTAGAAACGCCGCCATAAGACTAACGGATGTGGCGCCATTCAACGTGCACCAGGCCGCTGATGGATCAATGGCACTCAGGGCTTCGATGACTTCAATCTGTGTCATCGGATCAGCCTCGGCTCCGCCAAGTACAGTTGGGAGCTTTAAAGTAAAAAGCCCTGACGCGATCAGTGCATCAACCGTGGCCTGCGGAAGCGTTCCTTTCTCTTCCGCCTCGTCTGCTCGGCTGGCAACGATTTCCCGCACACTCTCAACCGCTGCAAGCAATGCTTTCCGTTTTTCCTCACGCTCCATGGGAAACTGCTGATTCAACGTCTTCCTCCCTAAGCTCACTTAATGCTAAAAGTAATATAAAAAGTATCTGTGAGCGGCCTAACGAACAGCATACGAATTCCTCCTTAAACAAAGTAAAAACCCACAACAGAGCATAACACAGAAAAGCAAATTATTGCAGATCATTTTTCAATATGCTCTAGATGCTTCACTTCGGTGACACCTTTTTCTCGTTTGGTCTATTGGCACCGGAATCACTTTGGGCTGCAATCTGTTTGAGTTCGTCTAAGTGCTAGAGCGGAGCGACTTCACTAATTCCGATTTTCCATATGAGTCTTCTAAGAACCTGCACTTGCCGCAACTGAAGCACTGCTTGCGGCGGCAGCGGCGGCGGCCTGTTGAGCGTTGATGACAGCTTGCATATCCATCAATGCTTTGGCATCGCTGATCTCTTTCATCTCATTGTCGAGTTTGACGAGTTCTAAGAACGTGATGCCGGCGGCGAGATTGAATGTTAGTGATCGGTCCGGCTTGGGACGCAAATTCTTCATTTCGACACGATGGCTCAAAACACGTTCGATGATCGAATCTGGGTGATGATCTAGGAATGTGAGAATGGCCAATTCATCGTAATCGCTACGCCATATTGAAACTCCGTTTTGGCGGAACCCGATTGCCAAATCACGAAACCGCTCCGCTGTTTCAATCGGACCAAGCCGCGCCAGATACAGCAAATTGGATGCCGTCTGTAATTCGTTACCTGAGGTCAATCCGGCTGAATTCAAACTCTGGTAGATTTGCTCGATGTGTTCACCCATCTCACCGGGAGATTCCGGTTGCCCGACTAAAATCGCGCAGGCAGGAAAATCATCAGGACCAGTGAGCCACCAGTGGTGGCGTTTCATTTCCTCGTAGATCGCCTGAAAACGGTTGATTGCGTTTGGCTCAATAGGCTCTAAGTCATTCCGAATCCGCAAGATGAGTATCGCCATCATTTCATAGATCCCGCCTCTGCGCAACCCCGCAGACCGAAACATCGTGCGTACCCTCTTGACTTCGTCGAGGAATCCAGCTGCACCGTCACCATTTGCGTACAACATGGCGCTCACAATGAACCGTAGTGATGAATTGAGCTCGCCAAACCATCCAGATTGATCTTTGATGTCGTCCGCGATTTGTCGGATTTCCCTCGACAAATCGCGGGGTTCACCCGGAGAAACGGCAGCAGTCATCGCGGCGAACCGCAATGACGACGCATTGTTGCTAAACCAGCCGCTATCTGCGTTGAGAGTTTCGTAGATGGTGACGAAGCGAGACAGCGGGTCGGCAGGCAATACGAGAGTCATCGTGAAATTTCCTCAATCTGGACAATCAAAAAATATGCATTCTCTTGTAGTAACGTAAAATTGTCTGCTTCGGATCACTGAATAACTGAAAAACGATCCCATTTCGCGAACACTCTTTTTCAGTCAGATGAGACTGCATTCGATTCGCAGTGAAACGAACCAAAGCAGACAACTCAAGAAATTCATCAAAATTTGTTAGCAAAACTGATCGAATTCAGGACAGTAAACGAAAACCAACGTTACTCGGAACCATCTTTCGGTCGGTTCGACGCATCGGTCGATTCACCGAAGCGAGTTCACATCGACCTTCAAATTATCGAACGGTCTGGAGGAGCAGCTAGCATCATTCGTCAGATTCATGCTCAACTTCCGAATGTCCACGCTATTTTTTTAAAAGTCGTGGAATCAGGGTATCAAGTTGGCCCCGTGCCTCGGTCGAATAGAGATTGCCGCTTGGGTCAATCAGGAAGATGACTGGGATTCCATCGATTCCCCATAATTCTGAAAAATCGTTCTGCGGCGAACCTGTCCGCAATGTGCGGTCGTCGCGTCCTAGATAATACTGTGGCCAAGGAATTTGCTCCTTGTCTACGAATGACTTCAGTTTTTCCAATCCTCCTGCGTTTTCAGGTGGATCATGACTGACTCCGATGAATTCGACCCCCTGATCATGGTATTGGGCATACAGTTGCTTCAATTCAGGGATTTCACCAACGCACGGACCACACCAGGTCGCCCAGAAATTCACCACGACAACCTTCCCTCGCAAATTCTTCATCGAGACTACTTGACCAGAGATCGCGTCAGTGAACTCAAGCTCAAACGGCTCGCCGATTCGCTCGCGCTTTCTGGTTTCTCCTTGCGCTAATCGACCACGTAAAGAATTGGGGTATTCTTGAGCGATGCGCCGCGTTACCTCAGTGCTTTGACGACTGATGAGGTAAGTATCTACACTAAAGCACAAGGCCCCGGCTAAAGAGAAACCGAGAATCAGTTGTCGCATTTTGGAGAAACGTTGGAAGGGCGCTGCTTCCGAACGTTGCCGGACGGCCACAAGTAATAGAGCCGTTGTGCTGGCCGCCACAATGATGAGCCAAAAACGGTAAGTGCCAACAAAGCTTAGGATGTTTGCCTCGAGGATTCGATTCAATGGCAGAACTGCCTCTAAGGCAACGGCTTCGAATTTTCTTAGACCTGGGAAGTGCGGGTACGTGGTGTGTAGTAGAATGAACAACCCAATCCCCAGTAATCCGAAAAGAATGCCAAGTCTTAGCCACTTACGTGTGTTAGATGGTGGCCTGCATGCAGTCATTGCAACCACCGCACTGATCACGACAAATAGCGCAATGATCGCTACGCGCAGATACCACGCAGTATGAAGTTTCATGACTGCGATGTGGAGGACCTCGGCAGATCGGTTGTCTTTGGGCCACTCGCTGACGAACCTTTCAGCGAGTGCGACAGCGGCAGGTCCGTCAATCGGTCTGTTGATTTTGAAAATGGTTTGATAAAATAGCGCATCGCTTCTCAGTCTTGAATCCGTTGTTGTCTTGAGAACCTCGTCGAGTTCGGCGTTCAGTTCGCGCATCGAATCAAAGGTGCTTCTATCATTGGTCGAAGGTAAGCCTGCGAGGATTTTCAACGATAGCCAACGTTCTGGCAAAAACTGCGCGACGTGAGGGTCATCCGGGGAAACTTTACGGAGATCACCGATCAGCGTTGCGATATTGGTATGTGTTCTGGCGAATTCTTCCACTGAGAGTGGGCGATGGGACGTTCTCAGTTCGTTCTTGATCTGATCGATTAAGACATCCGTTGGTGTCACCGAGGATTCAACCGGACTTGGTTTGTTAGGGATTCTCTCGGTGGTGGGTGGTGGATCGTCCGGGCGCTCTTGAGCGACCGATGTCGCCGCGACAATGGTAAGTAAAACGAAAGCGGTGGCATTGGCACTACAGGGGATTCTTCTGAACATGTTCAGCTCGCTTTCAGTCGTAATATTGTCCGGAAGACTGCCGTTGATACCTCTCGCTGACCCTCCGAATTTTACACAACACTTAACGTGGCTGGACAGAAAAAGGTGTCAGGAATGCTCTGTAGAAAACCTGCCTTTGATTGCTATATCTGTAATTAACGAGTCATGATACACCATAGTGCATGACACAGACAACTAAATCTCCACGGATGGTATTGGTGACTGCTTATGAGATCGCAAAGCAATCACTTCAAAATTGTAGAAACAGACTAGGATCACCTCCTTTCAAAGCGTGGACGGTATCTATTGCTGGTTCAATCATTTTTATCACAGCTCAGAATTCGCCAATGACTTCCGCCCCTTTGCGGGATAGCAGAGCGGAGAAAGTCACGATATCGATGTTCTCGGATACAAAACGGACAGAGCCGTCTACCAGCAAGAATTGAGCACCGCCTGTGTGGAAGCTGTGAAACTCTTGTCCGAAATCACAACCGAGCTTTCCAGGTGGATTGGCTGTGCCACCAAAGGTGATGCACGATTGCCATTGCGTATCACCCGGAGACGCGTAGCGACCGTTTACCGGTGCACTCTGGTCAAAAACATTCTTATGGCCGATCCAGATGGAATGTAACCCATTGGGTGCTTCGCCTACTAAGATCGTGTTTGTGGTTCCATCGGTGACATCTCTCATACGGACACTGGGAGCCCCCAGCAACGGGAACATGCCCCGATAGGCATCCGCACCCGTACCTCCATAGTTATTCTGACAGTTGGTTGCTGGGAAGCAGCGAAGTCCCCGTTCTCCCCAGTTTCCGCCGTAGTCAGTGCGTGCGAACCTTTCGGGCGCTGATGTCTGGTCACCGTTAGGTTTGAGCATCTCTGGTGAAGGAACAGATGGGCACAGATAAACCGGCAGAACCGTCTGGCCGATTGGAACGTTGTCGGGGTGAACGTACCATTCGTTTTGATTGATCTTCTGGAACAGATTGGCCTGATCCAGGCCGGGAAGAATGGCCGCTCCCCAACTGAGTGTCAATCCGGTTTGCTTCAGCGCCGGATTGCTGGCATTGGCTGCTGACATAAAGCCCCCGTAGCCTCCCTTGGGAAAGACCCGATGCGTGTCGTGGTAGTTGTGCAGTGCGATTCCGATCTGTTTCAAATTGTTCTTGCACTGCAGGCGGCGTGCTGCTTCACGAGCCTGCTGTACCGCGGGCAACAATAATGCAATCAGTATTGCAATGATGGCAATGACGACTAGCAGTTCGATCAGCGTAAAGCCGGTGGTGAGCGCAGCATGAGCATGACGCCTGAGATGGCGCGGCTTGAGACGAAACATGAAAAAACCTTTCGGCGCAAGGCTTCGGGTCTTCGAGGCTGCCATGGAGACCGACACCGGATCTCAGGAACATAACACCTACTTCCAGATAAGATCGAAGCAGTGCTGGTGCGTTCCTGCCAGGCCGTATTCTGACTCACAAGTCAAACGATCTGACCAGCGCCTTCCCATGAAACGAATTCACAGTGACATCAATGCTGGCGATCTCCTCGCATACAGCGGCGGTCCCGTGCCGGATTCTCACCGGCTTCCTGTTCGATTGGATAATCGAACGCCCGACAGAACATCGCAGGTGTGAAGTGTATCTCCTGCTGATGGGAAATACAATCTTAAAGCGGACTTTGCACCCATGCGGAAAACTCACCGTTTTAAAAGACACCCTTTAAAATAATGATCGGGTAATAGCTGTTACCCGATCATTTTTAATGCACAGTCTTGATTCTTTTAATGTCTGGAACCTGTTATCTGCTTCGATTGCCTGTTGATATTGCGTTTTTATCACTAATCAAAGACAATCAATTACATTGATGAACGCCAATCATATTAACCTTGCATCAGGCTCAGGTTTTACGGCACATCGGCGGCACAAAGCTCGTTGCGCGAAAGGAATCCACACGACATGTTCATTTCCAGCTTGCTTCGACTCAGTCTTATTTTCTTCCTCACGATTATTAGTGCCTGCGCAGGAACATCCACGCAATTCCTGGGACATTCAAACGAAATCGAAAATACACCAACTCCGACTGGTTTTACGATCTCTCCGTCGGACGCAATGGTCATCAGGCGTTTGAATGATGGTCCGAGGATATTCGTCGATGAGGTGTACCACGATGGAGAGAACTATTACATTTGTAATAACACCATCGGATTTAAGTCATCCCAGCCTCTAAAAACTGGCAGAGTGATCAATGGGCAGACTGGTGAAATTTACAACCGTAAAACAAAATCGTGGGAACCAGATCCTCGCATTGAAAAACATACACAAGTAAATCAGACTGGAGCAGCCGCTACCGGATTAAACAAAGGTTCCTGACACTTTTTTAACTCTACGATATTTTTTACTTATCTACTGAGGAAAAGGTCATGTATCAAGGATGGATTGTAGGCATCAACAAATTGACTTCGCAAACTCGATCGGTCCAAATCAGGTTGCCGGTTTTTTATATTTTCGGATTCATTGCCATCATGCTCGCTCCGCTTTCAAAAAGTTGGAGCCAGCCGTGGGAGAACGATCCTCGTCCGACTCAGATCATTCCTGAAAAAAAAGAGACTTCTAATAGAACTTCACCGGGTTTTAAGGGAAGTTCTGCACCAACCCTTCCACCTAAAGTCAAATATATTAAGTATTCTCGGGTCGAGGTTCCCAGCAAAGATTATGTACCCATGAAGTCAATTGATGATCTTCCGCCAGAGAAAAGAAAGCAGTTCGATCAGGCTTACGATAATTGGCAATCCACCCTGAAACTTGAACGTGAATTGCAGCATAGGATTCTGGAAGAGAATCAACTCCTTGGAACAGCTGTCAATAAACTCAATGGTGAATTGTTAACGAGAGAATCTCAACTTAAACAAGAGATAAGTAAATTGCCTTCCGGCTGGAACACAATTCTCCAACCAAAGAATTCCCCAGAGAGACAGCGATGGGTGATGGCGTTCCATCGAGCTAATCTGGGCAAAGTGTACCAGGAATTAGCAGAAAATGAGTTATTTCGACCGCTGCTTGCCTGGTGGGCCAAATTAGTATTCACTGATAAGAATCTGCAATCATTTGTTTTTAAGGAAGACCTCAAAGGTTCGATTCTTGAGAATCAAAAAAACGATTCGACTCTCACAAACGAAGAATATCTAAACACTCTCCTGACGATGTATGAACGGCATAGCAATCGCCATGCAGAAGAATTGCATTCCGCTCAAAAAGACTTACAAGTTCCAGCCGAGTTACCGAAGTTGCTGACAGATTTAAGCCGAATCAATGCGCAGCATCTGATTTGCTCCACATACAAGCGGCTGAGTATTCAACCACCTGAGCTGGGTTTTGCCAAACAGAACACGGAACAGGCCACTCAAAAACTAACACAGATCTGGCCTCATTGGCATCTCTATCACAAAGAAAGATCACAACGTTTATTAGAAGAACTTGATAAAAAAAATAAGCAACTTGCAAGAGAAAAATGAAAAAGAATTTAAAGGGTCAGGAATCGATTATTCTATCCTGTTCCCTTTTTGTCCTTTTGACTCTGATATGTCTTGCTGTTAATGGTATTAAAGACATCTACAAGTTCTTATCTTCTCGCAAAATAAATAAAATGTTGCATGTTTTGATGTCCCGTGGTTATTATTTAGAGCATTGTATAGGTTGATAACACATTTTCCGACAAACCCAATGAAATACACTCACCGAGCATATGTCGTGATCATTGCCCTGTTAACCGGTTGCGGTGTTCCTCCAAATCAAATGACCGACCAAGACGAACAGAATCCATGGGTGATTCGTATTGACTTCACCGACAATGAAAAATGGGCGGTAGTGTGTGACTTGATTGCCGCTCCACAGATTGACATCGGCCAAAAAATTTACGCGTATGTGCAATACAAAGACGAAAAACGTTACGCTGATATGGATTGCCATGAACTCGTTCAATCGCTTCCCAATGACTACCCTGGATTCTTTTGCTTTATGGTGGATGCAACAACATTGAACGATGACGAACATCCGATTCTCGTTGTCGGGTTCTCGCCGAATAGTGTGGAAATGGAGGACTACCAGCGAACACCGAAGCAAACGCCTTTGTCCGAAATTAAGACGTTCCGAGCCATTCCAGCTACGATACAAAGCATTGAGAACAACCTGTCTATCGCAAATATGGACTTTGAAGACTTCGCTGATTCGGTTGACTCTGATGGAGTATTTCGAGGCTTTCCGCGATAAATTCGGACAACAGTCGCTGCACCTTTTTAACTGACACCTAAGTTATATTTGAGGAGAGACTCATGAACGCGATGCTGCTTCCTCTGTTCTTTATCTGCGGCGTCGGTGGTGCAGAGCCAAAGATCGTGTTTGACAATCGACCCGAAATGGGAGTGCCATTGGAAGCCCGGACTCAAACACGGGTGGATTCGGAAGAGTTAAAAAAACTTTATGCCACATTGACTGTTAAAGAAGGAGAGGATCAATGGCCGTATACATTTCATAACACAGTAAGCACAATCAAAACTGTTCGAATCCGATATTTCAACAAGGAGACATGGAAGTCAGAAAAACAGGCTCGCGAGTATGTTCGTGGCTTTCTCGCCAACAAGTCATCGGGCCTATACAGCTTTCAGATTTGGTCTCAGGGCGTCGGTGTGCCGGAGATCGAGTGTCTGGTTGATTTCACAGACGAATACCGAAATAAACTCCGCGATGAGCAAAAGCGGTGTGACACGGGCCGGCTGCTCATCTGGAATACTGAAGCGTGCTTTCGCGATGCCACCGGCAGATGGTGGTTTGTGAATGGATTTGATTACTATCACAGTTCTCATCCCAAAGGAGATCGCAGGCTCGCAAAGCCAAAGCAACCAAAATGAAGCGTAACAAGGAGATGGTTCTAAGTGGGCAACCTCCAGCGAAATGGAACGCGTATTGGCTAATCAGATTGCAACATGTGAAGTGGGTAACCGTCCCGGTCGCATTGAACCTCGCGTCATCAAACGCAGAAAGAGGTATCAGGAACAGAATGAACTACTAACAGCAATTCTGGGAATCGTGAATCTTCCCTGCGGATTTCGTGTGGTACGTGAAGTGTAATGATCCGGTGATGGGTTTTAAATGCTGAAGTTGATCAAGTACTGTCAAAAAACAGTCATACTTCAGAGGAGTCAATTTACACACCAGTCTTCAATCAAAAGCATTGAACAGTACACTGTCTGGCGGTATCATCAGTTAACTAGCAACCGGTGAGGTTGAAGCAAATTCCATTAGGGAAATTTCGACTCGTCTGGTTGGCGTCAACTTCACCGAAGGAGCATACTGATGAGCAACGCCCATGATGAATTTACCAAGATTGGATTTGCCAAGACATTCTTGCTTCCTGCTCTATTGATTTTTCTGATCCCGGTTATCTCTCTATTTTTATTTGTGTATATTCAAGGGCATTTTGACGATCTAGCCCGTGATGCATTTCTTAGAGAAATCCAAGATGATAAGAGTTTCACCGCAGAACAGAAAGCTGATGCCGAAGAGTTGTTCAAAACCGTTCCTGTTTCGCGTCTGATCACCATTCCTGGAAATGAGGACATGTTGAGTTCCCAGGCGGCCTTCGACTTTGCCACATTTCGTTGGGCAATTCGCCTTTCGTTCTATTCCATTATTGGTGGTATCGTGGTTTTCATACTCAGTGCGCTCTGCGTTGTTGCATCGCTTCGATCGCAGTGGGTCCAATATGTGAGTCTGTCAGTCAGTTGGCATGTGCTGCGCATTTATGGTGCTGCGCAGGTTCTGATCCAGGGTGTTTTGCTATTTGCTTTGTCCTACTGGATCACTGCATTCTTTTTTGAGATCTATATTCCCAAGTTGATCTTCATCATCGGACTACTCGCTTTGGTTGCGATCGCGGCCGTCATCAAGTCGATCTTTATGAAACTCCCCACCCAATCATTTGTCGAAGGGGCTGTGATCGAGAGGAACTCTTCACCTGCATTATGGCAGGAACTCAGCGATATCTGTCAGAAAGTCGATACAGAGTTGCCCGACCAGGTCATCGCTGGCATTGATGACAACTTCTTCGTCACAGAGCAGAGCTTGACGGTGGGAGAAGAGAAGTATAGTGGCCGATCTCTGTTTGTCAGCCTGTCGCTACTGAAACAAATGAATGGCAAGCAAGCAGACGCGGTGCTGGCTCACGAAATGGCTCACTTCAGTGGTAATGACACGCTTTATTCACAGAAGATTACCCCCTTACTCATTCGGTACAATAATTATCTACAAGGGCTCTACGAGGGGGGGCTGTCTCTGCCGATCTTCTATTTCATGAACTGTTTCCGCGCACTGTATGAAATCTCACTGCAGGGGCTTAGTCGTAAGCGTGAATTCCGTGCGGATCAAATTGCTACGGAAGTGACGTCTCCTAGAGACATGGCTGGTGCGTTATTAAAGATTATCGCCTACTCGAGTTACCGCGCGAAAGTTGAACAGGAGATCTTCCAGAAAGAAGAGGTTCTGGAAAACGCGAATGTGTCGCAGGAGATCGAGCAGGGGTTTGATAACTATGCTGAAAACTTTTTGTCGAACCCGGACATTGCGCATTTACAAACCTCGCATCCTTTTGACACGCATCCCTCTTTGGAAGACAGAATGAAAGCGGTTGGCTGTTCTCTGGAATCATCTGATTCGCAAGTCATGCTGTCCGACCGAGGCGATGGTCAGTGGTTTCAGAAAATTGAAGCAGCAGAGCAACTCGAAGACGAACAGTGGAAGAAATATGAAGAGAGATTCCGCGCCTACCATGAGGAAACTTTGCCTTATCGTTTTCTGCCCGAGACGGAGGACGAACTGGCGATCGTTGTCAAAGCATTTCCTGAAGTGCAACTTGAAGGAAAAGATGGCTTATTGACGATTGACCACGAAAGCATCAGGTTGCATTCCTGGGATACTCCCGTGAGGTTCAGCGACATCCAGGAGTGTCAAATGGATGAGGGCAAGTCGTTGAATTTCAGTTCTTCATCAGGTACTTCAAGAAAAATTAATCTCAAGAAGTTCACAGACCCTCAGAAAGTGATCGAGGCGGTCGAGCGTTATTACTCGCGCTATCTGGCCGCGAAAGCGTATCAGGAACAGACCAAGCAGTCTGAGACTAACAGAGACGAGTGAACTAGATTTGCCCGCTATTCTCTCAGCTTCACAGGACATTAAAAGGTGTCAGGAACTTTTTTACCTTCTCAATTCTAAGTCATTTATATTAATTTTTATTAATATTTGAGAGAAAGAGTTTGGGGCATCGTCCGGAATTTGGTCCTTTCCGATTCGATCATTCAACGTAACTTCATTTTCTTTGTACTTCGTAGTCCATTAATTTTCTATTGACTATTCATTTCTGTTTAGCAAGTATTTTACAAGTTCTATTACTAATAGGTTATTCTGAAGTAACTTAGCCTAATTTGAGAGAAATGGACGAAACTAATGAGTAACAAAAACATATCACATGATGAATTACAGTGGCGTGATAACGGTAACGGCACTGGTTCGTGGGAGGTTTACGTACGTTGCGATTTGCTAGGCTCGGTAAAGGTAGACATTCCAGCTCGGAATTCCGATGGACTAACTCCAACTCAAGAAAAATGCCTAGAGCTGGTCCGAAGTTTATCTTCAACAATGAAACCCGAACTCATCGCGGCCTTACGAAGATACGCGATTGAATATTCAGGTGCTGAACCAGACGAAGATGATCTTTCTTTCGAGTCGGAATCCGCTTCAGTGCCATGTCTGGAACATGCCGAAACGCCCTACGTGTTCCTTTATGCTGATTCACCTGTCGATGATGAACATGGCGTCTGCTTTTTGTTTCGCGATCGTGATGTCCTTTGCTGTTGTCACGGAGATGAATCACTAGAATTCTATGGTTGGGATAACACAGAAGCACTCGAAGAATTAGCAAACGCTGGCATATGAATAAAAAGGTTCCTGACACCTTTACGCTCATTTGTTTGTTATGTGATCTCCACTTTCCTCGCGACAACTGCCATGTCAGGAGAATCTGAGGAAAAAGCCGAGCCTGCGATATCAGAGTAAAACTCTACGATATCAAATCCGTTCTGTTCAAACTCCTCCCGTAGTGAATTTTGACTGTAATATTGTAGCCAATTATAGACAACGCGAGTTCTTTTCTCTTCAATTATTGTGTATTTATCAAGGGTTACTTTTTCGTTGTCATATTTGAAAGTGTTCAGGAATCCATAATAATTTTCAGGAGACCAAAAATGATCGAGTTGGTTATATTCGTATGTGACTACCTCATCCCTGTTATTGAACGTATTTAATGAGTGAACATCCAACAGAATTGATCCACTCGGCTTCAGAAATTTATGAAATTTTGCAAGCAGTATTTTCCTTTGGACAGAGCTCAATGCGCAAAAATCACAAAAAATCATGGTAATAAGGTCGAATCTTTTTTTAGTCTCAAATTCCAAATAGTTATGCTGAAAATAGTTAATGTCCAATCCTTCTTGATCAGCAACTTTTCTTGCGTACTGGATAGACCTCCTTGAAAAATCGATCCCGGTGACATCCGCATTATTTTTTGCAAACAGAGTTGTATACAGTCCTGGTCCACAACCAAAATCAGCAATACTTGTACTCGAGTCTATTCCAAAATGAGACACTATCCATTTTACAGAGCGGACAATGAAATCTTTGTTTCGGGATGAAAGGTCAACAGATTCGTTCAAATGATATTCAAGCATCTTCATTGATGTATGCTCATCGGTCCATAGTTCATCTGCTGTATAAAATTGAAAAGGTGTTGGACGTGAGTTTATTTCTTCTAGTTTATCAAACACTGATGTCTCCTATTTTTTACCTCTACACAACGACCCACATCACCGGGTTACGGGCAGCGACTTTGAATTCAGATTCAGATCGATCCACAATTACGGTCATTAAACGGAAATCCAGAATTGGGATAAATTATAAAAGGGGTCACAACTCTTAAGTGATCAATGTCTGCTCCTTTATTATCTTTCACGCTGGTTCCAATTGTTCTTCTTATTGTGAATGGAATGTCACAAGGCGGGCGGACACATGGGTCCCGCCCCTACGTTGGAGTGGGCGACGTCAATACATACACAGAAAGTGAAAAGCGGGCTGGGCTGATTGGCCCTGCACTTTTTCTGACTATCGTGGCCTGACAATGAAAATTTTTCGGTCTGTTCCCGTTAAATTCAATTTGAACTGAGACGATGCAATTCCGTTTGAACTCGCGTGGGCACCAAAGATTGTCGCTCGCATTGTCTTACCATTTTTTTCGACTTTCTCAAGTATGCCGGCGTGACCAAACCATGTGCCGTCACGTTTTTTCATCCAGTACTGTATGAGGTCACCGGGCCTGGCCTGGTCTGGCTTGATCGCCGTCCCGCGTCGAATCGAAACGAGTGCATGTTGAATGCCCTTGATTTTGTCACTTTCCATTTCGATCAGAGACGGAAGCATTTTTTGCTCGGCTGCACTGAGATTAGAGATTAGAATCTGCTTGCGTGTCTCCACATTCAGCGATTGAGCAAGGACCTCTTCGGTCACAGCTAATACGAATTGGACGCAATCAATTTTCTTGTCTTTGGCTTTGCTGCCATAGGTCCAACCTTTGAACTTCTTGACCGCCAGCTTTTTTGCCAGAGCAAGCGAGTCCGGTGCAGTCTTGGAACGAGAGGAGCCAAAAGGGACGGTAACCAATACGTCAGTAATTCGTCCCTTCTTGAATCCTGCTGATGAATAGCTGGCACGTCCTGAAAATGATTTCGCATTGGCACGAACGGCAACCTTTTTCTCTCTTTTTTCTCCAGTCTCTTTGACTACGCTTTTGATCGTGAGCTGATACTTGCGCTTTTGATCGGTTTTGTTTTCGACCTGGTAGTAACCACTGCCTCCACTTGAGTAGGAGTAGAACCTGATCACTCCAATGATCCGTGTTCTATCTTTCTCTCCATCATTCAATTTTACTTCGAGATTTTTTTCATAAACCAATTTGTCTTTGTCTTTCGGATATGCCATCAAGGGAGTCATCATGCAAGCTACCGCAACGCAAACCCATGCCAGGGACAAAGCCGTTTGAGTCTTAAAAAGCCCGTTCAGTATTGATTTCATTATGAATTCCTCACGGATATAAAAAGGTGTCCGCCCCGTTACCTTTAACCTTGGTAAGCAAAATATGAATTTCATTTATCAGACAGTCAAAAAAATCATCGCAATTTTTGGATTCACAACATTTATTATTACTTTAACTATTAGTCTGATTTATGAATATCACTCCTCAGAGATGATCCATATATTATTGGATTTTTTTCATCAATATTTTTAGTACCTGGATGGATTTTGTATATTATTTTTGAAGAATATCCAAAACGTTTTATTAATCAATATTCTGCATTTATCTGCTATTCATTTTTTCCACTATTATACTTTTCTCTTATTGTGATTTATGGAGGGGAAGGTTCAGGTTATGGATTCATTTTTGGAATATACTTTTTGGTCTCAACCGTATTGTCTCTTCCTTTATTGAAACAACTAGAAAATCAGTACGTATTTTGTGTATTTGTATCACTAGGATTTATATATCTTTTTGGTTTTTTATCATCAGTGATAAAATAGTAATTTCAATTAAGAGTTCTCAACAATTGTGTCAGCTGATAATAGACAATTTTTTATACCCGAAATAATTTAGTCTAATTCAAGTTTGGTATTAACTGTCATTGTGGAAGTGGTGCGATTATGAAGTGGGCAATTCTATTCGCCCCGTTGCTACTATTACTATTTGGCTGTCAGGGGCAGTCTAACAAAGGAGACGTCAGAATGAATCAGGATGAACAAGCCATCCGCCGTTGGTTCGACGATTGGCTGAAGGCCACAATAGAAGGTGAACTCGAACTCGCGAGGAGTTTAATTGCAGACGATGCAATTTTCCTTGTGCCAGGCGCAGGGCAAATGGACAAGGAGAGTTTCGCCGCTGCTGCGACCGCAACGGACCCCAACACTGATTTTGAACTTGATTGCTCGATTCAGGAAATTCAGATATTTGGCGACCATGCTTGTCTCCTATCGACGATTACTCTCAAAATGACAGATAAAGTCACCAAGTCGCAATCATTGATGAAGGGCGATGCGCTTTCCGTATTGAAAAGACAAGGAGATGGCTGGGTCGTCATTCGAGACGCCAACACAATGGTTCCTGTAAAGTCAGATTGAAGATGCCTAACAATGCAGAGTCGCATAAAAAGGTCTCAAGAAGTTTTTGATTGATTCGTGAATGGACTGCCCCGAATTAATTCAGTCTAATTCAAGTTATGGAGTGGGAGCGGAGACAGTGAATGACTTTATGATCGCTGCGGCTCAATCACACTCTTTTGCAGGCAGTGTTTCACAAAATGTTGCGCACCATGTAAAAGTCGCTTCTATTCTCGGCTGAACTGAAGGCAATCAACTCAACGAACAAACTCCCCGATACAACAAAAGGAAATAGCAATGCATAAGCGAAAACTTGGAAACAGTAACTTGGAAGTATCCGCTCTGGGGCTTGGTTGCATGGGCCTGAGCTTCGGATATGGTGAGCCCGTTGAGGAGCAAGCAGGAATCGCATTGATTAGAACGGCCGTCGATCTGGGCATTAATTTTTTTGATACGGCCGAGGTCTATGGAGCGTACACGAACGAAGAACTGGTTGGTAAAGCGTTGGCTCCCGTCCGTGACCAGGTGGTCATTGCCACCAAGTTTGGATTCGCAATTGATGAGCAAGGCCAACAGACGGGCCTCGACAGTCGACCAGCACATATTAAGGAAGTCGTGGAAGCGTCGTTGAAGAGGCTGCAGACCGACTATATCGATCTATTCTATCAGCATCGTGTTGACCCCAATGTGCCAATCGAAGATGTGGCAGGAACGGTTAAAGAACTGATTCAGGCAGGCAAAGTAAAGCACTTCGGCTTATCTGAAGCGGGCGTAGAGGTTATCCGCCGCGCCCATACAGTGCAACCAGTTGCCGCTCTGCAGAGTGAATATTCACTCTGGTGGAGAGAACCGGAAGACGTGATCTTCCTGACACTCGAAGAACTCGGAATCGGCTTTGTTCCCTTCAGCCCTCTGGGGAAGGGTTTTTTGGCCGGTAAGATTGACGAATCAACTACGTTTGACAGTAGTGACTTTCGCAATAAAGTCCCACGCTTCTCTTCGGAAAACCGGAAAGCAAATCTGGCACTGATTGCGCTTCTTGATCGGATCGCGAAGCGTAACAACGCCACGACGGCTCAAATCGCATTGGCCTGGATCCTGGCCCAACAGCCTTGGATTGTCCCCATCCCAGGAACCACAAAAGTTCATCGACTCGAGGAAAACAATGGAGCAACTGAGATCAAACTCTCCGAGTCCGATCTCGCTGAAATCGAGACTGCTGCCGCTCAGATCATAGTGAAAGGGGATCGATATCCTGAAGCCGCAATGAAAATGATTAATCGCTGAGAGCCGACGTTAGGAATTTAAAGGGCCCGGAATCGATTTTTTGTCCCTGACCCCTTTTTGTCGTCGCAGAAACGCAAAGCACTCTGTCGCACATTGGTAGATTAGATTGCTGTGTGTAAAGTAGGAAAGGAGAAAAAAGGTGTCTGACACCTTTTTTTGACCCGTTCCTAGCACCTTTTTATATTTTAGGTTCAAATCTAAACAAGTTTTAATAGCAAACTTAGATAATTACACTAATTGAATGTATTTTATTTAATCAATTATACATTTTCTTGTTTATGCCTGCCCTTCATCAAGGTACATTCTTAGACTAAGTGGTAAGTAGTAGTATGTTCTAGTAACTCAACCAAGCCACTGTCGGACAAGCCGACAGTGCCACCCAGCTGTCGAACTATCATGAACCTCTGCGAAAAACAACGTTTACTCCTTTCGGTCGTTACTCTGGGAACGTTTATGTTGCTACTCGGCTGTGAACAAACATCCGATACAAGCGAAATGCCGGAACAAGCGCAACGGGTAACTCGAGTGGCCTACGTCGTACTTCTGTTTCGAAAGGAACACGGACGCCTTCCAGAATCTATGGACGAAATACTTGAGTATGATGACTCAACACCACGAATCGATCACTGGGGCAACGAGTTCCAATACGAATTCGAAGGTGATGAATTCACTGTCTACTCTGCCGGGCCTGATAAGCAAGTTGGAACAGAAGACGATCTGAGAGCTGAATTGGAATCGCCACCATCAGAATAATGGGCTTTCCCATAGTCGATGACACCTTTACGGCTCACGCCGATGGCGTGTTTTTTTTGAAGCAATGATTACTTTGCAGATCCGGTAACCCCAAATATGCCCCTAGCCAATTGAAAGTCATCTCCAAATGAAACAACTCCTTATTGTTTTCCTACTACTCACTATTGGATGCGCTGAGCAAAACTCGACTCCTGAATCGGACGGTGGTCATGAACACGTCGCCGCCAGTCAGGATGAAGTGCTGTTCGTAGTCCGCTGGTATCCCGACGGCGAAGACAGTTTGAAGAATGAGCGTTCAACAAACCCATCGTCGCAAGAGATTTCGACCGCTTTTGGTTCGATTGATTGGTCAAAGGCAGATTCATGGACAGGGATTGAGTTAATTGCCTCGAATCCTCATCCGATGACTCTTAAGGTCGAGGGAACAGAATCTCAACAGGTTGAAATGGAGTTTAGTGAACAGCCCGGTCCCGGCACCAAATGGATTCACAAATTCGCTCCATTGGTTCCCGTCGATGTGGCCCAAAAGGCGATGATTGCATTTGCAAATTATGACGAGAGCTTTCAGTCGATGGTATCTTGGGAATCCAATTAGGATTGAAAGCCTCATACGATTGTCTGCCGACCCAATTTCTGCTGACCATGATTGACGGACTCCAATTACTTTGACATAATTATTCTGTCAACAATTACTTTAGCCGACTCAAGTAATCCTATGAATGGTTCTAATGACAAAACGAAGTTTGACGATACCCGATGGGACGACAATTTTGAGAGCTTCGTCGCGAAGCGCACTCACGACGGTCGCAAAATCGATTTCACCTTCGATACGCAACAAACACGTTCCGACGAACTACTGGCAAAACTAACACCAGCGGCTCACCATATATGGATGGCACGTCAATCCTGGTTCAAGAAGTTTCGAGATTTTGTGGCGAGCGATCGTCTCTCACAGTTCAATACGTTGTTGAGCCAGGAAGACCCGCCACTGGCGATAACGGCTAAGCAGATACGTGATTCTTTAGTTTGTCCATACATGATTACAATTCGTCCTCTTGACGACTTTGATCATCTTCGGATCGACTTCCACGGTGGCGGGAATGACTGGGGCGGCAGCGACGAACGACTCTCGGACTACCATGTGGAAGCCTCTGCGACACTGGAAGAAGGTTTCGATGATGCGACAATTTACACATATTGAATAATGGTGGGTAACCATCGCTTTTTTATTCAAATCAAAAATCAGCGGTAGTGCCATTCGTTTGTCCAACCGATGCACCGAGTGACTATTTCGGACTCACGGAGTTGGTAGTCACCTCTGCTGTGGAAGAATGCTAACGGCGTCCATTTCCATGGCTGAATCGAAGGCCCGCTCGCACACCCGTGTGACCAACTCCCTGGGACGACCCTCCAAGTCGCCAACGCATGCATAGAACTGGACAGCCCAACATACCATTTGCAAACCACCTAATCGCAAATCATAGATGGCTTCTTCCCATCCATAATCAACATCACTCTGTCGAACTTCTTCGTACCAGGCACGGAGCACGTCCAATTGGTGGTTGTGGCGCTCGTTGGGAAGTTCGCTACCGCCCATCAGGCGGGCCACGTCGAAAGCGCCCATGCTGCGAATTGCCAGTTGCCAGTCCAGAATCAGGATCGACTCAGGTGTTCCTGACGGCCCAAGCAAGATGTTGTCTGCTTTAAGGTCCGAGTGAACTAAGGTTCGCGGCCGTCGATCAGTTTCATTTTCCAACCATTCGCTCTGGCCCCGAAGACGTTCACCGACTTGCAGGGCGGACGACTCAATCGAACCGTCGAAGTCTTGGAGAAACCGATCCCAAAGAGAGTCAAAATTGACCCAGAATTGACGGTTTGTCGTTGGCATCCAAGTTAGGCTCGCGAGGGTGTCGTTATTCCAGAACTTACCCTGTAGACGACCGATGAGACGGGCAATCTGGATCACTTCAGCGGCATGAAGTCCTTTCACCTGATCGCACGGAGTAGCGAACGTTAGATCTTCCATAACGAGAACGCTAGAGGGCGACCCGATCGCCGCAAAGTAACAGCGCGGCAAGCGGATAGGAGCCAAGGGCGGGACATCTCGATAAAACCGAATTTCTCGCTCAAAAGCATGCACATCCTCACTGAGTTCGCGTAATGCTCCAGAACTGAGTTGGAGCTTAACGACCAGGGACGTCGGTCCAGTCGGTTCTGGATGGTCGTACTCAAGTAATACATGAGTGATCGTGCTTAGGAATCCGATACCTGCTCCAAGTGGCCGAGTCTTTATTCTCACAACCTTGGAGTTGATAATGTGTTCTTCCTGGGCAAGCACCTGAGTGAGCCAAGCGGGCGTGACTTCTTCCATTTTTGACGGTATTTTCATCGCAGCCTCTTAGCCCGACTCCGCGTTGATTCGTCTCGATTATCAGTGCCAAGGAGGAAACGCAAACCAGATTTATCTTGTGGATTCGGAACGAGTCACCATTCCCTTTCGTGCTTGCACCGTTTGGCATTTTGATATTACCGAGTTGTCCCGTATGTCGCAACGACATAAAATAGGTGGTACACACATCAGAGGAGAATCACATGTCATCGTCTCGTCATCGGCTTACCGATTTGAGTGGGACATTTGAACTGAAGAATGGCGTACGGATGCCCTATCTTGGGCTGGGCGTTTTTCAGTGCGACAACGTCGTTGAAGCGGTGACTTTAGCTCTTGAGACAGGCTATCGATTGGTTGATACCGCCTCGATTTATGAGAATGAGGCGGAAGTTGGCGAGGCAGTGCGAGCGAGCCGGGTGCCGAGAGAGGAGATATTCGTCACGAGCAAGATTTGGAACATGGACCAAGGATACAACTCGACTCTGGACGCGTTTGAGGCCAGCCTGAAGCGTACGCGTCTGGATTATTTGGACCTATGTCTGATCCATTGGCCGGTCGAAGGTAAGTACAAGGAAACGTGGCGCGCACTTGAGACGCTTTACCGGGAAAAGAGAGTGCGAGCAATCGGCGTCAGCAATTTTTTGAAACATCATCTTGAAGATCTCATGGCCGACGCAACCGTAATTCCGATGGTGAATCAAGTGGAGTTTCACCCTTACCTTGTACAACAAGAACTGGTCGATTTTTGTTTTTCAAATGTGATCCAATATCAGGCAAGTTCGCCAATGATGCGGGGCAATATTTTCAAGCTCGACGCCATGAATGCGTTGGCGGAAAAGTATTCTAAGACGATCGCACAAATCGTCTTGCGATGGGATCTGCAAAAAGGCGTGGCAACGATTCCTAAGTCGTCGAAAAAGGAGAGGATCATCACTAATGCTGACATCTTCGATTTTGAGCTACATCCGGACGATGTGGCCTTCATCGACAGCATGGACTGTGGCAAACGGTTCGGTCCAGATCCAAACAATTTCGACTTCTAGATGACATAAAAAAGGTGTCAGGCGGCCGTTTTCAACTGCTGCTACCAAAACGCCACGTTAGCCCGGCCCCGATCCAATAACTCGAAATTGAGGTCGCTGTCGAGGCGCCAAGCTGTTCAGAGTCGCGAAACATTCCGCCTGCCATGATATCAAAGTCGACCCCAGGCAAGACATCGCTAATGCCAATTCCTACTGTCAGACGGTGCTGACTGGTGTTCGCTACCAAGGCCTGGTTGTAACGCACAAAAGGGACGTCGCCCGGTAGTTCGAACCCCCCGACCACGACGTCGGGTGTAGGATCGAGCGGGTTTTCGGCCCACGCGTATCCGGCCCGCAGACGGTATCGGCCTGTCGAATATTGGGCGCCAAGTTGAATTACCCACTGATCGTCATAGAAGCCACGGTACATTTCGGCTTCATCCCACACCTTGAGAAGCACGTCGACTGCCAACAACAGTCGGCCGCCGGCGAATGAACGATTGGCTAAACCAAATCCGATGTTTTGGGGCATTTCCATGTCCAGGTCATGTCCGCCGTCGAATGGCGGAGGTAGGTTGTCTATGACTATGATGTTATTAAACTTGAACGCTTGCTCGGTCTGGTAATAAGCGCCAAGAGTAGTCTGTTCCGTTAATTTGTAGTTGGCGCCCACCGTTCCGCGCAATCCATAAGCGATCGACATGGCACCGAAAAAAGGTGGATCGAACATGGCGACACCCAAGGACATGCCGGCGCCCACGGATACGCGATCGGTCAGATCGACGCCCACGGTGAAGGGCAAGTTGACAATTACGGCGGATGTGTCTGTGCCTTTACTTTCGTCGACGTGCCTAAAATCAAAATTACCCCCGGTGGTCGAAACGAAGCCGAGTCCGAAAGTAGCGGGCCGCTCCAATAAAGTGAATTCCTGCGTGACACCAATATTTCCTGCCAGCATTCCCACCCCAGAAGACTTCGCTGAAAACGGATCAACCAGTCCCGGGATTTGCCTAGACTGAGTCAAATGAAACGTTGGTTCGGCCCAGGCCACACCAAAGAGAAATTGTGTGTCTTGAAACTGGGTCAACGAGGCGGGATTACCATTGATCGCGGAAGTGAGGTCCTGCGGCTCGGCGATACTGGTACCAGCCATCCCTCCCGAAGCGGGCATCAACGTGTTGTTAGCCTCATCACCAAACAGTTGGGCCTGCGCTTCTTGAATGTCGGCCACAGAACAGAACGCCAACAAAGCGATCAGAGATATGAGCTTATGTCTCATCTGAAAACTCTTTCTCACGGCAAATTTTTCCATGGTAAAATGCAAGGCTTAGGGTGAAAATAAGGATATCAGTGTCCTTATGGATTATATCGGTTATGAGGACTATTCTGGTAAAGCCAGGTGTTCGATTCGTTAAACTTGACTTATTCTCTCTATTTTGACTCCTGTGAAAGCGAGGTTCTTGCTAACAGAAGTGTTTTCCCTATTTCCCAGGGAAGTTTTTACCCCTTTTCTCAAAAGGAGGACCGCGACCATGTTGACGAGGCGTTCCGAGGTTGTTTGTTTAAGGGAGCAGGAATCGCTTTTTATGTCCCTCACCCTCTTTCTAGTTCGCAAACGACTGAGCGTTCTGCTCTACGAGTCAATTTGATATGACTATGCACCGAATTATTTATGTGATCTGTATTCTGGCAATATTTATTACCACGTTCATCAATGTTGATGGTTACGCGGATGATCGTCCTAATGTTGTATGGATCATTGCAGATGATCTGAGCCCCGACCTCGGATGCTACGGCTATAAAGGAGTCAGCACTCCGAATCTCGACCGGCTTGCCCAGCGGGGAGTCCGGTATACGAGCGCATTTTCGACAGCACCTGTTTGTTCATCATCACGTTCGGCATTCATTACCGGTGTTTACCAGACAACCACGGGAACTCATCAACATCGAACTTTAAACAAAAAGAGATTGCCCCTACCAGTTGAGCCAATCACGGAGTTATTGCGTCGCGCGGGTTATTTTGTGTGCAACAGCAACTCGACGATGAAGCGGGCGGGAAAACGCGATTATAATTTCAAATTCGCTGGCAAAATGTACGATGCCGCTGATTGGTCCAAACGAAAGCAGGGACAACCATTTTTTGCTCAAGTACAGATTCACGAACCGCACCGCGACTTCGTGCAGGCGAAAGACCGAGATCGCGCCGCGAAAGTTCAAATTCCATCTTATTATCCCGAGCATCCCGTAATTCGTGTTGATTGGGCGAACTATCTTGAGTCGATAGAAGTTCTCGATCACAAAGTAGGAAATGTGCTAAAGCGGCTCGAAGAGGAAGATCTGAAGGATAATACAGTCGTTTTCTTTTTTGGTGACCATGGTCGACCACACTATCGCGATAAACAGTGGCTTTATGATGGTGGCATTCGGGTGCCACTCATCATTCGATGGCCTCAAAAAATTTCGGCTGGCGCGGTTTGTGATGAACTGGTCAGCCTGATCGATGTCAGCGCGGCGACTCTGTGCCTGGCGAATATACCAATTCCAGCGTGGATGCATGGTCGAGACATGCTTGCGGAGAACTTTAGAGGAAGAGAAATGGTCTTCGCTGCACGTGATCGCTGTGGTAGTACACTGGATCGTGTTCGCTGTGTTCGGACGAAACATTTCAAGTATATTCGGAACTATCATCCTGATCGTCCCTACTCACAACACAGTGGATACAAAACGCTTCAGTATCCGGGAGTCACTGTCGCAAGAGTATTACACCTTCACAATGAACTTACCGGAGCGCCTGCTATTTTCTGGGCTGAAAAGCGACCTGCCGAAGAACTCTATCATCTTACGACTGATTCTGAAGAGTTGAGTAACCTCGCTCATGATTCTGCCTACACAAAGACATTACAAAAGCTGAGTAGCGAACTCGACCAGTGGGTTCAACGCACCGATGATAAAGGTCGTTTCTCTGAAAGGGACGAATCAGCGGCCGTCAATGCCAGTAATCGTTGGTATCAGGGCAGAATGAAAAAGCGTGGTTTCATGTCTGAGGCTGATCCTGAGGTTTACCTCAAATGGTGGAAGAATGAGCTCGGTATTGAGTAGCTTTATACTGCGAACTTTTTTTGAATATCGGTAGTCCTTACAATATCGCAACCGAACCGTAGTCTTTTCGCAAAGCTGATACGTTAGTGCACTTTCTGAATGAAAAGCGAAATAAACCGTTTCAGATTCCCTCTGTTTTATGAGAGGGAAACAACAAAAGCACTCTCGAAACTTTACCGTACACTGTCGATTTGGTATGTTGCTTCTCTTCAGCAGATTGATCTGAGAGAAGGTAGCGTACCTGTGTTCTCGACCAATCCAGTCGTAGAGACTGCAAATCATTATTATAAATGAATTTAGGTTGAGCACCCCTAGCTCAATTGGATAGAGCATCGGTTTACGAAACCGAAGGTTGCAGGTTCGAACCCTGCGGGGTGTACTTCTTTTTACTTCAAATCGTCTTCTAACATGTACTCGCCAACTAGGAGACGTTTTTTTATTTCTCCTCTGTGTATGGTTTCTGTTATGAAGAAAAAGTCTTCTTCAAAAGCGAGAAAGCCTGCAAACAGCTCAAAGCGTTTGGATGACAGAGTTGCCACAGAGTTTGCCGAAATGAAGGCAAAAAAGATCCCAGCTAAGAATCTTGTCTGGATGTTTCGAATCACCACATCAAAAGACGAGCAAATCCAACCAGCTCTCAGAGCTTGCATCGAATTCTTGCAGGATAAACTTGGCAAACGATGCCGAGTTGTGCTGGAGACTGAGCGCGTGGATCGCAAGAAGATACACGACTTGATCTTGAAGTCATCTAAGTTGACTTTCAGTTTACTTAGCGAGTTAGACCAGGGAATGGCCGAATGTTCCCGGAAATTGAAGGTAAAATACACCTTTCTTGGTTTTGGTGAAGAGGTCTATCAGCAGACATCATGGAAAACATTGGGTACAGTGTTCGAACCGCTTGTCGAGATAAGCGGCGATTTTGATTGTCGGAATCTAAGATTCGATGGATTATACTGTTGCGACACAGGTGAAGTTAGTAGCAAGTACTTGCGATTCTATGACGACGGCCAGTGTGTCTTCGTGAACGCGGTGGGGACTGTTAATGAGGTCGCTACGTGGCTAAGGCGAGAACGGAAGGGGCTCACGGTTGGAACGTACCAAGTACAGCGATCAAGTCTTTCCGCGTTGTTAGAGCAGCAAGCACTAAGAGGTGAAGAGCCTACCATCTTTAAGTTGAAAGTAAGACTCACAAAACAAGGTTTGAAGGTTAGATTCTGGAGTTCATATTCGAACGCAGAAATTCAAGAGATATATGGGTTTCATGAAGTGAAACTAAAGTAGGTCAATATCTTGGGTTTAGAAATTGTTTTATCCCGAAGCAGTGAAACTGTTTGGTATGACAGTTCTCACTCAAATCTGCTAGGAATTCAGCTACTTTTGCGAGAAAATCATAGCTGGCCTTTAATTCAGAAAGTCAATGAAACGCAAGATGTAGTTTAGAATTCTTGACCTGATACGAATTAGTAAAGATTGTAGCTTTGAACCATGTGACGCGCATAAAAAAACGCCAGTCAAGACGAGTTGACTGGCGCGAATAATCATACATCAGAGAGGTTAGTAAAAAGGAAGTAAATAATCCTCTAGGGAGATGATGTATGAGATAAAAACACTCTTATGGTGACCCATCATGTTTCTTATCGACGAAATTGTCAAGCCAAATATAAACAGGAAATTAATTCTTCATAAAATTTCTGTTTGAATGAATGTCCATTCCAGATGGTATGGATAGTGGACTGTTTCCCACGGAGATAGACTACATATTCTTTGAGTCATGATTACAATTGTCTGTATAGAAATGTAACATAAATGATTCATTATGTTTCAATTTGAAAGAGGAACCGCGACAGCGGCAGGTTTCTCGCATACTATTAGCTCGCCAGGACCGTAAAAGGTCGTTTTTCATTTAATACACAGTAAGGAAATTGACGGCTGCCGATGTCTGAACAACTGCGTTATTTATTGCTACAAGTTCGTAATTCTGACGATCCCATGCGAGAACAGGAAGTCTCCTGCTTTGCCAAGGCATTGGAGACACAGATCGGCCAGATTTCTGTATTTGATCTTCTGGGGGGACCTCTTCAGGAAATCGATTTAGAGCGTACCGATGTCGTTCTGATTGGCGGCAGTGGTCATTATTCTGCTGCGGGAGAAGGTCGCTGGTTGGAAGTGGCTCTGGAAAGCCTGCGAGTCGTGCATGACACACGTAAGCCGACATTTGCTTCCTGCTGGGGATTCCAAGCCATGGCACGTGCCATGGGAGGGCGGGTCATTCATGATCTCAACCGAGCAGAGCTGGGTGTCCATCATGTCACTCTGACTGAAAATGGTAAAGCCGATCCGATTTTTGGTCCCCTGGGTTCTGTTCTGCAGGGGCTGATGGGCCATGAAGATACCGTTGTGGAGTTGCCACCGGGAACGGAATTACTGGCTTCGACAGAACGGGTTGAGAATCAGGCATATCGATTTACAGATCGTCCGATTTATTGCACGCAATTTCATCCGGAATTAGATCAGAAGTCGTTTTTGAACCGGCTGCGCGTCTATCCTGAATATGTTGAAAAAATTGCGGGGCTCTCAATGGAAGAGTTTCGGCATTCAATTCATGATACACCTGAGACCATGGCCTTATTAAAACGTTTTGTTCAACAGATTGCGCCGATCCATTTAGAACAAAAATAATTCAACTGCTTACTGCATTCAGGCAAACGTATGTCAGATCAGCCGCAAAAAAAATTGCATGTCGCCATCATCACCTCAGGAGGCGCGGGGATGTTTTGTGGTGCCTGCATGCATGACAATACCTGGACCAAATCGATGATCAATCAGGGGGCCGAAGCCACTCTGATTCCCACCTACACTCCGATTCGCGTCGACGAACAGAATATGAGTAGCTCGCAGGTCTTTCTAGGTGGAATTAATGTCTATCTCAACTATCGTTCTCGACTCTGGCAGCGTTTACCGCGCATTTTCAAGCATTGGTTGAACACGCCCTGGATCATTAATCTCGCGACACGATTTGGTGTCAGCAATGATGCCCATGAACTGGGGGCTCTGACGGTGACCTTACTCGAAGGAGAACAGGGGCCGGAGCTGATGGAAATCGAAGAATTAGCTCGGTTTGTGGGAGAAGAACTGAAGCCGGATGTCGTTTGTCTGAGTAACGCGCTGCTGTCTGGTACGATTAAAAAAATCAAAGAGTATTTTTCTGGTCCCCTGTTTTGTATTTTGCAGGGCGATGATGTTTTTTTAGAAGAACTTGGGGAAACGTATCGATCACGCTCTCTGGAATTGATTCGCCATAACATTCAGCAGATTGATGGCATGTTGGTACACAGTGATTATTATCGGGATTTCATCTCTGAGTATTTCAGTTTGCCCGTTGATCAGATTCACAAAGTGCTGTTGGGAATTAATTTGGAAGGTCATGATGGCAAACCAGGTGAAAATGGGAATGAGCCCTTCACGATTGGTTTTTTTGCCAGGCTTTGCAAAGAAAAAGGTCTGCACAATGTCGTGCGTGCGTTCGAGATCTTCCATCAGTCTCATCCGGAGAGCCAATTGCATGTAGGAGGGTTTCTGGGGAAAGAGAGTGAAGACTATTTTCACGAAACGACCAAGCCTCTTCAGACGTTCGGCGATTCCTACAAATTCTGGGGAAGCCCTGATTCACTCGAAGAAAAAATCGCTTTTTATAAACGCTTGTCGGTGCTCTCTGTACCGACTGATTACCATGAGCCTAAAGGGTTATTCGTGCTGGAGGCGATGGCCAATGGTGTGCCTGTCGTGCAACCAGCGCATGGGGCGTTTCCGGAGCTCATCGAAAAGACAGAGGGGGGAATGCTGGTTCCCCCTGGAGATCCTGAAGCTTTGGCAGCGGCCTGGGAAAAACTTTATGAAGACAAGGCCTATTATGACCAACTGGCACAACAGGGTTATGAACGTGTGCGTCAGTTCTATAGCAGTGAATTGATGGCTGAGGAAAGTTTAGAATTCTTTCAAAAGGCCGTTGAGACCTCGCGTTTGAGTCAGAATGAGCCCCAATTAACATCCGATACTTGAATCAGGCATCGTGCAGCTTAACAATCGGACTGGTTTGAGGTATTCTGTACCCCGAATGATCGGAGATTATTCATCTGTTGTAAGCTGAATAGTCCTTTTAAAAACGTTAAATCATAAGGTGTTTAGATTTCGATGCCAGACCTGCACTCGTTAATGAAAAAACTGCAAAAGAAGAATGATTCCAAGATTGTCCTGTTGGTTTCTGATGGCCTGGGTGGACTCCCTTTAGAGCCAGGTGGGAAAACTGAGTTGGAAACCGCCAACACTCCGAATCTTGATGCACTGGCCAAAAAAGGAACCTTAGGCCGCAGTATTCCCGTACTACCAGGAATCACTCCCGGAAGTGGCCCTGGTCACCTCGGGCTCTTTGGTTATGATCCATTGGAATTCAATATTGGTCGCGGTGTACTCGAGGCGTTAGGTATTGATTTTGAATTGGGACCCGATGACGTCGCCATCCGAGGTAACTACTGTACCATCGACGATGACGGAAATATTTCCGACCGTCGCGCGGGGCGTATTGCCAGCGAGATTGGCGCTGAACTATGTCAAAAACTTGACAAGATCGAAATTCCCGGTGTGGAAGTGTTTGTGCGTCACGTGAAAGAATATCGTCTGGTGATTGTGATTCGTGGTAAAGGGCTCGGCGGAAACATCAATGATACCGATCCACAGAGAACCGGAGTGCCTCCCTTAGAGCCTGTAGGCGCTGATGCAGCCTCACAAAAGACCGCCGAGATCTGTAAAGAGTTTATGAAACAGGCGGCCGTCATTTTGAAAGACGATCAGCCTGCCAATTTATTAACCATGCGTGGCATCGCGAAGCTGCCGGAGATCCCGACGTTTGAAGAAGTCTATGGCACCAGAGCCGCTGCGATTGCCGTTTATCCCATGTATCGTGGATTAGCCCGACTGGTTAGTATGGATGTGCAAGATGCCGGACAGACGCTGGAATCTCAAATGGATTGTCTGGAAAAAGTGTGGGATGATCACGACTTCTTTTTTGTGCATTACAAGTACACCGATTCCACAGGGGAAGATGGTAACTTTGATGCCAAAGTTGCCAAGACGGAACATGTCGACACGTGCATTCCCCGCATCACTGCTTTAAATCCGGATGTATTGATTGTGACCGGCGACCATAGCACTCCTGCTAAAATGAAATCGCATAGCTGGCATCCGGTTCCTGTTTTACTCTCAGCAGAAAATGCCCGATTTGATGCCTGCCAGAGTTTTGGTGAAGCGGAATGCATTCAGGGAGGCCTGGGGCAATTTGAAGCCAAGTATCTTATGTCAATGGCGATGGCTCACGCCGGTCGTTTAGAAAAATATGGTGCCTGATGATTGATGAAATCAGTTTAACGTGAATAAAGGATGCAGCCCTTTTTCAAAGGCTTGCATCCTTTTTTGTTCAATTCAATGCGATGTCTCATGTGTCACAGCTACGTTTCTTGTGAAGAGTAATATACGTCTTGAAACTGATTATTTTGATCAACTTGTGTGAAAGGGCCGTTAAGAGTACCGGAAGCGTTTCGTCTTGTGTTATCTGAGATTGTGTTTAAGATCTAAACCAATTCGAATTCTTGAGCTAGCATTTTGAGTAAATCTGGAAGCAATCGATGTCGCAATACTTAAGTCAGCTATCAGGCTTGTCCACATTTCTAATCACGATCACGTTTGGAGCGCATGTCTTCTTTTTCTTTGTGCTCTGGCTTTGGTCGCGCCGCGATCTGCGGGGAATTGCGTCTTCTCTGGATGATTTTACACGTGGATTAAAACATCGGAGTGTGCTGGATTCCACGGGCCACCTCTCGGATCAGATCGAAGCGTTTCTGGCGGATGTGAATGAAACCATCGATTCCAAGGCCAATCCTGCTGATCGGGAAATACTCTCACAGCGGGTACACATTCTTGATGAAAAACGACGTTACTTGAATTCGCATTTTTTCGAAACCAGTTACAACATCTGCCGTACAATGATCGAAGCCTATCCCCTGGCAGGAGTGTTGGGAACCATACTGGCGATGGGAGCCGCCCTGCAGTTAAATACCGGCTCTGAAACTTCCAGTGCCATTAATTCGATTGTCAGTCATTTTGGCGATGCGATCTGGTCTACGTTTGCCGGCCTTGCTGCGGCCATTCTCTTGATGTTCCTCAATAGTATCCTGGAAACTTCGTTCTTGAATCTGGTTGAGAATCGTCAGCATGTCCGAGATACGGTGGTGCGAGCCAAGCGTGAGCTTGCTTTTGCGAACGGAGGTTCGACAGAGCAATGATTTCTCGGCGTCGTTTGACATTCCAGTTAACTCCCCTGCTCGACTTGTTGTTGATTGTGATCTTTGCGCAGTTCATGGACACACAGGAAACAACGGCACGTATTGAACAACGTGCCGCGACAGAGGTTCAACAGGCTGAGCAAAAGGCCAAGAAATATTCTGAAGACAGCGAGTCGGCACATCAGCGAATTAAAAAATTATCCGAGCTCAATGCACAGGCTATGCGTGAGACTGCCAGAGCTCAAGAACAGTCGCTTAAGACGTTGAAGCTCTCCCGCGCCTCACAGCAGATTCTAAAAAAAGAAAACCGAGAGTTGTCTGAGCAACTCAAGGGAGTCCAGGAGCAACGTGACAGAGTCGCTGAATTAGCACAACAGCTGTTTCAGCTTCCAGATCAAATCCTTGACCCGGTACTCAAATCGAAAGCCGATCCCAATACGGAGAAAACGAAAGCAGAACTCGAGCAAATTAAAAAACAGCTACGGGAGTTGGCAGGTGCCAAGGCGGAAGATATCGTAAAACATTTTCTGACCTATGATGAGTTAACCAAACGCAGTGATATCTGGGAACTCTATCTGACGGAGAACGGCATCTTTCGTTTGACAATCGGTAAACAAACCACAGACTTTCGTGCTGATTCCATACCGTCTTTTGTCGATCGTTTTTATGCGATTTATAAAACGGTTCCTCAGCCTAAGAGCCTCGTGATTATCCTCTTCTCTTATGGAGACGCAAAAGCTTCGGTTCGCTTTGCAGCGACACAGGGACTTCCCGCCGTTGCCGAACGCATGCGGGCGGATAGTAACGGCAGAACTCGATTTGAATATGCGGTGATTGGTTTTGCCCCCGAAAAGCGAGACACTGCAAACATTAAGAGATAATTCGTTTGCCAAACGTTACGCCGTGTTCGATTCAGATCCCCAGTTCCTGCTTGACCTCTTTGAACTTCTCTATGGCAAAATCCAGATCCTCAATCGAATGAGCGGCTGAAATTTGTGTACGAATTCGGGCTTTTCCCTGAGGGACAACTGGGTAAGAGAATCCGATGACATAGATTCCTTTTTGTAGCAGAGCATCGGCGACTTGCGCAGCCAGTGCCGCATCACCCAGCATAATGGGAACAATGGGATGCTCTCCCTGTAGAACGTCAAAGCCGACTTGTGAGATGCCGGCACGGAAATGTTTCGTATTGGCTTCCAGCTTGTCGCGTAGTTCAGTTGACTCTGAGAGCAGATCAATGGCTTTGATCGATGCCGTGACAATCGACGGTGCCACCGAGTTTGAGAATAAGTAAGGTCGCGAACGTTGTCTGAGTAAGTCGATGACTTCTTTACGACCACTGGTATAGCCACCACTGGCCCCGCCAAGTGCCTTACCCAGTGTGCCGGTTATGATGTCGACGCGCTCCATCACATTGTGAAATTCATGAACGCCTTTTCCCTGTTTGCCCATGAAACCGACGGCGTGTGAGTCATCGACCATCACCAATGCATCGTACTTTTCTGCCAGGTCACAGATGGCGGGTAGATTTGCGATATAACCATCCATGGAAAACACACCATCGGTGGCGATCATGCGAAAGCGAGCCGATTGGGCTGCTTTGAGTTGTTCTTCCAGATCCTGCATGTCACTATTTTTATAGCGGAATCGATGTGCTTTGCATAAACGAACCCCATCGATGATGCTGGCATGATTCAATTCATCTGAAATAATCGCATCTTCTGCAGACAAGATCGTTTCGAACAGACCACCATTGGCATCGAAGCAGGATGTATAGAGTATCGTGTCTTCGGTTCCCAGGAACTGACTCAGCTTGTTCTCAAGCGTTTTGTGAATGGATTGAGTTCCACAAATAAAACGGACAGACGATAAGCCATATCCCCACTGGTCCAATCCGGCATGAGCGGCAGCGATCACTTCGGGATGTTCTGCCAGGCCGAGATAATTATTGGCGCACATGTTGAGGACCGGTTCTCCGTCCGCGACACGAATATGGGCATCTTGTGGTGTCGTAATAATACGTTCAGATTTATATAAACCTGCTTCACGAATTGATGCGAGCGTGTTTTCCAATTCCTGTTTCATCGATCCATACATGGGATGAGTCCTGTTCGCTTTGTTGATTCGCTTAGAGCTTGAAGATTAAACGTTTTTCCAATCAAGGATCACTTTCCCCGATTGGCCTGAGATCATGACCTCAAATCCGGCTTCATATTCGCTGGCGTCAAAACGGTGTGTGATGACAGGGCTGATCTCAAGGCCACTTTGCAGCATCACCGTCATTTTATACCACGTTTCATACATTTCTCGACCGTAGATCCCTTTAATCGTCAACATGTTGAACACAACCAGATTCCAATCGATGGGCATTTCCTGTTCGGGAATTCCCAGCATGGCGATCTTACCGCCGTGACACATGTTGTTAAGCATGTCACGAAATGCTTGTGGATTCCCTGACATTTCCAGACCCACATCGAAGCCTTCCGACATTCCCAGTTGTTTTTGCACATCGGCAATCGGATGGTTACGTACGTCTAAAGCGACGGTCGCCCCCATTTTTTGTGCGAGTTCCAATCGATAGGGATTCACATCGGTCACGACCACATGCCGCGCACCGGCATGTCTGACAATGGCTGCTGCCATCACACCGATGGGGCCTGCACCGGTGATTAATACATCTTCTCCCAGAACGGGAAATGAAAGCGCTGTATGGACGGCATTGCCAAAGGGATCAAAAATGGAAGCAATATCACGATCAATGGATTCATCGTGATGCCAGATATTTGTCATGGGTAACGAAATATATTCTGCAAACGCACCGGGACGATTCACGCCGACTCCCTCAGTGTGTGCACAGAGATGACGCCGGCCTGCGAAGCAATTGCGACAACGACCACAGACCACGTGCCCTTCTCCACTCACAATTTCGCCCGGAGCGTAATCCACGACGTTCGAACCGATTTCCACGATTTCGCCAACAAATTCGTGACCGACGACCATGGGCACAGGAATGGTTTTCTGAGCCCATTCATCCCATTTGTAGATATGGACGTCAGTGCCACAAATTCCTGTACGATCGACTTTGATCAGAACGTCGTTAATTCCAATCGTGGGAACAGGAACCTCTTCCAGCCAAAGTCCGGGCTTTGATTCCTTTTTGACCAGTGCTTTCATGATTCGATCACTCACTTGAAAATTTTAAGAAATATCGCAACGCAATTTCCTTCATATTGTCTGATTATCCATTATAATAGAAAACGAAATCCGTTTTGCAAGATAAAATATCCAATATATTAGATTTTTATGATGACAAAAAATTCAGCGAAGAAAACAGCCGGCACAGCGACTGCCCCGGAATTATCACCCGATGAGATTAGTGGGCAGCTTTCGCAACGAGTACGCGCTTTGCGAAAAGAACGTGGCTGGTCGTTGGATTCGTTGTCGGCGGCCTGTGGTGTCAGTCGTTCGATGTTAAGCCAAATCGAGCGGGGGGAAGCGAATCCCACGCTGGCCGTGACAGTCCGTATCTCACAGGCGTTCGGAATTGCACTCGGCGATTTGGTGGAAGCACCGATATCGACTTCTTCGATTGAAGTGATTCGCGCCGATGATAGGACGTTCCATTATCGTTCTGATTCCGAGTGCCGAATTCGAACTCTGTCCCCTCTTCATCTGGAGAAGGATGTGGAGTTCTATGAAGTACTTTTATATACGGGAGGCCAACTGAAAAGTGCACCCCACTTCAAAGGGACGCGCGAATTTCTCACCGTAGAAAAAGGAAAAATCCAATTGGAATCGGGTGAAGACTCCACATTGCTCGGTCCGGGAGATTCCGCCAGTTATCGCGTCGATGTGCCACATACCATCATCAATCGCGGACGTGGGGAAGCAGTGTTGTTTCTGGTGGTGATTTATCAGAATTGAAACGCATTTACTACTCTCACTGTTTGCAGGCGGACACAGGCTCTGCTTCCCGTTTTGCTAATTCATCTTCTTCAAGTAAGAGATATTTCTCACGGTGACGATCAGCCAGAATCGTATCAATGAAGAACTGTGAAGTGTGGAACATTAGCATGGGGAAGACGGCGGACGGAATTCCAGCGTTTCCAAACATGGAGGGATCGGTTGCCAGGAAGACCGCAATGGGTAGAGTCTTCTGGCTGCCGGCAAAGGCACTGGCGATTCGATCGCGCGGATGAAAATGAAGCGTTTTTCCCAAAAACATGTTGAGCACAAAGCCTGTGACGTGGACCGCAATACAACTGATCCAGACGATGGCGACAGCGGCAAAGGAAATACCAAGTTGCGAAGTCTGAATACCAAAGCCTGTTTGTACGGCAGCGAGTAGAACCATCAGTAACACAAACACCAAAGCAATCGTACCCAGCTTGGATGTGATTTGGTCGGCAAACTTTGCGATTCTATGATTGAGCCTGAGTATTTGCCCGATAATGACAGGCAGCATGGCGGCATAAAACAGTTTTGTGATCATCTCAAAACGATCGAATTCAATTTCGCGCGACGTGATTAACAAGATCCAGAAAGGGACTGTGATAAAACAGGCACCATTGGTAATCATTGTCACCATTAAGGAAACGCCATCATTACCCCCCGCACGTCGTGTCCAGACAGAGGCCCCGCATAACGTACAAGGGACGCAGGCCATAATGATCAGCCCAATTTTGAAGTCTGGTGTTAACTGCAAAGGCATTAAGCCCCAGGCGATTAAAGGGACCAGGATGATGTTCGTGGCCAGTGAAAGGAAAAGTGGACCTGGCTTTTTAATGGATGTCAGCAAATGCTCGGAATTTAAACTGAGCGACATCAAAAATAAAACAATCGCCGTCAACCAGGAGGGACGAATGAACTGTTTCAGTTCGGAGAGAATCTCTTCTGATCCCTGATGACCAGCATAAACACCGATGACAATGACCAGTGTGATACAAATTAAAAACCAGCGACGACGTAGGAAGGCGAACATATTTCGAATTTCAGTTGAAGTTATGCCGATGAAATGTTTATTTCTTTGGCGCTTTTTCTCGAATATCCTTCCAGCGTTCTTTGAAGTATTGGAATGCCGGTTTGATGGCAGCAGGAGGTTTATTTTCAGAGACGGAATAAATGGCACTGGATAACTTTCCTGCCTTGGCGTCGCTAATTGCCATTAAGTACATGGCAGCTAAGGTGCGGTCTGGCTCGACCCGTGAATAAAGCCGCAGATAATCATTAAACGACTTGGAAGCCGAGCTGTCTTCTCCCTGGAGATACTGTCCCAATGCCAGGAAATAAGCCGCCTGTTGTGCTGCCATCAGGTGCATCAGTCGGGTTTCCTGCGGTACGACTAAATCGACTGGAAATCCTGCTTCCAGTCGCGTCGTGACATAACTGGATATGGCTGCCTGTTGATCTCCCATTAATTGTGTCGTTCTGGTTTTGAGCAATTTTTTTGAAGGAGGTCCCCATTGGACTTTAAACAAACCATCTGCGTTTTGAACCCGAGCTTTCGCATCGTAAGGAACAGGAGCACGGAATGGTAATTTCATCGCCTTAATTCTCTTGGCTATCTCACCTGTGGCAGCTGCACTTTTTCGCATTTGTTCGTCGGGATATTCTGAGACCTTGATGTCCGCTTCTTTCAGAATTCCTTTTCCAATGGTTTGAATATGGGCGATGAAACCGGGGTCTCCTTCAAATTCATCCAGGTTTCGAAACAGTACAAAGGTTTGTTTGCGCGAAAGCGAATCTTCCAATCGTCGCATTCTGGCTGACCATTCACAGCTTTGACCCATAATTAAAACTTGAGCGTTTTTCAGTTCTTCTGCTGAAAAACGATTTTCAGCGTCTTCACCGTAAATGTTTTTCAGGATCTCCGGAGATTTGTAAACGGAAGCGAGCGTCGCCGGGTTTTGAATGAGTATGGAATTAGCGGGTTGTTCTGTAGCAGGTATAGGAAGCCCCAGGACCGGATCAAATAAGTAAATCTCCTCGTCGATAAGAACTCCTACCAGAAGTTTAAAAGGAGCAGGCTTGGCAGGACGAAACAGAACCGCATCAATGCGAAGTTGTCGCATAAGATTAATGTAGACCCAGGCGCGCTGTTCGGCAGATCCTGCTCCTAAAATACAGATTTCATAAGGAGACAGTGGCACGACGTTTTTTTCATCCGTAATCAGTGCAATGTTATTAATACAATAATAAAAAGCCGAGGTAGCGCGGTCCTTATCGTTAGTCTTTCCTTCGATCGCCGCGTTGATCATGCCTTTAAAAAGCTGTGAATTGCGGATGAATTTTCCGTCAAGCTTAGTAAAGCGAGTGAGATCCATCTTCGCGAGTTGTGCTTCACTTAAATATTTTTTCAAGAATGGTTTTTGTGAATCTGTTATAACAGGGGGCTTGGAATCGAAATTTCCACACTTGGAAGTCCATTGGTTTAACAGTTCAATTGCAGATTCCAGCGTGGCGCTGATCCCCAAACGATCAGGTTCCAGCATGCTCATCGCGTTATCAATGTAACTGTTGCAATCCGGGTCGTCTGATTCGGAATCTGAATTCTGAGCATTGTCTTCGGAATTCAGATTCTGTGCTGGTGGAGGAGCGGGTTTTTCACAACCGGGAATGGTTATCAACAAACCAATGAAAATAACGCCCAGCAGGAAAACCGAAGGAGTTCTGAATTTGTGATGTTGCAGATTTGTCAATGTCATATCAGTCGTTGCTTTGCGGGAATAGACGTCTCTACCGATAATATGGGTGGAAATGAGTCTTCAATTAATCAGATCCGTCTACGGATAAGTACAGAAATAATGAAGGCAGTAGCACTCCTTTTCTATACTATAACCGATTTTCAATCAGATGGAATGTCTGAACGTCATCAGATTTCGTTAACCAGTGAGCGGAATTTCTGTAAATTGACGGCAAAATCAGCAAACTGATCTAATGGTAACATATTGGGTCCATCACTGAGTGCTTGGGACGGATCAGGATGAGTTTCCGCAAAAATCCCATCACAGCCACAGGCAACGGCTGCTCTTGCGAGAAAGGGAATCATGTCCCGCTGTCCCCCTGTCGATTTTCCACCGGGGGTTTGCACACTGTGAGTGGCATCAAATATGACAGGGGTTCCCATGTTTTGCATGATGGGGATACAGCGCATGTCATTTACCAGTCGTCCGTATCCAAAAGTAGTTCCCCGTTCGGTGAGCATTAACTGGTCCAGACCGAATGCCTCACATTTCTTGACCGCGTGAATGCAGTCTTCCGGTGCGACAAACTGTGGTTTTTTGATATTCACAACTCCCTGATGTTTCAAGGCAGCCTTGGATGCTTCTTCCAGTAAATCGGTCTGCCGCGCAAGAAACGCAGGTATCTGAAGGATCCGGCACACTTCTGCAGCCGGCGCAGCCTGACCTGGTTCGTGGATATCTGTTGTGACTTCCAGGCCCGTTTCCTGTTTGACTTTTGCCAGGATCTCAAGCCCCGCGTCGAGCCCGGGACCTCGAAAACTGTCAACACTGGTTCGATTCGCCTTGTCAAAACTGCATTTGAAAATCAAAGGCAAATTTTCCCTGGCGGCAATTTCAGCGAGTTGTTTTGCCGTGGTCAGAACAAGTTCTTCACTTTCAATCACGCACGGACCTGCGATAAAGACAAGAGGGAGATTGGTACCGCATTGAATGTTTCCAATGGTCACGGGATTTTGAGGCACAGAGAAATCCTTTATGGCTGTATTGAGAGAGCATCGTCAACGAATCTGAATTATTGATCATTTGCAGAGTTTGAGCAAGGGACGATAAAGTGTGCTGCTGCAGGAATCACTTGAATCTCTGCTGGTGTAAAGCCGGAAGCATCACCGTCGGTTTGAACGGGAACCGGCTGAGCAGACTGGATCCGAATGTAAGATGTCTGTAATTTTTGAATGCCCTTTGAGTCAAGATGAGTACCACGGATAATGCGATACACGTATTTGAGCATATTCCAGACCCCTTTTTCCTGTAAGAGAATCACGTCGAGCAGGCCATCATGATCGTTGGCGGCAGGTGCGAAATTCAAATTCAATCCATAAGCGGGAATGTTCACCACAATCGCATGATAGGCGGTCGTTTCGTACTCACCCGCATTGTCTCGCGTTGTGATCTGGAGTTCTTCAAAGGGAAAGGACCAGAGCATTTTCAAAATGGGTTTCAGATAGCTGAGATGGGAGATATTTCCTTTTCGGGACCGAGCCAGTTCCAAAGCAACGGCAGCATCGAAGCCGATGCTTGCCATCAAGACAAATTTTCGGTCATTGAGTTGGCAGAGATCAATATTCCGTGTGGTACCCTGACTAATTATGTCTGCAACAAACTGGCCGGATTTGGGGATGCCAAGATAACGGGCGAGCAAATTTTCTGTTCCTAGAGGAAGAATGGTGATTTTTTGATGGGGATAGCGATTAATTACATCTTGAACGGTCCCATCTCCACCTGCAGCCACAACACACAGCGGCTGCTCGTCTACTGCCAGTTGATTTAGAATGTCCTGCATACGGTCGCGATTGGAAAAAAGCCGGGGTCGTATTCCTTTCAGTTTGAGATGCTGGATCAATTCCAGTAGCAATGAGGCTCGATTTCCCGTACCAGATATTGGGTTTCTTTGTATGGCGACCCAAGGTGTAGGCATTTTTTTGTATTCTTCTGCGTCAATGAGTGATTGCGTTCAGTGAATTGGCTACTTGTCAGCCAGTCAATTAAGCCTATAAACTTGAGGAAAAGTATTCATTCTGGTTCAGAATTGTGAAAAAATGTAAGATTCCTGTTGTTGGATCTTAATTTTGACTCTCAGAAAGCCGATTTCATAGTTACGATGTGCTTGTAGTTTTCACTCGTCTCTGTTTTTAGCCAAAAAGCATAAAACCCGAACGAGTATTCTAGCATTTACACCTTAAAAGACGTAATAAAAGAATACTACTTAGTTCCAGTTTGATTTTTTTACTCGTTAACTGAAACAACGGGGGCTTCGTTTTGGATATTTTTTTAAGTCTAGCATTGTATTTCTTAGTGGACAAAGGCTGATTTTGCAGTGACCAATCCGCAAAAAATTCTCTTCTGTGGGCCTACTGACGACCAGACATCTGCGTTAAGAGAGAAATTCTCATCAAATGACTATCTGGTGGTGACCCCGGAAAATCTAGCGGAAGGTATTCAAGAGTTCGATCAGGGGAATGTTTCTGCTCTGGTGGTTCCTGCCACTCCTGGAACATTGCCGCTTGCTCTAATTCAATCGGGTAACCTGCTTGAATTTTTACCGCATGCTGTTGCAATACTCGATGCAGACTTGAGGATTCTTTGGGCCAATCATCAATTGGGTGAGTTGTGTGATCAGCAGTCTCCACTCATTGGGCGTCCCTTTTATGATGCGTTTGGTGCTCCTGAAATATTAGGCCCCGACTTCAGTCCCTTTCACACCGCATTTTCGACAAGATCTGTCGCCAAGAGTGGCTTACGAGTTGGCGATAAAAGCTATTATGACGTGGAAGTGATGCCCGTGCTGAGCGATGTGGAAGGTGGACAGGAGCCTTCGTATCTGGTGGCCAGCATCCGAGATATCTCCGAAGAAGTCCTGCAACGGCAAAAATTGAATGCCATTTATCAGGCAGGTTTGGAACTGGGGGATCTTTCTCCTGAAGAAATCTTCGAGATGACTACCGAAGATCGTGTCGAATTGTTAAAAGCCAAAATTTTGCACTATACACAGGATCTGCTGGAATTTGAAACTGTTGAAATCCGCATTCTGGACAAAGCCACGAATCGCCTGGATGTGTTATTAGCAGTGGGTATGGAACAAGTGGCAGCAGATCGGACACTACATGCCGAGCCTGAAGGCAACGGTGTAACCGGTTTTGTCGCAGCCACTGGAAAGAGTTACCTGTGTGAGGACACGGCACATGACCCGCTCTATATGACAGGAGCTCCTGACGCGCGTAGTTCATTAACGGTTCCTTTAAACCTGCATGATGAAGTGTTAGGCACCTTCAATGTAGAAAGTCCACATGCAGGTGCCTTCGATGAAAATGATTTGCATTTTCTGGAACTGTTCAGTCGCGAAGTGGCGATTGCTTTGAATACGCTCGAGCTGTTGGTGGTCGAAAAATTAACAACGGCCTCTACCAGCACCGAATTAATTATGCGTGGTGTCGTGGATCCCGTTGATGAAATCCTTAACGATACTGCCTGGATTCTGGAGCGTTACATTGGTCATGAGCCTAATGTATGTGAGCGATTGCAACGTATCCTCAAAGATACGCGTCACATCAAACAACTGATTCAACAGGTGGGAGAAGAAATGGCTCCCCAGACACCCCATCATCATAATGTGCCTACGATGAGACAGGTGAATCCCAAGTTACTTAATAAGCGGATTCTGGTTGTTGACAGTGATGCTTCTGTCAGACGCGCCGCACACGAACTGTTGGGACGACTGGGGTGTGAGGTGGAAACGGCTCACGATGGCGAAGAAGCATTTTTGATGGTACGCAGCTTTCATTACGATGTGGTCATCGCAGACATTCGCCTGCCGGACATGAATGGATATGAGTGCTTCTCTCAAATACGCGATATCCATGAACACTTGCCAGTGATTCTGATGACCGGTTTTGGATACGACCCGACGCATTCGATTGTCAAAGCACGTCAACTTGGTCTGAAATGCGTGCTCTATAAACCGTTTCGTCTCGATCAGCTGGTTTCCGGTGTCGAAAAAGCAGTCAGCATTTCCGAAGACATGACTCCGGAAACTTCGAACTGACTTCAACCACTCCTGTCTGTTCTCTTCCCCGCTGGTTCTTAGAACGTTTCAGAAGAGTTTGTTGAGTCGATGATGTGTTTCATTTTGCTTTCTTGTTCTTCAACCGTTGATCCAGTTCCAGAACTTTACCGATGATGCGTTCTTCAACGTCTGGTTTATAGGGACGGCTGGCTTCGTAGCCTCCTTCAAGAAGGACGCGCTTACTGGGAATGTAACCCGAATAAACATTTGAATAACCGGCGACCCAGATGGCTGGCCCTTCAGGTTCAAACAATTCCTGCTTGATGCGGAGTGAATAATCAACGACGACTTCAGTACCCAAGGCAACAATCGTCAGATCATTGCCAAACTGAATCACCTGGACTGGATAATCCCAGGGTTCCCGTTTTTTTTCCGGCAGGTATTCCAGTCGCACGGTTTCATAAGTAGCTTTGAGAGGTCCATGCAGGGGATGTTGATGCCGCAGGGCACGCTGATTGACTTCCAGGGCCGCTTCGACTGCTGTGGCCAGGGAACGTCCATGTTTGTGAGCATAATGTAATTCGCTACGTGGATAAGGATTTTGATCTCCGCCACATCCCATCATGAATAAAGCAGTGACACCAGGATGATCTTTTTCGAAATACTCCTGTGCAAATCCCGCATAATCACCCAGCCACTTGCGAAAACCCATCGTCGTATTGTGGCAGGCATAACCAAACATGACTGCTTTCAACTCCCCTTTCGGGTCGTCCACGCGTAAGACTGGCACCTGATGATCTACCAACCCATTTGGATTGGGGTGATTACGATAACCAGTGGCACTCGGAGTGCGACGATTCATGGCGACCGAGCAGCGTGCAGTCGACCAGCTCAGTTTCGCAGGCTGCAAACCCTCAAGTGCTTGACCAATGGTCTTAACCAGAGTTTGCGCTAAAGTATCATAATAAGCTTTCGCATCATCGCGACCGTAAGCGGGGCCACAATGAGTATGCGAGGCATTCATCAAAAGTGCCTGCGGAGGCAGGTTAAATTTTTCCTGAACCTGCTTTGTCACATCAGCCCGCAATTGATCAATCACACCGATTAGATCGAGAGTTAAAAAGACAACTCGGTTACCGCCTTGGTCTTCAACAGCTAACGCTTTAGCAAACAGATCCTGCTCAGTTCCTTCAGCAGGTTCTTTGCGACCCGCATACCCGGCCATTCGTAGCGGCTTTTCTGGAGTAATCCTGGCGGAGGCCACACCAGCTTTCCATTCCATACTCTCCGATTGAGCAGATTCTGCGGCGAAGAGGGACAAGTTAGAACTGGAAACAAACAAGAGGCAAAACAAGAATCGATACATGCTGAATGACTTTCCTGTTACAGGCGAGTGTGTTTGCGATGAGAACGGAGCCAATCGCGGTGTGATTTCATACTTTCATCGTACTCGGTTGAAACAGAGTGAGCAACGATTCGTTATTTATTTTACGATGAATGCTGGTTTTATGCTCACGAGTCTGTTTAGCGTAGCGCCTTTTGGCCTTTTCTCGAAAAGTCGATCGATTCTGCCAGGATACGGGCCGCTTCCTGTCCCGCGTGGAAGCCGGAGGAATTCTCAGCTTCAACATAGTCAACGTAAAACGTTGCTTTTCGCTGCCATTGCTGGGCCTCTTTGATCTTGTCTTCGGAAACGCCATTTTTCTTAGCTTTGTTGATGTCATCAATCAAATCCATGAGTGCATCGAGAGCCACTTCGACCAGTTTACGATGGCGTGTCTGAATATTTTCCGTGCGCGCGATCAGTTCCTGATCACTGGTTTTATGACAGGTTCCACAAGAAGCATTGACATTAAGTAACGGGCTACGGATATGATGGTCGCTGATTTTCATTGCTCCCACACGCTTATACGCCATGTGACAATCCGCGCAAGAGACCCCGGCGCGGGCGTGAATGCCCTGTGACCAGAGTTCAAATTCCGGATGCTGTGCTTTGAGCATCGGCGCGCCGGTCTCGGCGTGGACCCAGTCCTTGAATTCTTCTTTCTCGAAATGCTCATAAGCGGCATCAACAGTCAGCCCCTCAGACCAGGGATAGGTCAATCGTTTTTGATCACCTTTGAAATAATATTCAACGTGGCATTGACCGCAGACAAAAGATCGCATTTCCTGCCGGCTTGCATCGCGGTTGACATCGTAATCCTTAATTCCCTGAGTTGCTTTGTAAGCAGCAATACCTTCCATGAATGCCGGTCGCGTAATCCGTAGTGCCATCGTGTCGGGATCATGACAGTCGATACAGGCGACCGGATGCTTGATATGTTCTTTCGCTTCAGAGTACGGCATGGTATTCAGTTTCTCGAACCCGGCCAGTATGTCTCCGTTTCCTAATTCTTTCATCGCCACATAAGTGGAACCATGGCAATGAATACACGTCCCTGGCTGACCTACTTTCTGGCGTTCAGTATAAAGTTGGTCGGTTAACATGTAGGCGTGTCCGCGTTTCTCACGATAGTCTTTTGAGAATGCATATCCTGCCCACATCCGTTTCAACTGAGGAATCAATTCCAGTTTGCTGCGCGAAACGATGTCTCGCGGATCTTCGTCAGTTGGAACATGGGGAATGGCTTCGCTACCACCATAGGTCGTCTGTATCATGTCGGCGGTTTTGAGATAGTCATCGTACTGTAGTGGAAAATTTTTGCCCCAGACTGCGGGGTCAGATGTGTCATCATCGATTTCCACAACACGCATGATAGTCGAGCGGCCTTCCTGTTTCCGTTCAAAGATGTTTGTTAGCAGTGCTACCATCGCAAAACAGATTCCTGCAGAAAGGATAACAATCAAAAGAAGTGTGGAGAGTGTGATCTGACCAGTTTGTTTTTTCATGGTTTTTCCGCGAAAGTTAAGAAGAAAGATGAAGCATCAAATTTCGTTATTAATTATGTATCATGACCGACCGTTGAATGACATCGGATACAAGAATTTGATTCAAGTCGCTCTGAACTATCTTTGTTTAACTCACCAACAGCGAGAATGTCGATTTGATGGACAAGGTCCGCATGGCATTTTCGACAGGCCTGCTCTGTCACGCCGCGGTTATAATCTGTAATTCTCAGGTTCTCCTCGAAATCCCCTGTGGTGAAGGCTAACGAGTGAAAGAAACCATTACGTGCTTTACAGTAGTAAGCGGAAACGGCATTGTCATGCGGTGCGTGACAATCGTTGCAAGAAGCGAACTTCCCATGCGATGACTTAACCCAGGCATCGAAATGGCCTTGCATCACATGGCAGTTTGCACAAGATTTTGAATCTGCTTTGAGATAAGAGGCCCCATTGGCATAACCGAAGGTGAAAGTACCAATGCCTATTACACCGCCAATTAATGCAGCGATTACTAAATAGAGCACCGTTTTTAGTTTGAGCCTGGTAATTTGATTCATAAAAAAGTTTGAGATGGAATCTCACCTGAATGTATTTCTGAAGGGAGAGAGCAAATCAGTAGTATTGCTAGTTTTTTCTAAAATGCAAGCAAGAATTCAGTCTGCTTTGTAATGTGAAATTTTGGCAAATTAGCGGTAAATTACTCTCTTTTAATTACTGTATCTAACTCATGATACTTGTTAGTATAAGTACACTTCTTACACAGTCACGCTTCTATAAAATCAGTTCAATCTTCATTCTGGAGACTTCAACGATGAGATATCTTTGCCTGGTGGCGTTTTTGCTCTTATCACTGGCCGCAGCTCCCATTAAAACACCAAAACCAGATGAGAGCTTAGCAATCTGGCCTGACCGACCACTCTTGGAAAAGAGTGACGATGAAGTCAAATATGATAAGATTATTCGCATCACCAAAGTCAAACGGCCTGCAATCGAATTCTATAAAGCGAAAAATGCAAAACCGAATGCACCTGCCGTTGTGATTTTCCCTGGTGGTGGTTATCAGATTCTGGCCTATGATCTTGAAGGAACTGAAATTGCCGAATGGCTGAATTCGATTGGAATTCATGCCGTCATCCTCAAATACACAGTGCCCGGTAATCAACGGGATGCCGCGTTACAGGATGCACAGCGCGCTTTTGGAATCGTAAGAAGCAAAGCGCAGGAATGGAGTATCAATCCAGATCAGATTGGTGTGCTTGGTTTCTCTGCCGGTGGTCATCTGGCAGCAAATCTTTCGACCAACTATCAGAAACGCGACTATGCTCCGATTGACGCTGCCGATAAGCTAAGCTGCTGTCCTGATTTTACCATTCTGATTTACCCGGCCTATATCTATGATCAAAAAGACAAGCGTCAGATGGCTCCCGAAATCAAAGTGACTGCAAATACGCCTCCGGCGTTCATCGTACAAACTTTGGACGACCGCCGTCTGGTCGATAGTGCGTTTAATTACTGTCGCGCATTAAAAGATGATAAAGTTGATGCAGAGTTGCATCTTTATGCGAAAGGAGGGCATGGCTACGGGATGCGACCTTCCAAGAACCCTATCTCAGGCTGGCCCAAACTGTGTCAGGTCTGGTTACAGGGTGTACTTCAGAACTAATGTGATCAATAAGCTCGGGCATTTGTGTTTAAGGTCCACCAACCACTTTAAAACGACCATTGGGTTGAGCCTCTGAATTGAGGAATTCAACTCTTAAATCCATTTCACCGCGGGTCGCGCGGTCAATTTCAAACGTGATCTGGTTTCGACCGGAAGGTAGTAACAGTTGAGTCGATTCTTTTACCGGAATCAGCGTTTGATTCTGCCAGACTTTCAAACCTTTGACAGAATTGATTTTCATTTTCACATTCCCGGCTTGCGTCACATCGATCAATGCAATTGCCTGTGTCAATGGTTTCTTGAGATTCAAATCGGACGCGGGGAGAGTACCATTGACCATACTGTAGGCGGCAACAGCAGAATTTTCTAAAGATGGGAACTCTTTCAGATCATCCGAAGTCAATGGATTGTCCACCCCACGAAGACGCCAACGTCTGACCACTTGAGCGACACTGGTCGCATAAGGACCGGGTCGGCCTAACTCGGTTACGAATTTCACCAGATCTAAGAATTCTTGTCGATCTTTCAATTTATTGGCCAGTCCGAGTGGCATCAGTGAAGGCAGTTTTTTCGTGAATTCGATCTGCTCTGCGGGAATGGTGACTTGTTTTCCCTGCTGGGCCGCGTCTTTGAGGACTACTTTGTTATCATCCTTGACGACTAAAATACCGTTAATGACTCGTCCTTCATCGGTGACCACCATGATACTTTCATAGAATTCCTTGATTACTTTGGAAGGACGCAAAAAGGAATCGACGATGTAATCAGGAGGGGAACTGGATCCGATGGCCGCTAAGTCGGGCCCTAGCACAGGTCCTGCATTCGAAATACTATGACACTTCATACAGGCCAATTCCGTTCTGCGAAAAATTAGTTCTCCACGTTGCGCGTTACCCTGCTCTCTTACTTCTGCCGCCAGTTCCAGAACGTTTTCTTTGAGTAATTGTGCTTCGAGAGAATCCTGCATCACAGCTCCACCAAAGGCAGTAATCAATGCTTGATTGGTTTCACCTGTTTCAATCAGATGCTGTCTGATCTTAGCAGCAACTTGGGGATGTATTTGGGTCGAATTCAAGTGCTCTGCCAGAATGTCTGAGCCACCTTTGCGCTTCGTAAACGCAATCAGGAACCAGGCAGGATCTTGTCCGGCAGGGTCTTGGTCTAAGATACCCGGAGTCAGTTTGGCTGCCTGTTTTAAATCATGAGCCGCAAGACCATAAACTCCCAGCAAACGCTGGTTGATTGCTTTTTTCGAGTTTGCCAATGCTTTCAAGTATTTCATCGAAGCGGCATTCCCAAGCATCCCTAACGATTCCGCAGCCAATTGCTTTACTTCAGGGTTGGTGTCTGACGAATTGATATAGCGTTGCAAACGTTTGCCTTCGCGTGTCAGTTTCCAGGAACCAATCAAACGGACCACTGATTTTTGCACGGATAAACCCGGAACGACCGCCGAACGACTGAGCATGGAACCAATATTTCCTTTGGGAATCACACCCCGTTCACGGGCGGCTCGGTCCATGGCATCAAGAAGGATACTAAGTGCTTCCGGCGAAATCCCCTTGCCTCCTTGCGTTTTATATTCACGCGTGACTTCCACCAAAGTGAGCACCAAAGGCTCCAGTTGGTTCGCGTTGGCTTTTTCGGCGACAACTTTTGCGGGACCTTTCAGTAGCTCTGCATCGATGCTACCAGCGTTCAAGAGGTCAATGATCACATCAATGGATTCATTGGAAAGTAGATTTGCCAGTGCGTAGTTTTTATGTTCTGGTTTCTCAAATTTGACTTGGCCTTGTTGATGTGCCTTGAACCAATGGGGTTGTAACCCGTCGATGGTGAGCTTCAATCCGTGTTCCAGATAGCGATCCATGGGGGCATCAATGGCTTTGACAGCGATTGCAACAGACTGTGCATCGGGAATATAACCTGCTGTCAGGATTGCTTCGAGCCGTACACGTGGATGCGGATCATGAATGGCTGTTTCCAGTAATTTCAGTGGATTTTTAACATGAGGATGCCAATAACGCAGCACCCTCAACCCGGCGGCTCGGGCGCGGGCGTCTTTCGATTTGAGTACCTCGCGCAATAATGTTTCATTGATGACACCGATTGTTTGATAACACCAGAGTGCCTCCAGTTGGTGATGTGCGAATTTCGATTCTTGTGAATTCAAGTTTGCCACCCATTGATCAAGCGCCTGCTTCGCTTGCCGTTGATCGGCATCATAGAGCACCCGTTTCACCTGATGTCTGGTATAACTTTCAGGAGCTTTTAAATGGGAGACGACTTCTGAGAGAGGAACGCCAATCAACTGAGGATGTTTGACCAGGGGACGGTCCTTATAGGTAACTCTCCAGACGCGTCCATGTGTGGTGTCGCGTCGTTCATCTCGGAAACTATGTTGCATGTGACCTATCAGTGGATTGTACCAGTCTAGAATGTAAGCCGCGCCATCCGGTCCCATTTTCAGATCGACAGAACGAAAATTGGAACTGCTGGATTGAATCAGCGGATCAAGACCTTTAATGCTAAAGCCGGCACCGTCATCAGAGACTTCATAGCGCGCTACAACGTGTGCTTTATACTGGTTGGTCCAGATTTCTCCTTGAACTTCATCAGGAAAATGACGACTGGCAACAAATTCACCCCCACACTGTTTTGTTCCCGAACCGCTGGCATCATAGCCAAGTTTGGCGTGACTGTTTGCCGTCAAGGGGGCGGAGAAATAGAGTCGTGGATTATCAATAATGAAGGACTGTCCCCAGTCATCGAACATATGGCCCCAGGGATTCGATGCGCGATAGTCGGCAAAGACATTCAATTTCAAGGTCCGGGGATGAAACTGGAACACGCCTCCGTTTTCAAGCCGCACGATTCCATAGGGAGTTTCGACTTGCGAATGCATGAAGGTCCCTTCCTGAAAGTAAAGCCAGCCACCCGGTCCCCAGCGCCAGGCACTGATGGAATGGTGGTTGTCCTCCGTAGCAAAGCCGGTCAGCACAACTTCCCGATGGTCGGCTTTTCCATCCCCGTCCGTGTCTTTCAGGAACAAGAGATCGGGAGCATTCGCGACATAGACGCCACCATCTCCTAATTCAAGTCCCGTGGGAACATACAATCCATCAGCAAAGACCGTGGATTTATCAGCACGACCATCCTGGTCTGTGTCTTCCAGTACCACGATCTGATCGTTTGGTTTTTCCCCCGGCGAGACCTGAGGATACGATGTGGAACAGATGACCCACAATCGCCCTTGTGGATCCCAGGTCATGTGAATGGGATTCACCAGCATGGGTTCAGCCGCAAACAGGTTCACTTCATAACCGGGCAACATCGAAAACGTTTTTCGTTCTTTTTCCGGTGAATGATCTTGAGTGATTTCAAAAGGACGTTTCAGATTGGGGGCGGAATTTGCGACAGCCATCCGTTCAGGAGTCGTTCCCACCGGCTTTTCCAGACACCAATGGATGCCATTGATCAATAACCGATTGACGGTATCGAGCTGGAATGATTTTTCGTGACCGATCGTAGTAGCAAACACTCGGCCACCCCATTCGTTCTTCCAGGTCCAGGCGACGGGCCAGCTCATCTTGGATTTTAATTCATGTGTCCCAAACCGGTTTTTGATTTTCCCGGTGCGATTTGACTTTCCCGTTCCCATTAAGAGCGGAGTGGCCTCTTCGGGGAGCTCTGTTTTATATAGCGTTCCAGGATCGATGAACTTAGCGGCGACTCCATTTAGAACTTCGTGATTTCTGGATGGCAACACATGTTCGACAACGGTCTCGCTGGAGAGGTGCAGAAAGTAACCTGATCCCAGGACTCGCTTGCCAAAGCCGTGATTCCATTCGAACAACGAATGACCTGGGGGGTAAGCAAAAGCATGGGTACTTGTACGCAAGCCAATGACTGGCTTTCCGGATTCCACGAATGTTTGAATGTGAGCAAACTGCTCAGCAGGAAGTTGCAAAAACCGCATATAGAACACGGCAAGGTCAGCCTGTTCCAGTACTTCCAGGCCAGGCAGGCCCAGTTGATTTTTATTCCGTTCCGGGTTCCCTTGGGGAACAATGACGGTTGTCTTAAAACCGTATTTCTCCAGTTGTTTAGCAAAGACTGGTATTGTTTTCTGCGGTGAGTAATGTGTGGTTCCCACCACAAACACCACATGTGGCCGTTGGTCTTTTTTATCTGCAGCAAAACTCTGGTGTGCATTGAGCAAGAACACGAGAGGAACTAAGACTGCCAGGGAAAAACGGATGAGCGTGAATCGTTTTGACATATTGAACTCTTATGAACGAAGGTTTGTGAAACCATTTGAATCGAAGTATCTACAACACAGGACAACCGAAAACGACAATCTCTATTCGAGTCTGATCAGTTCCCACCTGGATGTTCCGCTGGGTTGTGCCTGTTTTTGAATTGTCGTTTCTTTCTGCTGAATCAATTTCCCAAAGGTTTGCATTTCCGGAGGAAAAGAGACTGCTCCGAAGGGTTTGGTGCGACGGCCAAAAATGTATTCTGCGTTATGTGCCCGATAGACATAGAAAAACAATTCATTTTTTCGATCTATGTTGGCACGTAACTCATTCACTTGTCTCTGTGAGGGGAGATTTTGTAAATGCAGCCCCCTGCCCCAGTCAGAATGACTGGCTTTAGTGATAGGAGTTCCGTTCACCGTCAGTCGATAAACTCCCGCTGGTAAATTTTTCACAGTCAATTTTGGTTGAGCGGTCAGTAATTGATTGTGGACAATGGTTGAGGCCGGAGGTGCAGGAATCGGTAGCGTTTTTTCTTTGACAGTAAATTGAATGGTGTCAGGTTGAAATGACGTTTCAATGATCTTAGCGCTCGTGGCTTGGATGTGTTTGCTTTTCACATCGGCGGCAATTTGGGGACTTTTGATTTGCGTTCCCAGTAATTGACTGGCAATGATTTGATCAATGACCCAATACCCATACTCGTTTAGATGAATTCCATTTCGAGTGAGTTTCTGCGAAGGATTTTCATCCATCTGTTTTTTTGAGGCAGTAAAGAGATCCACAAACGGAACATTGTATTTTGCCGCAACTGCTTTCATTGCTTGAGTATATTTCAACAAACTATGATTATGTTCTGCTGGATCGGGTAATGGTGGTCCCATGGTTTCGTGTGCAATCGGTGAAATCATGACGACCTGAGGTGCCGACTTCCCATTATATTGCTGCGCTGTAACATGCTTGAGAAATTGTTCCCAGTCATCAGTAAATTGCTTCAGGCCTGCCTGTCCTGCAAATGATTCGTTCATCCCAAAACAGGCGAGAATAATATCGGCTTTTTGTTGTCGGAGATGTTCATCCAACGAACCAAAATTCAGAGGCCGCGGTCGTAAACTTAACGTATCTCCCGACCAGGCCAGATTACGAAAGGTGATGTTTTTCACGGGAGCGTGTGACGTCAGTAGTGTTTCCAGGTAGTTATTGAGGCGTTGTTGGTCGGCAAATGTGTTGCCAATCAGGACAATCCGGTCTCCCTCCTTCAAAACGAGTTGATCCTGTTGGTTGACAGTCGAATTTTCATCTGCCTGTGAAGTCGAAACAAAATGAGAGACAAAGCTGAGTAAGAGGAACGTCAGCAGATAAGAATGAATTCGCATTAAACTCCCACCTTGTACCGTAATTTGGAGAATCGATCATGACGTTGTTTTATTATGTGTTCCGGCTTGGGCAAAAAAAAGACAACCCCCGGGATGAAATGAGGAAGTTCACTTTTTCTTATGAGATTCTGGTTGAATTGATCGCTTTTCGTCTTCACAATACAGACTGGCTAATTAATTAATTTTGTTTCAGAATCCATCGGGAGCCATTATGAAAACTGTAAGTGATCAACAAAGGCGTCATTTTTTAAGTACGGTTTTTCAAGGCTCTGTTGCTGGGTTTCTGTTCCCATCACTCTCCACTTTTGCGAATGAACCAAAAAAAGAGTCTTCCCGAAGCATTCCCCCCGTTCCCGGAAAATTCCGGATCAACTTACGGAAACGCACGGCTAAAAAACCTGCGACTGCAAGTGTGGAGCAGGCAGAGTGGAATGCCTCGGAAACAGCGATCATCATCTGTGACATGTGGGCCGATCATCCATGTAAGATGGCTGCCCAGCGCGTCGACCGGATGGCACCAAAAATGAATCAGGTGATCTCGCAGGCACGTGACCATGGTGTTGCCATCATTCATGCACCCAGTGGCGGAATCCAGTTGTACGAAGAGACTCCCTTTCGGGATCGGATCAAAAAAGCAAAACCAGCAAAACCACCCGTGCCAATTCAAGGCTGGTGTTACTTGAATCCGGAGAAGGAGCCTCCGTTGCCAGTGGACGATACGATTAAGAGATCGACCGAGTCCAGCATACGGGGGTGTGATGACCCAATTGCGGACTACAAAAAAAATACGGATCGCCATCAACATCCGGCGATCAAGATCATTGGTTACGATGTGATTAGCGCGAATGGGCAAGAAATTTTTAATTTCATTGAGCAGGAACAACGCAAAAACATTGTCATCATGGGCGTGCATACCAACATGTGTGTGTTGGGCAGACCATTCGGAATTCGTCAAATGAAGTACCTGGGCAAGAATGTCGTCTTGTGCCGTGACTTGACTGATGCGCTCTACGACCCCCGTGATCGACCTTACGTGAGTCATACAAGGGGAACCGAAATGATCATTGAACATATCGAAAGTCACTGGTGTCCCTCGATTCTCGGTCGCGATTTAACGAAAGTAATCCCCGGTTCGAATAACCCTGATTCGTAAACCTGGATTGGTTTCAGGATTCTCTGTTCTGAGTCATTTGCAAATCACCGAATTCGCTCACTATTTTTTCAAATCAAACGTCACGGTATTCTCTTGATTACCTTTGATCAAGGCATTGAGACCTGATTTTTTGACGTCGTTATATTTTTCAGGAATGAGTGAAATCGTTCCCATACCAGAGAGATCCTTCGGATCCGGCTTCGTTGAGAAAATGGTCACTTTATTATCGCCCACTGGGGCGCCATCTCCTTTAATGGTTGTCGTCACTTCGACAATTTTTCCTCCTTTGATCATTCCTGAAGCAGATCGGCCTGAAGTCGGATGAAAAACGATAGTCCCTTCTTCCAGAGGTTTTCCGTTGAATTGAACCGTTCCACTTACTGGTGCGACCTCTGGGGCATCGTCAATGTCCCCTCCACAACCGGTAATCATGAGGCTAATCGTGAGTAATAAGAAACAAACGATTCCTGACTGAGAGCCTGACATAACTCGCCTTTCAAGTTGGGAGTAGTTTAAATTTTGTATTGAAGGATTTAGATTCAATCATGCCTTACTTCATGCGAATGGCACAAAGTAAGGTGTATGATTAAATCCATGTTTGAATCGGAAGAGGAAAGGTTATCCGCCAAAACCACTCACGGTATTGCCGTCTGCTTTGTCGCCCAGGTTTCGGTAAAGGTTGCCATCGATATTTTCGCTGAGAAAATGCACACTACCATCGGCCATCGTAAAGAAGGCACCCCCTTCATGTCGGCTGCGAAAACCGATGCAGGCATTTGCGTCTCCGGTACTTAAGGTACCCGCGACAAATTCCTCATTCCGGAAATTGATGGGATGTGCCATTGTTCCCCAGCTTTGATAGCCCCAGTCTTGCCAACGGCAGAAAGGCCCCACGACTTCGCCGATCATTATGGTATTTGTCGTTCCGTCTGTCACCTGGCTGATTTTGGCAGAGTATCCACTACGGCTGAACATGCCACGTACATCTCGTGATTTCGGAACGCCACCAAATTGGCCATAGCCAGCCCCCGAGGTACCTGGAGTTGTGGCAGCACCGTTGGGGTGCCCTCCGGCTGAGATGGCGTAGTCTGTTTGTGCGCGCTGGGAGCCACCGGCATCATCTGCCCCGATATCGGTATCCTGAACGAGTGGGTCTGAAGGACATTCAACTGCTTTGAGTCGTTCTTGCTTCAAGGCGAGATTGGTTCCATGCATTCCATCCGTGCTGAAATTCATTTGATTATAAATGGGTGCCTGATCGATATACGGCAGAATACGCACGGTCCAGCTATGACGGATGCGCCATGTTTGTGGTGCAGGTGAACCCGGGTCTCCAGCAGCACAACAGGTTTGCTGAAGAGGGAACTGCGAAAACACATCATGATAGTTATGAAAGGCCAGCCCCAGTTGTTTCATATTATTCTTGCAGGAACTACGCCGGGCCGCTTCCCGGGCCTGTTGCACGGCGGGCAACAGTAACGCGATCAGAATGGCGATAATAGCAATGACAACCAGTAACTCAATCAGGGTAAAACCATGCTTCTGTGAGCGTTTCAGATTCATGTCACTTTCCTTTGAAAATAAATAAATGAATATCAATACGAGAACATTTATCCCAAAATGGTAGACTTGAATATTCGAGTGATTTGAAAAATACGTTTGTGTTAAAGCGTGGCTCCCAATAGAATTAACGCGAGTCTCAAATTACATTTTGGGTTCAGGTTAGACATAGTTGAGGTCTACATTCGCATGACGGATCATCGAGTATATTAATACATTGGTTCATTAATATACATGCGATTAATATTGTACTCTACAAAGAGTTGCGCAAACTTGTCAACTAATTTCTGACAAGAATTACGATTTTGGCTTTGTACTACAACGAGAATGCTCACAGGGTGTTCGCAGTTTTTTACTGTGCAAAAATCAGCATTGTGAGCCAAGAAATGGGGTGAGATGACATTCTTTGTTAAACCCGAATGTCGTCAGTCAGAAAAAAATGGATTCACGATCGCCAGAGAACGCTCATCAAGCCCGGCTTTCAATTTTAGCCAGCTACTTTTCGCATCAGCAGTTCAAGTGGACCGTGCTTGAAGAATCGCATCCAGACGACCGCGTATATGGTTGCCAGTACGCAGAACGCTAAGGCGGCCAGAAGAGATGCTTGTGCCGTCTGCGTTCCGAGCATTCCCAGAGCATCGAGTGTGCCCATACCGATGATGATGTGCACGATATAAAGTGTTAACGTTTGACGTCCCGCTGCGGTGAAAATGTTGAGCAAGTGTGCTCTTTTTAGTGACGATTCCACCAGCAGGCAGAACCCAATAACCGCACAAGCGATGCTGCCACCTGCCAGCATGTAGAATGGCATGGGGGGAACCGGCGCGGTCGAGAACAGGATCGCGGCTTCAGTGTCAAGTGAACCAATCGTTTTCACAAGCCAATAGGAGCTGGCTGAAATCAGCGCGAACGCAGTGGCTCCACTAATTAAAAGTTTTCGTTGTACGGATCGACTCCCCAGGTTGAGACGACTTAGTAAAATTCCAAACAGCAGGAAGGCCAGCCAGGGGATTACCGGATGCCAGCCGTTGAAGAACAAGTTGCGAACAAAGCCTTGGAGTGTCCAAAAATCATGATAGCTATAAGTCTGCCAGTTCCAGCCTGCGTCATAATCAAAGAACAGGATCATCCCGACAAAACCAGCAATGAGTGCACTCATTGTTACAACGAGACACCATCCCGGTGCACGTAAAAGCAGAACACCGAATAAAAAGTAAAATGCATAATAATGGATAATGTCGGCTTCAAAGATCAGAGAATTAAATAAGCCTACAATTAATAAAAACGCTGCTCGTTTCAGTGTTACTTTGAGTGTCTGATTCCAAGCGTGTCGTTTCGTCCCCAGACCTAGTCCGATTCCAGCAAGAACCACAAAGGTAGCCGCCGCTCTTCCCTGTAGCGACTCTGCAATCTGGCTGGAGAAATTTTCGTCTGCTTCTGGCGCTACCATCACGACATTAAAATTAACAATGACCATACCCACAAGTGCGACAAATCGCGCAAGATCAATTCCTTCCAGTCGATTGTGGTCCTTGGGTTTCAAATGCTCGTTACTCATTTTGCTGTCATCTTTAGAATCGAAACTCGTTTTAAATTCGGGAATACAAATGGACTGATATCATGTTTGTCGATTTGCATCGAAGCATATTAGATTGAATATGAACTAATGAGGGATTTTGGATTTTCCCAGATACTCGCCTACCAGTCGGCCGCTGGTAATCGCCCAGGCAATATGCAGGCCGTGTCCCCAGAGAATTTGCCCGCCCATCCCGTTACAACCAATGGCGTATAACCCGGGAATCGGATGTCCGCTGTCGTTCAGGGCCTGCAGTTGTTGATTGATGGCGACGCCTCCTTCCGTGGTTGTGAAATAGGCTTTCGCTGGTCCCAATAACACCCAGCGATTTCCCGTAAGTGCATGTGAATCGTGTGTGCGTCCAAAGGCATCGGGCTTTTGACCGGCAATATACTGATTGAATTGTTCAATTGAGTCGTTCAGATGTTGAACATTTAAATTGCGCGCTTGCCCTACAGCGTCCAGTGTCGTTCCTTCGACACTCACATCAGGTCGCAACTTCAGATAATTGTTTACGTAAGCATATGCAATTTTAGGAGCCGTCGATATAAAATGTGGCCATTGGCTATAGTAGGCAGCGATTCGTTCATCTAATAAAATGAATGCGGCTTTCCCCGGTTGCTCAGAGATTGCGATTTCGCGTTGCGGGGAATCTTTTTCGTTACAGAAACGCCGCCCTTCTGAATTCACTAAAATCGCTCCGTCATCAAACAATGAATTCTCAGGATGTTGCCAGGTTAAGAGCAGCCTTTTAATCCGCCAGTTGATTAATGCTTGTGGCATGAACGGTACCAGCTGCCCCATCAGTTTTGCCAGGAAACCACTGGTTGGTATCAATTGTTCAAAGGGATCTCCGGGTGGGGGCACAAAACGTAATTCCGGGCCATAGGTGATGTCCATATTCAGCAGTCGTGCTCCGACTTTCTCGGCGAGCAGATGTCCGTCACCGCAAGCTTTGGGATTCACGCCTTCGATGGATGTAAATCGATCACCTTTAAAACGTCCGATGAGTTCTGGTGCGTTTGCATAATCACCGGCGGCTAACACAACCCCTCGTTTGGCTTTGATCGTTTTTCTTGCTCCCTGAATCAAAGCGATTACACCCGTGACTTCCTGGTCCTCAATAACCAGTTCGAGAACCGGGGCATCACACACGATCGTTCCTTTTCGCTTCAGAATTTGCGCTTGAAACGCGGCAATGTACGCTTTGGCGTTTGGGACAATATTATGCATCCGAGGTACACGGTTGGGGGGCTCCGGATTGGGACCGTGAAAATAGAGCCCCATGCCGCGGAGCCATTCCAGAGTTTCCGCCGTCTGTCCCAGAAAGAAACGACGCAAGGTAGGATTATTCTGGGCTTCAATTTCAGGAATTGCAAATTGCCCCGCGTCTACTTCATGATCATCGGCGTTGTCACTGATGTTCGCCTCTCGCTGCATCCGGGTTCCGTTTGCGGTAAAGGAACCGATGGCCATGCCTGTTGTGCCGCCCAACTGAGCTTGCTTCTCCAGAACCAGTACACTGGCCCCCATTTCAAGAGCGCGCACGGCTGCTGCCAGACCGCTGCCACCTCCGCCAACGATAATCACATCAAATTCGACCCGCACGTTGCTTTCTCTCTGTTGAAAATCTGTTAGGTGAACCTCTGATGAGAATGGTAGCAGATTCGATGTACGATTGGAAAATGACTGAAACCGTGACTCTATTTCACTTTGGTAAAGAATCACATCTCGCGTCAATTCGGTAAACTTTAGTGGTTGCAACTGGATTTGCTTTAAAAGTAGTGTCTCGCTCCAGCCATGCCGAAAGATTCTTAAGATTCTTGACTTAAACGCATCAACCAAGTACGATCTATTCTTGTTCACTAATACTTTCCTTAACGCGTACGACTCCTCCCTCCAGACTAGAATTGTCGGCCATGCGTAGACTTACGACTCTGATTTTTGCCGCTTGCTGGTTCATCACGAGTGCCTTCTTTGTGGTGACACCCGTTTGGAGCGCAAAAAAGCCATCGGGTAAGTCAGTCCACGCGAAAATGGACCCCAAACAACGGGCGTTTTTTGAAAACAAGATTCGTCCGGTACTTGTCAAAAAATGTTACTCCTGCCATTCTTCCCAAGCGGAAGAACTGGGCGGCAAACTGCGGATGGATACGCGTGATGGCATGCGCGAAGGAGGCGAATCAGGACCGGCTTTTGTTGAAGGACGACCGAATGAAAGCCTGCTCATCCAGGCGTTGCGATACGATGGTCTGGAGATGCCCCCCAATGAGCCTCTACCAGAATCTGTCATCAGTGATTTTGTGACCTGGGTCAAAATGGGAGTCCCGGATCCGCGTGTCGCTCACCCGTTGATTGCGAAAAAACCAACCGAAGAAACCACTGAAGCGAATCCCGCTCTCTGGTCGTTTCAACCTGTTTCCGATCCTGTGGTTCCAGCAGTTCAGAATGCAGGCTGGTGTTACGACTCCATCGATCAGTTTATCCTCTCTCGGATTGAGTCAAAAGATTTGAGACCCACCGAAGATGCGACTCCGGCAACATTGATACGAAGACTGCATTTCGATTTGATTGGTCTTCCCCCGACGGTCGAACAGGTGGAATCGTTCGTTGCCGATTATCAACGCCGAGGGCAACGGGCCGTTGCGCATCTGGTTGACGAATTACTCGCGTCTCCCCATTTTGGAGAACGCTGGGGTCGGCACTGGCTGGATGTGGCCCGCTACGGAGAATCCAACGGTAATGATGGTCTGGGTCGTAATCCTACATTCCCTCATGCCTGGCGGTATCGAGATTATGTCATTCAGGCTTTGAATGCTGATGTTCCGTATGATCGTTTTCTGACCGAACAGATTGCCGGCGATTTGTTACCTGCTGCGAATCCGGATGAAAAAGACCGCTTGCTGGTTGCCACAGGATTTTTGGCCATCGGATCAAAACCAGCGAAAGCAATGAATGTCAACTTTGATATGGATGTCGTCAACGATCAAATTGATGTCATCAGCACGGGTGTCATGGGACTCAGCGTGGCTTGTGCCCGTTGCCATGATCATAAACACGATCCGATTCCCACCAGCGACTACTATGCCATGGCGGGAATCTTTTTAAGCACTGAAACCATGTGGGGCTTTGCCGCAAATCAACCATTAACAGCGCCGGAAACTCCCTTACATATCCTGAAATCGAAGAACGTCTACATTCATCCGCCGGAAAGCGGTGTGAAACCCGTAATTGATAAGCATACTTTGTCGAGAAAAAAGAAGCCGAAAAACATCTACCCTCCTGGAACACCACTGGCGATGGGGGTTCGCGAAAAGAAAAAGCCGGTCGACTGTAAAATCAATATCAAAGGGGAATCCAAGAAGCTGGGGCCCAGTGTGCCCCGCGGATTTCTGTCGGCCTGTAAGATTGAACAACCACCCTCCATTACAGCGAAGTCGAGTGGTCGTCTGCAACTGGCTGAGTGGCTCACTTCTGCGGATCATCCGCAGACTTCTCGGGTCATGGTCAACCGGATCTGGCTGCACTTATATGGTCAAGCACTCGTACGCACGCCGGATGACTTTGGCGTCTATGGTGAACGTCCTACGCATCCTCAATTGCTGGATCATCTGGCAACACGCTTCCGGTCAGAAGGCTGGTCAATTAAACAATTCATTCGCAATATCGTACTCAGTCGCACCTATCAACTCAGCAGCTTCTGTGATGAGGACATACTGGATTTCGATCCAGAAAATCGATTCCATTGTCGGCATAATCGGCGTCGTTTAGATGCGGAATCTCTAAGGGACACTATCCTGGCTGTCAGCGGTCAATTGAATTGGGAACCCGGTCGGGGATCTGCGATTGCGAATGTGGACGAACTCGTGAATAAAGCGAGCAATCTGCATCAACCCAGTAATCATCGCAGTATTTACTTGTGCCTCCTGCGCCATTCGGAGCCACCAGAACTCTCGGCCTTTGACCTGCCGGATTCCACCAAGCCCGTCGGAAAACGGAATGAAACCACGCTGCCAACCCAGAGCCTGTTTCTGATCAATAGTTCGTTTCTCATTGATCAGGCACAATACTTTGCTAAAGACATCCTGGCAATTTCGAAACTGGATGAGAGAGGTCGTGTGATTCAAGTTTATCGAAGAGCTTTGAACCGCGCACCAAGTGACAGTGAATTACAACGATCGCTGACTTTGCTGAAAAATGTGGATTCGGAACTCAAAGAAGAGATTTCTCAGGACGCGATTCGTCAAGTGACCGTCTGGGCAACCCTCTGTCAGGCTTTGTTATCTACCAATGAATTTCGTTACGTTGATTAAATTGACGAGTTAACTATGAATCACAATCGAAAGAAACCAGTCATGCCTGTCATCTCGCGACGTGAAATGTTACGTTCGGCCTCTTGTGGATTTGGCTATCTGGCACTAACTGCACTTTGTGGCCAACCATCGTTTGCCCGAGATTCCTCAGTGATTGCCAATCTTTCCGCCAGATCACCACAGTTACCCGCGCGAGCCAAACGCGTGATCTTTTTGTGCATGAGTGGTGGCCCCGCTCAAATGGATACGTTTGATTATAAACCGCAAACCGGGAAGAAAAAACATCCGGGGTCTGTCTTCAAATTCGATCAGCATGGAGAAAGTGGTCTCTGGATTTCGGAGCTACTGCCAGAAACAGCAAAACATGCAGACAAGTTATGTGTGCTGAATGGCATGCACGCGGATATTACGAATCACGCTCAGTCGTTTCTACAATTACATACGGGTGATCGATTGCGTCCCCGTCCCAGTTTGGGATCCTGGGTTGTGTATGGCCTGGGTACGGAAAATCAGAACATTCCGGGTTTCATCAGTCTTTATCCTTCGAAGCCCTCTGTCTATTCCAGTGCATTTCTACCACCCGTTTACGAAGGAACGCCCATTGGCCTTAATACCACGAATATGTCGACTGCTACAATCAGTAATATCAAGAGCGAGCATCTTCCCGTTTCTGTCAAACGACAACAACTGGATTTTGTGCAATCTATGAATCGTGAGCATGCGACTCTTCGTTCCGATGATGCCCGTCTGGACGCCGTTATTGAATCGATGGAGCTCGGTTTTCGGATGCAGATGACGGCTCCTGAATTGCTCGACATCAGCCAGGAAACCAAATCGACATTAGAACGCTATCGCGTGGGACAGGGTAAAACGGTTGGTACTTGTAAAGATTCGGACTTTGGACGTCAGTGTCTGTTAGCACGACGTTTTGCTGAAGCAGGGGTGCGTTTTATTGAAGTCAATCACGGCAGTTGGGATCAACATAAAAACCATCGTGAGGATCTGACTGCAAACTGTGAATCAACGGATGCTCCGATTGCCGCATTACTGGAAGATCTGGAACAACGTGGTTTACTTGAAGAAACACTGGTTGTCTGGGGGGGCGAATTTGGTCGTCCCGGTCTGGTCCCCGAAAATGGCAAAAACGAAAGCGGCCACAATGCACGTGGCTTTACGTTCTGGATGGCCGGCGGTGGCATCAAACGAGGGCTTGCTTATGGGAAAACCGATCCTACAGGCGCGCGAGCCATCGAAGGCAAAGTTCATTTCCGTGATTTGCATGCCACGATCTTACATCAATTAGGACTGCACCACGATCAATTAACGTTCAAACAAGGCGAGCGAGAGTTCCGGCTGACAGGCATTGAAGGTGGGAAAGTTGTCCACGATATCATTGCATGATAATAAACTCTACGCTATGGTGAGCTGTCAGAGATCTCTCACATTTCCTTATCCGCAAAACCTGAACAGGGTGATGCTGTTCGAAAACAGATGCAATCATGAGCCAGGAAGGTTCCACTGTCTGATGACTTGCGCGAGATATGTTCGGAAATTGACATGCAACATACCCTAAATCAAATTTGCCTTGGTCTCTTTTTGATCTTCTTTTCTCATCACGTACAGGCGGCAGAGAGACCTAACTTTCTGATTATTTTCACGGATGATCAGGGACTCAACGATGTCGGCTGTTACGGAAGTGAAATTCCGACACCGAATATTGATCAGCTTGCGAAAGAAGGCCTACTGTTTCGCCAATATTATTCCGCCTCTTCGATTTGTACCCCTTCCCGCTTTGGGCTTTTGACAGGCCGCAACCCAAGCCGCTCTCAGGACCGGTTATTGGGGGCCTTAATGTTTATGAGTACGTTGGATAAAAATCGCGGTATTCAACCTGGCGAAACAACTATTGCTGAAGTTCTACAACAGAACGACTATCAGACAGCGTTGATTGGCAAATGGCATCTGGGGCACGGAAACAAAACATTTCTCCCTACTTCCCATGGCTTCGATTTATTTCGCGGACATACAGGAGGGTGTATTGATTATTTCACAATGACGTATGGAAATATTCCCGACTGGTATCACAACCAGCACACTGTTTCCGAGAATGGTTATGCGACCGACTTGATTACTGAAGAAGCAGAACATTTCTTGAAAGGTCAACAGATTGCCAAAAAACCATTCTTTCTATTTCTTTCTTATAATGCCCCGCATTTTGGTAAAGGCTGGTCCCCCAGCGATCAAAGTGCGATTAATATTATGCAGGCGCGAGGGTCTGATTTGAAGCGGGTTGGGAATATTAAAGATAAAGTCCGCCGTGAGTTTGCCGCGATGACTATTGCGCTGGATGATGGAATCGGTCGTGTGATGACTGCGCTAAAAAATAATGGACTCGATCAAAATACTTTGGTGATTTTTATGACTGACCATGGTGGCACATACGTTTATGGCGGTAGTAATCAACCATTTCGAGGAGCGAAGGCCAGTCTGTTTGAAGGAGGAATTCGTGTTCCCTGTATCATGCGCTGGCCTGGGAAAATTCAAGCGGCTACTGAAACAAATGAGGTCACCTGGGCCCTGGATCTGTTTCCAACGATCTGCCAATTGGCAAATGTTGATACTGGCGGATTGCTTCTCGATGGTCAGGATATTTCCAGCTTGCTGACAAAGCAAACACCTGTCGGAACCAGAGAGTTGTTATGGCAACTTGGACCACACGAAGAATTGAAACGCGGACGATGGACCGCATTACGCCAAGCAGACTGGAAATACATCCAAAATGAAGATGGCGAAGAATTTTTGTTCGACCTTAAAGCCGATCCTTACGAGAAACAGAATCGAGTAACGGACAAGCCAGGCAAACTGAAAGAACTCCAGAAACGTCGGGATGAGCTTGTGAACGAACTGTCGCCTTAGATCGAAACTCTGACCAGAAAACGAATCTCCTTTGACAAGAGGAAACTGCCGTACTACAAGTTGATTCAGGACTACAGGTTGGCAGTCTGAAATTTAAGGAAAGATGACACCTTCATGTCACAGCATGTGAAAAAGAGTTTTGGCTTTTTAAAAACGACCGCCATTGGGGGATTGATCTTTTTATTGCCTTTGATTGTGATCGGTGCCTTAGTTGGTCAGATCGTGCCGATTGTGTTAACGGTGGCAAAGGTACTCTCCGAATATATTCCCGTACAGACTCCGGCGGGAATATCGCTCCTGGTTGCGATCTCGATTGGCATCGTTCTCTTGATGTGTTTTGCTGCGGGACTGATTGCCCGTTGGTCTATTGGCAGAAGCCTCTCTCGCTTTGTGGAAAAAAATCTGATTTTGCTTTTCCCCCGTTATGCCATCTATCGTGAACAGTTAAAGGGCAGTATTGGGGGTGACCATAACAAACCGGAAATGATTCCCGTTCTCGTTCGCATTGATGACGTCACGCGTATCGCCTTCGAAGTGGAACGAACAGAGGGACCACTGGTTTCACTTTATCTGCCCGGTTCGCCGGACCCCTGGTCAGGTTTTGTGATCTTCCTGACACCAGATCGTATCGAACCGTTGGATATTCCGTTTTCGGAAGCATTGGGAATTTGCGAACGCATGGGGCGCGAATCACTGCATTTCCTGGAACAACAGCAGAAACCTTCTCAAAATTAGCCAAACTTAAGGTTTCGTTGAGTCAAAGTGTGCTGTAGGATAAAACTCTGACTTACCAGAGATCCCACCCGAAAAATCATCCTGGAGACCCCATCATGCCCATTCACCTGCCCACTCAGAACCGTCGTCAGTTCCTGATTACCTTGGGAGCAGGACTTGTTGCGAGTCAAACCGGCGTTTATGCCAGTGAAACGCAACAGGAAATCGTCTATCTCTTAAACGATACACACATTGGTGAAAAGCATCCCGCTAATTCGCCAGTCCCCAGTCATCTCAGGCAGGTTGTGAGTGAATTAGTCGGGCTGAAACGAAAACCGGCTTGTGTACTCATCAATGGAGACCTGGCACTCAAAGATGGACAACCCGGCGACTACCGTCATTTTGCCAAACTGATTCGTCCGTTGCGTGAAGCAAAAATTGACACTCATTTGACGTTGGGAAACCATGATCAACGTGATGTATTTTATGAAGTGATGAAAGAAGAGCAGCCGGAATCTCCGCCAGTGAAATCGCGTCATATTTCTGTCGTGCAAACCAGATATGCGAATTTCTTTCTGCTGGATTCACTACACAAAACTATGGTGACACAGGGAACCCTTGGAAAAGAGCAACGTACCTGGTTGGCCAAAGCTCTCGACGCCCATTCTGAGAAACCTGCCATTATCGTCACACATCACAACCCTCGGTTGGGGGGGAATCCCGTTCACTTTCCCGGTGGCTTAACCGACTCGGTTGAATTGTGGAAACTTCTGGTAGCACGCCCACAAGTCAAAGCCTACATTCACGGACACATTCATCACCGCGGTAACGCACAGCATCAAGGCATTCATATTTTTAATACGCCAGCCACGTCCTACGTCGCAAATCCCGACAAATCGACCACCGGCTGGACCATTGCCAGGTTGAGTCCGAAAGGGATTACACTCACGACCCGCACGAATGATGAAGAACACGCTTGGAATCATCAATCCAAAACGCTTCACTGGCGTTGAAAAGCGCCTAGTGAGTTCTGATGATAGATCACCACTGTCGGACAAGCCAACAGTGGCACTCCATTCGACTACCAGAAACTTCAACGAAAGAAACTGACTTAACCAATTAGATTATCACCACCATTTTCTTTTTGGTGCAGGGTGACAGGCCAACCAGGAAACTGATTGGACGCTTTCCCATCGTTAACGTCGACCAGGAACCGATAGCAATTCAGCGTGTAGGTTTTGGATTTGGGATCGATCAGAACCAATCCAAAGCCACTTCCCTTCTGATGTGCCAGATCATAACGATTCTTCTCGGTACCTGGTTCAGGATTCCCAACGGCGTAGACATAGACTTTGTTTCCGAAGCCATCAATATATTCGCCTGTATTGTCCATGCTATGTTTCGGACGGTTTTTGTGTGGCATGTTCACTTCATCCGGTCGCCACCAGCGAGGATAGCCGGCGGAAATCGCGGGTGTACAAAACGACCAGCAACTGTCACGTTGTTCGTCGGCACCATATTGTGAGAGTGTCGTTAAGTGCTGGTCGCCGTTGATATGAAGCGGCATTCCTTTCCGAAGGATACGAACCGTGCGGTTTCGTGCCGTTTGCGGCCAGCTCCCGGAATCCAGGTCCGCTTTCAGGTACCCTTTGTATCCGCCATGATGTGTGGCAACACCGGCAAAAACGGTTTGACTGAGCAGGACCTTCATGTTGTGTGCCCGCCAGTCATCACACCAGTGTTCCAGGAATTTTTCCTGCCGGTCACCCAGTAACTCAAGCCCCGGTTTATCCAGCTTAGAGGTATCAAAGTTCGGATCACTGACGTGGTCTGCTCTACCACTTCCAGTCTCGACGCGTTCCGGACCACTTTTGAATTGCCGGTCTCCCAGGATTGCAAAACTGACTCCGCCATAGACCATATCGCCATAGTAAACGCTGATGTTTTGTTTGCAGGGAGTGGGGTCATAGTAATCGGGGTGATGCCCGGCACAGGTTTTGTGAACGACGTTGACCATGCGTGCCGGCTCTCGATAACCTCCCTTGGAGGAAGTTGAACCTTCCGTCATCTTCATACCCCCCTCTCCCCAGATGTTTCCCTGGAAGACATCGTGGTCATCGGGAATACAGACGGTGGGGCGGTCCCGCATCGCTTCACCAAAGGCCCAGCCGTGCATGTAGAACTTACGAAGATAGTTCAAAATCGCAGGTCCCGCGGGGTCACGAATCAGGCCGAAACCACCATGATCTTCATAAAGCTGATCACCGGAGAAATAGAGTAAATCAGGATCGACTTTCAGCAAGTTATTTGCCACTGGTTCGTAAGGAAATCCGTAGTCTTTCTGACAGGTCAATGCACCCAACCGCAGAGGGCGACCTTCGGGATTTGCACGGATGATGCCAGTTCGCTCTGTGGTGCTTTCAGTACCATCCGTATGTTTTTCTTTATAAACCAATTTGAAGGGTGTTGTTTCTTTTTCATTCCAGTTGGGAATGCGAAAGGTTGCCGTCCAGGCATCGGTATCCAGTGGCGCAGTTCCCAGCGATTTCCATTCGCCCGCTTGCTTGATGAATAATTCGACCTCTTTGTTATCTTTTTCGCCTAAAGGCCCCGTCAAAGCGCTGATCTTCATCACGAAACCTTCAGGACCGCGAGAATCACTGAGTGTATACTGGGACCATAAAATCGGACCGAACTTATGCTCGGGACTGACTGTGAACGCATCACCGGCAACGGTCCAGTCGTTGAAGCGATAGCGTGCGCCAATCTTGCGTTTAAATCGAGCATCAAAGTTACTGACAAGTGCCACATTTCCGAGGACTGCCTGCTTGGGAAAACTTTGTGTGAGCGAACCGAGAGGTTTATCAGACTCGGGATTGGACACAATTAAAGTCAACGCGTACTTTTCTCCCTGCGGTTTTCCGATGAGAGTTAAGATACAGTCTTTCATATCAGCGGACTGACTTAACTTTTGCTGCTTGTTCCCAAGTACCATCGTTCCCGCCACCAGACCCGCTTTAATTCCGCCTCTGGCAAAACAATTACTGCGGTATTCATTGATATCGCTTTTGACACCCACTCGAAAACCAACACCGCCATCCTGTTGTTTCTTTTCGACCTGACTCACTCGGACTGACATCTCAAAAGCAGCATCGGTGTTTGTCAGTTGATGAGTCACAAGTTGCACATTGCGGCTCCCTCCTGTTGACTGACATTCGGCCGCCCCATCCACGATTCGCCAATCTTCCATGGGGTTGGCCCAGAATTCTTCTCCCAGCCAGACTCGATCATGGGTTTTATTCCAGCGACCGATAACGGAGGACTCCTCTCTCTTTTCAGAGGCAGAAACCGACGTTGGTTTTTTGAATCCGAAAAGAGTGGTTCCCAAGGCAAAGAGTTTCAAAGCCATCCGGCGGGTCAGTGATTGCATTTAATATTCTCCTATCGAGCACAGGCAGCCAAACGTATTGGCTGTGTTGAGCATGTTATGAAATAATAAGTCCAGAAAATCCATTATTAAGGGCGCAGAGGGCTTTGTCCAGCGTGGTTCACTGAATGCAGTTGCTTAGCGTTCTTTAGTAACAGCTGGTACTTTTATTGATCTTTTGCAGCCAGATTTTCTGTGACGGAAGCGGGATGAGAGACTTTCACTTTGGACGCTCCGGCTAATTTGATCAGGTCTGGCAAGTCATACACTTTCAACGCACCGTGAACCGTGTTGATTAACTGATTATGAGTTTCCGGTGTTTTGACAACCTCACCCCAGGAAGGAACCATGCGACTTAAGCTGACTTGGGAGAATTGTTCCGGCTCTAAAGCCGCAGCATGTAAGGCGGGAATGGCCGTTTCTCCGATGGCCGTCAATTCAATTTTTCTTGGTTTCGCTTTTGATTGGTATTCCGAAAGAAATCGTGCTGAAACCAGAATGTCTTCCGCTCGTAATTTGACCATCGAATCCCCCAACAGAAACGCCAGTGCAAATTCATGGTAATTGGGACCAAGTAAACCGTGGGCCCAGTTAATCCGCCGATTGTTTTTACGTGAAGTTTCGCCAATGCAGCGAACATCAAGGGCCATGACGACATCGCCTTGTTTCATGCGTTGTTCGATTTTTCCTCCCGGTGCAGCGTCAACTTGCTTCCCTGCTCCGTTGAGATAGAGCACGATTTCACCTGACACATCATCGGGATGGAACAACAGTGCTGGCAGAGGCACACCATGTTCAGGGGTCAGAATCATTTTCTTGATATGATAGCCTTCACGTTTGATGGTGCCGACTTCTTTGAATTCTGGCCGATGAAGGTCATTCAGTTTTGTAATTTTGGTGATATCACGCACTTTTTTACGGGCGGTATTCAGATCCATGTTTGCCCACTGTTTAATACGCTCTTCTACCAGTTCTTGATTTAAACCCTGATTAATCTCAAACAGCGAACGCTCGCCGGCATCCAGTAAAATTTGACCTGACTGAGAACATTGCAGTTCCTGATAGGTGAAGACAGGCAATTCGCCTTCGAAGATCGCGTTTTCTTTATTCAACAGCCAGCGACTCATCCAGCGTGCGGTTCCTTCACGCAGTTTCAGACCAAAGCCGTGTGGTGCGTCCGCTTCGATGAGATCGACACGCTCGGCGTATCCCATCCTTGTGTAGAAACGTTTGGATTCGCGGAATAATTCCCAGGTCCCTTCGATCTTAAAAGTGCTGTCATGGGTGGCGGCACAGATTAAGGTCGGTTTGGGAGCCCGCATCAAAGTATAATTAGGGATATCCAATCCATAAGCCAGTTGTCCAAAAATAATCTGCTCCCCATCTTGGGGACCATTAAAATCGATTAATGACCGATACATGGTGGAGTAACAGCCCGGAGCTGCGCATTTGACTCGATCATCAAGGGCCATCAGGTAACTGGTAAGAGTTCCCCCACCCGAGTTTCCTGCGCAACCGATTTGTTTCGGATCGATATCAGGGCGACTGACTAAATAATCGATACTGCGCATTCCATCCCAGATGCGATAACGGGCAGCGTTACTTCCCAGAGGAATCGAACTGACTGACATCAGTGTGTGTTCTGCAGTGCAATAAAACTGAACCTGCGGATGAGGCGGACGATATCGTTTTGTACCTCGGAAAAATTCATTCGGTTCTTTAGAAAGCACCTGATAGCGTTCTCCCTGTCCGATAGGATCGTAACACATTGCCGCCATTCCATTTTGAGCCAGTAACATACAGACGCGCTGATAGCGATCATCGGCTTTTCCATCGTGACTATGTCCGCAAGGAATGAGTACGCCAGGATAAGGGGGCTTTGTCGTGGGAAGATACAGGTTGGCGGTCACATGATGGCCGGGCCAGCTTTCGTAAATTACATTTTCGACGCGAAACCCTTTCCCCTTCAGGCGTCCAATAATGCGCGGATTCAAAGGTGTACGTTCAGGAAAGTCGCCGATTTGTGTTCGAAAGAATTCCTTCATTCGTTCTTGATAGGCTTCACACTGTTCAGAGGTTTTTAACGCTTCGTATTCGGCCTGTCGTTTCGCAGAAGCGGCATAACTTTGCTGCTGCAACGCATGATAGACATGCCCGACCTCAGCCATTTTGCCGGTTGCGGGGGGAAGAACATTCAGATCTTCTTCGGCAGTAACCCGGGTGGTGAGCGAAACAACAAAACTAAGCACAATCATTTTCAGTAATGGATTCATCAGAGAGCCTTATCAGCAGGAACTTCAGGAGGGTTGTGTTGTAAGGAGGGATGAGTTCAAATAACAATAAATTAACAATATTTATTATTATAGTCGTAAGACGACCCTGGCACAAACAATAGTTGTAATTGAAGCGAGAAAATCTCGAAGGATAAGAATTCCCAGCTGATCACGAAACATTTTTTATTAGATCTTCGAGATCGTCACTGGCAACGAGAGACTCCAGTCGTGCTCCATTTTGAAGGCCGTTGTAATTTCATGATTGAGACCAGCTCGTCTGTTAACAACTCATCGAGAGATTCTTGTCAGATTTTGATCAGGTAGTTCCAACTGTGAAATTGGCACTAACACAATATTGAATGTTCCAACAATGGGAGATCAGACAGGGACTCTCAAGTTTATCTGAGTGAAATGCTGATGATGTGATTTTCGGCATTACGTCACGCAATGCAAAGTAAACATTTTTGGATATCATTCAATTCCTGGGCATTTTGACATGAATGCCGTTAGCTTGAAGGAATCGTCCGACTTTCTTGAGAGTAACATCGACAGACTGACTGCTTATACATTATTCTATGCCTGACCTTTCGGTATCTGCGGGTCACAACTTTCGATCGACTCATTATCAATCCGTTTTTTTCACATCGGGACAAATCTTGCCATGAATTCAGGACGGTCAACAGAGGGAAACACAATTCAGAAAAAAGGAACCTTGTTGATTGAGGATCCAATTTTGAATAAGGGGACTGCATTTACCGAACAGGAACGAATTGAAAATGGGCTACTCGGTTTGTTGCCTCCGCACGTCGATACGCTCGACGAACAGGTGGATCGTGCGTATGAGGCGTTCTGTGATTTCCGTGACAATATTGACAAGCATATCTTTCTGAGACAGCTTCAGGACGAAAACGAAACATTGTTCTATCGCTTGCTGCTGGAGCATATCACTGAGATGATGCCCATTGTTTATACGCCCGTTGTAGGATTGGCCTGCCAGCGGTTCAGCCATATCTACCGACGCCCGCGCGGGATCTTCATTTCTTATCCCGAACGTGATTCCATGGATGCCATCTTCGAAAATGTGCAACGCGATGTCGATGTGATTGTGGTGACCGACGGTGAACGCATTCTTGGCCTGGGTGACCAGGGAGTGGGCGGCATGGGTATTCCGATTGGAAAACTATCGCTCTACACTTTGTGTGGCGGGGTCGATCCTGCCAAAACATTACCAATTGTCTTGGATCTGGGAACCAATAATCAGGAACGTTTAGACGACCCGCGTTATATGGGTTGGCGCGAGAATCGGATTAAAGGCGCTGAGTATGATGCATTTATCGGGCAATTTGTAGCAGCCGTCAAGAAGCGGTTCCCCAATGTGCTTTTACAATGGGAGGACTTTGCATCCGTCGACGCCGAGCGAATTCTCGATCAGTATCGCGATGACCTTTGTACGTTTAACGATGATATCCAGGGCACAGCCGCTGTGACAACAGGCACGATTCTGGCCGCAATTGCCGCTTCCGGGAGTGATCTGAAAGACCAGCAGATTGTCATGTTGGGAGCGGGTTCTGCCGGCGTGGGGATCTGTTTACAACTGAAACAGGCCATGTTACTCGCGGGAATGAGCGAACCGGAAGCCCGTTCGCGTTTCTACGTGATCGATCGAGATGGTTTATTGCATTCTGGCCGAACGGATCTGGACGAACTGCATCAACAGTTGGCGCAGTCACCTGAAAATCTAAACGGCTGGGACTGCGATGTGTCGGGGTCGATCTCTTTTGCAGATGTGGTTCGCAACAGCAAGCCGGGAGTGCTGATTGGAGCGACCGGACAAACGGGTGCCTTCTCTGAGGACATTATTCGCGAAATGGCAAAACACGTGGAACGACCTGTAATCTTTCCGCTTTCGAATCCGACTTCACGGGCAGAAGCGACTCCAGCCGATTTACTGAAGTGGACTGATGGCAAAGCGGTGATCGCAACCGGGAGCCCTTTTGATCCTGTCGAATATAATGGGGTCACGCATACTATCGCACAATGTAACAATAGTTATATTTTCCCCGCGATGGGTCTCGGTATTCTGGCTTCTCGGGCACGACGCGTTACCGATTCCATGTTTATGGCCGCGGCATCGGCACTCAAAGAAACTTCACCGGCGCTCAAAGATCCGACTGCATCGTTACTGCCTCCATTGACTAACATTCGCGAAGTCGGGCGACATATTGCGAAGGCCGTTGCTGCAGCGGCGATTGAAGCTGGTGTGGCTGATTCCGTTACTCCCGATGAAATTGATCAGCGGATTGAGCAAACCATGTGGAATCCAGAGTATTAACACAGCAAGTCATGTTGCATCTTAGGATGATATGCGCATCAATTGATATAAGGAAATTTCATGTCTGATCATTGCACTACTACAGTTGGTTCCTATCTTGCTTCACGGTTGGAAGAAATCGGTTTACAACATTACTTCGCTGTGCCGGGTGACTATAACCTTGTCTTGCTCGACAAGCTGCTGGAAAATAAAAATATGCAGATGATTTCCTGCTGTAATGAATTGAACGCAGGGTATGCCGCCGACGGTTATGCGCGGGCCACAGGAGGCGCCAGCGCCGTCTTTGTCACTTACAGTGTCGGAGGTTTGAGTCTGCTCAATGCTATTGCGGGGGCGTATGCTGAAGACTTGCCGGTGATCGCCGTTTCGGGAGGGCCGAATACCAATTCGGAATCCGAATTTGAAATGTTACATCACACGCTGGGGACGCTCGATTATGACTATCAACGTGATATCTTTTCAAAGGTGACTGCCGAAGCGGTCACGATCCATGATCCTCGCGAAGCACCTGCCCAAATTGATCATGCCATTCAAACGGCACTTCGTTTTCGCAAACCTGTTTATATTGAGATTGCCTGCAACATCGCTTCGGCTGTGACTGCGGAACCGACTGTGCGAGAATTCGGAGGACCGACGGCCAGTGATCCACTGTCACTAAACGCCGCCGTTGAACACGCGGCAGAACTGCTGAATTCAGCGGTCAAACCTGTGATGGTCGCAGGTGTCAAACTACGTTCGTTTGGAGCAGAGGAACATTTTCATAAACTGGCGGATGCGTCGGGGTATGCAATCGCCACAATGCCCAACGCAAAAGGTTTTTTTGACGAGCAGCATGCGAACTACATCGGAATCTACTGGGGTCCCGTGGGTTCACCCGGCTGTGGAGAAATTGTCGATTCTGCAGATCTCTGCTTGTTTGCCGGCCCTACGTTTACTGACTATACCACAACAGGACATGCGGCTTTGATTAATCCGACGCAAGTCATACAAGCCTTACCGAACAGTGTGGTGTTCCCCGACCGTACTTTCAGTAATGTCAAATTAGCAGATTTTCTTGAGTCACTTTCCACGAAACTGAACCCGAATGATGCATCGATGGTGGCCTATAAACGAATTCAGGAAGAAGTGACGCCACTCCGCCCCGGGGCACCGGAAACAGCTCTTTCCACACGTCAACTCTTTTCACGCATTCAACAGATGTTAGGCCCCGATTCCGCAGTGATCGCGGAGACGGGTGATTCGTGGTTCAATGGAATTCAGCTCGATTTGCCGACAGGTTCACGGTTTGAAGTCCAAATGCAATACGGTTCGATCGGCTGGTCTGTTGGTGCCACGCTGGGGTATAGTATCGGTGCACCGAATCAGCGTCCGATTGCTCTGATTGGAGATGGCTCGTTTCAACTGACGGCTCAGGAGGTCTCCACGATCATTCGTTACGGATTGAAACCGATCATTTTCCTGATCAACAATGGTGGTTATACAATTGAAGTGGAAATTCATGATGGACCGTACAACACCATTAAGAACTGGAATTACGCGGAACTGGTGAAGGTCTTCAATGCAGAAGATGGAAATGGCTGGAGTTGCAAGGCTGGTACAGAAGGGGAACTGGACGAAGCGATTCAAAAAGCGGTGGCCCATAATGGTCCTGCCTTCATTGAAGTGCTCATCGACCGGGACGATTGCAGCAAGAATCTGCTTGTCTGGGGAGGGCATGTCGCCAAAAACAATGGCCGTCCACCACACTCTGCATAATGGAATCAAAACCATGATGGTCTTGCTTTTAAAGCTACATAAGCGTGAATGTTTGCAAAATAGACTGAGGATGGAAATTGATGGAAGAAGTCTGTGAATTGCCCGATGGGAAGTTGATTCTGCGAACCCTGGCGATGCCCGCCGACACCAATGCGAACGGAGACATTTTTGGTGGCTGGATCATGTCACAGATGGATATCGCTGGTGGAATTATGTCGAAAGAGATTTCGAGTACACGCACAGTGACCATTGCCGTTGAATCGATGAAATTCATTCGACCCGTCAAGGTAGGGGATGTCGTATGTTGTTATGGAACGGTTGAAAGAATTGGTACGACATCTATTAAACTGCAACTTGAAGTCTGGGTAGAGCCGGTGCTGCGGCATGAAGATTCCAATTGTCCCTACTTTAAAGTCACAGAAGCTGCGTTTACTTATGTGGCCATTGACAAACATGGCAAGAAAACACCGATTGTTAAACAAGGCACTTAAACGGCTCTCAAATTCACACTCGCATTAAACAGAGATTCATCGTCGCCTGTCTGTTGTCACGAGCACATTCCGTGTACAATGGGGATGACTCACTGAGTCTGATTGAAGTGAATGTACCAGAAGCAAAAAGTGAAGAACTTCTGTTGGCTAGGAATATTTTCAACCGCCAATGAACAGTGCGAAAGGATCAGAAACTCATGAAGAAAGTGGCGATTATTGGTGGAGGGTTCAGTGGGACAATGGCAGCCGTCAATTTGGCGCGACTGAGCACAGGTCCTCTTTGCATTCAACTGATCAATGATAAATATCCGCTGGGGCGTGGCGTGGCCTATGGTACGAAACGCGAAGAGCATCTTCTGAATGTGGCAGCGCGAAATATGTCGGCTGTTCCCGACCATGCCAATCATTTCCTCGACTGGCTCCGGACCCGCGTTGATTACAGCGACTTACCAGATCCTCAACTTCGTGAGACATATGTGCCACGACGGATTTATGGAGACTACTTGCGCAGTATATTGTCAAACTATATGCAGCCGATCGATAGTCACCATCCTGCTGAAATTCATGTGATCGAAAATGAAGCCGTAGATATTGAACTCAATTATGATGGATGTGCAGAGATCACTCTCAAAGATGGAGAAACAGTCGAAGCGGACCGTGTCCTGCTGGCCACTGGCAATCAGCCTCCCTCACCTGTCGCATTTTCTGATCACTCGTTTTCACACCCCGCTTATTCGCCAGATCCGTGGGGAAACTGGATGGAACAAATTCCTGATTCGAAGGAGGATGTTATTGTCCTGGGAACAGGGCTATCGATGGTCGATGTCTTCCTGACACTCAGCGAGCAGGAATGGGAGGGGAATATCATTGCGATTTCCCATAATGGGATGATTCCCCAAGCCCATTTTCGTGGAATCGAGTATCCCGATTTTCTACCACCCGAACCGGAAAAACTGGGACTTGAGAAGCTTGTCGAATTGTTGGAAAAACATTGTCGACAACTGCAACGGATCGGAGAGAATCCGGGAATCGTTGTGGATCGTTTGCGACCACATACCCAGCGCATCTGGCAGCAGTTTCTGGTGTCCGAAAAACAGGAGTTTCTCAAACGTTATGCAGCACGCTGGAATGTGATCCGTCACCGGATTGCCCAACCCATTCACCAACGGGTCACAGAAGCCATTACGGAGGGGCGATTACGTGTGATGCGTGGTCGCATTTCCGGACTGAGAGAGCAAGGTGACAAAGTGGAAGTGGCACTTCAAGACAAATCAGGAAACGAACAAATGCTGTCAGGGGGACTGGTTGTAAATTGCACGGGTCCCAACAGCGGTTTTTCAGACACCAGTGTCCCATTGTTTCAAAACCTGTTGAAACGGGGATTGATTCGACCCGATGAACTGGACATGGGCATTGATGTGGCCGCAGATTTTGCAGTGATGAATGCGGAAGGAAATCCATCTGAGTCTTTGTTTGCCATTGGTCCTTTGATGAAAGGGACACTTTGGGAAACAACGGCCGTTCCCGAATTACGTGGTCAGGCAATGCGAGTCGCTCAACTGCTCCTGGATGATGTCGCATTGGTCACGCCGGGACATGATTATCGATTCTCTGTCGAAGAAGAGCATGTCATCGAGTATTATATTTAATGGATTTGCAGTTGTGACGTTCGCCAAAATTGCCAGAGGGATAATCAGTCCCTTTGCCCCGCTCATTGCTCAAATGACAGAGATCGTTATTTTTTACATGAGTTCAATTACCTCTGTTTCTGAAATTTAGCAGAAAGTCCGTTTGCAATCTCTGTGTAAATAGGATGTTTAGGTTGTTTGTGTTGATAGGTATTTTAAAAAGGAGGAAGTGACCTAAGTTTATAGAAGAACAGCGATACCAGAAGCCCGATATTTATGAGGGATATTACTCTGGACTGTTGTTTGGGATTAACTCGTTTTATTCGGGTGAGATGTATAAACGCAAGACAAAATGATCAGAGTGAAGCTCTAAAACACGCCGATCTAGTCAAGATGACTTCGTATGAACTCTACCACTGATTTTTTATCAAAACTGTTATTTATCAAGAGTGGCATTGATTCAAACTGGGACTATCAGTTCAACCCCGTTGAGAGTCAGGAAACAACGTCTCGTTTCAGCTTGGGAGAGCTGTTTTGTGACGTCGCAACCCGCCATGCGGACCGACCTGCGATTTCAAATTCCGTAGCATCGTGGAAGTATCATAGCCTGCTGTCTGCGGCCCAAAAAATATCTGATCAACTCCAAAGTCATCCTGAATATCAGCCAGGCCATCGTGTGATTCTCTTAGTGCCTAACTCGATCGCCTATATTGCTGCGTTTTATGGAATCTTAATGTCGGGGGGAGTTGTAGTTCCTTTGCCCGCTAATACAGAGCGAGGAACACTCCAGAAGATCCTCGAATCAACAGAAGCCTTTTATATTATTTCGACTTCGCAGGTTCTGAGTCGACAGCCTGACTTAAAAGGACTTCAGAGTGATACCATCTGTAATGATGAGTTAGGAGCACAAAACCAAACGATTCCTCCAAAGCCCATTGTCACCACCGCAGATGATCTGGCTGCGATTTTTTTCACAGCTGGTTCCAGTGGTAAGCCAAAAGGGGTGATGCTCAGTCATTCCAACTTGATTTCGAATGCACAATCGATTCAGGAGTATCTTGAATTGAAAACGGATGAGCGTCCTTTATGTGTGCTGCCATTTCATCATGCGTTTGGAAATTCCATCTTGCAGTCACATATCTTGTTGGGTGCGCACTTAGTTTTAGATGGTAACGCCTTATTCCCAGAGAGCATTGTGAAATCTGCAATTCTTCATCGTTGTACCAGTCTGTCTGCAGTACCAGATTTATTCCGGATTTTATTAGAGCGAACGTCTTTTAAGAAAGCCAATCTTTCCTCATTACGCTATATGTCGGTAGCCGGTGGTGCATTGCCGCACGCGATTTCTGTTGAAATCAGTCAGTGTATTGCCCCCGCTCGCTTTTATGTGATGTATGGTCAGACAGAGGCAACGGCCCGCCTGGCTTATGTGCCTCCTGAAGATCTGCCCGAGTTAGCTGACGGGTGCATTGGTCGCGCGATTCCAGGAGTGATTCTGGAAGTAGTGGATGAAAAAGGACGTGCGACTGAGCCGGGAACTGTGGGAGAGCTACGTGCCAAAGGTGCCAATGTCATGCGAGGATATTGGCGCGATGCGACAGAAACGAGAAAACGCATCAGAAACGGTTGGTTGTACACAGGAGATCTGGCAACAATGGACGAGGCAGGTTGGATTATCCTCAAGGGACGACGTAATGCGTTAGTCAAGATCTCTGGTTACCGAGTTCACCCGGTTGATCTGGAAGAGTTTGCCCTGAGATCATTCCCCATTTCGCAGGCAGTAGCTGTACCGTTCGAATCAAAAGATGTAGGGACTCGATTGGCTTTGTATATCAAATTGAATTCCAAAGCTGACCAAATATCAGTTTCTGAAATGAATGCGATTTGTCGTAAAAACCTGCCGCGACAAATGGTTCCGGATTTCATTAAAATTGTTGAATCATTTCCATTAAATCATGCCTTCAAAATAGACCGTTCGCAGCTATCGGTATCAGCGGAATAAAAAACGCAGCTTTCTATTTAATTATACATTCCATAAACTGGGTGAATTCGAATGAATCGTTCGTTTCAGGATCACCTGGCGGAATGATCACAGTCGGTCACCAGACAACCGAATCTCAGATTACGGCGCAGTGCTTAAAAATAGTAGCTTCTGACCTCGCTGATTTGCTCGTATCAAATCACCGCTACTCCCGGATATTCATCTCCGCTTTATATGCTGAGGTTTGGTAAACTACGAAAGCAGACGGGGAAAACTCCACGCGCGCGACGCAGATCACAGAATTTTGCGAGAGACGCAGTGGTGTCAAACGGTAAATAACCACCTGAAAACAAGGCTCCATTCGATGAAGAATGCGGCTCTAAAATGCCAAGTGCATTTTTTTGATTATTTTGTCGCAATTGTGAACCATTTGTCGAATCATGTAATACTGGTACTGCGATACAAGTTTGAGTTTGGAATCGAAGCCTTTTATTTGGAGGAAAGACAATCATGAAACGCTATTTATTGATTGCATTATTTATGATGAGTTCTCTCTCTATCTTGGAAGCGGGAGAAAAGCGAACTTGGGAGGGGAAGTGGAATAATCGCAAGTATAACACAAGTGGGCCACTTAAGTGTGTAGCGGCGTCAGATGATAAAGGAGTCTGGAAGGCTACATTTACCGGGTTGTTCAAAGGGGACCCGTTTAAATATGAAGCTACGTTTCAATCTCGACCAAATGGAAATCAATTGAATCTTGCAGGGACTGCCACCATTCGAGGACATAAATATCAGTGGGCAGGCTTTATGAAAGGAGCGACCCTCAGCGGGAAATACAAATCTAATATCGGCTATTACGGTGAGTTCGTCTTGAAAGAGAAAAAATAACGACCATAGAATTCCCAAATCAATCTGTTTATTTCATTTATTCAATTGTGGGAATATGTGATTTAATTTGTTGCAGATTGGTTTTTCCCGTTGGTTTCCCAAATTTTGTAATGAACTTTATCAGTAGCCAGGCCCAAAAGGGAATTTCTTTTTCAAAAATAATGCGTTCAATAATTTGAGTTTTTCCACCTTTGGGAATGATCTCATAGATCACAGTGAAATGATCGGGCGCTCGCTGTTCCTGCTCTGTTTGCACCACCAGATTACAGGTGACCTTTCGAGGGTCGTCGTCTTCCGGAACCATGCCAGCAAAGTCAATGTTTTTGCCTTTGAATTGAAGCTGGCCGATACACTTATTTCCTTCAACGGAAATGGATTTGATCTTGTCATTAATCTTCGGCCAGTTTTCCAGATTACTGATCCAGTCGTGAATGACTTCAGCAGAGGCATTTATCTTTGTTTTCTCTGTTAATTCCAATTGCATCGGTCGAACTGTTTTTATAAGTGTGAATGAAGGACCATTGTCAACAGAGTATGATTGCAATCATTCTTTATCACAAGATTGATTAGACTCGGAGTCCGTTCTTCTCCGCTTGTGTGAACTCTTAAGCACACATTCCAGGCAAATGTATCACTTACAGAAGGAGAAAATGTACAAAGGACTATTAATCATTTCTCGTCTGGCTTGCAGCTAGCGTTTGAAAACTCGATAAGAATTATTACGAATTCAATCAAACTTTTTTGAGCAAAAAAAGACAGATGGTATGTGCAATGTTCAGTTTTTTAACACGTGGTCAAATTAATATCGCCTGTCGTGCAAATCCGAACTCCGCTTGCAGGTCGAGTAAAATGAGTGTATACAAGATGAATATGATTTCCCTACCAATGTGAAATCGTATAACGGGTCTTCCAAATTCAGTATTCGAACACTTCTTAGAGTAACAAACAAGCTCATTTTTGTAGTGCCAGTTTTCAATTGAATCTTCCTTCAATGAGCTTAGTTCCAACTACATAACTTGTTTCTTTTGTTAAGAAGAAAATACAACATACCTCTACTCAAAGTACCATACCATTTGATGATTCTTATCTGTGAATCAGATTCAAATATCCTTTACCTGAAATCATCTGAATCAAATAGTTCAAACCATTTGGGATTACTGTGATAGAAAGGAGTTCTGTTTCAATATAGTGGCTCATTTCGTTTAGTTCCTTATGGAAAGTGATTCCCTCCTTTCCATGTTCACACGTATGGAGATCACAAAAACAGTTCTATTCGATTGAACACAGCATAGTTGTTTTTTCATTCCTATCATCTATAGATAATTATTATTCCCAGCATTTCAACAGACTTGATATGCCAATCATTTTTATTTTATTTATACTTTCTTCATTCGGTCTGGAGATTGAGTTCTGAAGAGAAAGTGCCGTTAAGGAAAACGACCATATGAAAAACAATCCTCTGCCGCGTCTTGATGAAGACCAAGCACTTCGAGAGCGTTTACTCCCTCATTGTCGGCTTTCATTAGGAGAGGTTTGGGAAGATCCTTTAGGACAGCATCGTGTGGCTTGTGCCGATGCGACAAATCTAAGCCATATAAAAAACCTGGTTCGTGATGATCGGGCTTCTTTAGCGATACATGATCCACCTTATAACCTGGTTGCTTTCAATTTGCGGGATGTCGACGCATTTATTGAATGGTGTGCGGACTGGGTTCGGCTCTCGGAACGATTCATGGTTCAAAACGCTTCATTTTATGTCTGGTTAGGTGCAGATCAAAACCAACATTTCCAGCCTTTGCCTCAATTTATGATGATGATGCAACAGCTGGAGCTATTTGAATCACGTTCTTTCATCACAATGAGAAATCAGAGAGGATACGGAACGCAGAAAAATTGGATGGCCGTCAGACAAGAATTATTGTACTACACCAAAGGGAATCCTTTTTTTGAAGTGCAATATACAGACATTCCCAAAATTCTAAGAGGTTACTATAAAAAGATTAACGGCAGAAAAACAGAAAATCTGGAGCGTGGTAGATCAGAAAATATTCGTCCGGGTAATGTCTGGGTTGATATCCAGCAAGTGTTTTATCGTATGGAAGAAAACGTATCAGGCTGTTATGCCCAAAAACCTCTTAAATCTTCCGAACGCATTATTTCTGCCAGTTCGCGACCTGGTGATTGTGTACTTGATTTTTTTTCACATTCTGGTTCAACACTAATATCCTGTGAGCAGTTGGGACGACGCTGTCTGACAGCCGACCTGGATCCCATCTACTGTGAGATTTCGATCCGCCGACTAGAACATTTTCGTAATTCTGGAAAAGTCGGATGGCAAAATGGCCATCCATTTGAAGATGTCTTGGAACCTTCATTGGATGAACAATTAATGGCGGATGAATAGACGTAAAGAATTACTTGGTAAAGCTAAATATCATTTTCACGTATTGATGATACCAAAGTAAGCAGGAAATCATTTTCCCATCCAGTATTCACGTTCCTATGCAGCGTGGTTACGACCAGTTTTTCATAATTCATTTTGAATTAGACAATGAATCTATAACGAGAATCTTCAGAAGTAACTACTTTGAATTCAATGCAAAGTTCACTTCGGTTGCATCTTTATTGATCGTGGCAGTCAGTTTACTGGTAGCAGGATCGCTGTATTTAAGTGGGATCTCTACTCCACTTGATGTCGAACCCTTCGGTTCAGCTAAAGGATCTGACACTTCAGCCGACGAAAAAACTGAGACTTGATACTCGCCAAATGGGATTCCATCACCGTATTGGCTGCTTGCTATCATATAACTACCATTCTTAAGTTCTGCTGTCGCGGCAAATCCGGAGCTCGAAATGAAGTTGATCTTCCCCTCCGAAATAGGGGCTGTGTCCAGAGTGACTCTTCCGGTAACTGTTCCTAACGACTCTTCCGAACGAGAGCATCCAGATGGTATCCATAAGCCAATGATCGCGACGGCAGAAAAACAAATAGAATTTCGAATTGTTTTTTTTACTTGAAACATGGAATACTCATCTCCGTTAAGACAATCGTAAGGCTGCCTATGCGAACTGGCAGAGATTCAGATTACAAAATACCATTTCTCGTTAGAATTAATTTAAGGCATGAGGTAAAGCCATCGACCTTATATCAGAGCATAAATATAAAAACCGACAATACGAGGTCACGTGTTTAGAAAGCGTCTTTCTCCATCGAGCGAGTATGTATAAGGCTGCATTAAAGCCCTATGGTCGTTTACACGCTAAAACTCTCCAAGAATCTTCCCATCATCGCGAATCGAAAGATTGATGAGAGTTGTTTGGTCAAGTGAGGAGGACAGGAAGCTAACCCCACCATCTGCACGTAATACAAAAGCCCCTCCGGCATGGATCGACTGAATAGAGTTGTTTACACCATCACGATGATTCCCCCCTGTACTGGGGATTTCAGTAACATTGTCGATTGGGTATCGAATGGTTGTTATATTACGCGCCCAGGGAGTACTGCTGAATGGGTAGGTTTCACCCGGAACAGGTCGGTTCGGGCGTCCTTCTGCACCGGGACCCAGCCAGGTTCCCCACTCACCACTACCACGAATATCGACATCCTGACCACTTGAATTGACACCCCAATCGGACTGCTCCCCCACCATAATCGTGTTTGAAGCTCCGTCGGTGATATCCCGTAATTTCACTGACGCATTAGCTACTAAGATCCCATTCTCGCATGCATATCCTACATTGTTACTCACACAGCGATTTTGTCCTGTAGGATCGTTAGACGATGTTGCTGAGGCACTTGCACCAGAAATACCAATGTAACAGCTCGTTGCGAACACGTTGTCACGAACGCAGAATTTAGGTAGAGGGCTCGACGGACACCAAAGTATGTTCGGTGCCCAGTTTTCCAGCATCGATCTATTTGGTCCACCAGAGTAGCCTGCCCAGTCAACTGTTACCAATCTGTTTGTCATTGTACTTTGTTCCAGGTGTGGAAGAATCGCTACCCACCAGGAAAAAGAGAATTTTCCAAAGCCACCTGCAGGGAATGACCTATGCGCATCGTGATAATTATGAAACGCTAAGCCAATCTGTTTTAGATTATTTCGACAGGAGGATCGGCGCGCTGCTTCCCGAGCCTGTTGAACTGCCGGTAATAACAGGGCAATTAAAATGGCAATAATGGCGATGACTACGAGTAGCTCAATCAAAGTAAACGCGCGTCGTTGTTTTGTCGGCGAGTTCATGAGTTCGTCCTCTTTTGAAATTTGAATGATCATGAAAGAGATGAGAAACAGATTTTTATAATCAGAGTTAGGTCTAAATTAAGAAAATGGAAAAACCACAAATTTATATGCTACTGACGCCAATATAAATTCTATTGGTGACAATATCAAATTAATAATGCACAATTGATATGGTTTTTAGATATTTATATATTGGCGACAATATCACAATCGAAAGCGATTTTAGTCATAGGGTTCTTTCAATTTCCCGTGTTTTATAGGTTTACGTTGTTGGGATCGAGTGACCCATCAACGTTGGTTGTTGTGTCTTTGCCTGTCGATCTCTATAATTCAGAAGACTTGAAACAACTTTGAGATGAATTCAGTGCGGAGACAACTTCATGCGAATTATTAGAAATCGTCGACAAATTTTACGCTTGGTTTTGAGTATTTGTTGTGCTCTTGTCTTTTACGTCGATGCTCACGCTGCAGAGAAAGTCTTCAAAGCGGGCGCTGCCGCCAGTAATATTACTCCTCCGTTAGGCGAATATGTCGTAGGTGGTTTCAAGCCTTTTCCAGCACAAAATGTTCACGACGAATTGCACGCTCGTTGTCTTGTGCTTGACAATGGAGAAACGAAAATTGCGTTTGTGATTTGCGACAGTCTTGGCGTGAAAGCAGAAGTTTTCGACAATGCTCGTAAATTGATCAAAGAAGAAACGGAGTTGCCTCCAGAAAACATTTTGATGGCTGCGACGCATACGCACTCTGCTACACGCGCCAGCAGTCCAAAATATCATCCATTTCTTTCACGTCGAATTGCAGACTGTGTGCGTCGGGCGTTAGAAAACCGAGTGCCTGCTAAAGTCGGTTGGGGTGGAATTGACGAACCATCTGAAGTTTTCAATCGTCGTTGGTTTACAACGAATCCGGAATTCTGCAAGAATCCCTTTGGTGGCATTGACACAGTCCGCATGAACCCACCACGTGGTAATGCTGCTTTGGTAAAACCTTCTGGACCCATTGATCCCGAGATTTCATTTATTAGCGTTCAGTCACTCGATGGTCGCCCACTCGCTTTATTGGCGAATTATTCACTGCACTATGTGGGCGGTGTCAAAAAGGGGGAGATTTCCGCGGACTACTTCGGCATCTTTTCAGAAACGATTGGTTCGTTGATCGGAGCAGAGCCAGATCATCCGCCATTTGTGGGCATGCTATCGAATGGAACAAGCGGAGATATTAATAACATTAATTTTCGAAACCCTGGTAAGCGAATGAAACCTTATGAAAAGATGAGACAGGTCGCTGAGCTTACTGCCAAAAGAGTTGCCGAAGCGTATAAAGATGTCAAATACAAAACCTGGGTTCCTCTGGGTGCCGCCAGTCAAGAATTGACATTAACGGTTCGCAAACCAAATGCCGCCATGCAGGCATACTTTAAGAAAGTCACTGCTCAACCCGAAGATGCTCCTAAGCATCACCGTTATGAACGTAATTACGCAAGCCGCGTTCAAAATTTGCTTGATGGTCCGGATGAGATCACCGTCATGTTACAAGTCTTGAGGATCGGAGATTTATGCGTGGCAGCCATACCCTTTGAAACGTTTTGTGAGATTGGACTGGAGCTCAAGGAGAAGACTCCCTTTGATGATGCCTTTACTATTGAACTTGCCAATGGTTCTAACGGTTACCTTCCGACTCCCGCTCAACATAAGCTAGGTGGCTATGAGACCTGGATGGGCACGAATCGTGTGCAGCTTGATGCGTCTGATAAAATCACTGCGATCATTTTAAAGTTAATGAAAGAGTTACATAACGAGAAATAAGAACTTATTTCTTATCGATTTTAAATGATCTTATCATAGTCATCACTCAATACTTTCAGAGAAACTTGAGTCAGATCATGGATTGAAGACGTTGTGATTCCAGTTCTAACATTGTTACACGAGCATGATTTTCGTATTAGAAAATTGAGAATAAAGTTCCAATTCCTTTGCTATCAGCTACAATGCAGTCACTATCAAGACTCATCATGGAATAGGGATCAATTATGTCCAAGCGACGAACTCGAATGATGTACGCTGGGGGAGGGGTGTTGGCTCTGGGGATCATTTTGGGCCAGTTCTTTGGTCTGACTCCTGGTATCAATTCAGGATCAGGAGAGGGAGAAGAGAAGGCTGCACCTGATACTGATCCTCAAACAATTCTCGCATCAACTGAAACCGAAATCGTGCCTGTTCTTATCCAGCCAGAGTCGGAACAAAGTAAGTCGCAATCTCAGACCCCTCTGAAAGTGCTGGACATTTTGATTGATAACCGTAGTTACTTCATCAAAGCCGCTTCCCAGCCTAATGAGAAATATCGACCTGCAGAAATTGAAGAGATTATCAACCAGGCAAAAAAAGCAACCGGTAATGAAGACGGAATTCATATCCGTGTATACCGAAAAGGTTCTGCACGTGTGATACCGGAATCATTGCTGAAAGAGGAACTGAAAAAGTCGGGACTGTCATCAGAAATGATCGACTGGAAAATTCATCTTGTGGATTGAATTGTGATCTCTTTCAATAAACCTTCACGCTCTACTAATACCGTAAATGGCAATGGAATTGTTGTAGCAAGCTTACGAAATTCATCGCTTGTTCCAAATGTTTTTCCATCGATCTCATAAATTCGATCATTCATTTGGAGTCCCGCCAGATCAGCGGATGATGCTTTCAGAACGTTGGAAATGACGATGACGGTCGGCTCGGAATCATCGGTCTTCCATTCAATTCCCAGTCGCACTGGCTGCCCTTTTAACTCAACAGGAATTTCCAGTGGCTTTTCTTCTTTTGGTCTTTTGACTTGCATAATGATTTTCGAAGGAGCACTGCGAATGAGAGCGGCAAACCCAGATTTCGTTATGGGTGATTGGCCATCAACCTTAATGATTTCATCCCCGATTTTAAGACCAGCTTTCTTTGCAGGGGAGTTAGACAAGACTTGAGTCACCAGAAGGTTCCCCTGTTTGTATTTTTCTGCATTCCAGGCTACACCCAGCCGAGGTGGGTCAGGTTTATCAACTTTGGCTTGTTGGTCGATACCTTCCAGAATATCTTGATCCGCATTTCGATATTTTGGTTTTTCCTTTTGAAGTGAAAAGTCGAGTGTGAGCTGTGCCAACAGTTGAGCACATTTTTGTGCTCCCGCATAATCTATTTTATGTGCATCATCTTCAGGTCTATGGTAGTCTTCATGCTTTCCAGTATGGAGCATCAGGAAAGGAATGCCTCTCTTATAAAAAGGCCAATGATCGCTGTCTCGTCGAACTGCATTGTCAAACCGAATTTTTACTCCTGTTTCGCGATGATTACATTTTACTGCGAAAGAACGTAACCCTTTCGATGACCTGGAGCCAAAAAGGTTTAGAGGTTTTCCATTCAGACGACCCACCATATCTAAATTGAGATAAACAGAAATTTGATCGAGGGGAATGTTGGGGTGATCTACCCAGTACTTTGATCCAAGTAATCCCATTTCTTCTGCGTCCCAAAATACAAACATCAAAGAGCGTCCAGGAACTTCTTTGTGTTTGGAAAGTGCCTGGATGACTTCGAGAAGTGCGGCAGTCCCACTGGCGTTATCATCAGCACCATTATGAATCTGGCCGACCCCTCCTCGACTGTTACTTGGTTTCCCATATCCGACGTGGTCGTAATGCGCACCGATCACTACATATTCTTTTTTCAATTCAGGATCGTTTCCGGGTATGATTCCAATAATGTTGCGAAATCCACCTTGAAATTCCTGGAAATATCCTTCGTCATCTAATCCAGGCTTGATACCATATTTTTGAAGTAACCCACGAATATAAGTACCAGCCGCCTGCCCTCCTTGTGAGCCAGCTTCTCTTCCCTCAAGTGAATCGCTGGCTAAAAATTCGATATGTGTTTTCAGCTCATCGACCGAAATTGACTTTACTGCCGCTTTATATGCGCTAGCGGCAGGATAATTCGTTTCAGCTTGAATGAAATGATTGCCACAGGCAAACCAAATCAAACCAATCAAACATAAGAATTTGATTTGTGAAGAATTACATTTACGAAAAACACCATTCGCTGGATCAGAAGTCAAAGTTCGCGGCTGTTTTGGTTTTGGATACACGCTATAAATTTCCCGATTGTTTTTGAGGTAGGCGAGTTAGGAAGATGACCTATTCTTACTATACCTCTTGTTTTAGGCTAGGGGTGTGTACAAATGGTATTGCTCCGAGCAAGTTTAAGATGAGTTACAACGACTGGTATTGCAGTTATTTACGAAGATTGGATAAAACACAATCTCAATTCAATGCCCATCAACCGGCAATAATTGCAGTTAAAGGACTCTTAGGAAGTGACTTAAGGTAAGTAACTTTTAATTGAGATGCAAATCTGATTCATAAATAACGACAGGCAAGGAAGCCATGGTACGTTCATTTGCTCAAACTCTGCTAAATCAATTCGCACAAATTTTATGTAAACGATTGGGAATTCTTTTTCTCATCGGTTGGATCTGCGGTCTCTTTCTGTTTGCCTGCATTCAGCGCTTCCAGTCATTTGTTAGTGACAGCTCAGAAGTTTTAGTTGGGATCGGGTTATCGATCTGTATTGGGATCTGGTTGGGTTTACCAACATCAGTTGCGCAGTCCAGCCGTGCTTCGGACTCAACTTCGAAACCAATTTTTGATCGCAGAAAATTTCAATTTACGCTGCTTACTTTTGCAGGTTGGTCCATTTGTTTTCCGCTTCTTTTAAAACAATTAAATCAAGTCTTACATCTGTTTTCGATTCAACAGATGTCAAATTTTGTTTTTCTAACGGGCCTCATGATATTGGCTGCGATCGCACTCATCATGCCTGCTACCTATTGGTGTGCCCGATTATTCTGGTTGACTGTGAATCACATTGGTTTCAATTCTATTCACCAGCTGAATCAACATATTGCCCGTTATTTAGCAGGCATCGTATTTGGACTGTTCATTGCTATCTTTTGGTTAGTGCCGCAACTAGGCTGGACGATTTCGCTTGCATTTCCTGTCGGAGTTTCTTTACTGATCTGTTTTGGTCCATGGATCGTAGCTCACTTAAGATCTTTATTCCCTGAATCACTTGAGTGGATTTCGGTGAATTTGATTAAAATGAAATCAGGTTCACTTTCTAAGGAGAATGAGAGTTTGCTGTCAGAAAAGCAGACTGATATTCCCTTTGTGATAGATGGTAGTCGTTTTCTTGTTAGTCTCGCCGTCGGAATTCTCTTTGTGACTTCGAGTCGTGTTCTCTTTCAATTGTATCCAGATTCACTTTACCTGAAAGTGATAGCCTGGTCTGCATTCTTAGCTGGAATTGCAATTGCATTGAATTTCATCCGTTTTGGTGGGTTAGAGGCTGCGGTTCAGTCAACAATCTGTTTCACTTTAGGAACAGGCATCGTTGGCATTGGTTGTCTGGCACTATTCCCTCTGTTTGTCTCTTGGATGCTGTATGCAAATGCTTTCATTGAGTTTGCTTTCGTTCTGGCATTGGTAAGAGGAGCTTTAACTGCGTTTATCTTTTGTGGTCTCGGGTATTGTTGGGGTGGTTTTTTAAATTTATCGATTCAGCCCAAGCGTTCGCGGGAAAACCAAATATCAATGTATCCGCTTCCCATTTGGCAGCCATTCTGTTTCCTGGCAGGCGTATTACTTAGTTATGGGCTCGTTAGTACTTCAATTGCAGATGTCAGATCAGTTGCTGCGATTTCTGCATTGGTTTTACTATGTCTGGCAGTGACGATTTGGTTTTCGCAGTACCGGCTTCCTCGAACGAGAACACAAGCTGTGATTGCGAGTTTCTGTTTAATGGCACTCATTACCGGCTTACTGTTTCATCACAATTATGATGCCCGTCGCTCAGCAAAATTATTATTTTCAACGAATACATTTACAGGCTTGCGTTACGGATTAAATTCAGAGCTATTGCCTTATTTGGATGAGGGGCGTTGCTTTTCGGAAGTCGAAGGTGAATATGGCACATTTACGCTCTGGTCATTTCGTGAGAATCAAATCCAGATCCGCAGGAGTGGACTGCCATTTGGAGTCACAACTGTCGATCCTGGGTTGTGTCCTCACACGACTGGGGAACTGATGCCTTTCCTGATCCCCGTGATTCTTCATGAGCGTCCCTCGGAAGTCTTATTTTTAGGTCTGGGAGCAGGGGTCGGCGTCAACTCCAGTTTGGATTTCCCGGTTCAAAAAGTGACTTGTCTGGAATCCGATCAAGGGTTAGTCAAATTGTATGAGGAAGAGCTTGCGTCTCGAAATTCAATTTCTGCATTCGATTCAGAACAAGTTCAATTGATTCAACTACCGATTGCGTTGGCGATGGCGTCTCGAACTGAATCGGAAAAGCAATATGATTTGATTATCAGTAATCCAGTTCAGTCAGTGGTGACACAGTCGTTGTCTGAATATACGGCTGAGTTTTATCAGAATGTTTCCCGTCATCTGAATGAAGAAGGGATTTTTTGTCAGAGGTTTCAGCACATAGATTTTGGAGCCCAGCCTTTACGTGTGATAGCACAAACATTTCTTTCCCAGTTTAAACAGGTTATGGCAATTGAAATTGCCAATGGTGAAACATTATTTTTGGCAACGAATTCTGAGCAAGGCTTTATTCGGGAAAATTTGATTGATCGGCTACAAGCTCCCCAGGTAAGACGTACAATGGCGCAAGTAGGCTGGGACTGGTCTGTTTTGATGAATCTGGCTGCTTATTCTCATGATGCGTTGAAAGACATGGCCGATGATGTGAAAACATCCGTGAATAATACTTCGACCGGTAATTTTGCTTTTACACTACCTTTCGAATTAATGCGCTGGGGATTAAAGCGAGAAGAAATTCAGAAGATGGTTTCCAAAGAAAATCGTACCGGCCGTATTATCAACTGGATGCCACTTGAAAAAGATGATCCCATCGTACTTAGGAGACTGTCTGAAGTCACTGCGCAAAATAAATTGATGGCACAATACCCTGATCAATACTGGAAGTACCGTAAACCTGCCAAGGAACAGATTACAGAAAACCCGCGTTCATTGATCCGGCAAGTTGCCGCAGAGAACTTAAATGATGATTATATTCATAGTGAAGACAAACGCCGCATGCTCTATTTCAAAGCATTATCAGATGCGATGGAAAAAGCGAATCCTTCGATTGAACTTATCAGCCGTGTTGTGAAATTTACCTCTACCTATGATCCAATGGTGAGCTATTTTATGCATGATGAAGTGGCCGAACTCTACAAAAAGTCAAAAGACGCTCCTCCAATTCTCGAATTTTCACATCGACTTCATGCCATCAATTATGGGGCTGTCTCAGATCGATCTATCAATTCTGTCGTGCGGGCTCTGGAATTAGCAGCCACTAGGTCTGAGATGTTCCAGAGATCGGAACAGCAATGGGACCATTTAAATGGATTACTACAGGCTCTGAAAGTACGTTGGGAGAATCGTTCTCAAGCACGGCCCGTCACATCCAAGCAGGCATTACATGATATCGAGTTAAGTATATCTGCAATCGAATTGGCATTTGATGCCATGGATGGATTACACGATCAAATAGGGGTTTCACAGCAAAGTTGGGATCTACGAAAACTGGTTTTAGAACGAACATTGGTTCGGCCTTTACAGACCTATCAAAATCGAGTGTTACCACACCACTATAAAAAAACGCGCGAAGAAGCCAAAAAACTGTTGGAGAATATTAAGCTTCCCGAAGCTGATGCACTTTGAGGCTGAGGATTCTTTTCAGAGTAAATACAGGAATCGATTGATAAACTAAGTGTCGATCCGATGTAAGCAGCTTCAATCATTCTCTAGAATTTCAAATTCATTTCCTTCACTCGCGTTAAAAAGCCCAATTTTCTGAATCTTTTTGGACTCTAAACGAGTATATTGGGAAATGTTGAATAGGGCACTTTTGTCAGGTGAGACTCCCCAAGTGGCAAGAGGAAAGCTCAATTTCAGGTTACTTTCGAATCCTCGGAAAAGGCGGACTATGACGGACAACTTTCATTCAAATTCATATCGTGTGTTTTCTAAACATAGAACAATTTTTCGGTGTGTATGTAGCATAATACTGTTGACCGGCCTGCTTTTCAGTAACTCCCTCTGGGGGCAGGAACCGTCCAAAAAAGACTCAGAGAAAAAAGAGAAAACAAAACAGGCAGTAGAGACGTTATTACCTAAGCCGATTATTGTCATCAATTTTGCAAGTGTTGAGCGCATTTTACAGGACATCGATTTGATTTTCGAATTGGCAGAGCGCCCTGAAATTGCTGAGATTGCTTCATCTTCTCTCGCGAATGTCAACGATCTCGAAGGTATCGACCAAAACAAAAACATGGGAGTGGAAATGTATCTGAAAACAGGGTTATTACCTCAGCCTGTTTTCATCATGTATCTTCCCATTTCAAAAGTCCGCTCCTTTATTGAGACGCTAGAAGCGGTCATTCCCGGTGATGAAGAAACAATCAAAAAAGACCCAAATCGAGATGATCTCTATATTGTTAATGGCAGACGTGGTGAGTCTTTAATTCGGATGCAAGACAATTACGCTCATATGCTGTTTCGAGGTGGAGAAAGTGAAGAAACACTCGACCTGATTACATCCCGAGATTTTGATAATCCCACCCAGCAATTTCAGAACTTAACCAATAACTATGACCTTGCAGTGAAGCTGGATTTAAGTGGCGTTCCTGAATTGATGCGAACAACATTTTTAGGATTTTTTCGTACTGCAATCGAAACTCAGTTACAACAAAGAGATGGAGAATCTGATTCTGCTTATGAACTACGACGTATGTCGGGCAAGCAGAATATCGAAGGGATCGAATATTTTCTCAACGAAGCTCAGGAGTTAGTTTTAGGGGGATATATTGATAAAGAGCAGAAAAAGGGAATCATTGATTTCCTGATCAAGGCAAGACCAAATAGCGATCTGGCTCGTGATATTAAAAATATTCCCGGCAAGGCCAGTTATTTCAGTGTGGTGACCTCACGTGAGAATCTACCTGTCGCGGCTTCTGCATCAATGAATATTGCGCGTCGTGAGCGAGAATCTTATCACGCTTATTTAACTTACTTTGAGAAACAACTCGCTGAAAAGTTGTTAGCTGAAGATGAACGTCTGCAAAATACAAATTCCGTAAAGCAGTTTTTTGGTCCCATTAAATCAATGGTGAAGAAGGGACACCTCGATTTGTTTGCACAACTCGTTGCAACACCTTCACGAAAGTTTGCCTTGATCGGCGGCATCAAGGTTACTCCTTCTTCCAATCTACCGGCTGCTTTACTGGATATGATCGAACGCGTCGATAAATTACCTGACAATAAGGCAAAAATATTTACGAATGCGGAAACCGTTCAGGGGATCGCCCTGCATCAGTTACAGCCTGATATCAAGTCGGCCGATGATCGACAGAAACGTTTTTTAGGTGGCGTGCCCTCACTTTATGTTGGTGCCGATTCACAGGTGATCTGGTTTGCGATGGGAACGGATATCGCAGTTTCTGCACTCAATGAAGCAATCGAACAGATTAATACGGCATCACCTGAAGCACGAAAAGAACAGCACACGGCTCCCTTCCAGATAGAGTTTCACATGCGACCCTGGTTAAGCTTGTTTTCCGAAGAAGAAATCGATCAGAGTGGTGTCATGCAAGTACTGGATGTTGCATTTGAAAAGGACAACGATTTAATTCAAATGACAACTCAACCAACTGAGACGGGAGTTCGAACCCAGATCCAAGTCGATGAGGGGTATTTAAAACTGTTGGGGCTTTCAATCTCGAAGCAATTTGATCGTAATCAGGAACGTCGTGCTCGCAGAGAACGGGAACGCCAGAAAAAGAAAGCGAAAGAAAATCAGAATAATTAATACATTATCAAGAGTACAATTGTTAAATGATAATGAATGCCATTATTTCTTTTTGATCGTTACATAATGATTAATAAACTGTGCTTGTGACATAGATTGTGACAGATCAATATTTGCGCCTTCGAACAAGCGACGCATAGAACGGCTTTTTTTCCACTCTTCGGCAGAGACGGTATCATCTTTATTGCGGTCGAGCAGTTTGAAAAAGTACTTGGCTTGAGTGTTTATCGGATCGTTACTAGAGGCAGTTGATTTTGTAGGAGCCGTTTTCTCTTTCGTAGTCTTCTTGGATTCACTGAGCTTAGCAGAATCTTCCGATTTTCCTGAATCTGTTCGTGATTCGGTTGGCTGATCCCGATTGAGAGCAAACATGAAAGAAGCAGCACTGCGCTGTGTTTTACCTTCTTTTGAGAGCTTGATTTCACGCGGTGTCAAAAAACCATCTCCGTTCAAATCCATCGTAAAAAAATCATTGAGCTTAGTAGGGTTGTTTTTTCTCCATTCATACAAGCCAATCTGACCATCTTGATCTGTATCGTGAGGAATAAAATCTTTCGATAAATCAACTGTTGTGCGTTCCAGCTTGGCGGTTTCTTTTTTAGTCGAACTACTGGATTTGCGACTGGAAGAACTCGTCGGTCTGGTCTCTCTACCTGATTGAAATGAACCATAACGGCCCCGCATTTCACGCTGGTCAAACCCTCTCTGTGAAACCGATCCTGAACTTCCACTTGGAGAAGAACTCCTAAAGACCATTGGTCGTCTTTGCCCTCCTTCATCTGAAGAACCTCTCCGACTGCGCATGCGTTCCATGAGCTTAGGCAAAATCTGCTCAAATTCTTTTTGACTGATACTACGAGATGTATCCAATCCTGCTGCTTCCAGAGACTCTTTCAGGCGTCCGGGCATCTGTGCAAATTCTGCCGGTTCCATTACGCCGTTTTTATTTCGATCAATAAACGACATAAATCGTTGAGTACGGCTTTCATCAGTGGACTGTGCCGAAGCCTGATCAAGTTTGACCCCTACCAGCATTAAAGGCAGAAGTAGCAGACTGAGAAATCGAAACATTTTCTTCCTTCGCGGTATTTTAGGCGGTCTTTTCGTGTCAGGACCGTGTTTAATAGACAACTACAGGGATTTTGCGCATCTAAAGCTTCTAGATGCAAGAGGTTTTCCCCAGAGATAACATAATAACACCAGTTATCGCGGAAAAGATCGTTCAAATCGAAAAGATTTCAGTGATCTTTGAAACGGGCCGTAAGCTATTGAAGTATCACATGATAGTGCATGTTTGGGCAATTTGCTCTTGTATTTGATTTTTGCCACTCATAGCATAATGGTCATAAGGATATCTTTATAATAAGTCTTTTTTGTCGTATTCGGAATTGTCATTCACAATGGTCCTGAAAACAAAATCCTTTCATTGCTTTGTCGTTATCTTGGTGGCACTCATTTTATGTTCAGATTCTGTCCACCAGTCACTCCAGGCTCAACAGCCGGGAGGCCGACCGGACCGGGGAGGATTTGGCGGTCGCAGAGATCGAGGAGGCTTTGGTGGCAGAGGAAGCTTCGGTGGCGGGGGACCACGAGGTGACCTTGGTTCCTTAGTAGCTCGCGAAGCAGTACAGAAGGAACTTCAGTTAACCGAGGACCAGAAAAAAAAGCTGAGTGAAGTAGCTCAAGAACTTCGCCCCAATCGCGAAATGATGGAGAAATTTAGGGACCAGATGCGCGAAGCACAATCGGAAGAAGCGCTTAGCAAAATTCGCGAAGAGATGGGCTCTGTATTCGAAAAACGGAGAAAAGAAGGCGAAGCGAAACTTTTTGGACTATTGAATGAAACGCAAGCGGCTCGATTAAAGCAACTGCAATTGCAAGAAACCGGGTACCGTCAGCTGACCAATGAAGAAACAACGAAACAGCTTAATCTATCCGATGAACAATCGAAAAAAATCAAAGCAATTGAGGAGCAACGGCTCGCAGCGCGTCGCGAATTAGGACGCCGTGCTTCATCAGAAGAACGTGAAAAACTTCAAAAAGAATTCGATCAGAAAATTGAAAGCATTTTAACGAAAGAACAACAATCTCAATGGAAACAAATGCTCGGTCCAGCATTGGTCTCGGATCAAAATCAGAATTCTACAACTGTAACAAGTAATGAAGTTTCTTCACCTCGTCCACGCCCTCAGATTCCAATGGAACCGGAAGGCTTGCGGCCGCAAGACCGTCGTATTTCATTTGGTGGCGGAAAAGAAGTTGCTATGGATAAAACTGCAGATCAACCCCAAGTCGGAAGTGAGCCAAAACCAGTTCGTAAAATGTCGTTCAATTTCCGGTTTGCTCCCTGGGGAGATGTTTTGAAACTCTTTGCAGAGTCTGCAGGTTATACACTTGATTTAAACGATGTTCCACCGGGGACTTTTAACTATTTTGATAAAGGTTCTTATACGCCAACCGAAGCGTTGGACATTATCAATGGTTACTTGTTGCAGAAAGGGTATGTCATTGTTCGTCGCAATCAGTTTCTGGTTGTCTTAAATATTGATAATGGAATCCCCCCCAATCTGGTCCCCATCGTTAGCTCTGAAGAAATTGCCAAACGTGGAAAGAATGAACTGATGAGTGTTTCTTTTCAATTAGAAGGAGTTGACCTCGATCAAGTTTCTAAAGAAGTACAAGCTATATTAGGTCCTCAGGGGAAATCTGTTGCATTGAAAACAGCAAACTCGATTATCGTTACCGATATTGGCAGTAATCTATTACGTGTCAAAAAAATTCTGGAAGGAGCGATTGCCAATGGGGGACCCACCGATCTCGTATTTCGCTCTTTCGATTTAAAGTATATTGATGCTTCGGAAGCAGAGAAGATTGTTCGCAATCAATTTGGGCTCCCTGCGGCAACGCAAAATGTGAGTTCCAGTGCTATCATGGCCCGCTATTACGAAGCACGGTCTCGACGCAGCAGTAGTAGCAGTAGCAAGAGCACCCCACAACCGACAACGACCGGTAAATCAACACAGGTAACAGCAGACCCTCGTACCAATCGTCTCTTGGTGACTGCAACACCTGCTCAAATCAAAATCGCAGAAGAAATCATTAAATCGATCGATGTGGATGAAGACAGTTTGGGAAGTCTGGTGGCAGGAGGAGGTCACCGACCGTTTTTGCAGGTCTATTCAATTAGTTCAGCTGATTCGCGCGAAGTCACGAAAACATTAGATGCAATGATGCCTGGCGTGGTCGTGAATGAAGATGCTCGCAATGGAAAGATTCACATTCTAGCGACACTCAAAGAACACAAAAAAATTGACGAGATGATTCGTCAGTTAGATGGCGAAGGGGGGAGTCAGTCTGTTTCTGTCATCAATCTCAGTTTCCTCGATCCTATCTCTGCAACGACGACGCTACGCTCGCTGTTTTTGAGAGATGGCAATGATGCTCCGACAATTGAGGCAGACTTGCTGGGGCGGCGCCTGCTGGTACGTGGTTCGCCAGATCAGGTCATTCAAATCAAAACGGTATTAGCACAATTGGGTGAAGATGGGACCGGTAAATCAAACGATGTCAGAGACAATAGCCCTGTTCGTACGATTCCGCTTGGTGGCCGTGATTCGAAAGAAATTCTGCAGTTGATCGATAAGCTCTGGTCAGCCTCTTCTGGTGAGGAGAATCCAATCCGAATCGTCGTACCTTCTGACAATTCATTAATCCGCGAAAAAGTATTGGGAGAAGAGAGCGCTCCCGTTAGAAATCGAGGTTACCGCGTACCAACTCAAAGTACGGGAGCACCTTTGAATCGTCCGATTCAGCTCAGGCAACCTGCTTCAGAATCTGACACTCAGCGGTTTTTCTTTACTGCAAGCGAGCAGAAATCAGAGAGTGAAGCAACTCAGCAAAAAAATGCTGCTACCGAGACGAATACTGCTGATGAAGTGAAGACAGAATCAGTGGATCAGAAAACATCGACTCAGAAATCTTCACAATCGGATAAAAAGAAACCAGTTGCCATTTCGACCAACGGAGATAATCTAATCATTTCATCAACCGATTTGGAAGCTTTGAATCGGCTTGAGCAAATGATAGAAGCATTAACCCAGGCGATTCCTCCTAAAAATCAATGGACGGTCTTTTATCTGCGTTCTGCTGACGCAACGGCCACGGCTAAGATGCTGGAAAGCCTGTTTCCAACCAGTTCAGTATCAGATATGGCACCAGACTCTGGTATGTTTGGCGGATTGTCTTCCATCGGGGGCAGTCTGATGGACGCCACCGGCTTATCTACTTTGGGTATGGGACCTCAGACATTACGCATCATTCCAGAAGTAAGATCCAATGCGCTTTATGTTACAGGACCACCTGATAAAGTCCGCTCGGTAGAACAGATGTTGAAAGTTCTTGACACATCAGAACTGCCTGCTTCATTACGAAATCGTTCACCGGGAATTATTCCTGTTGAGCATGCTTCTGTGAATGAAGTCGCAAACATTGTCAAAGAACTCTACAAAGACTATATGCAAGCCCCTCAGAAACAGAATAACTCACAAAAAGGAAATCCGTTTGCCGCGATGATGGGAGGGCGAAACCAGCAGAATTCTAATGCGAAACCAGCTGAAGCCCGACTTGCTGTGAGTGTTGACGAAAATGCGAATCAGTTGCTGGTTTCCGCCAGTGATTCGCTGTTTCAGGAGATCGAATCACTGGTTCGCGAGTTGGATTACTCCGCGAAAATGTCACGAAAATCAGTTCGCGTTGTAACACTCAACAACGCGAGTTCTGCTTTAATTCAGAATGCCTTGACTTCGCTCTTACCTAATGTTTCTGTCAGTACAACAGGTAGTAATTCTCGGAAAAAAACAACCGACCAGAACGCGAATTCTCCAAACCAACCTGCATCCCCCACGAATTCAGATAACCGTAATGAAGAAATTCGCAAATTTTTTGAACAGCGAATGCGCGAACGGATGGGAATTTCTCAACCTGGGGGAAATTCGAATGGTCGTACCTCACGCGGTTTTCGTTTTCCTGGAAGTGATAATAGTGGTATCAGAGGAGGCGGCAGCCGTTCGAATCGTGGCCGGGGTCGCTAAGATACCATTCTCCATGAATCTTTTTGCTATTGCGTAAACCCCATGGAAATCGGTGAAATTCTCCAACGACGTGGACTACTTGACGAACGCCAGCTGCAGTTAGCACAGCAATCGGCGAACGGTCATCGTCTGGATCGTGTTGTCTTGGAAATGGGGTTGGCTTCGGAAGAAGATCTTCTCAAAGTATTTGCCGATGAGCTTGGCATGAAGTACTTTGAGTTAAAGGATTTTCAAGTTGATACAGAGTTGCTTTCACAGTTTCCCGCTACGCCAATCTTTCGACATTCATTACTTCCCTTGCAACGAAATAATGGCCGTGTGCTGGTGGCATCAGCCGACCCCTTTGATTTTGAAGCCATCGATGAGCTCAGTTCACTGAGTGGTCAGGTTTTAGAGCCGGTACTTGCACTCCATGATGATGTTGTTGAACTCATCAAGGATAACCTTGGTGTTGGCGGTGACACGATTAACGAACTAGTCTCACAGCGATCTGCTGAAGACGGTGTCGAATTACTTGAAGAAGTCTCCGAAGAACATGGCGAACTGGCCGACATGGCACAGGCGGCTTCGGTAATTCGTCTTGTGAACGAGTTACTGATCGAAGCATTGCAGCAACAGGCCAGTGATGTGCATATCGAGCCACACGAGACAGGCCTGGTCGTACGTTATCGGATTGATGGTTTATTACGGGTTCAATCTGTTCCTGCTGAGATCAATCATTTTTATTCGGCGATCATCACTCGCCTTAAGATCATGTCGCATCTAAATATCGCTGAGAAACGATTGCCACAAGATGGACGAATCAAACTTCGGATTACGGGCCGAGAAATCGATGTTCGTGTTTCGATTATTCCGATGATCTATGGTGAAGGAGTCGTGCTGCGTCTGTTAGATAAAGAACGGATGGTCTTTCGACTGGACAATGTTGGCCTCAATCAGGGGCTGCTGACTACCTTTCGCGATTTGATTCAGATGCCTCATGGAATTGTGCTAGTGACAGGTCCCACGGGAAGTGGAAAAACTTCGACGCTTTACAGTGCCTTGAACGAAATTAAAAACCCCGAAACGAAAATCATCACGGTTGAAGATCCGGTCGAGTATCACAGTGAAGGAATCAGTCAGATTCAGGTGAATTCTCGAATTGGACTGACCTTTGCAGCCGGTTTACGTAGTATCTTACGTCATGACCCTGATGTGGTTCTGATTGGAGAAATTCGAGATGGAGAAACAGCCAATAGTGCGATTCAGGCATCTCTCACCGGGCATCTTGTTTTCAGCACTTTGCATACTAACGATTCACCAGGCGCATTTACTCGATTAATTGACATGGGCGTTGAACCTTATCTTGTCGCCAGTACAGTGGAAGCCGTTTTAGCACAACGTTTGGTACGTTTACTTTGTCAGCACTGCAAAGCGCCTTATCAGCCACAGGCTGATAAATTGCCGCCCGATTTTCCAGACCTTGAAATTAAAGAACTCTGGGAGCCCGTTGGTTGTCGACATTGTCGGGAAAGCGGATATTCTGGACGGATTGGTATTCTTGAACTTCTCGTAAACGACACAGTCATTAAAAGGTTGTGTACCGAGCATGCCAGTTCAGGGCAAATACGCGATTATGCTCTAAAAAATGGGTGGCAGACATTACGTGATGCTGGTTGGGAAAAGGTACTCGCAGGAATTACTTCCATTGATGAAGTCCTGCGTGTCACTAAAGGAGATATCTAAAGCGAAATATTAATTGTAAATGCAAATAGACAAATTTGTTTTCAAGAGTTTTGATTCAATCAAAGTAATTACGATGCCGGAATTTCAATACATTGCCAGAGAAGCGACAGGCCGTCAGGTGACTGGTATTCTGTCAGCACCCAATCAGCAGGATGCCTTGAACTCTCTGGCTGCGCGCAGCCTGTTTCCTGTGAAAGTGGATTTGGCAGATCAGGCAAAAGCACAATTGAAATACACGGGGCGTCGTGTTCGTGCTCGCTATTTGTCTGTCTTTTATACCCAATTAGCAGACTTACTGAAGTCAGGCGTTCCCCTGCTCCGTTCGCTCGAGTTACTACATAAGCAGTCAACAAATCCCGCTTTGAAATTAGTTCTGGAAGAGGTTCGAGCTGAAATTGCCGATGGAACACGGCTGGCTGTTGCTATGGGCCAACATCCCAAAGTCTTTTCTGAACTGGCTGTGAGTATGGTTCGTGCAGGGGAAGAAGGGAGCTTTCTGGAAGACGTTCTAAAACGCATTGCCAACTTCACGGACCATCAGGAAGAGTTGAAAAATCGTGTCGTGGGCGCGATGATTTACCCTGCGTTTTTGACGACATTCGGAACGATTATTGTAAGTTTTTTACTCATCTATTTCGTTCCCAAGTTTGAACCAATTTTTGCAAGAATGTCCGCACGAGGAGAACTTCCCTGGGCTACAACCACACTACTGGGTTTCAGTGAATTCATGCAATCTTATTGGTTTGTGATTCTTTTTTTAATGGCACTAGCTGTGGTTGCGGTTTACAAATATATCGCGACAACGGAAGGGCGCATGAAATTCGATCAATTTCGATTAAACGCTTATGGTTTGGGTAGCATCGTTCGCAGTCTGGCCATTGCCCGTTTTTGTCGGATTTTAGGAACTTTGCTGACGAACGGCGTTCCTATTTTACAGTCCTTACGAATCGCCAAAGATGCGGCAGGAAATAAGGTGATCAGCAACTCAATCGGTGAGGCAGCTGAAAGTATCTCTTCCGGAAAATCGATCGCAGAGCCATTTGCTGTGAGTGGGCAATTCCCGGAAGAGGTAGTGGAGATGATTGCTGTGGGTGAAGAAGCAAATAATTTAGAACAGGTATTAATTGATATCGCTGACAATATGGAACGGCAGACGAACCGTAAACTGGACATGTTTGTGCGTATGCTGGAGCCTTTGATGTTGCTGCTCATGGCTGCCGTTGTCGTTTTTGTGATGTTGGCTTTACTTTTACCCGTCTTTCAAAGCTCAGGCTTACTATAATAAATAAGGGAAGCAAACTTCACTGGTTAAATCTCATTTAGGTTGAAGCCAGAATTGTGATTTCTGGAAAATGTATATTGCGAAAAGGATGGAGACATGTATCAACAAAAAAAACAAGTAAGACAAAAACGACACGGATTTACGTTATTGGAAATGCTGATTGTATTGGGAATCATTCTCGTTATTGCAGCGATGGTTGTTCCCAACTTGTTAGGTAGTCAGAAGAAAGCCAACATTAAAGCCACACGTGCCAGCATTCACAATCTGGAACAGGCATTCAAGCTCTATGCTGCCGAGAATAACGGCGAATACCCACAAGGAGGCCAGGAACAGATTCAGCTTCTATTAGAGCCAGCTTCCTCAGATGGTCAGGCAGCGGAGCCATATATTGATTCACAACCTCTGGATGCCTGGGGGCAGGTATTTCAATATGAGTACCCTAATAATAAATCAAAATCGACCAAGCCGGCAATCTGGTCTCTGGGGCCAAATCAACAAGATGAAAATGGATCTGGTGATGACGTGAATAACTGGGACCAGGCAAAATAGTCTAACTTTGCAGGAGGCCAGTTAGAGATGATGACAAGGGGGCGCTATCCGTGCCAGTTCAACAGAAAAAGAGTTTGAAGATTCAACAAAATCGATCAGCATTTACGCTGATCGAAATGTTACTCGTTCTTTCCCTGCTTTTGGTACTGATCTCTGTTGTCTGGCCTGCTGTACTCCGGATCAACGCGAACAATCGATTAAAACAGAACATGCAGGATGTGAAATCAGCGTTCGCTGCCGCACGCATTCGCGCTATTGAGCATGGTGTCAATTATCAAATATATTTCGAATTGGGTGGGAATCACTATCTGGTAGTACCCGTTGATAAGGAATTACTAGGACAAGGCACTGATTCTGCTGATACACGGCAGATCTCCAGCGATCAGACTGTGATCGCACAAGAGCTCTCAGAAGATTTTGAATTTAGTCAAAACGTTGTTGCAACAGTAACCGAGCCAGCTATCCCCTTCGAATGGCTGGGAAATCTTCCTGCTGCCAAAGATTGGAAATGGATGGAAGCATCTTTTCCGATCACCTTTTATCCTGATGGATCTGCTGCCTTCGATTTGAAACATGAGATTCTAGGGAAAGATCAAAAAAGAGTCGCCAGTATTGAACTACGAGGACTCACCGGTAGCGCATCGATTTCTTACGATCGGGAGTCGTCTCGATGAGGATTCTCAGGCCGATCAACCAGACGTCTATTCCGAGTCGGGCTGGACTCACCTTACTGGAAGTTCTAATCTCGCTGACGATTTTTCTGGGTGCTTTGGCAGCAATCAGCCAGTTGATTAGCATTGGTTCGCGGGCCGCTTTACAGGCACAGCTTCGAACTCAGGCTATGATAAAATGCCAATCAAAACTGGCCGAGGTCATTTCTGGTGCGCAACCGATGGAGTCGGTTTCTCTGGCTGCATTCGAAGATGATAACGAGAACTGGAAATGGAGTTTAAATGTCGAGCCTGGTACCTACGAGACGCTTTTAAAACTGACAGTGGATGTGCAATATTCCGGAGACTCTGAGACCGTTACCACCAGTTATCAGCTTACACGCCAGGTTCGGGATCCTGCTGAATTGCTGGATGCCGCGAATACCGTAGAAGTCAGCGATGACACTGAAATGGAGGATTTTTAAATGCGAAAATCATTTAGTTCTCCGAAACGCAGGCTTGTTTCACTGTCATTGGGATTCACCTTACTGGAAGTCATCCTGGCGATTGGATTAACAACATTACTATTGGCTGCCATCTATTCCGCTCTCGATTTATATTGGAAATACACAACCATTGGTCATGCACAAGTAGAACGCGCGCAAATAGCCCGGGCAATTTTTCAAAAAATAACGCATGACTTACATTGTGTGACTTATGTGCAACAAATTACAGAAGAAGAGTCGACAGACTCCTCAGAAGAGGAAGATGAGATTGAAGAAATCCCGGTTACAAATCCGGATGAAGCTTATACGACTGCAAACATTGGCGTTTATGGAGACGCTCAATCACTTGTATTACACACCAGTCGTCCAGCCCGACAACCACTACTATTATCACAGTCAATGAGCGAAAGTGATTCCACCGATTCACAGAGCGATTTGTTATCGATCTCCTATTTTATTGCAGACGCTGGTTCTGAAGGATTGCAGGGAGTGGTCGGCGATCGTTTTCGAAGTGCTACGGAATATGGTGTTGCGACACAAGGGCTTGCAAGGCTCGAAGGAGATCGGTTAGCCATGATCAATGCAGATGAATCGGCAAATCTCGAAGAACTGGCCGAGCAATCTCAATTATTGGCGCCAGAAATTGACAACCTGCAATTTCAATATTTCGATGGAACTGACTGGTTAGAAGTTTGGGATAGTATTGAATATGGAACAGTCCCCCAGGCAGTGAAGGTTACAATCGGATTTCGAAACGATGATGATCAAGGCGTCATCAAATCGATCAATAGTAAAATCAACGGTTACGAAAACACATACAGCATGGTCATTGCTTTACCGTTGGCATTACCTGCCATTTTACAAACATCAGAACAAGAAGCCGACGCGTTTTAAATGGTGCAGCAACATTTCTTTCATCACGATCACAGGTATCAAATTTCTAATCGAGAAATCATGTTGAAGCTGCGCGCGGGTAGTACATTACTGGTGGTGTTGGTAGTCGTGGTCATGCTCAGCTTAGGCGCATATACATTTTCTGAATTAATGATCGTGGAAATGGAAGCAGCCAATATTTATGGGCGGTCTCTGCAATCGCGCGAACTGGCGCTCTCAGGTATCGAGCAAGCGGCTGTTTATGTGGGAGACCGCTCAGAAATTGATGGCTGGAATTCCTACCATAATCCGGAACAGTTTCAGAATATCAATTTAGTACCGGGTGAGATTTCAAGAACCAGCGGTTATTTCAGTGTTGTGGCACCCGTCGTCACAGATTCCGAATCAAAATCCATTCGCTTCGGCTTAATGAATGAGTCGGGAAAACTGAATTTGAATATTCTGGCAACTGAAGAAGTAGATGACTTAGAGGATGTCGATTCAGAATTAGATGAGTTTGATATTGAAGCCGACACACCAGTTGACCGTTTAATGTATATTCCGAATATGACAGAAGACATTGCAGCGGCGATCCTCGATTGGATTGATGAGGATGACGAAACGCGTTCATTAGGTGCTGAGAGTGACTATTACGAAACACTCGGATCGCCTTACTCTGCTAAAAATGCTCCTCTGGAGTCATTGGACGAACTATTGCTGGTACGTGGTGTCACTCCAGAATTACTTTATGGCGAAGATACAAATCGAAATGGAATCCTCGATCCTAATGAGAATGACGGTGATGCGACATTGCCTCTTGATAATGCCGATGGAGTTCTGGATCCTGGTTGGTCAGCGTTCTTAACAGTTCATAGTCGAGAGATCAACATTCGCCCTGATGGTTCAGAAAAAATCAATCTGAATGCAACGATGTTGACCGAACTCTATGATGAACTCGAAGCAGAACTTGGACCTGATGAAGCTCGGTTCATCGTTGCGTATCGAACAAGTGGGCCTGTTCCGACTTTGAGTGATTTCGAGTCAGGAGGGGCTGTAACTGCTGTCGGAGGAGAGACAAGTGAGAGAGAAGCTCTCAACGAGTTAGCTGTCGGAATTGCGAAAGCGATATTTTCGGAAGAGGGAGTTACTGTCACCCGTGCAGGGATCGATTTGTCTGCTGGGGGAATCTATAGCATCAATTCAATTTATGATCTGATTGGCTCTGAAGTGGAAACTGAGATCGATGGCCAGCAGACAACGCTCGTCAGTCCCTGGTCAGCTGACCCTTCAGCCATGACAGCTGATTTACCAATTCTGCATGACCTTCTAACAACAACTAAAAGCCAGTATATCGAAGGACGTATCGACATTGGGCAGGCACGGTTGGAAACGCTTCTGGGAATCCCTGAAATGGACGAAGATTTAGCCAATTCGATCGTAAATTCCCAAATGACTGATACAAATGGTGCGCCATCTACAGAAATCAGTCAGGCACGACAAACAACGGGATGGCTAGTCATTGAGGGCTTAACGACAATAGAACATATGAGAACACTGGCTCCTTACATTAACAGTGGAGGGGATGTATTTCGTGCCCAGTCGTTAGGATATTACGGAAAAGGAGGTCCTGTTACTCGAGTCGAAGCCATCATTGATGGAACATTCATTCCCCCACGAATCACATATATCCGTGATTTGAGTAACCTGGGAGCTGGATATCCTTTGTCGTCGTTTCGAGGAAATGAGACATGGTGGCTTGGTGAAACAACTCAGTGATAGGACGATTTCGAAACTGAAATTTTGAAAAGTAAAAAATGGCAGACTATCTAGCACTTAACTGGGAAAAATCAGAACTCACTGGCATCGAAGCAACTGTCAGTGGTTCAGCTGTTTCCATAAAACAGTCATTTCATATCGTTTGGCCTGATGAGTTGAATCCCACTCAGGATCCGATTTCAGCTGGCAGTTGGTTGAAGAATGAATTTTCGCGGTTAAATATTTCGGTAAAAAACGTACTGATTTCTTTTCCCCGTCATGACACTACGATTCGTGTATTGGAAATACCTGATGTTCCTATAGAAGAAGTGCCTGAAATCGTTCGGTTTCAGGCGGCAACGAAATCTTCGGTTCCTCTCGGTCAATTATTGCTCGACCATTTGCTGCTGCCCGTCCGTGAGGGAAAAGAGGCACGTGATGTATTGGTTGCCAGTATTGTCAGAGAACTGCACGATCAGGCGGTGAATACGTTCCAGTCAATGGGTATGGATGTCATTTCGACGGGAGTCAGTGCGATCTCTGTTGCTGAATGGATCGCACATGTTGGTACTTTCGATAAGATGTCTGATCCTACCTTAATTGTGAATCAGGTAGACCATCATCTGGAAATGTCCTTGGTCAATGATCAACAACTATTATTTACCAACTCAACATCGATGACATCTGCAGATCGCGAAGTCACAGAACAGTCAATGATCACAGAGGTCAACCGTTTTCTTTTAGCCAGCAGTTCACAACTTGCTGGACAGAAAACAAAACAAATCATTTTGATTGGCGAACAGCAGGCACAGCAATCTTTTTCTAAAAAGTTAAGTGACCGATTTCGTTGTGCTGTTGAATTTGTAGATCCGTCACTAAGTACAAAGTCTACATTCAGTGACTCTCACCCGCTTGAGTATCCAGGAGTCTTGGCCGGACCAATGGGGATGTTATATTCCCAGGCACAAAAGAGTATGGAAGTTGTTGACTTTCTGAATCCTCATAAGGCAGAAGTGAAGCCAGATCGTCGTAAACTACAGATCGGTTTAGGAGTTGCCGGTGTGGTATTGATATTTATGACGGCTTTATTTTTAACACAGCGTCGTGTTTCTGATCTGGATGAACAAATAGTGGAACGCCAGAATATCCAGAATGGTTTAAATGAATTGCTCAAACGAGGGAAGCCGACTTTAGAGTCAGTCACACTCATCGAAAACTGGGAACACTCAAATTCCAAATCATTAAAAGTATTGAATGAGTTAGATACCGTACTACCTGGAACAGATCGACTCTATCTAAGCGATATGAGTCTGAATCGCTCTGCCGGTCAATCGATCAGTCGCCTGAGAGCGATGGGCCATGCGAAAGATGACCTGGATGTGAGAGACCTTAATCGCCAATTATCTAATGACAATTATCGAGTTCATCCCAAGCGAAGTAATAATAGTACTTTTGATTCTGATTACCCTGTTCCTTTTGAGATCGACGCAGAACGGCTTCCTCCTCAAGTAAATACTCAGCAGAAACCCAAGGCTGAGAAGGTGAATAAAAGTTGATTGGGAAGAATCATGTCGGGAATCGTAAATCAAATGCGAATTTGTTTCATTGAGTTGGGTGTGTGAACGATGCAAAAACGAGAAAAAATACTGGCATTGATTTTTGGAGCCGTGATTGTCTTCTGGTTGGGAATGCCGATTCTACATAGCACTTTTATCGAACCAATTGAGTCTCGAGAGAATCAACTGAATGCGATCAATAATTCCATTGATCAGAAAGAACAGCAAGAACTGGAACTCCTTCGTTCAGCCAAACAACTGGGAACCTGGGTTGAACACAGTCTTCCGCCGGACGAACACGATGCGCAAAGGCTCTATCTGGAATGGTTAAATGATCTGGCAGAACTTTCAGGAATATCAGATTTGAAATTGTCGCCTGGCCGTCGAATCCGTGAAGGCAAAACTTATATTGCTGTCCAGGTTTCTTTAGAAGGGACCGCCACTTACCAGCAGTTAAGTCACTTTCTGTTGCATTTCTACCAAACCGATCTATTACAGAATATTGTTCGCTTGGAATTAAAGAGTACCGGTACTGGTAAGTCTGACCCACTCGAAGTGAAAATAACAGCAGAAGGTCTGGCTTTGACAAAAGCAAAACCCCGTGAGCAATTATTTCCACGTGCAAAGGTAGCTGCTATTCTGAATTTTGATGGGACTAAAATGAAGGTTCAAGACGTCATTGATTTCCCCAGCCAGACTCCTTTTCGAATTCGTATTAATCAGGAATTCCTCACTGTAAATGAAATCTCAGGGGATATTTGGACTATTGTGAGAGGTGCCAATTCGACAGTCCCTGCTCGCTATGATGCTGGTACACCTTTTGAGCTGTCACCTCTCAGTCAATATTCTGAGGGAAATACAAAACTGCAACAGCCGATTACTCAGGATACAGAACTGATTAAAGTTCTTAGTTCAAAACATTTTCCCAAAGGGCAACGATTTCTCATCAAGATCAATAACGAAATCTTAAATGTAATCAATCAGACCAATGGAGAATGGGCTGTTCAACGTGGGGTCCTTGATACAAAACCCACTGCTCACTCCAAAGGGGCAGTTGTCATGCAAGCTCCCCAATATTTACAGGCGGTTTTTGATTATGGTTTGGTTGCACCCTCAAACCCATTTGCGAAGCCTGTTCCAGATAAAGTTTATAAGTTGGAACTGAAAGAGATTCCTAAACAGACGATTGTCAGAGGTAATACTCTTGAGTTAAAAATTCCTATCGTAGGTATCAATCCTTCAATCAATGCTCCTGTGTTATCTGTCAAAGAGAAATTACCAGGGTTGGTAATCAAATCGGATAAGTTAAATTGGTCCCCTGCTAAAGAGCAAAAAGCAGGCGTTTATCCCATAACGATCACTGCAGTTCAGGGAGATCAAACTCAAGAAAAAGTGTTCCAAATCGAGCTACTTGAAAAGAATACGCCACCAAAAATTGAAGCCATCAAATCTGTGGTTGCATACCAGACACAGCCTCTCTCACTATTCGTGAAAGCCAGTGATGTCGATCTTCCGCCACAAAAGCTCAAATTCGAGTTAGCATCAGAAGCTCCTGAGGGTGTGAAGCTCAACTTAGAGACAGGGGAACTCACCTGGACTCCTGCTGCTTCGGCTGAGTTAAAAGACTACGTGATTACCGTAAAAGTTTCAGATTCGGGGACGCCTCCTGTTTCTTCAACTGAGAATATTACTGTCAAGGTTTTATTAGACGACGCATTTTTTACGTTCTTAACGGGTAGTATCAACGTTGATGGAAAGAAAATGGCCTGGCTACGAAATCGGGCAACTAACCAGAAGCAGGAAGTTCAAGCGGGTGACACAATTAATGTTTCGGAGATCCACGCCATCGTGAAGTCTATTTCAGATAAATATCTTATTCTGGAGATCGATGGCAAACCGTGGGTGCTCTCACTGGGAGAAAATTTCAGAACATTGCGAAACCTGTCCTCAGTTCCTGTGTTGAATTAGCCTCTCCTCTTGTAAACTCGAAAGAGATGGTTACTTCTCATACCTTTCCTCTCCATTTTCCCTATTCTTAGCTCGCTATATTCTCAGGCATCAATTCTGCAATTCGTAAACCGACATCACTGACATGTACGGGCGGAAGTATTTATGCGCATATTATTACTATATATGGAGTTATGTTAATCGCCGATCCCTAGAAAACTCTGATTTTCTTTCCAAATATAAACACCTTTGTTCAATAAAATAGTCAAACTTTTCCGATATTAACGATTGTAGGGATTCTTTCGGGGACGATCTCGCTTGAGATGCGTCTACATTCCTTGATCAGAATTCCTGAAGTCGGCTTATGGCATCAATGGGGTGAAACGTTGTTTTTATTCATACGATTAACCAGAAATTATTCCAGGCATTTACGTTGCCTGTTAGCATTGCTCGTTCTGTGCGGGCCTTCAGTTTCTGTTTACGCCGACTCAAAGCCCTCGTTTTGGAATCGCTTTCGAAAGCCATCCTCTACAAAGACGAAGGAAACTAAAGCTGTTTCAGATGACTATGAGCGAAGCTTTTCCCAGAACGAACATCGACCAGGTAAAGAGCCTGCAGAAATTTCTTTAAACTATGTCCAATCGACGTGGAAGAGAGTATTAGAACAAGTTGCAGAGCAAAATGAGCTGACGTTGGTAATGGATGTTGTACCGAAAGGTTTTTTTTCGCGTCGAGATAAACGACTGCATTCCTTTGATCAAACTTTACAAATCTTAAATCGAGAACTCGAGCCTAAGGGATTTCGGTTGCTTCAAAAAGACAAATTTCTAGTCGTTCTCGATCTTCGACAGACCAAAGCAAAGTATATTCCCCCAACCATCCAAAACGGTAAATCGAAAATAAATACCGAAAGAAAGAATCACGGAGTTCAACAGGTAAACTACCAGAAACAAGCTAAGGTGTCTGAAACACAAATCAGGCAGCCAGATGTACCAGCGACTTTTGAAGAAAGTGCACAAAAACTTCCAAAATCTCAATCGAAACTGAGGAAAACTCAGTTTTCAGTTCGTCCGGGTACACTAAGCAGCACGGAAGTACTCAGGCAGTTCTATCATGCCTTCGAAAGACGTGCTGAACTGCAGGGAGAGGGACCAGGTGGTTTTCCTGGAATCGTAGTTTTTATGAATAGAAATCAGAATGTACTCAAGGATGAATCAACTGATTTAGAGAACTTAGTTGATTCACATATTGATTTTCGCGTAGGACTCGATAAAGAAAATAATGCATTGGTTTTTGAATGTGCTAGTTCCAAAGCAAACTCATTGAGATCAACAGTCATGAGACTTGATCAGGCTGCCAAAGGTTATGCAGAGTCAATTCAGCTTGTATCAGGTACGATGAAAATTGGTAAAGTTGCTCAAGCCCTGCATGAGCAATTGAAATCAAGTACAGTTAAGACACGTTCGCATTTGAGCTTATCTCAAAACAGTGCTTCTAAAATACCACCGCATTTACGTAATCGACGTGTCAATCAATTAAGACAGCGTATAGATCAAATCAGTTTTGATGAAAAGCAGCTTGAGAACACAAATCAAAATCCAGTACCACCCGGCCCAGCAGAGAAACTGGATCAAGCTCAAAAACAGCAATCGCTTCCGGAATTATTACAAGATCTAAAGGGCAATGTGAATATCGAGTCTGTCCCTGACCTCGGAGTTCTGATTTTACGCGGTAAAGATGAAGATGTTGAAGCACTGATGAAGATCATCAAAGAGTTGGAAGAATTAAGTGCGGGCACCCGTCCTGACATCCATTTATTAAATTTGCGTCATGTGAACTCGACTGCACTGGCTGATCTTTTGAACGGAGTGTATGAAGAGCTCGTCAATTTACGAGCCATTCAAGGGCAAACTCAAAAAATCAAATTCATTCCTCTGGGAAAGCCCAACGCATTATTGATTCTAGCCCCTGATACAGATATGCCTTCGATTCTTAAGCTGGCAGAGGAACTGGATCAACCCGTGAACCCACTCACCGAATTTGGTGTGTTTCATTTGAAAAGTGCCAGTGCCACCCAGGTCTCTACAACATTACGTGAGTTTTACGATGAACGAGGTGGATTGGGAACTCGCATTATCGTCTCTCCCAATATACGAACCAATTCGATCATCGTTCAAGCCCAGCCAAGAGATATGCAGGAGGTCGCGGCGCTGATTCAGAAGATTGACCAGGATCAATCCAAGGCAGTCAGCCGTGTCAAAATATTTCCTCTAAAGAACGCGATTGCAGAAGACTTAGCTGAAACTCTGAACTCAACATTACAAAGTGTTCTTAACCCGGCAGCAGCTCGAACAGCAGGTTCCGGAGCTAATTTTGGAGGCGCGGGGGGTGAAGCAGCCCAGCAATTACAGGAAGCACGCTCAGTTGTCCTTGAGTTTTTGACACACGATAGATCTCAAAGCCGGGTCTTGCGATCAGGATTATTAGCAGACATTCGAGTCATTGCCGATCCGCGTGCAAACACACTGGTTGTTACTGCTCCGAAAGACAGTCTGGAGCTGGTAGAAGCGTTAATCAATCAATTTGATCAGCGTGTCTCGACAGTGGCGGAATTAAAAGTATTTACATTGAAAAATGCGGACGCAGACTTAATGGTGACTTTGCTACAGTCTACTTTTTCAGTTGAGAACCAACAAACTGATTTAGGCATTCAAATCGCGGGTATTGATGATACCAATAGTAATTTAGTACCTTTGAAATTCACGGTGGATCGACGAACCAACTCAGTTGTCGCGCAGGGAGGAACTGATGCATTGCAGATTGTTGAAGCCATCCTGTTAAAACTGGATGGTGCAGACAGCCGTAAACGCGAAACTACAGTGATTCAGTTGAAAAACACTCCGGTCGCGGATGTTGCTGTAGCCATTAATGAATTTCTGGACACGCAACGTGCACTCATTGCTCAGGATCCTGATCTGATCAGTAGTTTCGAGTTGCTGGAGCGCGAAATCATTGTCGTTCCTGAACCGATAAACAATAATTTAATCATCAGTGCCACGCCTCGCTATTTTGCTGAAATTTCCAATCTCGTCAAAGAATTGGATAAGGAAGCTCCGCAAGTCATCATTCAGGCTTTGATTGTTGAAGTCGAATTGGATAACGATGACGAGTTTGGAGTTGAGTTGGGAATTCAGGATTCATTGCTCTTCAATCGAAGTATCATCGACAACATTCTGACGGTACAGCAAACCATCACCGGACAAAATAACGTCACTCAAACCAACCAGACAATTGTTTCCCAAGAGGCAACGCCCGGCTTTCTGTTTAATAGTATTAACCCATTGGGAACCAATAATTCGAATAACGTTGGAAATACGGCCGGTCAGGCATTGAGTAACTTTTCATTACAGCGCGGTAATGATGATCTTGGCTTTGGTGGACTCGTGCTTTCTGCTAGTTCTGAGTCTGTCAGTGTCTTAATTCGGGCATTAGCTGCCAAACGGAATGTGCACATATTGAGCCGTCCTCAAATTCGAACGGTCGATAATGTCACTGCCCAAATACAGGTGGGGCAAATTGTTCCAGTGGTGAACGGCGTCACAGTTTCCAGTGTAGGTTCAGCAAACCCTGTAATCGAACAAGATGAAGCAGGAATTATTCTGGCAGTGACACCACGGATTAGCCCTGATGGTAATATTGTCATGGAAACTATAGCTGAGAAAAGCGATTTTGATGGTCAAAGCGTTCCCATCTTTACGGATGCAACCACTGGGAATGTTGTTGAATCTCCGATTAAGAACATTACACAAGTCCAGACGACGGTTAGCGTTCCCAATGGTCAAACTGTAGTTTTAGGTGGAATGATTACCGAATCTGATACTACTATTGAACGCAAAGTCCCTTGGCTGGGTGATATTCCCTTTTTAGGCATTCCCTTTCGTTATGACTCATCCTCAACCAGACGTAAAGAGTTATTGGTATTCCTGACTCCACGCATCATTCAAAACGATGCTGATTCTGAATTTATTAAGCAGGTCGAAGCAGAGCGCATTCACCTGATGGAAGAAAAAGCGGAAGAAATGCATGGACCTATTTTTGCTGTACCTCCGGGAGAACCAGAGTTCATACCTGAGGGCGACGGGCTCTTAGAACCGATACCGCCAGCTGAGATGCCTCAATCCAATTTGAATTCATCTGAATTGATCGAAAATGAAAGCAGTGGAGAGATCCAGCAAATCGGTTATGACACAGAGGCTTTAACAAAACGATCTAAAAAGAAGCCGGCAAAACAAAGGCGCTTTCCTTATTGGGGGCGAGATTAATATATGGACGATTTAATCATGCCTTTTCGATATGTGGTGATTTTATTTCTTTCAACACTTGTTACGGGATGTGCAAGCATCGATCTGACCAGTTGGGATTGGAAAATGAAACATCAGTTTGCGACACCCAAAAAACCGGTCTATGAAATTGTGGCACTCTGGGAACCGGCTGAAGGAAAAGGGGTTGATGGAATGCCAACCCGAGGATTTGCTGGCCAGTTAATGTTTTTCCAGCATAATAACCCCTCGCCTGTTTACGTGAAAGGCGAAGTGATGATTCATCTATTCGATGACCAGGGTGATCTGGAAGATCAAACAAAACCAATTCATCAATACAAATTTGATTCAGGAGCATGGCAGGCTCACGCGGTTGAATCGACTTTAGGTCCTGGCTATCAGGTTTTCATACCGTATGTTCGAAAAGGTCGGATTCAAGCGGAGTGTGCCTTGCGCGTTCAACTGACCCAGCAAAGAGCTTCCGACGTCTATTCACGAATGGTTTCAGTAAAACTGGAAGGAACAACCCCTGAAACAAGGCAACCGTCTCTAACACAGAACCAACAGCACTTTGAAGCAAAAGGTCAGATCGAAGTCGATACTTTAGCAAGACGAGAAACAGGAAAGCGTCTAGAGCTATCTCGGGAGCATAAACAAATTAAATTTAATGATTCTGAACAGCGACAGGAACTAATTCAGCAAACGAAAGCAGAATCGTTGAAGCCTATTTTAGATGAACGCGATGAACGAATTCGCCAATTGGAAAATCAAATGGCTCGTTTACTGGATGACCAAAGGCAACAATCAACGGAACGATTTAGCAATTCTGATAACGAATCGTTTCCCACAAATTCGACCAGTTATCGTAAATTTCGAATGAGTGGTTCGGTGAAATAACATGATTCTCTACTTAGAAATCAGATTATTTACTTTCACAGAAATATGTCGATGTTATAATTAACGTTGATTCGATCTGGTTTTGTCTTTGCTTCTGTTTCGGGGAAAACATGACGCGCTTTATACTCACAAATGCAATGATCATCATCGTTTGGGCTCTGTTATCTCTTGGACTCTCCGAACGATGTCAAGCTCAGGTACAAACTCTGTCTAATAGTTCCTCAGGTAACGCAGGAACAAATATTGGCAACTTTAGTTCCGGAAATAGTGCCTTTGGTGATTCCCAATTAGGGCTGTCTACTTTTGGTAACGCGCAAACAGTGACTCCTCAAAATTCCTTCATCGGTCGATCCGATGCAGCGCAAAACTCATTTATCGGACGTACAAATGCACAAAATGCGGCCAATACTGCCGGGCAGAATCGTAACTTTAACCGGGCAAACACGAGCGGATTTCAAAATGGTCGAAATCAGTTTAATACAGGTCAGAATGCAATAAAAGTGCCTGCTTTTCGTCCACAGATGAGAGTGGCATTCAAGTCTGCTCCTCTCCCACTGAGTAATATGAAAACATCAATGGATCAGTCCTTTGATCGAATCAAAGAACGAAACGAACGATTTCGAGATGTGCAGTTCCAGTTGAACGTTGATCGCAGCGTCACACTACGTGGTCAGGTCGAATCAGCAAGTGCCAAAAAGCTGGTGGAGTTCCTGGCTATGTTGGAGCCAGGTGTTCGTAAGGTCAAAAATGAATTAACGGTTACTGCCAAAAAATAGTTTGTATCAAACAAGGCTTGTTGTGGCCGGTGCCTGCACTGATTTCATTAATAGTGCAAACTGTTGATCGTGTTCGCTAAATTGCCGTGCTCTATCCTCAAGTTGATTATCAGTAAAGGGGATCTTTACGATATGACCGCTACCGGGGGCGACATCAATGGACTCGGTTTTTTGATTTAATAATGTTCTCAATTCAAAGACCGTATTTCCAGAGGGCGTCATCAACTCGAGTTCATCGTTGAGTTCAAATTTGTTTTTGACATCAACAATCAGACCATCTTCTTCACGGTCAATAATATCGCCGACAAATTGTTGTTTATGAGCGACCGAGCGACCATGCTCATAATTTTGCATACTTTCTGAAGCATGTCTTTGGAAAAAGCCTTCGGTATAACCACGATTGGAGAGACTGTCGAGCATTTCCAACAAATTCTCATTGAACTCAACACCCGCGGCGGCATCGTCGATGGCTTTGCGATAAACCTGTGCGGTTCTAGCAGCATAAAAGAATGATTTTGTGCGTCCTTCAATTTTCAGCGAACTGATTCCCATATCACTAAAAGTCTTGACATGCTGTACCGCACGCAGGTCTTTCGAGTTCATGATGTAGGTACCATGTTCGTCTTCGTAAGCAGGCATGTATTCGCCGGGGCGTTGTGGTTCTTCCAACAAAAATACCTGATCCACGATGGGAAGTTGCTGCTGACTTTGGGGAGGAGGAGGATTTTTTAGCACAATATCGCCTTCCATGGTCTGGACCGCATCATTCACTTTATAGTCCCAGCGACAGGCGTTGGTGCAGTTCCCCTGATTTGAGTCGCGATGATTCATGTAGCCAGAAAGCAGACAGCGCCCTGAATAAGCGATACAAAGTGCACCGTGCACGAAGACCTCCAGTTCCATGTCAGGACATTCTTCCTGAATCTCAGCAACTTCTTTGATTGACAGCTCGCGAGAAAGGATGACACGAGTCAGACCAAAGTTCTGCCAAAATTTAACAGTGGCATAATTGACGGCATTTGCCTGAACTGATAAATGGATGGGAACTTCTGGCCAACGTTCTCGGACCATCATGATTAACCCGGGGTCAGACATGATCAGGGCATCCGGTTTCATATCGATGACCGGTTCCATGTTTTTGAGATAACTGCGCACTTTCAGATTGTGAGGTGCAATGTTACTGGCAATATAGAATTTCTTACCCAATTTATGCGCTTCTTCAACGGCTTCTGCCATGACTTCCAGTTTATTGAATTCATTTTCTCGAACACGCAGACTATAACGAGGCTGCCCGGCATAAACGGCGTCAGCGCCAAATGCGTAGGCATATTGCATTGCCTTGCGCGTACCAGCGGGGGAGAGAAGTTCCGGTTTCATATTGATACCTAAGTCGAAATTTCTATCGAAAAATAGAGTGTAAAATGCGAATCACTCAAAACAGGATAGTATTATTCCTGGGGTAGATTCCATAGGGCCTGGGCAAATTTCTTCCCTAAATCCAGATAACCCTCAGAATTATAGTGCCAACGGTCTGAATAACCATAATTATCAGTACTGGTCACGAGCGCTGCACGTTTGTCTTTTTTGACAAACGAGGCTTGTGCGGCTCGTACGATCTCACCATGTTTCCAGACTTTTCCCTCGGGATGATTTCCTGAGTCGGAAATACGACCTATGATCACAGGGAGATCATCCGCGTACATGGTTGCGCGAACTAAGTCCATCAGTCGTTTCAGGTTGGACTCATAAGCTCGCGCGATTTCTTCAGAGTAAACGGCATCGCTTTCGCCTTGCATCCAGACAATACCAGCAGGAACCAGGGTATCGCTTTCACCATCCTGATCAATGTCCCGCGTTTGTAGTGCGCGTTTCATACCTGCGAGAAAATGGTCGTATTGATTGATCCCCTGGCCTGCTCCCGTTCCCTTTTCATAATCCGGGTCCCAGCAACCAAAGTTGCCAGCCGCCTCGATAGCAAGAGAAGTTCCGCCACGCGAAATTTTGATCAAAGCAACATGTTGATTCGGAGCGAGTTCTTTCAGAGTTTTCGCAAACGTCAGCTCAGCTCCAAACCGATTTGAATAAACATTGGCCTTCCCATCCGATTTGAATCCAGCACCGTGACCGGGTTTGAGCTGAGACCAGATACCGCGACCATCAACGGCAACACCATCCGGGCTTGGATTTGCATGAAAGATCATTACGTCGGGAATCGGTTGTTTGAGATCGGCCGGAAGATCTTTGGTATAACCGTAGCCATCCATATTAGATTGGCCACCGAGAAAATACACATGATATGTTTTGCTGGAAGCAGTGTTAGTACTACAGAAGAATTGAATATGGATCAGCATTAATGCAATACATGCAAAACGACACATAGGAAACCTTTCACACAATTTGTAAAAATAGATTACTTGCGATTCGACCTCGCAAGTAATCTATTATACAAGCTATGCGATGATTTCGTCGATAGAGTGGCCGAAATCCATTTCAATGCGTTTGTGGCCAGGCACTTCGAGACGGCGGGCATTCAGTCCCAACTGTTTCATCAGCGTGGCATGCACGTCAGTCACATAATGCGGATGCTCTTCGGCATGGAACCCGAGTTCATCCGTTGTGCCATGCGCGACACCACCCTTGATTCCACCACCGGCCATCCAGATTGAAAAACCATATGGATGATGGTCACGACCGTTACTGCCTTGTGAACCGGGTGTTCGTCCAAATTCCGTTGCAAACACAACAATCGTATCTTTTAATAAGCCTCTGCGTTTTAAGTCTTTTATCAGCCCTGCCGCAGGTTGATCGACCTGCTTTGCCAGCTTGGAGTGATTCGTTTTCAGATTCGAATGCGAATCCCAGGCACCGGCAGCACCACCCCCATGCATGATCTGGACAAAACGAACGCCCTTCTCTACAAATCGTCGCGCAGCCAATAACTGCATTCCAAATGGTTTTGTTGCAGGATCATTCAGCCCATAAAGTTCCTGAGTCTCTTTGGTTTCCTGATCAAACCGAATAACTTCAGGGACTGCCGATTGCATGCGGAATGCCAACTCATAAGACTTAATCCGCGCCTGAAGTGTACTATCATTCGGATATTTCTCAGAGCTAAGCTGGTTGAGCTGGTTGATGAGAGAAAACTCGATTTTTTGTTCTTCACTGGAAAGATCGAGTTCGGGTTTTGCATAGGGCAGCGGATTTTTAGGATCGACTTTGAGGGGAACTGAATCATATGCAGGCCCTAAATAATGTCCGTCTCTCACATCAAAAAAGCGTGGTCCCATATTGATGAATTGCGGCAGGTTCTGATTCAGTGATCCCAGGCCATAATTAATCCAGGCACCAATAGTTGGCACCCGACCATCGAGCATATGTCGCCCAGAGTGAAATTGAACTTGAGCACCATGGTTGTCGTCTGTGGTCCACATGGAGCGCACGATAGAAATGTCATCGACACAACTGCCAATATGGGGGAACCAGTCGCTGACCTCAATACCACTCTGACCATATTTCTTATAACCCACCTGCAGTGGATAAACTTTATTTCTTTGTTGCCCGTTGGCATCGTTGACGACAACAACACGTACTCGTTTCAGTTTTTCAGATTCTTGAACGCTTTTCCAGGGAGTTTCACTGATCGATTTCCCTGCGTATTTGGTGAGCATTGGTTTCGGATCGAAACTTTCCATATGACTCACACCACCGCGCATGAACATCCAGATGACGCTTTTCGCTTTGGGAGGAAAATGAGCTTTGCCATCGGGTGGAACATGTGCCGTGGATGCACGGGCTTGATCTTCCTCTTGTAATAAGGAAGCGAGCGAAATTCCAGCAAGACCGGAACTGAGGCTCGTCAGGAAGTTGCGACGAGGAAGCTTACCTGAGAAGTTCTGAAGAGAATACTGTTTATTCATGACGCACCTTCATCGAATCGTGATGAAATCGTTATGGTTGAGTAAGGCATGAACCAGATTTTCACGCGAACGCCAAGTCGGATTTTGATTTTTAGTTGATTTTAATACCGACTCTGTTTCAGCTAAAGCTTTCAAGCAAAGAGCCGATTCCTGCGGGGTTGGCTCTACACATAGAATTTTCTCATAGGCGAACCTGATAAATTTCTGATTATTGATATCAGGATGCTTTGTTTGAATTTGCTCTGTAATTTTACGAGCCATTTGTAGTGAGACTTTGCTATTGGCTAGTGCCAATGCCTGTTGAGGTATGACACTTTGATTTCGACGATAGCATGCAAAAATATCAGCGGCATCAAACATACTGAGAAATTTATTCTGAGCATCACGTGAAGTTGTGAAATATAAACTGCGTCGCTTACTTTCAGGGTTTTTATCCGGATCGATGGTCGGACCTCCTTGAGTCAGATCCAGTTCTCCAGCCAGGTAAAGCAGACTGTCGCGTATGACTTCTGATTCCATACGTACGGTATTCCGCAGCCAGTAATATTGATTCTTTAGATCCTGTTCCAGGGTTCGGGGATCCGCGCCAATTGTTGAACTGCTGAGTTGATAGGCTTTTGATGTGATCATCAGTTCATGCAGATGTTTCATGCTCCAGTTGTGTTCCATGAAGTCAACTGCGAGCCAGTCCAGTAATTCGTGCTGAAGTGGTTGTTTGGAACGCAGGCCAAAGTCAGTCACCTCTTCTACCAGTGGCTGACCAAAGTGCCTTAACCAAATATGGTTCACGGCGACTCGTGCCGTTAACGGATTATTGCGATCAGTAATCCAGCTCGCAAACGCCGTGCGACGTCCGGTGCTGGTTGTGGGATAAGGTTGAAATCGGGATGCCTCCTTTTCCGCAGGGCCTTCAAGTGCTTTAAGCGAAGCACGGACTGGCGTATACTTTTCGCCCGGCTTATTAACCGCTTGCTTTGCTGTTTCGAGTTGTTTTTTGGCAGTTGTGAGCTCTTTATCAATTTTTTTCGCTGCTTCGCCTGTGGTTGACTCTCTTTTTTCCTGTGTCTGAGCAAGTTTTTGCTCGGCCAAAGCTAACTCATACTTTCTGGCGGCCAGAGCAGCAACTCGTCTTAAATTAGTTTGGTCAGTCTCTGATAGGTTCGAATAGGGGGCCTTATCAGCGGTATAGGCAGCCATCAGACTCTTTTTATAAAGCTGAGCGACTCTCAACGAAATCTCAGCAGTTGTCGATTTTGCTTTCGCCAGTTTTAATGATGGTGTTTTAGAATCTTTACCATCGATTAATTTTTCATTGGCTGGAAGTGAGCTGATATGGATCTTTTCGAATTCTGCAGAGGCGTCAAATGTCAGCAGGTCCATTTTTCCAGACTCCCTCTGTAACGGCAGCTTGTAGGAAATAGCATGCTCTCCATTCAGTGAGACGTTTACCAGTTGGTCGCGCACTTTAATTTCGAGTTCATAAAGCTCGTTCAGATTCACAGCGCATCCATGCCGTGCTTCTGCAGGATAAATAGACCGTGATCCTTCATTGTATGAGATCTGAAGCTTTGAGCCTGGCTTAACGGCGCTGAGATAGATCATCTTTTCCCGCTGACCATTGACATCAAAGGCGAGCCCGACTGAACGCCATTTATCACCGCCAGTGGTCTTGAATTTCAATTTGGCTTTAAAGTTCAGCGGATGATTTGCTTTCGAACGCAAATAGGCTCGGCCATATCCGGTTTTGGTTTGGACGAGTTTCCCATTTTGATAGGCCCACTGACCAGGGCCCATGGCCCATTGTTTTGAATTGGCCTTAGTAAAATCGTCAGCCAGAAAAAGCTTTTCTTTTTCCTGAGACTTCTGTTGGACAAGATTCGTTTTAGAGTTTTTCTCTAACTCTGCCAGTTGTTGTTTTGTTTGCTGAACTGCTTTCTGCGCAACAGAGATTTTTACTTCCGCAGCTTTAAGTTGATCCTTTAGAACAAAATCCTGTAATGCTGGATTATGTGCTTCTGCCGGTAAGTTGACTGGTGTGACTTGAAATGAATTGAAAGTGAAGATCTCCGGAGTCCCTGGTTTGAGTTCTCGAGTCTTATCTGGGGCTTTTTCATTTCCACGAATATGCACATAGGTTTTTGCATCAGTGTGCGCATCGAAAACACGAGGCAGGCCGTTTTTTTCCAGATCGGTTTCTCCGGGCAGTGCGTCGAGACGTACCTGATATGGTTCAAAAATGGCTCTCATTTGGTAATAATCTAAGTTGGTTAGCGGATCATATTTATGATCATGGCATTTGGCACAATTCATCGTAAGTCCCAGGAATGCCTTTGATGTATGTTCCAGAGTACTGTCCAACCAGGTTGTTCGATTGAATAAATAATAATGCCGCGCCAGAAAGCCGGTGGCGCGTAGTGCCTGGTGATCCGTTGGCTTGAGTTCATCTGCAGCGAGCATGTCCTGAACCATCTCTGCATAACTGCTATCGTGATTTAATGATTCAATGATCCAATCGCGCCAATGCCAGATATGTTTTTGACTGTATCGCAATTGCTTTCCCAGTCCATACCAGTCTGTATATCTCCAGATATCCATCCAGTGTCGGCCCCAACGTTCACCATATTGTGGGCTCGCTAATAATTTTTGAACGACTTTTTCATAGGCATCGTAGCACGAGTCGTTCACAAAATTTTGTATCTCATCTTCTGTGGGTGGTAGCCCAATCAGATCGAGATAGACACGACGTAATAACACTCGTTTGCCTGCTGGGGCTACGGTGATTAATTTTTTTTGTTTCCGTTGTTGTTCCAGGAAAGCATCAATTGGATTTTGAGAGTTATTACCAGAGTGAGTTTGAGGCACTTTTGTTTTAACAGGTGGTTGAAAAGACCAATGATCTTTAGGGCTACCGGGAATTTCTTCCTGAGGAGTTTTGGCTCCCTGTGCGATCCAGGTTTTGATCAAGGCGATTTCATGCGCAGAGAGCCTGGAACCTTCTTCGGGAGGCGGCATCTGCTCGTCTTCTTGAGCCATGATACGTTGTAAGAGCAGGCTCTGGTCTGGTTTGCTGGGGTGAAGGACTGCGCCGCTATCGCCCCCATTCAGCATAAGCTCACGTGTTTCCAAACGCAGTTCTGCTTCCTGCTTGAGGGCACTATGGCATGCATAGCACTTCTCTGCAAAGATCGGTTTGATCTCCTTCAGGTAATCAACGTTTTCAGCTCCGGTGAGGCATTGCGGAGAGAAGACGCCCCATAACAAGGTTCCAAAAACAAACCTGCAACAAATTGTTTTAGAATTCCATCGTATCATACCTAAATATGTACCAACGAATTGAAAGTGTGGTAAGTCCGTACTTCTAATTTTTATATATTATATATATCTTTCTTTGTATATTTTATACAAAATAGGACAAGTTTCACTCATAATTGTGCTAGTCCGTAAAATTAGTAACGATTTCAATTGGTATCAGGGTGTAATTTGGTAGGCTCAAGCGTTGAGACTAAGTTTAGCAATGGCTATGACTTTCCAGACGAATGTAAGCCTTGAAGTCCTATTTGATCACGTCTACCATTGCCATTCAGATCAGATAGGACCAAAGACTGGAATTTTCGTAAGTTATGGCTGGTTTTATGATCCGATTGAGAGGCAATTGCGTTTAACATAACGCAGATTCATTATGAGAGACCATGTTGTGCTTTGTAAGCAGTTAATTGAACCAGCGATTACAGATAAGGGATTCGATCATGGCCGATGATTCCAAAAGTGGTGGTGATTTGGAAAAAGACCAACGTTCACAAGAAGATGCGCCTCCTTCCAGCATCTATTTAATTTCGTATCCCAAAATTGTATTTCTCTATCCCACATTCCTTGTCGCAGTTGTCGTGGCGATTTTCATGTCGATTGCTGGTGAGTCTGCGCAGATTGGTGGCAATCGAGAGCACATGGCCGAAGTGATGTCGCTGATCTTTCTGGGAGTCTTCGGCTTAAACCTGACAGTTCTTGCTTTCGATTTCCCACGAACCACCTCGTTGACTCTTTTCTTTCTGGGAGCGGCGCTCTTTATGGGGGCTTGGATGCTGTTGCGGTTCAATCCTGATATCGTTCCTACGATTACTGGTCTTCTGAAAGGATTACGGCCCTGGGCTAATTCCCAAATGTATTGGCTGTTTGCCGGCATACTGGGTTTGATTTTCATTGGTGTGGCGATCAGTGTTCGTTTTGATTACTGGGAAGTGAAAGGGAACGAGTTGCTCCATCACCACGGTTTCTTGAGTGATCTGGAGCGATTTGCCGCACCGAATTTGAAAATTGATAAGGAGATTAGCGATATCTTTGAGTATCTTCTGTTGCGATCAGGTCGATTGGTATTACATCCCAGGAATGAGCCTCGGGCAATCGTACTTGACAACGTCCCATTCATTTCCCGTAAGGAAAAACAAATCACTCGTATGCTGGGAGCGCTACAGGTTCAGGTACGACCAGATAATCACTAGCGATTTCGATACTGAACCTTTCCCCAAGTCAATGTGTCGCCATTTGACTTGAAGCAACGTTGTTTTAAGTGCAAGCAATTTCTGTTTATCATTCATAGAAATCAACGGGTCATCGTCTGCTTGATGTTTTTTAGGCGCGTGAGGTTTTGAGTCATGGGTAAAAAAGGGAAAAAGAGTGCTTCGAAAGAAGATCCCAACTCGAGGACCGTTTGCCAGAACCGTAAAGCGCGTCATAACTATGAAATCCTGGATACACTTGACTGTGGAATTGTTCTGGCAGGTAGCGAAGTCAAAAGTATTCGCGCGAACAAGATTTCGATTGAAGAAGCATTTGCTCGCATGAAAGATGGTGAAGTCTGGTTATACAATTGTGATATTGCCCTCTATCCACAAGCCAATACGATGAATCACCAGACCAGACGGCCTCGCAAGTTGTTGATGAAAAAAGCCGAAATCAAGAAATTTGCAGAGCGTGGCGAACATACCAGTTTGACGCTCATACCACTAACGGTTTACTTCACACGTGGTTTGGTCAAAGTGAAGCTGGGAATCGCCAAAGGACGCAAACTGCACGACAAACGTGAGAAACTGAAAAAAGATTCAGCTCGTATGGATATCCAACGTGCGATACGTGCCCGTAATAATTAAGGCCCTCTGAAAGTTTTTCAAAGGGCCTTAACGCTTTCTCTAAACTGTTATAAATGTCTTATTTATTGGCTGATTTCGGGTCTGTATATAGCCTGAGATGAATTAAGTCACCTTTTTGGGCTGGACTACCTGGTTTAGGCAGTTGCTCATAGACATGATAGATTTTCTTAGCTTCATTTGCAGGTTGGCCTGCATGAACCTTTGAGTCAAATCCCATTTGTTTCAACATTTTTTGTGCGGATTTGTAGTCCCTCCCAATCATAGAAGGCACTTTAAATGCCGCCATTTGCTGAACTGGCTTTTGAACATTCTTGTTTTCAGCCGCTGCGATGACTTTGCCCTGCAGTTGATAGTCATCAAGGTCGGGACGAAAGGGATCTTTGTCTCTGCCTAATATACCGTCAATGAATCCTCGATTTTTATTCGCGACGACATCCTTAAATCGATAGACTGTCGACTGGTTTCCACCAGGGTGAATCAGTTGCACCGCACCTGGTATATAAGTCTTCGGGTTGAGTAAGACTTTTGCTTCACTGTAATTGGCGGCATCAGCGGGCCGCCGAGGTTTCACAGCAATGATGATCTGTTGTGGCGTATTCACGAGAAGTTTTAAAAAGTATCGTTTTTTGGCAGTTGCTGCCGGCATTCCAAATAGAAAAGGCAACGGTCCTTCCATAATGTTGGCACCACGTCGATTGAGGGGAATAGGAAAGACTTCATACGTTTTTTTTTCTTCATCAATTGAAAAGATACGTTTTCCATCACAGACCCAGCGCTCATCTTCTCCTGGTTTCAGTTGAAAAGGTTTGCCTTGCGCATTGCGTTTATCACTGACCTGGCCTTTTTTAATCTCCATCCCCGTAATCTCGATCGCACCTTTATCGGGGTGCTCATAATAAAATTTGCCTTCGGATCTCTTTTCTAACTGAAAGACGTCGTCATACCAGAGGCGTACATGATTTCCTTGCAGTTTTTGAATCTTCTTCGATTCGGTTTCCCATTGTTTTAGAATTTGCTCCAGTTCAGGCGGTAATGGTTCTATCTTAAGAACGGCATTGGCTGGATTAGGACGTTGTTTACGTTGTGCCAACAATTCATTGTTCATCAGTAACAGAATCAATGTAGTACAACAGGTAAAAATAAGAGCACTTTGATGTAAAACAAGTTTCGACTTCATTTTGTTATCCAAATCCTTCCCTGAATTGCCGGTCTGGCTGATCGGCGTGCCAGTGAAACTGGCGAGTGGCCCGATATCTATTAGCAATCCGTGCTATTGAAGAAGATAGGTTTTCTAGTAAGTGTGGGGGTGAATTTCGTGGCTGTGATTTCTGAAATGATGTGCGACCAAATACGGTCGGAGTGTAGCAGTTATCGTAATTTCTGACTATCCATTTTTGTAAATCTAATTACCAGGGCATTTCCATTAATTGAACAATTTGATTGGCCAAACTATCGGTAGCAGTCTTAGTCGCGGTAGCCAGAGATTGCCCCACTTCCGGGGCAAAGGAGGCTGCCGAGACCAATGATACAACATCAGCAGTGATCGGAACTTGTTGCTGCGATAAAATTTTACCACTTCGCATATCTTCCCAGGTTACCTCAACGACAAATTGTAAATTTAAGTTGCGAGGATCATCAAATTGAGTTGTGCCTAAGACACTTTTGTTAATTTGTTTAATCGTACCCGTAAGTCGAGTATCAGCTTCAGCCCCTTTTGCCAGTCGAAATGGCGTGCGTGACTGAATTTTTTGCTGAACGGCTTCCGTTAACTGGTATTCAAATCCTCGGCGAAACGTCTTATTTTCAAAAATTGGTACATAAACCGTTTGTACGTCAGGCTGATAAGAATTGCCTACTGTATACCCACAGCCTGTCAGATCGATTGACAGCAGAGATAGCAGCAACAAATTGAGCACAAAACGTTTCATAAATATTTTCGATAGATAACAGACATTCCGCCAAGAAATGATAAGTGATTAGAGTTTTATTTTTGCTGGTTTCGAATCTTCTTCGATGGGAATTCTCCTGATTGGCTCGTCAAGCTCATCTAATCTCAAACGAGCCGGTGGTTCCAGTTCCTGATTTGTTGCAGGAGCTCTAGCTGACTTTGGTGGAGTGGGCGGCGTATTTCCAAATGAAGGTAAGCTTGGTACAAGTGATCTTTTAGGTTCTGGCTGCTGTTGAACCATTTTCTTTGGTGTTGCGTAGTTCGCCCAGAGGTGGTTGGTATTTTCCTCACCAAGTTCTGACAATAACTCACGGGCCTCGTTAGCAAAGCTGGAAGTCGGATACTTTTCGATCAGTAAGTTGCAATAAATGGCGGCTGACTTTGGCTTACCTCGACGCATCCAATATTGAACCGTTTCCCAATCTCGCTTTGCCTTCGCTTTTTCAATTTTTTTCAACTCTTCTTTGAGTCTTGCTCGTTCTGATTCAGGAAAGAGACGGAGAGTTGTCTCTTTGAGCTCACCTGCATCATTCAAAACGGTAGAATCATATTGAGGACCCTGGTACGACATCAGTTTCACGTGGGTTCCCAGCATGAACGCATCTTTAAGATGAGGACTTTTGGGATATTCTTCACGTAGTAGACTAAACGTACGGTCGGCGTCCATATAACGCCCTTTTTTCAGATAATAGCTGGCGGTAAGCATTAATGAATCATCAGCGAGAGGACCTGTCGGATCATGGAGCCAAATGGATTTGAGTGCTTCCAATGCGCGGTTCTCTGTATCGAACACGGGACGCGTACGATCAAAGAAATTAGGAACCAGAGCCCAGCGTGATTCTCTTTGTTTGCCATCACTGGGAATTTCAGGAGTTTCTGAACCAGGATCTTCTAAATTGACCTGTTGAATATCGTTACCAGTAACGATCGATGGTTCCTGCAACCAGTATCGGGCGATATGAAACAATCGTTTTGTGGTTTGGTCTAAGTGGCGTGTGGAAGGAAAATCAATCAAAAGTTGATCATATCCATCTTGTGCCCATGAGTATTTTTTTTGTGCAAACTGAGATTCTGCCACCATGAACTGGGCATCCTCTCGGATCGGATCATTTTTGTATTTCTTCACAATGGCTTTGAATTCTTTCTCAGCCGCCTTATATTCCTTTGCCTGGAATTTTTCGTTTGCCAGCTTGAATTCTCGTGCGCCTAATGCCGGCTCGATGAATGTTGAATCTTTTTTCTTTTTCCAGAGTGCGGTCTGCATCACTCGTTGCATTGGACCGCGAATTCCATCAATCGAAGGATTATCAGTTGCACTTTTTTTGGACCAGGGAGGTTTCCAGGCTGCGAAATCGGAGGATCGATCACCAAACATCGTACAGCCAGAGATCAACCCACATAGCATGAGTGCAACACAAAGGCGTATTGCAGGCTGCACGCATCGAAATAGGTAATTTAATTGGTATATGGACATGGTCGTCATCCCTGACTTCCACCAGAGGGAAATGAATTGTTTGTTTATAGTTGCAGGTAGGGTGCCATTTTAGGACGACGACCCAGGATATGAGACATGGTTGTTGATAGCAATTGTCTGATCTCTCGTTGTTGCTGGAGTGATAAGTTCAATCGCTGGGAAAGTAGTGTATTCTCGACTGTTAGTTTTTGTAAGATTGTAATTGTACCACGGGAAACCCGGACTTTTCCGTGTCGCTGTTGCTCGCAATGCTGGCAATACAAGCCCCCGTTATTTGCGTCATAGAGATACGATTCCAATTGTCCCAGTTCTTGACTGCAGCCGGTACAGTACTGGAACTGAGGAAGCTGGCCGATCTCTTCTAATATAGTTAACTCAAAAATAATTAACGATTTCTGATAATCATCATGTTCTTGCAAGTGTTGTAATACGACACATGCTGCATCAAACAGCTCTGGATGTGGATCATATTCCTCAGTGAGAGCGTCTAATAACTCCGCAATGTAATACCCCACATACAAGTTGGAAAGATTTCCAGGATAAGGACGAAAACGATTCACCAGTTGGGCTTCGGTCAAAAGATCGAGACCACCGGAGGATTTTCGGATGAAGACTATCCGACATGTGGCTAACAAGTCAATAGCAGCCTCGAACGAGCTTTTTAATCTTTTTGCACCTTTTGCCAACGACGTAATTTTTCCAAAGTCCCTGGTGAACCAGGTAATGACTTTGCTGGACTCACTAAAGTCGGCCAGTCGAATAATCAAACCTTCGGTTTTTTCGTTGGACATTGATGAGGTCAGGCTATATTACCAGGTTTAGTTGGTCGTACGATAATTATGAAACTCTGAATCGCTGTCTCTGCGAATTCAGTTTCTCAAATTCCGATTTCTTCTTGAATCTTTGATTTTAGAAGCGCACCCTCTACGCTGAAAAGGAGAAATGAGGGGGGAATCATGATTTACGCTTACAAAAATAAAAAGCCTGCGACTAAATCGCAGGCTTTTTTGTTGTAAAAAATACAACTAGCGCTCAAATGGTGACATACTTTCAGAAGAGAGTATGGCAAAAATTTCGGCCCGAAGTCATTTAACCGATTATGTGTCTTTCACCGGAAAGGTCAAATCATCCAAGTGACGGACTTTAGAAAACATCGAGCTTAAAGTGATTTCCTTTGTGATAAGGTCGATCACTGGGATAAAAATTATGCCAGTTCTGATTGTAAACCGGAATTCTCATACTTTCCGGATAGCGATAATACAGGTTGTCATAGCTCCCCTGTGGTCTTTGGAAGTTTTGGGGATAATAGACATAGGGATAATAGTAAAATCGTTTCCAGTCTGCGGGTTGTCCTCGACCAGCTGCCATTGCATCAGAAGATGAAAAAGTAGACGTGGCCAACCCAACCACAAACAGGAACAAACCTGCGAGCATGAGACGCCGCACCATCATAGTTCTCTCCTTGCCAGTCAGTAGAATAAAGGAATCAACCCGGGATAGGTTGAGATTGATTTTGTACGAAAGGAATCCTGAGAGATTCAGTATTCCGCTTTATTCATCGACCTGATCGAGGGTGCTACAACAGGATAATTCTGCACAAACCGATTAATCGTCTCAATTAAAACTGTACAAATTTATCGAATAGAGATTATAGAGGATAACGTTTGAAGCTGTCTAAACGAGTCGGGCTGTAGAGATTCCTTCCATAATCCAACGATTCAAAAACGTCAGCAAAACCGTTTTGTCGTTTAGATCAGGCTGAAAAGAATTCAGGAGATGAGTTTCCGCACCCGTTGTTTCCCACATACGAGTAACTCTCTGGGGCGAAAATTGGTCCTTGGAATTGTGAGTGATATTTTGGTCGAGAAGAATCCGATTCCCTTTCAAGTTACAAGGAGCCTCGCTTCGGAAATCACTTTTATTGAACTGCCCATTGAGTAAAGCCGCTCCTGTATAGAAATGGGGGGCTCCTATGAGTAGTTTTGTGGCGACAGAACAGCCTGTGCCAGTTCCAGCCAGATAAATTCGTCCTGTGTGGATGTTAAGAATTTTTTGCAGTTCGCGGACTGTGTTTTGGACATGCTTACCAAACTGCTTCACAAACAGGTGACTGTCGGGCCAGTGATAGCCATTAGTGGGTGCAGCAGGGTCAACTGCGGGGGCACGAAATGAGAGCCCTAAATAATTTCGGAAACTGATTTGCGGCATGATTTCATGCAGATCCTGTTCAGAACCGCCATCAGGATGTAACCAGATGACTAAAGGGTAGGCATATCCAGGCTCGTAATGTTCTGGACGAAACAGGGCGACATGCTTAATCGGTAACCTGACTACCACATTCGACTGATTGTCATTTTCAGACATTCTGTCTACAGGAAGAGGAGGCGTGAATGCGACTCTCTCTCCATTGAACACATATTTAATCCATTTAAGACGTTGCGCATAATCCATTGTCATTTTACTTTCAGTAAGTCAGTGTAGAGGAGTCTTAAATGTGGGGGAGTAACAGTAGTTTATTCCTGAGCAAGTTGAACTTTTGTGTGTGGATTTGGGGTTTTTGGTGGAATGGATCCATATACAGGGAGATCAACGGCAGCAGCCACTTCGCTCATGGGGAAGTATTTTCCGGGACAGGCTGTTGCTTTGACATCGCGGTGCCCTTGTACGTTTTCACTGGAAATGTGATATTCGGTTTTTAGAACTCCAACCAGTTTCTTAACGGCTGCCAATTGTGCTTCCGTAGGAGGTTCATTTTCGAAATTTCCTACCAGACAAACGCCAATCCCTTTCTGATTGTATTCATTATTTCCGGCATGCGCACCATGCATCTGCTCGCGCCAGCGGAATGTCGATTCAATTGCACCATCGGGCATGCCGTTCCCATTTCCAATGACGAAGTGATAGCCGATGCCCAGCCAAGCATTGCCGGACTTATCTTTTTTCTTGCTATGAAGCTCGTGAATACTTTCAACGCTTCCAGTTGATGAAGCGGTGTGATGAATTACGATATATTCCCAGTCACGTGTTTCAACTTCAGGTTTCCAGGGATTTTGTGGTTCAAGTGCCATTGTTGGTGGTGTGATAAACAACGGCGTATTGGGAGCTGGTTTGGAAACCTGAGCTGGATATTGAGGTTGTTGAGCAGGTCCGTTAATGGTCACAGGAGGCAAGGATGTTTGCTGGGTACATCCTGCGATCTCTAAGGCCGGCAACATTGCAACGCAACACATTATGATGCCCTTCAAAATGCTGCCCTCCCTGACAACCAATGTGCTTATCAATTCGTTTGAAGTATAAAGAAATCAATAAAATCATTCTGCTAAGTAATTTTCTAAGTCGGGACTGTAATTCCGAGCGTATTTTGTGTCAATGCGGGGAGTGTTGGTGGTTTATGCTGTGGTTCTTTGAAATGGAAAAGGCAGCCTGAATCAAAAGATTCAACGATCTAAAGTCTCTAAATTAGCAACAAAAAGTGCATGTAATTTCTTCTCACATGCCTCAAATTACCTATATTGCGCAACAGACACGATTTTGATGAAAAATAGAGCTCTTTATAGATGAGACTGAATCTAAGCCTTAGTAAAGTCGAGAGCTCTCTACAAATTTGAGGAGAAAAGATTTGGTATTGTTATCAACACAGACCATTGAGCTAAAACAAGAGGAATTTCCGCAATTTAGCGGTCTCATGCATGAGAGACGTCAATAAAGAAACCAGATGCCATCCAGTGTCTGAACCAGACATGGAGTTTTGCATCCAACTGATCTGGTTCCATGAGGCCTGACTCAGCAAATTGAGTGATCGTATCTCCTACTTTTAAGCCTTGATTGAGCTTTGATAACAGGAAGTATTCCGACTGAGAAACAGATTCCCGACGGACAATAAATTTTCTGCGTGTAATCGCGAGATAGGTGATTTGCTGTTCTGGAATTGGAGGTGAATTTCCCTGTCGTGCGCTGGAAATATACTCGTGAACGGGAAACTGAAATTGGAGTAAACGAAAACAGGGAGCCATTTGAAGGCAAACTTCAGGCCAGGCTTCTGGCTCTATCGAATTTAAAGCCTCTGCAGTGAGTGGCGTTACTCTTTCGATGCCCGGGCCATCAAATACTTCGCTATAAATACGTTCCAACACGGCGATTTCAATCAAAAAGTCGGTCCAGTTGAATTCATCGTCCTCGGAAATTGGCTTGGTTTCTCTTAAAAACTGAGGAAAATGAGCTCCCAATTCACTGAGCGTATAACTGGTTGGTGGGTATTTCTGAAGGAACTCCATCGAGAAGGCACCAAAGGCCGTTTTTCCCATCGCACAAACCAGAGCGGGAAATTCTTCGCTTAAGCATTCCAGTAGACGAGCATAATACGCATTGGCATAGATACCCATCCGCTCCAGACTAGTCAGTTGGGTGGAAGCGGTAATCACTGTTTCCAGCTCATTACTTTCCAATGGAATCTTACTTTGTGCCTCTTCAGAAGCGATGCCAGCTTCGACACCAGTCGGCCAACTGATAACGGTTTGCATCCAATGTTGAATTTGATCCAGATTGCGTGATTCGTTGCTCATTCCACTTCAGCCGTAATGAATGATGCCGGGTGAGGGATCGCCTTTGAGGTTGTGTTCGTAACCATTTCTTCTGTACTTTCTTTTTCGAAGGAGCTCAAATTCTCATCCATGTAATTTTTGGCTTTCAGAACTTCCTCGTGCACAACAGGAAATGGTGGAATATCGGCATCCCACTCTAACAAAGTAGAAACTCCTCCGGTTCTCTGGTGTAATAACTGAAATAACTCCCAGACGGGATCAATTACCTTGCCGTCATGTGTATCAATTAAGTGGGTCCCACAGTTGGTATGTCCTGCCAGGTGGCATTGTACAACTCGTTTCGCGGGAACTGCTTCTATATATTTTACAGGATCAAATTCATGATTCACACTGGAGACATACACATTATTCACATCGAGCAATAAGCCACATTCCGCTTCTTCTGCCATCCGGCAAACAAATTCAGACTCACTCATCGTTGAGTCTTTAAATTCCAGATAACTACTAGGATTTTCCAGAACGAGCGGACGTTCCAAAATTTCCTGAACAGTTCGAATTCGTTTAACGAGATGTGAAAGTGTACTTTCATTGTAAGGTATTGGCAGCAGATCATGTGTATTGCGTCCTGCAACGCCAGTCCAACAGACGTGGTCTGAGATCCAGTGTGCGTTCACTGATTCGGCTAGAGATTTCAGTTTTTTCAGGTAATCGCGATTGAGAGGATCGGTGCTTCCAATTGAAAGTGAGACACCGTGCATCACAATAGGATAACGTTCTGCGATCTGCTCCAGCACAGCCCGCGGTCTTCCCCCAGAGTCCATGAAATTTTCTGAGATGATCTCAAACCAGTCTACTTCGGGCTGGTGTTCCAGTATATGGGCGAAGTGTACGGTACGCAGTCCGACTCCCAAGCCCAAATTTTCGTGTCCTAGACGTGGTTTTAACATATGTCCTCACTCCGACTTTCAGTAAGGGGACTCTTATCCGAATCGAAAAAGTTTGCTAATGCGTGCTTGTAACAAAAGCAGGCTCCAGACCAACTAAATTGATCAAGGAGCCTGTTTTATTATAGCAAAATCGAAACTTATTTTTTGGGAGCAGGGGCAGGACCAACTTTTTTGCCAGCTTTTTCCATGGCTTTTTCGAATTCAGCACGGGCCAATTTCCATGCTTCTGGCATCAATGGCACACTGCAGCTTCCTTTTCCTTTACAGGAATTCATGCCAGGGTTAGAAGCACAGCCACCTTGGCCTTTACATTCGTTGGAGCCTTTACATGCATGTTCTGCAACAGAGGCACAAGCTCCGAGACCAGCACAATCATTTTCCACACCGGCATGGGTTCCTTTGCAAGTGTTTAAACCACGACAGACATGTGGTTCACTCATCAGTAGACTCACATCTTTGGAATCCTTGTCATCAGCACCATGATCGTGATCATCTTTGTCATCCCGGGTGGTACTACCAGCTTCTTCACCAGCAGCTGGTGTTTCTGAAGCAGCAGGTTGCTCTGGTGCTTTTTGCTGACAGCCAGTCATTGAGCCTGCTACCATGCCACCAAATGCAGCAAATGTCAGTCGATTAAAATCGCGTCGATTGAGTTCAGGGCGTTTCATGGATTTCCTCATTGTTTTATGTTGGGGTGATGCAAGTTCATACAATGAACTCAAAGTAGAAAGGTCTGCTCTTTTGTTCTGTGAGTTATCTCACATTTTCTGCAAAATTTAAACGGCGGATGATTGAATTCGCTAAAAATTTCCATTTCTTTTTTGATGCAAATTTTTTCTTAACTCAGCTGTTTTAACGTATTTCATAATAGAACTATCTCTGCAACAGAACAGCATTCTGAGAAGTTGTGTGTTAGCTCACAGGATCGTATTGCTCGAATCTCGATATAAAAGGTAGAGGCACACAGCCTCTCAATGGAATGAGTAAGACAAGATCCAGAACCTCCAATCAAACACTTCGCAGCACAAATCATACATGTACCCGAAACAACACTGATTCTTCTTGTTAACAGAACAAGAATTTTAATTGGAGAAGAATGTCAGCAATCACATGAGATGCTTTTTGTATGTCACGGCCCAGGATATTTGCCTTTTAAAATCAACTTGATTGCTTCATTTGACGTAAGAAAGAAAGGCTCCAATCGAATTTGCATTTACGGTCATTGATTTATTCAGAAGAAAAGGCTGTATGTTCTGATTCGATAAGAGGCATTACTAAAATTACATGCGATTTCAAATCAGACTGGTTTGCGTCAATCAATTGTTTGCTGGTTTTACCTCCAAAAAATCATAAATAGTAATTTGCAACTCGAGGTGGTACTTCGGCTTTGAGTTCAGTGAGTCGCGCTGTTGAATGTCAACCCTTTCAGAGTTCAGCACGTGCCTGCGTTAATTCAGGAGTTTTAGCTAGTTTATGGGAAGGTCACTTTTCATTATGTTTTACTAACCGTTACAAGTCTCATATCAATTACAAAAATATGAACCAGAACATTCCTGTTAATTGAATAAACCATCAAATCTATCCGATATGTAAAACCGTGTAGGACTTCTGGGCCTGTTTTAAAAGGGGTTTTATTGTGCGTGTACCAAGTTTAATCGCTGTAACACTCAGCTTCATACTCATAACATTTTTCACCCAGTATGTTCAGGGTGAAGAAATCAAGTGGCAAACCAATTTAAAACGAGCTGCCCAACAGGCTCGTGTTGAAGAAAAAGCCATGCTTATTCAAATTGGAGCATCTTGGTGTGGGTTTTGTCACAAGATGGAGAGAGAGACTTATCGGAATCAGAAAGTGATAAAACATGTCAATTCCTGTTTTATTCCGATTCGAGTCGATGCTGACCAAAATACAGAATTAGTTGAAGCCATCGGTGTAGCAGGGCTACCAACGACTGTTATCATTACGCCTCAACTAAAAATTGTGAAGAAGATTTCTGGCTATGTTGCTGCTGGAGAAATGACAGGGCATCTCAACAAAGTATGTCTTGTTAACCATGAACGTAAAGTACCAGTTCGTACCACCGAAAAGATTCAGAAAATGAGTCAGAATCAGGTGGTCTCTCAATTTGCATTCAAGAATGTTTGCCTGGTGAGTATGCTGGATGATCAACGGCTTGTTGAAGGTATCCCAAATTTTACTTCTGAATATAAGCAACGGAAGGTTTGTTTTGCTTCCGCAGCGAACAAAAAGAAGTTCGACTCAAATCCGGATCGATACTGGCCTGCGTTTGAAGGAAACTGCCGCGTTTCACAATTGGAAAAAAGTCAATTAGTGGAAGGTGATCCGCATGTCGGTGGTGTGTATCGAGAGAAACTCGTTTTTTTCACTTCTGCTGATCAGCGAGATCGGTTTTCCGCCAACCCGGCAGGATATCTCTTACACCCATAGTACAAAAAACACCTGACAGCAATTCCTCTTCTTAGGTTGGAAGGGAGAGGAACAATGTCGCTGCCAGGTGTAGTTCTAAAAATCACTAAATTCAGCCTGTTGGTTTTGAGTCAGCAGGCTGATTTTTTTGTAGGTTACTGAATCTTTTCAATCGACTGTGGCTCGAGCCAGACAAACTTGCCGTGATTCGCAATTTGTTTCCCTTTCACACTCACTTTCACGCTTTGGAACCGGCTCTTATAAAGATCAGGATGCGAAGCATGTGCTCCTTCGATCACATAGACTTTTCCATCGTTACTCTTAATTGCGAGTCCTAGCTCTTTGGGGTCCTTTTTAGGATGGACCCCGTATTCACAAGCAGCACAACCTGTTGTGCCATTGATCGAAACCAATTGAGATCCGATGGCGTTTGTACTACTCGTTTTCTGGCCACCCTCTTTCTGAGATACGTATTTAGCAGGGTTGGCCTGGAATTTTTGCTTGACACTTTCACTGGGAAACTGGTAACGCATACCTTGGTAAATGGCAGTGAATTCTGGTTTGCCTGGAACGTCTTTTCCTCCATCGATTTTGCAGACAATACATTTTCCATTGTGTGCTAAGTCAACATCAGCGTACTTCTGTGGCGATTGATCAAATATCGATTTGATCTGCTGATTGGGGAATAAAAACGCTCGTCCTTGATAAAAACTCACATGATCCACCTTACCAGGGTTACGAACACCGTCATGATGAGAGAAACAGACAGAGCAATCACCATTTAATGCAGGAGCAAATTTCTCTGGTTCGGTTGCGAACATTTTTTTTATTTCCTCATTAGGAAACAGATAAGTCCGACCATCATAGACCACAGCGTGCTCTGGTTTCCCTTTGACTATTTTTTGACTTTTAACGAGACAAACAGCACAATTTCTATTAAGTGCCACTGGGGCTTTATCAGCTATTTGTTTCTCTTTTGCTTCAATTGAAACGGCTGTTAAGACAATGGATGCTAATAACGCAACCGTCATTACAAATGGTGTCAACTTCATCGACGTCTCCTGGAAATTTTTTGTGTTGGATTTTTATCGTTGTGAGTGAGACTACCATTCAAACCTTTGTCCTGTCATTTAAAATAATGCCTTTGGTTTGGTTCGTGATGTTTCACTTCCCATTACTTACGTAATCAGTATTGCCGTGTCACAGAGCTCAATCTGTGGTCTATTTCACACTCTGAAAATTTTTTCCAGTTCTCTCAAACAGCAGTTTGCTGAATTGAAGAATCATGGTCTTCCGTCGTGAGAGTTAAAAACGGTATTGCATGAAATGCTCAAGTGTTGATAATCAGTACCTCTCTCCAAATCAGTCCTATCTTCAAACATATCTCAAACCCTCTCGTACTATTAAGTTATAAAAATCAGGTGCCTTATGTGGTGCACAAGTTGCCAGTCAGATGTGGCTGCAGAAGTTTCTACCGATTCCAAGCGGGTCCATTGCGCAATCTGTGGCAATGATCTGGGAACGACAGCAGCTACACGAATTAGCGATAAGACTCAGGAAGCCCGGAATTTGCTTGCACGTTGGTCGAATCGTGAGATCCTGGATCCGTATGGTCCTTTGAGCAAGGTAGAGTCACGTCCGCAGTTTGCCTCTTCTCCCTTTGAGCAATCGGAAAAAAATGACCTTGAAAATGTTCCACCACAGGCTGCTGTGAAGGAACAAATAAATGAGAAACCTACATCAACTCACGCACAAGTTTCAAATACTCCTTATCAGGAAACACCAATTCCTGTAGAGCAGAAGTTAGAAAGCGAACCTATACACGAGGAATCAATTTCATTTCAACAAACGGCCGTTCCACGGTTGCGATCTGATTATCGTGATATTCAGGATTTGATCGAAGACGATGAGCAAAGCCCGAACTGGTTGGGGTTGGTTGGTCAATTAATGGCATATGGTGGTGTGGCTGTTTTAACAATTGGAACCACACTCGTTTTATGGGGTTATTATGGCGGACCTGCAAACTATGCTTCCACAGGCTGGCTCATCAGCACTGCCGGACAAATGCTACTCTTTCTGGGAGTCATTACTCTCGTTTCAGCAGGGATGGAACAGACTTCATCTTCAGTGAGCCGTCGTATTGATCGTCTGTCACAAAGAATCTTCTTATTTGAGCAAGCCATGCTCGACCAACAGGACTCACAGAAAACCCAGCGCCCTAATCCGCAGCAGCCCCAAACTGATGCAACAGCATCAGAAATACGATCCCGAAGATCTGCTTGAATTACAAGCAGAAAAGTATTCTCTTTGCACTCAATCTAGGTTTCGGTCAAATTACTACTGAATCGCCTCTGACTCCAGTGTGAGCAAGTGCTGTTTGAGCGATGTTCCCTGAGGTGAAGAAAACCCTCCTAATTTTCCACCTGAAGCGACCACACGGTGACAGGGAATAATAATCGGAATTCGATTTGTGGACATTACGGTTCCCACAGCACGCGCGGCACGTGGCGCTCCTGCTTTGGAAGCGAGTTCTCCATATGTGATCTGTTTTCCATAACCTATTTTTTTAAGTTCTCGTATGACGCGTGTCTGAAATTTTGTCATGTGAGGTAGACTGACTTTGACGTCCTGAAATTCGACAACCGCGCCTTGATAATAATCTTGGAGTCTCTCTGACAAATCTGGAAACCAATTTGATTCCTCGAACATTTTGATGGATTCGTCATGGTTTTCTTTACAGACTTGATTCGCTGCTTGACGAACATCAGCGGCAGAGTGGTGCCCCATCAATAGTCTTTCTACGCCCTCGGAATTTCCCATGAGTCCACACCAACCGATTTCCGTAGAAAAAATCGATAATTTTAATGAAAATGACTCATTAGAAGTGCCTTTCTGTGCTGTTTTAGAAATCGATTTGGGAACTGAAACAGTTCTTTGACCCATCTGGAATTCTCCGATAGAATAGATTTGACTCAAAAGTACAAAATAACCGCTGTTTATTTTAGAACATATAAAACTGAATTTACAAGATAATAGAGTGATTATGCATCCATACAGCATGTTGTCCGACGAATACTTTACCAATCTGAATTTATGCACGGAAATGACGCTACCTTCATCTCGGGAAACGGTGCTGAATTTTTTTGAGCGGGTGCAAAAATCTTTTCCAACCATGCGAAATTTCTATAACCGCGGCGAAAACGGTTTCATTCTTGAGGAAGACAAAGAAGAGACCGGGCAGCAACGTTGGATTTCTCTCGAACCTCAGCGCGTGAGTAGTGGGTACTTTTCACCCAAAGATCCGGATGATTGTTTGAAGCAACATAAATTAATGTTGGAACTGGTTCCTTATATGCTGTCAATCAGTCCTCTCGATTGTGAAGCGCTAGATTATGTCGTGGGCTTTGATTTTTCTTATCGTGGGAATCATGATGCTTTAGTGGCCGAAGCCTTAGGGTCGAATCAGGCGATTGACAGCCTGTTACAGATTCCTGGAGCACGGCCGCTGAACTACGAACCATCAATCACGCTCAGTCTGGACGATTCCTGTCGTTGTCAGGCGCGTTTGTTAATTGAGACTCGTACAAATGCCTATCAGGTCAGACGTGAGGATTATTCCGATGAGCAACTTTCCGTATTCTTTACGCTAAGACAGTATGGTAGTCTCTCAGCAGAAACAAAATTAGAAGAGACCATGCTGGATCTGAAAGAAAAATCAGACCAATTGATGAATGAATATGTCATCGATCAGGTCTTGCGTCCTTTGGCACAGGCAATTTCAACGAAATAAAGAGTGTTTTTTAGAATGAGGGCTGGCCCAGTTTCAAAATTGGGGATACCCCTATAAAGTAGTCATCATCGATTGTGCTTCCAGAAAACTTCAAGATCAAAGGGGAATCCTTCGTGGCTCTATCATTAAGCGATTTTGCTCAGTCTCTTACCGTCGAAACAGCTTTTAGTGTCTTGGCTGTTGCAAAGCAGTTAAAAGCAGAAGGCAAAGATGTTGTCGAGTTGGAAGTGGGAGACAGTCCTTTTGACAGTACCGCCTCTGCAAAATCAACAGGTATTGAAGCGATTCAAAATAACCAGTCACATTATTGTGCTTCTCCTGGAATTCCCGAATTCCGTAAGGCGGCTGCCGATTTTGTCTCGCGTGAATTTCAGGTAGCCGCGAAACCAGAGAATATTGTTGTTGGACCTGGTGCCAAAGTTTTTGAGCAATTCTTTTGTGAAGCCTTTTTGAATCCCGGCGATGGCGTACTCGTTTTTAGCCCCTATTTCCCGACTTACTTGCCAAACATTGAACGTCGCGGCGCACGTATGGTTCTGTCGGATCTGAAGCAGTCAAATGATTTCCGTCCCGACCTTGCCGACATTGAAAAGTTTCTGTCTGAGGATCCTGCTCCGAAGGCCATCTTCCTGAACTCGCCTCATAATCCCACAGGAGGGGTCATTGAGGAATCCGACCTGAAAGCAATTGCCGATTTAATCCGTGGTAAAAATATTGCTGTGTTTAGCGATGAACCGTATTGCCATATGGTCTGGCAAGGAAAACATCACTCTATCTTGGCTCAACCAGGGATGATGGATCAATGTGTTTCCGCATATACATTCAGCAAGTCTTATAGTATGAGTGGCTGGCGGTTAGGATTTTGTGTGGCTTCGGAAGAGGTTGCTACATCCATTGGTAAAATGGTTAACACCACACTTTCGTGTACACCTCCTTTGGTGCAACTTGCTGGTGCAGCTGCGTTGAACTGTGATTCCGAAGAGCGTGATGAAGTCATGTTGAAATTCAGAGAGAAGGTTGTTCTGCTAACGGATAAATTGAATCAGATCGATGATTTTCATGCCCTTGATCCCAATGCAACATTTTATGTCTTTGTGAATGTGGCCCCTGTCTGTAACAGATTGAGCATTACAAGTCACGGACTGGCACTCTACTTATTAGAAGGTGCCGATGACGAATTCGGTATTGCTTGTCTGGGGGGAGAATGTTTTGGAGAAGCTGGTCATGGATTTTTGCGTTTCAGTTGTGCAGAACCGAATGATCGACTGGAAAAAGCAATCGATTTCATCCCGGAAGCCATTTCCAGAACAGAGCGTATAGCTAGTTATTTGGAAGCGAATCCAGCAGCCAGGTTGAAGTCGCCGTACACCGTTTAAGAGTTTTTGCTCAATACAGTTCTGAATGCGAAACAGAATTTCAAGGATGTTATGAATCGTTATCAAGCGTTGATCCGCACTGCGGTCATCCTTTATTGGGTCCTGTTATTTACGGCGACTCATATCCCGTTAAAAAAAGGGACACTCCCCCAGGGAACTGACGTACCACTACATTTTCTCGCTTATGCAGGTCTTTCATTTCTGTTGACATGGTGGTTGTCGCTCAAATGGGACAAGCTGACTTTCAAACGATTATTCGCTGTATTTGTGGGAGTCAGTCTGTTTGGAGTCGTGGATGAGTTGCTACAGGGGATTCCGGTGTTAAAACGTCAGCCAAGTATCGATGATTGGGTAGCTGATACTGTGGGGGCACTGTTAGGAATATTGCTATTTCTGTTGGTTCAAAAACCGTTGCGGCAGCTCTTGGATCGTTTTCAAAACCATGATGCAAAATAATCACAAGTGTTAAAGCTAGATGAAATCTAACACTATTCTTTTTTACTAGCCGACGGAGTGCGCCAGTGGCGTTTTGATTTATTTAAAAGTGTCATCGCACTCGATGGTCCCCAGGTTCCTGCATAATAAGGCTCAGGAGTCTGATCTGTCTTTTCCCATTCTTCCAGAACTGGTGTCACAAACTTCCAGGCAGCTTCCAGTTCATCACTCCGAGTAAAGAGAGTAGAATCACCGCGCAGCACATCCATCAGCAATCGCTCATAAGCTTCGGGCAGGCTTTTGTGGTAAGCATCTTCAAATGCAAAATCCATCTCAACGGGTTGAATCTGATATTGCATACCAGGACGTTTCGTCGAGAACTTCATGGAAATCGATTCTTTAGGCTGGATGCGGAAAATGAGTTCATTCGGCTTTCGTTCAACCAGCGAGCAGATATCACCATCGCATTCTACGGTCGTAAAGAGATTCATTGGTGGGTGCTTAAACTGAATGGCAATTTCACTGACTCGTTCAGGCATTCTCTTGCCCGTCCGCAAGTAAAAGGGAACCCCTTCCCATCGCCAGTTTTCGACCATTACTTCCATTGCGACAAAGGTTTCCCGGTGAGAGTCTGCAGGCACGCGCTCTTCTTCCCGATACCCGGGGACTGCCTGTCCAAACGATTGTCCCGCTGTATATTGGCCGGCGACAGCCCATTCGGAAATATCACCTTTGGTTCCTGGTGAGAGCGTTTTCAAGACTTTCAGTTTTTCATCACGAATTTCCTCTCCACTGAAAAGCGCGGGAGGTTCCATGGCAATTAAACATAAAAGTTGTAGAACATGATTTTGTAGGACGTCTCGTAACGCTCCCGAACGGTCATAATAGCCACCCCGCCCGTGTTCAATTCCCTGTGATTCTGCAACTGTGATTTGTACATGATCAACGTGATTGCGATTTAATAAGGGTTCAAAAATCGAATTGCTCAATCGGAACAACAGAATATTCTGAACAGTTTCTTTACCTAAATAATGGTCAATTCGATAAATCTGATCTTCATCCAAGAGTTCGCTTAATTGCTGGCTCAGTTCCTGTGCAGACTGAAGATCGTGGCCAAACGGTTTCTCAATGACAACACGCAACCACTCTTCTCCTGAATTGCGTGGTACCATCTGCGCCTGGGATAGTGCATTAACGGCTGGATAAAATAAAGAGGGTGCTGTTGCCAGATAAGCGACACGTTTGGTGATGATGTCTCCGAGAACTTCACGTTCAACCGCTTCTATTGAAGATTTCAGTTTTGCATGATCACTTTCAGCTGTGATATCAATTTCACGGTAAAACAGTCGCTTGGAAAAGAGAGCCCATTTTTCATCTGTCACAGTGCCCGTACGAGTAAATTTCGAAACCGTATCGCGTTGCTCGTTTCGAAATTGTTCGTCTGTCTTTGACCGTCGCGCCAAGCCTATGATGGGAAGATCTGCTGAAAGAAACCCTTCGCTCCAGAGGTCATACAATGCGGGAATTAATTTTCGGGCTGTCAAATCACCAGAGGCGCCAAAAATCAGAATGGTTGCAGTTGTTAAATCGATAGAAGGATTAGAATTGGCCATGACTTACATCCATGCCTTAATAGAAAGTGTGGTTCTGGGAATAGGAATGTTTGTTATATTAAGTGAAGCAGACAGTTAAATTTTTGCCGATTGTTGTTCGATGAGTAAATCCAATTCACCTTTGAGGCGAGGTAAGATATCATCATAGGAATATCGGCCTAAAGACTCGCTTCTTTTCTTTAGATTGACATAATTAGGACCACACCAGAGGCCGAGGTCTGCATCATCTGTTTCTCCAGGACCATTCACTCGACAACCCATGACTGCAATTGTAATTTTATGCTCCTTGGCATATTCAGTCATTTTTTTGACATCCGCTGCCAAATCAACAAACACCTCGTTTTCCACACGAGAGCAACTGGGACAGCTGATGATATTAATGCCTTCTTGAGCAAAATTAACAACCGTTCGTACGCGCCCGGCAGCAATATCTTCCAGAATGGAACGCCCGGCTTCGATTTCTTCTCCTTTTCGATCATTGGGAACGGTTAAGGAAACGCGAATCGTATCTCCAATGCCTTTACTGATGAGTTGTTCGAAGGCCATTCTTGTCTTTATGATTCCATCTGGAGGCATACCGGCTTCCGTTACGCCCAAATGGAGTGGGATATCGGGACGTTGTGTGGCAAACCGCGTATTCACTTCAATTACTTTTGCCGGATCCGAATCCTTTAGCGAGACACAAAACCGGGTGAAATCAATGGATTCCAGAAGCTCGCAATGATCAAAGGCACTTTCCAGCATGGGAGAGATAGAGTCATCAGGATCATACTTTTCGAGTTTCGCCGGATCGACTGAACCACAGTTTACGCCAACGCGGATCGCGCAATCATTGTCTTTTGCAACTTCTGCGATAAATTCCACTTTCTTCTGCCAGGGTTTTTCCGGCTCATGATGATAAAGATGTCCCGGGTTGTAACGCAGTTTGTTGACATACGGGGCGATGACTTCCGCCAATCGGTAGTTTTCCTGTAAGTCTACAGATAGAGGAACAGTCGTCTGTTTTCGAATTTCGATGAGTGCGGCTGCTTCTCGTTTATTATCTACAGCAATTCTTACGATATCAGCTCCAGCCTCTTCCAGTGAATGAATCTGGGCGACGGTTGCATCAATGTTGCTGGTTTTCGTCGCGGTCATACTTTGAACAGCAATTGGATTCTTGTTTCCAATTGTAATTGCACCAATCTTCACTGCTCTTGTTGGATTCCGTGGTAACTGCAAGTTGCTGGTCCTTTAAGGTATATTGATGCTCAGATTTCGATTTCAAATTCAAGGATTGTAAAAGATCCAGACTGCAACGTCCATTCATGAAAAATAGATAAAAATCAATTGGGATTGACAGATTTTTCATGTCTTTTTACAAGCCTTGGGTCAAGTATTGCTATTTTATGCAAAAATGCGTCGTATACAAAGTAGGCGGAATAAAAATGAATCGTCAAATTGCAGGGATGCTAGTCGGTTTATGTGTGCTCAGTGGCTGTGGGGCTGATGCACAAACGGCTTCAGAGAAAGCAGTTAAGTCAAATCAAGCTACAGAGAATGTATCGCAAAATCAAGAGGCCAAAAGTGATACAACCTCCAAAAGTGGAGCTCATACAGAAGAGTCTGTGAAGTCAACGCAGCAGATTTCTCAAAATTCGAGTACTGTAGACGAAGCCACTGTGAAAAAAGCAGAGGAATTTTTTGTTCAAGCAATGAAGTCGCTAAAAAAAAGGGAATTTGCTAATAGCGTTCAGATTTTAACTACGGCGATTAATCTCAATCCACACGAATCGAAATACTATTTTCATCGTGGGAGTGTATGGGCTGACCTGAAACAGGACGCCAATGCAATAATTGATCTTACAAAAGCGATTGAGATGAGTCCTAAAAATGGTCAGTATTATCTGACTCGGGGGATATTTTTTGCGACACGCGGTGGCGGTGAATTGGCGGTCAAAGATTTCTCGAAGGCCATCGAACTCAATCCAGATGATTTCCAGGCTTTTAACAATCGTGGTTTGTTGTTTGCAACATCGGGAAAAATAAAGGAGGCGCGAGCTGACTTCGAACAGGTTTTACGCATCCAACCGGATAGCCTTGATGCAATGAACAATCTGGGTTTTGCGTTGATGAATCTAAATGAGATCGACAAAGCCATTGAGACCTTAAATGAAGTAATCAAGCGAGAACCGAAATATCTGAATGCCTATGATAATCGTGGACTGGCCTGGCAGAAACAAAAAGAATTTGCAAAGGCAGCAGAAGATTTTACAACCGCGATTCAACTCAGCCCCCAGAACCTGAAATTTTATCAACAGCGGATGGTTGTTTATGAGAAGATGAATCAACCTGAAAAGGCTAAGGCAGATGCAGAAAAAATTAATTGGTTGAAAAGACTGGCAATCATCAACGATCGAATTACCAAGTCACCTAAGGATGTAGATCTCGTATTAGAGCGTGCACAGTTTTATCTGGAGTCAGACATGCGTGAAAAAGCAATGCAGGACTATGCGAAGATTGTTTCACTAACCCAGGATACTGGGCGTGGCTATTACATTCGTGGTGCACTTTATTTAGAAGAAAACAAACTTGATCGGTGTATTCAGGAATGTTCTCGAGCCATAAACATACAACCGAATCCAGAAGCCTATTCAATTCGTGGTGATGCTTTCATGAAACGCGGTGATATTGAACATGCACTGCGTGATTTCGAACGAGCCAAACGGATCGATGAAATTGTAGCGAAGGCCTATCTGATGCGATCAAAATCACTTAAGAAACAAGGCAAACTGAAAAAGGCCGCCGAAGATTTTGAACGTGCCGTTGCCATCGATCCTTCTTTGGGCCCCACTAAATTGAATGAAGATAAAACGACTGCCAAGCCCGTCATTCGTCCTATTGATTGAGATCGGACAATCGTTCTTAAAAGGTGGGTAGATCGAACAAAGATACTTGTTTGTCTGTTCGGGTGCTTTAAACGTAAGTGAGGATTATATGAGCGACGGTTTTCTGGACGATATGGAAGACTCACGTAGGCGCTCCAAAGAACCTCAATCGTTTTCGATAGCCGATTTGCTTTTCGTAAGTTTTAACTCACGCGTGATTGCACTGGATCGGGACACGGGCGACATGATCTGGAATTGGAAAACACCAAAAGGCAGGTCGAATTATGTTTCGATTTTAGTAGACGATGACCAATTATTTGCATCTGTTGATGGTTACACGTATTGTTTAGATCCTCTCACAGGACGCCAAATCTGGTTTAATCCTCTGAAAGGATTCGGGTATGGAATTCCCTCATTGGCCACTGCGCAGTTCAACAGCAACACCTCTGCCGCTGCTGAAATCCTCGCGCGTGAACAGCGTAGACAGCAAACGGGAGGGTAGTAGGTAAGGTTTATCAGGTAGTGCAAGAGACCTCTTTTTACGATAGCAGCTCGGCATTCGTTAAGTGCCACCGGTCAGAATCAAGAATGGGCTTGATATCAAAATTTGGCTTATGCTGATTGGCATGCACAAAGACTCTAATGGTTGAGCGTCTTTGAAAGAACCCAAATTTTGTCAGTAGTTTCATGACTTCTTTCTTCCCAAAATAATTAAGCACAATAGAATCGATCCCGATTTGTCGTGTATATTCGCAGAATATTGCTAACATCTGTTTCAATGATTTCTGATCGCGACAAAAGAAGTCTTGGATTCCTGCGGCATAATCACCATTTCGACCAGATTCTCCCAAAACGTAAACCAAATAACCCAACAGTTCCTGTTGTGGATTTTCTAACGTCAGAATATGAAATCGTGTGTCCGGCTCATGGCGAAAACGCCATTCCAGAAATTCACGAGTTCGTTCTACCATAAAGCTTCCATCAGAATATTCAGAGAACAACGTCCCAAATCGTTCATCAATCGGTGCATCAAAGTTGACTTTGATACGATGAGATAAAAACGTTCTTGTTTCGAGAGAATAAATTCGTAGTGAGAGATCAACGAGAGATGAAATGCCTTTTCTCAAGATCGTAGTTCGAATTTTGTCTTTTAATTTGTACTCACTTCGAATTGGTTTTACCCAATTTTGAAAGTTTCCGATTTCTTGATATCGGCATCGTTTAAAAACTGCGGCGGCAGTCTCTGTCATCCCAAACACGAAATCAAATTCTGTTTCTGGTAAATGGGAAATTAAAGCGCGTTGCAGTTTGAGTGCAGCTTGAGCGCCACGATGTGTTTCATCGACATTGATTCCCTCAGCCTGACCCACTAAAAAAGGTTGTTTCGATGAACTCATACGACGGGGCAATAAACCGGTCGAACCAACTAGTTTGCCAGCTTCCTCTCTGGCTAACCAGCAATAGTTATCACCAAACGGGTTTTGCTGATGAGACCAGTTAAACCATTGAGAATCAGTTTTCTTAAAATTCCGATTAATCAACGAAAGTAGTTCTTCATGATCGTCACTCGGAGTTGTCTGAGTGATTGAATAACCCATACAGAATGAACCCGTCTATACATGATAAATGACTGAGAAAACAGCAGTTATTAACATTCATGAAGTCTAGGCCACAGGTATGGGAAGTCAAATTCGATAAACGTTGATTGATGTTAGTGATCAAAGTCATGCACTGTATCAGATAGAACTGCTATCATTCTGAAACATAAGTGCTTACGAGGAGTTCTATGAGACTCCCGTTGGCTTCAGGGAATCGTAGATCTGTGAGACGTTTTGCCGGAATCCAGTGGAATCCCTTCAGACTTTGATCGGTGAATACTGCCTGCATCTGAACGGGTTGGCACAACCAGAAATGCAGTTGAACGTCAGCATGATCATATGCGTGCTCTTCATAACGTAATTCTTCCAAAGCTGTGACCTCAAGGCCCGTTTCTTCGAGGCATTCTCTTACCGCGCATTGCTGAGCTGACTCACCGGATTCACATTTTCCACCTGGAAATTCATGAAAACCTGCAAGTGGAGAGTGTACATCCCGGATCCCAATCAAGAAATGCCGTTGATATTCGACAACGGCAATTCCGATTCGGTTTGTTTTCCGGGAGCTCATCGCTTCAGTCCGTTTCGTTCCGGAAGCATTACAGAGAGGCTTTAACGACTTTCGGTCACGCGTCCAAAAATCATACGGCCCGCGCTACTTTGTAGAACACTTGTGACAACAGCATCAACGTCGCGACCTACTAAATGGTTTGCTTGTTCGCAAACTACCATCGTTCCATCATCCAGGTAGCCTACGCCTTGAGCCTGCGACTCTCCTTCTTTTATAATCTTTAATTGAAGATGCTCGCCAGGCAGGTAACGTGGTTTCAGAGAGTTTGCCACATCGTTAAGGTTGATCACATCAACTCCCTGTACGCTGGCGACTTTATTCAGATTAAAGTCATTCGTCACTACTTTCCCACCAAGTTTTTTCGCAGCCACGACTAGTCGTTGATCGACGGTGAGCCCCTTTTCTTTATCTGTTTCCTTAGCCTCGTGCATAGAGATATCCACATTCGGATTGTTCTGTAAAGTAGATAAAATATCTAATCCACGACGTCCTCGAACGCGACGTACTTTATCACTACTATCAGCAATGTCCTGTACTTCTTTCAGAATAAAGTCGGGAACAATCATTTCTGAATCCAGAATTTTGGTTTCGACGACGTCGGCAATTCGCCCGTCAATGAGAGCACTACTGTCGAGGACCAAAGGACGTCCTCCTTTTAATTCTCGGGAAAATTCCACATAAGGTACAATGAACCTGAAATCATCCTTGGTTTGTAGAAGAAAAGAAATACATAGATAAGGTAGCGTCAAAGTGGTAATCATCACCACTCCTTCACCCCATGGTGTCTTTGAAATCACAGGTCCCAGAGCCTGTATGAGTAGATAGCTAAGCAACACCCCTACCAATAATCCAAAATAGATGGCTGAAATGACTTCGATGCGCTTTCGACTAATGAGCAGGTCCAGGCAGGTGACTCCCTGGGTAAAGATCATCAAGAGCACAAATGCGACCAGAGGATATTGATCGACAGGACTGGGGGGATTAGAACTGACATAGGTTGCAATTGCCCCTGCACAAACAAAAGCATAAAGCACTCGGATACTTATTAATAGCATTTTAAATGGGTCACTTTGAGTTTAAGACAATGGTACTAGTTATTTGTTCCCATTAACTCTCCCCACGCCAACTCCCACTTTAACAAAAGACTGTTCAGGCCCGATATTTTAATTCGGACATGCTCCAGAAACATTCCTGTTCTCCAGAAAATGGTGTTAGACATCCAGAGAGTTTGGGAATGATTTTGACATCGACAATAACAGGTTTTAAAAAATTGAACCAACAAAATATTGATTTGATTTTCCTGATGAACTTAACTGATAGTGCGTTATCTACACAAAACAGACTAGTTCAATCTATTAACAATTCCACATACCAAGATCGCTTTTATTTAGTTTAAGGACCTCGTCTATTCCTTTACTAAAAGTTCATCATTCAAACAAACGTCATGGATGTGTTGTTGCTAACAGATGTCGAAGCAACAAAATCATTGTGTGATCTCCCAAACACACAACATATTGCAGCTTTCAATTCTCGGTTATATCAAATTTGAAAACCTAAGCTGTTATATCAAACTACTTTCTCGTAACGAGAAAATAATAATCGTACACTATAGCTAATCAAATTTACTCACGCCACTGAAAAGGAAACAGTATCAACTGATTCTGCAACTTAATCTCGATAAATACACAAGTAATCAGTGTCTTTCAGTGGAAGAGCGCGATTTCTATTCTCAGACATCTCTGTATATAGATTGTGAATCTCAACTTCAATTTCTGTTGGAATTCAAGGAGTAGACATACAGATAGTTTTGCATTAGGACTCGAAGAACTCAATTCCTGCTACTGCATCAGACGCAAAAAGAAGTGCAAAGGTTCCAGGATTGATTCAATGAATACCAGTCAGTTTGAATCTTTACGGGTTTTCGGGAGGAACAAAGGCTCTCATTGAACTGCCGAAGTCATAGAAATGCTAAAAGATGCCTTCAGGCAAAACTGGAAGCATCTTAACTGACCTGCTAGCCAGGATAGACTCATATTGGTTTGAAAGCTGAAATTTAGCTTCCAGCAGCAGGACCGCCTACAGGTGGCGCAAATTTGATTTTCTCAATGTAACGGATAATGTGTTTTCCCGACGAATCAAGCCGACCTGTGCAAGCACTGACTGCCTTCAATGTATATTCAAAATGCAGGTTGTAGTCGGCTTCGATTTCAACTTCCATATCTTTTGTGATTGGATTACCGGGTCTGCCGATAATTTTCAGGATCTCATTATTCAAACCAGCAAACACATTCGGACCATTTCCCAAATTGACCTGTCCCAGTCGAATGGTATTCAGTGATCCATCTTCATTAGCCACAAGCCGGACTTTGATGTCAAACATAGGCAATTCATCGGAAGGGGTAGAATCATCGGTGATTGGCATATTGACGTTAAAGTCACCTTCCGGTTCAACAATATTCAGTGTCAACATAAAGAAGATCAAAAGCTGAAAGACGACATCAATCATCGGTGCCATCTGCGGCTCGATCTTTTCTGCTTCTCGCCCTGAACTACGTAACTTCATAGGAATATGATCCTGCAATAAAGAGGTCTGTAGAATCTACAGAATGTCTCAAAAATAATTGGCTACTGTGTCTTTTGTGTTGCTACAAAAGAAAACTTCGTGAAACCGTTTTCCTGTGCGAGCTTGATAAGGTCTTGTATCAATCCTGTGTCCACTTGAGCATCTGACCTTAATTTCACGGGGACATCATTCGGATCCTGGTTTTTCTGTTTGTAGATACGTGCTTCCTGTTCCAGTTTTGGTCCAAATTTTAATACCGGGATTTTTTCACCAGTATAAAAAACATAAGCCTGAGGATCTGTAATTTCACCCTCCTGATTACGTTCAAAGCCGATATTCAAAACGAGTTCATCAGCTGCTTTGGTTTCAGGAGGTTTAGCCAAAGAATCCGAGGGAAGTTTTACTCGTTCATCTGCTTGAATCTGCTCAAAATTGGTAATCACCATAAAAAAGGCGATTAATTGAAAGACAATATCAATCATCGGCGTCATGTCGATCTCAGCGACTGCCGCTTTTTGGGATTTAATTCGCATTGTAAAGCTCTCCACTCAAACAGAGTTAATTCCTGAATCGTGTTTGCAATGATTCTATTGATTCATTCAGACTCTATTTGCTATTAGCAGAAAAACGGTTCATTAGACTTTCGCTAATCATTCCTACTTCCAGTGAAAATCGAGCGACACGATTTCTTAGCAGGCTATAGAAAATCATTGCTGGAATTGCGACAGTCAAACCTTCCAGAGTCGTAAACAATGCTGTTGAAATACCGTCTGCCAATTCAGAGGGTTTAGGCGAAGTTGCAGAACTTGCAATTGTCTGGAAACTCAAAATCATACCGTAAACAGTACCCATCAATCCAATCATAGGAGCGATGGCTCCAATCAATGCCAAGTAGCTTAGCTTGTGCTCCATTGCCATGTTTTCGTCTTCCCCAACTTCCTGCATGCCTTCAATAGCCTCCGCATAACCTTGATTTAGCTTACTCAAGCCAGCTGCTAAAACGCGTGCAACGAATGAATCATCGCTTTTGGCTAATTCATAGGCGCCTTGATAATCCTTACTATTGATTTTTTCTTCAAAGGCTCCGATCAAATCGGGAGGCATCATATTATCTCGTCGAATCGAGAGAACATTCGCCATGATCAAAGCGACCATCAAAAACGAAAGTAAGAGCAGGATTAAACCGAAGAAGCCTGAAGCACGAATCATCCAGGACAGAAAACTTTCCTTTGCTACTGCCGGAGCACCATTTTCTGCCGGAGGGTTTTCTGCTGCGGGAGCTTCTCCCCCAGCTGCAGGTGCTTCGCCTGCCGGGGCTGCTTCATCATCTGCAGGTGCCTCGCCTGCGGCGGGGGCGGGAGTTTTTTCGTCCTGATATGCCCAGGTTTTTGAGTTCAGGCCAATTGGTGTAAAAACAACTGCGCAGAGAAGTAATATACTCAGGCTACGATAAGCCAGTGAAATCTGATTCCGTTCCAAGGAATTCCCCATCATCATTGCTGTGGTCTCCGGTCTTTTGAAAGGAGTGTAAATCGTGGATTTGTTGTGATTCAAGTTTGAAGTATTTTTAACTTCGTTCATTATTTATAGGTCAAAATTGCATTGTAAAGGGAATACTGACTGAATCTTTCCAGCAATCTGACATTCGTACTAAAAAATTAGCTTCTTGCCGCTTTTTGCGTCCATTCACTATTGGGATACTGCTGTTGCAAGACAGCACGGGCTTCAACACCACGTTCGGGTTTCTGAACTTTTCCCCATAATGTAGAAAGGCGATAAAGGGCTTCGGCATGAACTGCTGGTTCCGAAGGAAATAGAACATCAATATGGAGATAGGCAATTAATGCTTCTTTGGACTCTCCTAATTCGCGATAGCAGTCTCCTTTTCTCAGGTAGGCTTCTGCTAGCAATGCGCTTTGTTGGGAATTGGCACTCTTGATGATTTCATCGAGCTTCTTGATCGCTTCTTTAGGCTTACCTTCTTTTTGCAGACACCAGGCACCACCTAATTGTGCTGCTCTTTTACCGGCTAATTCTGACTCTGATTTGGCATCCATTTTGGCGACGGCATTGAACGCCGCTAACGCACCGTTGACATTCCCTTGTGCGAGTAGAACGCGTGCTTTCAGATTTTTGGCATCCATCTGATAGTCTTTCCATGGGGATGTTTCCAAAGTACTGAATGCTTTGTTTGCTGCAGCATAATCTTTTTTTGCCAGATAGGCTTCTCCCAGTAATTTTGTTGCCGGGTAATATTGATAATGATCACCGTTGGCTTTGATAAATGCATCGAGCATTTTAATAGCGTTATCCAAAGCAGCGGCATCTGATTGTGCACTTTTGGTAGTCGCCCGGGCAATCATGAACTGTAAGTCCTTCTTGAGGTTGGCGCTGCCACCTGCCTGCGACTTTTTATATTGTTCTAATGCTGCAGCGTAGTTTCCGTTCCGTTCTTGATTCCGAGCAATATTCAATTGTGGCGGTTCACCATCCCACCGAACCCGTTCAACTTCATTTGCGGGAATTTTTACGCTTTTCGTGCCCCGTTTTAAAGTCAAATCGGTTTTCGTATAACCAGTGATATCACCTAACAACGGGCTGCTACTGTTGTACTGATAAACCGAGTCTGCTGCTTCGAGATTTGAAACTATTAGAATTTGTAAACCTGCCAGCAGGCTTAAACAGAACCAGATTGGGTGTTTCATCAGTTTTTTGCTCCTCAACAATAATTATAGTCTCATCACGGATTAGTGATTTTGTCGGTTCAAAGTAAATCAAACATCCTTCGATTCACTTTCCGGACGAGGTCGTGATTGTTTTTGTTGTTTTGCTTGTGCGGCTTTTTTCTTGGCTATTGCTGCTTTACGAGCTGCTATTTCTTCTGGAGACATTTGGGCCAGCTTCGCTTTACGAGCTGCAATCTGTTCCGGTGTAAGTTTTCGTTTTTCCTTGCCTGATTCCTCTTTTTCTGGCCTTTTTTTACTTTTGGCTTTCTCCGACTCTGTTGGGGATTGTGCTTTATCCTCAACAGCTTGCGGCTTGGAGGACTTTGTCTTTGCAGAACGATTCGGTTTGAGTGTCGGAGGTGGCTCTGGAATTTGTGAAGGCATTGTTACATTCGAGGCAAGTTGATATGACGGTCGAGCCTTTTTGCCAGGCTTTAAGCCAAAGAAATAGAATGCGGCGGCACCTCCAATTCCCAGAAGAATGACGACTAGGAATAAAATTGTATTAGACCCGGCTTCTGCCTGTGGTGTTGCTGCAGATTGTTGTGCGACTTTTTGCTGCGTGTTCGAAGGAGATTCTGTTTTTAATTGATTCGCTCCATTCGCTGCGATCGTTTGTGCTGCGGTCTTGCGACGTTCCAGGTTTTGTGGATCTTCACCCAGGTCAGTCTGAATTTGTCGATAGAGTTGGTTGAAGCGCTCCCAGACTTCATCCGACAAATCAACGCTTATTTGGCCAAAGACGTTTGTTTCATATTTGGCACGATTCAATTCATCTTGACTGTTGATAGCGATTCCATATTTCCGTCGAGACTCGATGCTATTGAATTTTGAATCATAATACATTTTCTTTAAATCATCGCGGCCCGTAGCAGCGATTGAATTTTGTAAGAGACGGGCTAGATAGCCCCAACCTCGAACAAGGACTCCATCTGAAAGTGTGATTCCATTAATGGCGTCCAGATATTTTTTGTGAGAATCACCCTGACCACTGCCAGCCCAATCTTGCAAGATGGAAGCTGCTTCAAACTGAACTTCAGGCGATTTGTCCTTCTCTTTAAGAACTGGAGTGATTAATTCCAGTGCTTCTTCGAACTCACCTTGCTGACGTTTACAATTGACAAGTCTCAGAGTAATTCCAACCTGAAAATTTCCGGGGATGAAATCGCCTGAAGCATCTTGGCGTTTCTGGATCTCTTCAAAGGCCGCTGCTGCTTTATCAAAGTATTTTCGGGCGATGGCTGGGTTCTCACTGGCTCCTTGTCCCATCCCAAAATAAGTTTCTCCGATCCAGACCAATGAACCGTATGTCTGGTCCTTTCGCTTGAAGATGTCAGTTAAAAATGTTTCCAGTGACTTGCGTACGTCATCAATGCGTTTGGTATCACCGGTTGCTTTCAGACGTTCTATCTCTTCAGTAATCTTTTCGCCCAGTTGGCGATACATTTCGGTAATGGATTCTCCACCAGATCCCGATGCAGATTCTTCAAGTTGCTTCATCGCTTTCCGAGCTAATTCAATCTGTTGTAAACCAATAAAAGCACGCAATTGAAGTTGATACACCAGGTTGGCAAATTCACTACTTTGAACTCCCTTGGCAGGTCGTTTTTTGCCTTTCGCGACGTGAATTGCTTTCAGGACGGAGTGTGGTCCTTTCGACAAAATATCGACGGCTTCCTGATAGTTTCCTTTGTTCAAAGCAATTTGAGCAAGTGAAGCTTTTGCCGCAGTGAGGTTTTCTGGTGTTGCTGCTGTCTTAGGTAAAGATTTAAGAGTTGCTGAAATACCCGTTCGAAGATGTTTCTCTGCAAGTTTAGCCCACTGGTTTATATCAGCCGGTTTATCGTCGGACCGCCGAGACATTGTTGTCAGATAGCTATTCCAATAAGCCTGCCCTGCTCTAATCTGGGCATCCACATATTGTGGCGCCGCTGGAGGGACTTGTGAGTACCACTTGGCAGCTTCTGCGGGACGGTCTGTCTGACTGTAAATATTACCCAGCTGAATACGTGCATCGTTGGCTCGATCACTGTCAGGCCATTTTGTCGTAATCAGATTACATATGCTTTCCATATGCTGATTATCAACATACCGCTGTTCTTTGGGTGAATCATTGTAAGCCTGTAGATAGCCTGCCAGCGCAAGGTAAGCCGCATCCAAAGCGATTTGCTCACTATCTTTGTGATGGAAGTTAGCGATAAATTCGCCAAGAATTGCAGATTCATAACTTCGTCTCAAATTATAGTATGTATAGCAGAGTAAAAATCGAGCGTGATCTAATTCTTTGGGATCGGTTTTGTTGTCGGCCAATTTCAGGGCAATTTTCAGAATGCGGGCCGTTTCTTCCATGAATTGATTGAGTTCGATCTGTGCATTCTTTTTGTCTTTTGCTGATTTAGCCGCGGCAAGTTTGTCCTTCAGGGTTTTGGTCTGCTTAACACGGTCCTGCCCTAACCCATAAGCCGTTTCGAAATCATTGGGATCTCCTCCGGAATTTCCTTGTAGCTTTGCGGTAATACGACTGATCAATAGTCGGGAAACATCACGATATTTGCCTCGGAATGCGTTGACAAATCGAGCGTTCTTCAAAGCTTGTCGCAGAATTCGTTCCTGCTCATTTTTCTTTTTTCCCTCGGTATTGGCTAACGCTTCTTGAGCACGTGCCAGTTCCCATGTGATTCCCTGACCGATAGAAGTACGATTCCGTGAACGGTTTGCTTTCAACCATTCCTCTGCTTCATTGATCACGAGTTCGTAATCTTTTTTCTTATCATCGTTAAGACAAATTAAACGGAACTGCAAGATATTATCTTTTAACTGTTTGATCGGCTGTGATTGTCCTGGGTGGCCCAGCAACTCATTATAAATTCCCAGCGCGCGGCCTAACTCTCCCTGTTCCTCAAAGCATTTGCCCTGCCACATACGGGCATAAAGTCCACCTACCTGGCTGCGATAGCGTTCGTGAATTTTGGCATATTCTTCTGAAGCCTTCTTCAAGAGGCGATTAAAGTCGGCACTGCCAGGATCGTAGGTTTGTGCTTCTGCATAAGTACATTGTGCGAGATCGAGCTGCGCGCTCATGAACTGGATTTCTGCGTTTGCTCTGGCTTTGTATTTTTCAGGTTCCTTTTGTTTGTCAATAAAAGTAGCAGGGAACGATTTCCAGGTCTTTTCGTGCAGATTGTAAGCCTTCTGAAAAATCGCACGTGCCTGGGCAACAAGTTTCCTGGCAGCAGCCTGAGCTTCTTTTTTCTTTTTTACTTCTGATGTAGCTTTAGCTTTACGAACTTCAACTTCCGCTTTTTCAAGAATAATCTTTCCCTGTTCGGTATTCGCTGTTCCCGCTTTGGGGTGATTAGGGCTCTGTTGGGTAAACAGTTTTAATTGTGCTAACGCCTGATTGAGCGTTGCTTCCTGATCTTTCGGGAGCTTCTGAGTTCGTGAAAACATCATCAGAGTCATAGCACGCTCAAAAGGAATCAGCTCTCGTATCTCTTTGGGCGTTGTTTGATCAATGTCGATTTGATCGAGATACTGCAAAGCTGTATCGTGATAGTTTTTGTCTCTTAGACCCTGCAGGAACTCAAGATACTGCTCTTCTGCAGATGCAGGAGCCAGAGAAGTGAGTATGGCAGCAAAACTCACTATTGAAACTAAATGGAATAGACGCATATTACAAATTCCATCGCTAATGAACGGATGAACTAAGGCAGTGATAGAAAGGACTCAAACCTACGAAATCACACGATTGGAAGAAGCCATACAGAATGGAGACACCTTGACAATCATTATACCTACCTTATTAACAAAATGTTCGCTATCTGATTTCGATTTTCTTAAAAGAGATGGTTTTCCAGAGGTGAGAGAGAACCATTCTTAGCTGAAAAATCGTTAAATACCAGCATATCCCGAGAGAGAGGTCTCTGCAAGAAAGATGCTGGTAATCGTTGATAATTCGGTTGTTAAACCAATACATCTTTGGCTTTACCTGGACCTGATGAAGGTCCCTGAATCTCTTACGACATTTTCATTGGGAAAGTTGGCATTGAATGGGACCTGACTTCAAGATTGTACACCGCTTATTTGAAGATGAAGAATAAAAGCTCAGTCAGCCTCCGAATTTGACGTTGGACAGTGATGTCTATATAAAGAATGACATACGTCAGGCGAATCGGAGAGGTGACAGAGTGGCCGAATGTGCCGGTCTCGAAAACCGGTGTACCGCAAGGTACCGGGGGTTCGAATCCCCCTCTCTCCGCTTAGGAAAAATACAGGCTTGCAAACTCATGTATAAATTATGTTTGCAAGCCTGTATTTTTTGTAATCTGATATCTAATCTTTAAGCCGCGACAGTCTTCTCTCTTGCCGTGATTCCAAAAACTCACACTTACATATGAAACTTCTTCATGCTTTGAAGACTCTCTCTGTCGCCTGCGAGCGTGAGCAGGATTGGAAAGCCGCCATTCGAGCCCATCAACAGATCATTCAAATGGCGACAGATTTCAAAAAAAATACCGGCAGTGATCGGTTCCAAAGCGCGATGCATAGCGCACATTCCAATTGTGAAAGGCTTTCGAAAGCAAACTTGCTCTAGATTAAATCATCTTTGTAATATGATAATGTTGATCTTCTGAAATTTCGACTTCTGCCAGGTCGCCTGCTTTTTCGATCATGCGTTTGCAGTCGGCGTTGAGATTTCTCAGGTGTAATTCTTTTCCTTCCTGCCGATAGCGTTCTGCAATTTTGTTAATCGATTCAATCGCCGATTGGTCATAGACACGAGAGAAATAGAAATCGATGGCGACAAAGGGTGGATCATTCACCGGATCAAGTAATTCACGAAAGCTGCTGACAGATGCAAAAAACAAGGGACCATGTAATTGATACACTTTGGTGTCATCTTCAAAATGAATATCAGCCATCATATGTGTGGCATGATGCCATGCAAAAATGAGTGCCTGAACGACAATCCCCAGCAGTACCGCGATCGCGAGATTGTGAAACAGGACTGTATAGCCTGCGACGAGAACCATCACGAAGACATCACTTTTGGGAACTTTATTCCAGGTATGTAGAGTGCTCCATTCGAATGTTCCAATTACAACCATGAACATCACACCGACCAGCGCTGCCATAGGAACCATGGAAATCACAGGTTTCAAAAGTACAACTAGAGTCATTAAGCCTACTGCAGCCACAACGCCCGAAAGTCGACCACGTCCTCCGGAATTGACATTGATTAAAGATTGTCCGATCATCGCACAGCCACCCATGCCTCCAAACAGTCCACAGACAATGTTGGCCGCTCCCTGACCAATACATTCACGGTTTCCGCTACCGCGTGTTTCGGTGATTTCATCGATTAAAGTGAGAGTCATCAACGATTCAATCAATCCAACTCCAGCCAGGATCAATGAGAAGGGAAGGATGATCATGAAAGTTTCCCATGAGAGCGGAGCAAGAACATACCGCGAATCAAGAAAGAAAAGCATCGGTAACGGTTCTGATGTTGCTTTAACAGAGGCCACAGCCGTTTCGATTTGTGATTGGCTTAAAACAGAAAGATCAACTTGAGTTGTAGACGTTTCCTGACTTTGGACTGCTAGTGCTGCATCTTTAACGGCTTTCGCTTTGAGGTTATTCATCATCAGATCATCAACAGTTTGCACAACATTTGCCTGCCCTGTTGGATTCCAACTATCAGGAGCAAATTTGTTGATCCCGATAGCGATCATAGAAACCACGATAATCGCAGCGAGCGAACTCGGAATGGCTTTCGTCATCCGGGGTAGCAATACGATGATAGACATCGTCAGCGCAACAAGGAAAATCATTATGGTTAATGAAGTTCCCGGCAGGAACGTCATTGTTCCATCGATACCCAGTGTTTTGAAACTTCCAATTTGCGCCAAGCCAATGACAATCGCCAACCCATTTACAAATCCTAACATCACAGAATGCGGAACCAGACGAATCAGTTTTCCCAGTCTCAGCAGACCTACGGTGATTTGAAGTAAGCCACAGAGAATAACGGCGGGGAATAGATATTGGATGCCATGTATAGCAACAAGTGAGACAACCACGACAGCCATAGCTCCCGTAGCACCAGAGATCATGCCCGGACGACCACCGGTCAGCGAACTGATAAAACCAATAAAGAAAGCAGAATAAAGTCCCACCGTGGGGGGAACACCCGCAACAAAAGCAAATGCAACAGCCTCAGGTACCAAAGCAAGTGCCACAGTAAAACCAGATAAAACATCATCCTTGACCGAAGCAGTATGCTTCGAAAAATACGCTAACATCAAAACTCCAATAAACGTTCTCGAAATCGATCCGCATGGTCAGCCTGTACGACGAACGCATTCGTCTTCAGACTCTCCCTGCTGACGCGGGAAAAGGGGGGCACTTTGAACAATCCGCTCGAGTGCAAAAGCAGACTTGTAGTTCAGGATTACCGTTAAAGCAAAAGTGAATTACAAGATTTAACAACACCAACTGTAAACCGTTTGATTCAAACGGGGACTCCAGATAATCATTTGATTATCTCGGGGGTGTTGCAGGAAATCAGGTGGGGAGTTGAGATGATCAACCAATCTATTAAACGGTGTCATACTTCCTTCAGTTGTTAAATAGAACCCACACGCAGTTTCTAGTACATTCCAAATTTCTTCACAACCTCGAACAACTAAGAACTTCAAATATAGTGCTATATTCACCGTCTATTCACGATAATCGTTATAAAAATTAATAGTTCATCTTTACCACACTCTGTGATTCAACTACTTGAACTTTCTGCATTTTTACTTTTAGTTGATCTTTTTCAGATCTGTACGTTCGTTATATCTTGTTATGCTAAATCTGTTCTACGCAGATTCATTTGAGAAAGAATGTCTAGAGAAATCGGGAGTATTAAAATTCCCCTCTGGTGTTCCATGATTTGGATGTAAAGAAGGTCTCGCAAGAAATGCAACGAAAAAGTTACTTGATCCTTCTGATGGTTTGTTTGATTCCATGTATCTTCTATTCGTTGTTTTTATTTTCAACCTGTCTATATCCAAACTATTTTGAAACGTTTTCATCCAACTTTAATATATTAATCCCCTTTTTTTCTTTCTGCTCTTTTAGCTTCGTGTTTTTATTCTGCTTATTCTATTTCGGTTTTTTAAAACATTTGAATGTTTTCGAAAAATTGGCACATATATTTTTATGGACGATGTTTTCTGTTTTCTTAAATGGTCTCACATTTTTTCTGACATCTTTATTAATTTTCGCGATCGATGGGTTTCCAGTGCCATGAAGACTAACCATGTTACACAAAAAGTCTGGTTGATTGCGCTGACCTAATAAAGTGGCGATGATTCCTAGAATGTTTTGACAGCTTACTGCTTAAGACTATTTATTAACAAATTAAACAAATCGATCACCTTAATCTGAGTTAATTCGCAGCTTTTGTTTACTGGCGTCACGTCTCTGCATTGGTTAATCTGAAATCATCTGTTAGTGATATTTTTCATTATTCCTGAAGGTGTTTTCATGATCCGCGCTTTGACTCTGCTCTGTCTTCTATTTGTTTCGTCTACCAGCTTTGCGGCCCAGCGGCCGAATATTTTATTCATCTTCACCGACGATCATGCACCGCATGCAATAGGTGCTTATAAGGGTTGGCTCGAACAAGTCAACCCGACTCCTAACATCGATCAGCTGGCAGCAGACGGGATGCTGTTCAAAAACAGTTATTGCACAAACTCCATTTGTGGCCCCAGCCGGGCTGTTATACTGACTGGCAAGCACAGTCACCTGAATGGTTTCATGCGAAATGGCAATCGCTTTAACGGCGACCAGCAGACATTCCCTAAGCTGCTGCAAAAAGCAGGCTACCAGACCGCCATCATCGGTAAGTGGCATCTGTCTTCCGATCCGCAAGGCTTCGATCATTGGAAAGTTCTACCGGGACAAGGAAACTACTACAACCCTCATTTCAAATCCGCAAAGGGCCGTGAACAGATTCCCGGTTATTGCACCGACCTCGTTACTGACATGGCGTTGGAATGGTTGAAAGAAAATGCCAACTCCGACAAACCCTTTATGCTAATGTGTCAACACAAGGCACCACACCGAACCTGGATGCCTCCGCTCAGGCATTTGAATCTGTACGACGACATCGAAATTCCCGAGCCCAAGACTCTATTCGATCAATGGAAAGACAACGCCAGCCCCGCCCGTCATCAGGAAATGGAAATCGACGGTCATCTGAATCTGGTCTATGACGTCTTCGGTCCTCCCATCAATGGCTGGGATCCTGATGCGGGAAAGTCCGTCGATAAATCCGGATTCCGTAACTTAAAAAAAATGACCCCTGAGCAACTTAAAGTCTGGAACGCCGCCTTTGATCCTAAAAATGAAAAGTTGAAACAAGCGGGTCTCACCGGTAAAGATCTGGTTCGCTGGAAGTATCAACGTTACATCAAAAATTATCTGCGCTGCATTAAAGGCGTCGACGAAAATATCGGTCGCATGCTCGATTACCTCAAAGAAACGGGTCTCGATCAAAATACCATCGTCATCTATTCCTCAGACCAGGGATTTTATCTCGGCGATCATGGTTGGTACGACAAACGTTGGATGTATGAGGAATCGTTCCAGATGCCTTTAATCGTCAAATGGCCTGGCGTCACCAGGTCTGGAACTGTCAATACAGACCTGGTTCAAAACCTGGACTATGCAGAAACCTTTCTGGAAATTGCCGGTGCAGATATTCCCGCCGATATGCAGGGACAATCACTGGTCCCTCTCTTGAAAGGAGAAAAAGTAAAATGGCGAGATGCCTTGTACTACCATTACTACGAATTTCCCAGCGTACATATGGTGGCGAAACATTTTGGAATTCGAAATCAACGATATAAGCTGATTCGTTTCTACCAGTTCGATGAATGGGAATTCTACGATTTACAGAAAGACCCCGAGGAGCTGACTAACCAGTATAATAATCCCAAATATGCAGACACGATTGCGAAACTGAAAATCGAGCTCAATGAGCTGCGTAAATCATATAAGGACGACTCTGATATCAGTGTGATGCCCATCGAATGGCGTAAGAAGTTTCGACCCGAATTACGCTAGCATGAATCAAAGTCTGGTGGGCAGTTCCGAATTCCATTCAGAGCGACCCACCAGACAACAGGAGGTCACGGTGCATTCAAATGAATTCATCTACCGACCTGGTCTTCCATTAATTGACGAGCTTCCAGCGTGGCAGATTCCCACTCGCCCTCGTTGGCCTGCGCCACAATTTCGTTCAGCCAGTTCGCTTCAGATTCAGTAATTTCTTGACTCTCAAGCGAACTCTGAATCAGTTTTGTGATGGTTTCCAGACGTTCCTTACTCTTTTGATTGCAGATAGAATACAAGGCCTTGGATATCTCATAAGTTTTAGGCGAGACCTCGGGATAGCCACATGCATTTAATTGTAGAGCAACAGCGGTCAGCAGTGTGATATCGAAACATTTTTGTAGTGATCTCTGATTCATCTTAAAATTCTCCAATCACTTCACCTTCGTTGATACTCGAAAGCTCAGCAAAGAGAAGTAAGTCGATATTTTCTGAAACAAATTTCACGGAACCATCGCCCATACAGACATGTCCCCCTCCGATATGCTCTGAATACATTTGCCCCACGTGAAATGTGGGGAAATTGATGGGATGCACAATCGGAAAGCCGGTAATGTCCAGTTCTCCCCCGGAGGGACCAGCATGCACCAAACACAGGGTCGCTGCGGCATCGGAACCATTTTCCGGACTGGAAAATTGAGGATGAGTAAACGCACCAGGAACGACTCCCACCCAGGTTTTGTCACTCAGCTTGGAGGAATGTTCTCCTAGGAAGATTGTGTTGGAAGTTCCATCAGTGACGTCTCGCATTTTAGTTCGGGAGTTACGGAAAAAAGGGCCATCAGCAACACGCGAGGCATCGCCATTGATGGTCACTGTCGTTGTTGTTTTAGTATAGATATTCGTAAAAATAATACCTGTAGGGACGGCTCCACACTCTCCCCAACACGATTCCTGGCCATGACTGGCCACATAATGTGAACGCCCAAACCGAATTTGTGATCCCCCTATCACCAGTGGCGCCCCTGGTTCGTCTCGTACGAGAAACGGTTCATCACCACCCGATGTTGAAGGACACAGGAAGACAGGTAACTTCGTTTGTACAATCGCAGCATGCGACGGATCCCAGCAGGCGCGATTCACATCCAATGCATTATAGACGGGCGCCTGATCTAAATAAGGAAGTAGCATCGAACTCCAGGACCATCCGGGAGCGGCGTCCCAAGTATCTGGATCAATGTTTGCCCACGCAGGTCCTGAACCGGTGCTGGTCGCATACGAAAAATAACCGGCGGGAAATGCGGAATGCGTATCATGATAGTTATGCAAGGCAATCCCAAGTTGTTTCAAGTTATTCTTACACTGACTGCGTCGTGCGGCTTCGCGTGCCTGTTGAACGGCGGGGAGTAACAAGGCAATCAAAGTCGCAATAATGGCAATCACGACAAGTAATTCAATCAAAGTAAAACCCCGGCGTGTTTTGGGGAAAGTAAGTTTTCTCATCACAGCAGTCTTTCTGCTTCAGGTCGATTTTGGTGGATTGATAAATTGTAGCATCGGCTACATTTTTAAATATTGTAGCCAAGGCTACATCTGTGTCAATCAACAATGGAAAAAAATTAATATCCAGAGACTTATTTTTTCGAAATCATCATTTCTGTATCGCATTCTTAGCTTCGTACGTTTCCTGCACACAATAGGAGAATTTACCGTAAGAGATTGATTTACAGGGAGATAGAATGCACTTGACACGCCCATGTTTCTGAAGAAACTATCTTTTTGCGTCGCGCGCGCGAGGATTAAAAAAAGATATAGTGCAGATCTCAGTACCTGTCTGCTTTTTACCATAAAACCCGCTGGTTTCAGAGCGATTTGGTTAATGGGTATAGGAGTTGGTTCTCGATGAGCACTTCTTTCGATACCACTTTCGAGACAGAGACGTGCATAAATTGAGTTCGGAGTAACCGTTCTACTACCACATCTCAGACAAAACCGCGCAAATCTTTGGTTGACACCTTCATGCCGTTCGCGACGATGATTCAAAGTCAGAGGATAGACCAGAATTGCAAACCAGAAATCCATCTAGTAATCTCCTAAAACGATTTTTTGAAATTCAAAACCGATTACAGATTCTAAGTTATATCGGGGCACTTCATCAGCGAATTGATTGATGTTCTGTAAAGACGGCTACCGCAATTTCATTACAGAAAACCAGGCGAATTGTACCTGATGTGTCATTACACACGAGAGATGAAAATCGGGAAGCAGAATCGCAAAAATTCTTGGGTAGTTCTGAAAGCGATTAAGAATTATCATCAGAGGCGACGAAATAATGTGATCAACTCATTAGACTCGTTATGAGTCTAGCAATTTCATTAGAGGCGATTGTACTATGGTCGAAGAATTAATGAAGCAATTGCAGACAACAGAATCGACACCACAAAAACGATAACTCCCCGTCGATTTTTTTGTTTAAACCAACAGTTAGCTGCAATACATGCTCCAATGCCGGCAAGTAGAACCAAACAACCCTGCAAAACATTTTGCCATACAAGTGCGATGTTATCGAGCCCTTCGTATTCACCATTGCTAAATTCAATTGGACCATACAGCGTGTTGTAGTATGCCATTGTGCCGAGCATTAAAAGACCACAAGCGACTCCGAAAAAACCAAACAGAGCAGAAATAATTCCAGCGACTATATACCAACGCATGATTGAAAATATCCCTAATCTGACTAATAGTAGTTCCTGCATATCATCAGCAGCTATCCCTAGAATAGTTTCCATCACTCGTCATCAGACCAAAGTTTGGCGAGATAAGCTTGTGCTCGCGGACGAAGGTTCTCGATGGCCAAATCAAGGTCTTCAAACATTGGAGCGACGATACTTTCACAAGATTCGAATCCTGCACGACATCGATCAGAGACAATTGTTGCGTACGGTAAGTCGTCGATCCCTGATGGATAAATACTCCGTCCATACATCCCCCAAATTGTGTTGCCCCATTCGTAGGTCAGATCACGCAGATCAAAGACGACCGCTTCTACATCCCATAGCGACAGAGCACACAAGGTGATCGTTCGCATAAACTGTCCGTCTCCATTACCATCGGAGCCATACCCATAATTGCCAATAAATCGAATTACTAAAGCACTCGCTTTTCTCTCATCACTGATATCACAACTAAAGATGCGATATTTGATATTACTAAGATCGGTGAAGTGATGCTCTGTAAGTTGCATATGTTACCCTGTCAGTCATTTTCATAATCGATATCTTTTATAGACTATAGACATAGTTCCTGCTTATCATCCGCAGGCAGCGAATTGTCCTAAATTACATAGGGGTAAATTGTAAGACTAAAATTATTGACAGAGGTTCAACACACAATACGTAAACTAATCGAAGTTCATTTTTTTTATGTGTGCTGCCGCGGCGTCTGCCAGTACGTCGCGGAACATTCGGTCAGGATTGTCGAAAAAGGCGATGCTGATTCCCCGATCGACGGAGCGGGTGGCCAGCAAGGTCAGCATCGGTGTGGGAGGCACATAACGCTCCATGTAAATGAGCCGCATCCCATTCCCTTTAATATGCAGCAGGCGTTCAAAGTATTGCATGGCAAGGTTTTCATCGCGGGCCAGCACGGCACCCTTCACCGAGACACGCAGTTTTTGCCACTCTTCGGGTGTTATTTCTTTTTTCCAGGCCATGACCTGCCGGTGCATTGCGTCGAGTTGGCTCGCTGCTGCTCCTGCAATATTTGCTTTAATCATGGGCAGCATGCTCCGTGTGAAAGTATGCAGCTCTTCGGTGCTGAACTGCTGTTGTTGAATCACCTTTTCCAGGAACCGCTTCGAATCAGCCAGGAGCTGTTTCTGCCGTTTGAGGTTTGCACCTTCCAGACCAATGTGATCAATCTGTTTTTCGACCCGGTCGATTCGCCCGCGATATTCAGTTAGTTGTTGAAGGCGTTGAGCGTCGAGCTTGCTGGCCCCGGGGGGGCCGAGCATGAGGTAGATTGCGACAGGCATATGTGCAAAGACTTTTAATGTATCGTACCTGGGAAGAAGCATTTCGGATGTGGTTTCCGAATTGTTGCGGACCAGAACGAGCTTTCCATCGCGTAGTAAAATGATCGGCCCGCCAGAGGCGAGATCTAACTTTCTCGCGACCGTGTGAGCATTGATGAAGTCACGATTCAGATTATAAAGTGCGGTGCTCGTTGCTTCATTGATCTCTTCCGAATAAGCCGTGTGTGACAATAAAATGAAAATGAGGCCAGTGGAAAAAATTCGTCTCATGTTCCTGTCTCCCTGATTCTGAATAAGCTTACGGATCGACCTACAATAACGTGTTGGGTTGAAATAAAATCGTAGCAATTCGTGACTCGGTTGTCGAATCTTTGTGATCAGAATCGTCACGTTGTATCTGAGAAGTCGTTATTGCTCTCCTCTTTGTGGATGCAACGCATACAGTCGATCTGGATGATCATAATCGGGCAGCATGACATCTTTCTCATAGGTCATCCCGATTTTCTCAACTACCCGAATCGAAGCTGTATTGCCGGGGTCGACCAATGCAATGATTCGAGCGAGGGAAAGCGTATTGATCGCATAATCTCGCACAGCGATTGCGGCTTCCGTCGCATAGCCTTGAGACCAGAAGCACGGTTCGAAACGAAAACCGATTTCAGTCTCCTTTTGACCTTCAATGTCCGGGAATTCTGACAAGCCACAATAGCCGATTATGCGATTTGTCTTTTTCAACATGACGGCCCAAATCCCAAAACCGAGTTGGGAGTATTCATCAATGCGGTTCTCTATCCACCTCTTCACATCATCCGGAGTCTTCACTCCACTGCTGAATCTCATGACCTCTGGATCGCATAGAATCCGGCAAGCCGCTGTAACATCCGACATCTCAAATTGCCTAATAAGAAGGCGCTCAGTCTGGCTGATGATGCTTTGTCGCATGGATTTCTTTGTCTTATATGAGTTCAACTTATTACGAGTTAGCCACCCTTTTGCGGACTGGGATGGAGGTTGAATATTGTTTTAATTCACATTGTAGCAGTTTTTAATGTCATAGATTGGACATTCCTGAATGAAAACAGATGGTTTGTTTCTGTCACGCGTAATCCCAATCGTCTGGACTGTAAAATGACCAGAAATGACGTTATGATATTGCCCCGCATATAATCAATGATATTAAGGCGATTCAGGATGGCAAAAAAGCAAAAACCGAAGAATCAGCACGAACGCACACGTGTCGATCATGCCACGGAAATTGCCGAGGATTATGTCGAAGCGATTGCGGAAATCCTCGAAGAGCAGGACGTTTGCCGGGTTAAAGATCTTGCCGAGCATTTTGCCGTGAGTCACGTCACCGTGAATCGAACGGTGGCTCGTCTGCAACGGGATGGTTATGTCACGACTGAGCCTTACAGTCCAGTAGAATTAACCAGCCAGGGAGCAAAGCTGGCGAAAAATTCCCGGCGTCGCCATGAAATTGTCTTAAGCTTTTTGATTGCGCTTGGTGTGAGTGAAGAAACCGCAGCCACCGATACGGAAGGCATTGAACACCATGTCAGCCCCGAAACTTTGAGTGTGATGGAAGCCTACATTTCAAAAGCCCATCGCTAGTCTGCGGCTGTTCAGCCGGTTGTTTAAAAACTCTCGCTACGATCAGGATTCTTTACTGAAATCGGGTCAAGTCTCTGCTAGGATGGATTGAGATAACAGTTTGAGATTCCCTTAGCCTCAATGGAGATGATTAATGATTCGTAGTCTTAGTCCATTTATCACATGTGTATCTTATCTTGCGCTATTTTTTCTGTGCACTACTCAGGCTACGTCAGCGGCAGAAACGAAACCCAACGTTCTGTTTCTAATTTGTGACGATTTGAATTGTGACCTTGGCTGTTATGGTCATCCTCAAGTGAAGTCTCCTAATATTGACCAACTGGCGAAACAGGGAGTGCGGTTTCAGAACGCGTACTGTCAGTTTCCTTTGTGTGGACCGAGCCGCGCTTCTTTTATGACGGGCCTCTATCCTGATCAAACTTTGATTCATCGTAACGCCATCTACATTCGAGAACATGTTCCCAACGTCCAGACGATGTCGCAAATGTTTCGCAATCATGGATACTTCGCCACACGTGTGGGGAAAATTTACCACTATAATGTTCCCAAACACATCGGAACCAGTGGGCACGACGACCCTTATTCCTGGAATCTGACTTTCAATCCCCGTGGCCGTGATGTGGATGATGAAGACAAAATTTTCAGTCTGACTCCCGGCAGCTTTGGTGGAACTTTAAGTTGGCTGGCTGCTGAGGGGACCGATGCAGAACAGACCGATGGTATCGCTGCCAAGATTGCCATCCAGCAACTCAAAAAACATGCCGCCCAGAAGACTCCCTTTTTCATGGCTGTCGGATTGTTCCGACCGCATACCCCTTACGTGGCTCCGAAAAACTATTTCGAGATGTACCCTTCTAAGAAGATCAACGTTCCCCAAGTTCCCAAAGGATACCTTGATACGATTCCACCACCTGCCCGCAAGAGTTTGTTGCGCAAAAAAAATCAGGTGAATCTGCCTGACAAATTAGCGCGACAGGCCATTCAGGCCTACTACGCTTCGATTACCTTCGCTGACGCACAGATTGGTCACATTCTTGCGGCTCTCAAAGAGACAGGCCTCGATGAGAATACGATCGTCGTTTTCACCTCCGATCATGGTTACCACATGGGAGAACACGGGTATTGGCAGAAAACAACATTGTTTGAAAATGCCGCTCATGTGCCTTTGATTATTGCCGGTCCCGGCGTCTTAGCCAAAGGACAGACTGCGGCTTCTCCTGCTGAAATGGTCGATTTCTATCCCACACTGGCAGAACTATGTGGTTTGAAAGCACCGGCTTCGATTTCCGGTGTCAGTCAGGTACCAACTCTGAAAGATGCCACAGCGTCTTCTCGTAAAACCGCTTTGACACAATACGCAAACGGTTACAGCATCCGTACGCCGAGCTACCGCTATACGGAATGGGGAAAGGCGGGCAAAGAAGGAGTAGAACTCTATGATCACAATACAGATCCCGCTGAAATGAAAAATCTGGCAAATGATCCTGAAACAAAGCAGTTGCGGGACGAATTATCCCAAATATTACAGGCACGAATTCAACAAGCCAACCAAAAACCAAAAGGGGTCAAGCAAATCAAATTCGAAAATCGAAGGCGCGTTCCCAGGTAAAAACGGGTTTGCCTACTTGTAATTCCCGACTATGTTGATTTGAATGGAGTAAGACGACTCGTATCAAACCGATACCGAATAGAAATTGGAATCAAGCATGAATCTATCCCGCCGTGAATTTTCCAAATCACTTGCACTCGCTGGACTCGGCTGTGTGACCGGACAATGGGCAACCAAAAAAGCACTCGCAGCAGAACCGAAAATTGAAGCAGGTACGGGCTTCATTGATATGCACACGCATATTGGTACGTATACCGATCCTAAAAAGAATCTCTCCGTGGAAGGTTTGCTGAAATGGATGGATCAGTTTCAGGTCGAAAAATCCGTTGTGCTGCCACTGACTTCTCCAGAATCAACCATGTATCTGCAAACGACCGAGTCAGCATTAGCAGCCGCCAAAGCATATCCCGATCGATTGATTCCCTTTTGCTCGGTCGACCCTCGAACGACTCATGCCGGGAGTGTCAAATCTTTAGTGAATATGATTCAACGTTGGGCTGATCAGGGGGCGAAAGGATTTGGCGAACATAAAGTCGGTCTGAATTTCGATGATCCTCTGATGATGCGGGTCTATGAAGCATGTCAGGAAGTAGGTATTCCTTTGCTGTTTCACATCGATAACATTCGTGGCAAGGATGTTCCTGGCCTCAAGCGTTTGGAAAATGCACTCAAGACATTTCCCGAGTTAAACTTCATTGGACATGGTCCTGGCTGGTGGGCTTCCATTTCCGGTGGTCTCACTCAGCAGGAGTTGGGTGGCTATCCTAAGTCCAAAGTCAAACCGGGAGGTGCCATCGATGACTTAATGAGCCGCTATCCAAATCTCTACGGTGATCTTTCTGCTGGTTCCGGTGCGAATTCCATTTCACGTGATCTGGAATTCGGCACAAAATTCTTGATTCGTCGACAGGATCGCATTCTATTCGGAACTGATTATCTGGCCCCCGGGCAACATGTTCCCCAGTTCGAACTTTTCCAGAAAATAGAACTTCCTGCTGATGTTCGATCTAAAATCTATCGCGAAAATGCCATTAAACTTCTCAAGTTGACTTAGTCTGAAAAACTATTGACTCAGAATTTGCGGATGAAAAATAGATAAATAGATTATGTGTGTTATGCACGACAGAATTGTGTGCATGTGTTCATTTTGATCTGTTTTTCAATAAATACATGCGGAGTTCCGGTTGTTCTTTCCGATCATATTTGTATATGCTAATATATAAAGTTTCCTACCTAAGTTACTCGCCACATAGGTACTAAATAAAGAACTGTCTCAGTTGAAGTCAAGCGTTTTAATGTGAGACCATTTTTTATCTAATCCTAATTAATAATCGATCATCGATTTTAGATATGGGAGAGTTCGGATGTCTCAACCAACCAGTTTCCCAAACAATCCACACCAACTTCATCACGCCGGTGGAAGCTCATTTTCTCATTTCGCGCCGGGTAGCGATCTGGTTCACGTGGGGAGTCGGCGTTGGTTTCTGCAAATGGGTATGGCCGGAATTGCCGGGCTTTCTGTCCCTCAATTGCTTAAGCAACAGGCGCTGGCTTCTCCTGAAGCGAAAGTAGATCAGAAGGTCCAAGCCAAGTCGGTGATATTGATTTGGCTTTCTGGTGGACCCAGTCAACTGGATACCTGGGATTTAAAACCGCAAGCTCCCAAAGAAATTCGTGGTCCTTTTAATTCCATTTCCACCTCGGTGAATGGAATTGATATTTGTGAGCATATGCCGAAGCAGGCAGCGATGATGGATAAGTTTGCCATCATTCGTTCTATGGATGCCACGGCCAGCAATCACACACCAACAACATTCCAGGCTGCTAATCCCAAGTCGCGTCGAACGAACGACAATCGCGATGGCGGAGGTTATCCTTCGATGGGATCTGTGGCTGCCAAATTCCGTGGACCAAACGTGCCCGGGATGCCAGGCTTTGTAGCGCTGGCTGACAGCATGAAATCCGATATTTACGGTGCCGGCCATTTAGGGCATCGTTATGAACCATTGGATGGCGTGAAATCCGCAGGTAAGTTTGGCATGCCTGCCGGAGTTCAAACCTCCCGATTGAATGACCGCAACGAATTACGTCGCCAGTTTGATCAGCTCCGAAAGCATGCGGATCTCTCGACTGAACTTTCATTGCAGGATCGTTACGTGCAGGAAGCTTACGATATGGTGTTGTCAGGAAAAGTTGCGAAAGCATTTGACCTGAACCGCGAACCACAGAAGCTTCGAGAAAAATATGGTAGCCACTCTTTTGGACAGAAGTCGTTACTGGCGCGTCGGCTTGTTGAATCGGGTGTGACTTTCATTACGATGAGTGATGCCTGGGGACACTGGGACCATCATGGTGATGAAGTGAAATGGGGTGGCATTGAGAAAGGTCTCAAACCCATGTTGCCAGTTCTCGATCATGGGATCACCACTTTGGTCAGCGACCTTGATGAACGAGGGCTGCTCGATTCGACGCTAGTGCTGGTACTTGGTGAATTTGGCCGTGGTCCGGTCATGACCAAAACCAATGGACGTGGTCACTGGACTCCGGTGATGTCGATGTTGGCAGCCGGTGCAGGCGTTCCCGGCGGTCAAGTCATTGGTGCCACAGATCGACGCGGTGGCGAAATCGCAGAACGACGATTAGGCCCGGGAGACCTCGGTGCTACCGTATTCAAAAAATTGGGCATCGACCCTTACGGTCACTGGATCAAACCGGGTGGACGTCCTACACCATTGGTCGATGGTCCTGCTGGTCCGATTGCGGAACTTGGTTAATCAGTGATTGTAAACTCCAGAGAGCGAGATTCACTCGCATTCGGAGCGTTCGATTTTCTTTTCGATACATCAATGGCAAAAAGACGTTCGATGCTATTTCCTGCCAGATCTTCGAGCACGGTTCCTGCAACCAGTCGATAGTGACCTGCCTGCCACGGTCTGTCTGGTATGAACCGCCAAACGGACTCATGTTGACTGAGTTGAATCTGTCCTTTGACAATGGCCCCCTGCTCTGTCTGCACTTTCATCTGATCTTTGAGTAGTACGTAGTCCAGAGGCTCGCCCAGTTTACAAATGAGTGGCTTTCGTGTTCCCTTGAGGGGAACGCTTAATTTCCAGTCTTTCACGAATGGCTGACGTTCATCAATGGCGACTGCTGAGAACGGTTTCGAAACGGGTGTTCCCAGTGCGTGCCCCGATAATGCGGCCCACTTTGGGTCGATTTTCAATTCGTACTCGTCTCCCTCATTCAGAATCGCACCCAGTTCGACGTTCAGATTGACTCCTGCTTTCTGTCTCCCCGGATGAAACCAGAGTGTTAACTGTTTACCATCGGGAGACCAGAGTTCGGTATGGCGAAATGGACGGGGGACTTGTTTGTTTTGAGTTTTGTTGAACAGAGAAAAATACTCAAAAATCTCTCCCTGCTGCATTGGCTCGGAGAATTGAATGTAAAATTTTAAGTGATTCGCGGGGAGCCTCTTTCCCGAAGGGTAAATCGCCAGCACACGAGGGGGCTTGAGATTGGGTAATGGAATATAATATTCGGCTTGAAGTAATTTCGCCTTCGTTTTTGCAGATAACTCTAACGGTTTTGGATCGAAGGTTGCTTGATAGCGAGTCCCTCGGACTAAGGGAAACGCTGGTTCGAATTCCAGATGGTTTGTTTTAATGCGATAACGTCCCAGCATTGCTGGAATACTTTGTCCGGACTGTTTTTGCAATTTGAACGTCAGCACCTCATGAAGCTTTTGTTCATCAGCTTGTTTGAGAGAACTCCAGAACTCGGATTGATTTGCTGTGACAACAACCAGACACCGTCGTGGGTCTTTGGGATTTGCAGTGATCTTTAACGTAAACGGTTCAACCGGTTTACTCGCATGAATCTCTGCTTGGAGCCCCCACCAGCAAATTAACAGTACAGCCAAAAACTGCCAGCGATGTTTCCCTACGATTTGTTGTTGTGGTTTGATCATAGCGCTGACCGTTTTTGAAAATCTGATATTAAACAGCGAAAAAACTCTTTCCTGTTCGCAAAACAGAACAGGAAAGAGTCTATGGCTGACTCACAACATCAATTAAGGAAGCTGTGAAATTTCCAAATCGAGGTGTCCGTCATTATCACGGAGTACGACGATTTCTTTTTTATCCAGTTTATCAATGTGCACAGCACCGGCAAGCTGATCGACAATTTCGATTCCATCCGGGCCTGATTTCTTTTTCACATTTCGCCGAACGGCATCTTCATTCACGTCTTCCGCTTCGAGGTAGTCCATATTGACGCGGACGCCCCACCATTTACTGGGACCATACATATTCCTTTTCCAGTGGAAACGAAATGTATTGGTTAACAGCCACTCTTTGCCATCACTTTCATAAGTCAACATATCCAAGGGACGATTTCCTGAACCGAGTTCGACCACACTCGTCCCTTTGACTTTGCTGCCCGACTGTAATTCATCCAGCGGAAATTTGGCGATGGGCGTACAGGCAAATGCTCCTACGATGTAGTTCTTACCCTTATTCGTATATGGTACGAAAGATTGAATCGGCGCTCTCGTTTCCCATTTTCGGTGTGCCACGTGATAAGTTTCGGCACTGTAGATATCAGCCGAAGTTCCATGTGTGATCGGAAGGGGAATCGAATAAATTTTATTGACAAATTCGGCATTGGATTGTGCTGCTGCCAATAGACGATCACTGGCCAATGCCACTCCTGTAATATTTCTGATTTTAGAATTCTTACCACCGGGCAGACCAACCTGCACAAAATCGACCTCAGACAAATCGAAATTTTTGACCTTACCTTGCGCGTCAATGACCAGGATGGCAGATTGCCCATCGGTCTTACGGCGAACGGAAAGATAGACTTTACCACTTTGTGAGTTCACAGCCATATCTGTGATTTGAATTTGGGAGGGTTCAACCCCCATACTTGCGGCGACAGCAACGTCAATTTTAGGAATTTTCTTTTCCAGCTTTTTTAGGGGTCCCAGATCATGAGTGTCAATTACAGTTACAGTCGCTTTCGCGGGGTCCGCCACCACCAGCAATCCGCTGGGTCCAAAGGTTATTTTCCCAACCGATTTGAAATCGGGATTTCCCTTCTGTACATTTTTGAGATACTTGCTCGCCGCATCCTTGGTCACACCGGCTTGAGCCATTTGGCTACCTGTGAGTAGCAGCAGGAGCGCCACAATAGGGACGCCTGCTTTCATGATTCGCGATCTGATCATCAAACTGGTTCCTGAAAAAAGTGTTGTAAAATTTTGGGGATCCGCTCCCCTCCAACTGACTTCAATCCTAATTCCCCCAAATTTGAGAGTCAACTAGATTGTGAATTTAACATGGTTTTGTACTAATTCCGTCCCACACGCAGAAAAACCGTGATGGATACTAATCGGGAAAGGTTCTCAATATTCATTAGGATTTTTACGCGCTTGACATCATTGATGCGTTTTTTGTTATAATGAGACTTCTTCCACAAGTCTCCTTCCTTTATAAACGAGCAACATTCAGTCATGGTTGTTTCCCGGCATCGACTTTTATTTTTGCTGTTCAACTGTCTGATTGTCTTGATCGCCAGACCTTTACCTGTCTACTCGACAGAGACCTCTACAGAAACTGCTCGGTCGACAAGCATTGTTTATGAAGTTGATATTCAACCAATATTCCAGGCACATTGTGTCAAGTGTCACAATCAGAAAACACGAAAAGCAGAATTTGACCTGAGTTCTCCTGCAAATCTACTGAAAGGTGGCGAATCGGGATCGGGATTAGTCAAGGGCAAACCAGATGAGAGCCTGTTGTTTGAATACTTGCATGAGGGCCAGATGCCTCCCGAAGGTTCAAAGCCATTATCGAAACAGGAGCTCTCCAAAATACGTCAGTGGATTCTCACAGGATTGAAGTTTCAGCAGAGCCCCGAAGCACATGCGCCTGCCATACTCACTCAACACGATGTTCTCCCGATCTTGTACCGACGTTGTGTCATGTGTCATGGTCCCGAGTACCAGGAGGGAGGACTCGATGTTCGCTCCAAAACCAAAATGCTCACAGGAGGCAAAGGAGGGTCGGCAGTCATCGCAGGCAAACCAGCTGAAAGTCTGTTGGTTAAGTATATCGTCGAGAAGACCTGTCCGCCGAAGGGGGAAATCAGTCGGGCTGGCATTGAGCCGATGACTGATGAAGAACTGGCAACAATCACCAAATGGATTCGCCAGGGGCTCTCAGAAGTGAAAGTGGAAGCTGAGGAGTTCCGCTATGATCAGGATCCATTGGTTTCAAAAGCAGATCGCCAATTCTGGTCGTTTCAACCTCCTCAGCAAGTCGACCCTCCGACTGTGATTCATCAGTCGCTGGTTAAAAATCCAATCGATGCTTTTCTTCTTCGAAAATTAGAAGCGCAGAAACTGTCTTATGCTCCGGAAGCGGATCGGCGCACTCTCATTCGCCGTGCGACATTTGTCTTAACAGGTTTACCTCCCACTCCGAGGGAAGTGCAGGAGTTCCTCGCTGATGAGAGTGAAAAGGCTTATGAGAACCTGATAGACCGTTTGTTACAGTCTCCCCGCTATGCGGAGAAATGGGGGCGATTCTGGCTAGACTTAGCTGGCTATGCTGATTCCGAAGGAAAGCGGAGTGCCGATTTGATTCGGAAATACGCTTACCGCTATCGTGATTATGTCATCCGTTCTTTCGGTGAGGATAAACCTTATGATGTCTTTCTCACCGAGCAGTTGGCGGGCGATGAATTGGTGGATTATGCGAACCCGCAAAATGCGACTCCGGAAGTCATTGAAAAACTGGTGGCGACCGGTTTTTTGCGCATGGCCCCCGATGGAACCTCGGCGAATCCAGTGAACCGGGTTTCAGACCGCATGGAAGTGATTTCGGACGAACTCGATGTACTCGCTCGTGGTGTACTTGGATTGACGATGAATTGTGCGCGTTGCCACAGCCACAAATACGATCCGATTCCGCAACGAGACTATTACAGGATGATGGCAATCTTCAAGGGTGCTTACGACGAATACGACTGGATGACACCACAACCATTCAGCAATCAATGGAAACGAGCCCGTAGCCGATTATTAACGGTGATCCCTGAGCAGGAACAAAAGGAAATCGACAAATACAATGCACCCATTGAAAAACAAATTGCGGAATTAAAAGCAAAGCTCAAAAACAAGGAGCTCTCTAAAAAAGAAAAGAAGGTGCTCGATAAAGAACTGAAAAAGCGAACTGCTTCATTGAAGACTCCCAATTTGATTCGAGCATTATGGGACCGTGGTCGTCCCTCGCCGACTTATATTTATCGTCGTGGTGATGAAAATCAACCCACACGCCTTGTGCAGCCCGGAACGCCTTCTGCCATTGCGGATGGAATCTCGCCCTATCATATCGAGCCAATCACACAAACAACTTTCAAAACCGGGCGCAGGCTGGCATTCGCCCGCTGGCTCACTCAGCCTGATCATCCATTGACTTCACGGGTGATCGTCAACCGTATCTGGAATAAACATTTTGGAAACGGAATTTTAAAGAGCCTCGATAATTTTGGTGCCTTGGGCACTCCACCCAGTCATCCGGAACTACTCGACTGGTTGGCTGTGAACTTTGTAAAAAATGGATGGAGTTTCAAACAGTTACATCGTTTGATTATGACGTCGCGTGCGTATCGCCAATCTTCGTCTATCACTTCACTCCATCAAAAGCGAGATCCGGAAAACAGGCTGATTTCCCGCATGCCCTTACGCAGGCTGGAAGCAGAAGAACTGCGAGATTCGCTCATTTTTACTGCGGGACAACTTGATGAGACACCATTTGGTCCACCGGTTGATGTGGAAGTTCGTTCGGATGGTCTGGTGACTTCAAAGCGAACCGAACAGGGGTGGCGGAGAAGCGTTTATGTCAGACACCGACGAAAAGAAATGCCGACATTTCTGGAAGTGTTTGATCTTCCACAAATGAATCCGAACTGCACGGTTCGTAAAAACTCAACCGTTGTTTCTCAGCCTTTACTTCTCGTGAATAATAAAATGGTGTATGACATTGCGGCTTTGTTTGCCAAACGGGTTCAGGCTCAGACAGGTGATGATCCGAAGAAACAGATAGATGCTGTGTATCAACTTGCATTTCAGCGCGATCCATTGCCCGAGGAAAGAAAGATTGCTCTGGCATCGTTACGTCTCTTAGACCAAAGCAAAGAAGCAACAATGCCTCTGGTTGCCAGCAAGCCAGAACAGGCTAAGAAGCAGAATCAATCGACTAAGACGGCCCATGATGGTCTAGCTAATTTTTGTCACGTATTACTGAACTCAGCCGAGTTTCTTTATATTGATTGAAAATCCATGCCTCCCTCCTCAAACCAAAATTCGATCATGGCTGCCATCTCGCGTCGAAGTTTTTTCGACCGCATGACAGATGGGCTGTATGGTGTCGCGTTGACCTCATTGATTGGTCAGCAAAACCTGATGGCTGAGAATCAGAAGCAGCATAACATACATCGAATCCCTGAAGACCTGACCCCCAAACGACCTCATTTCACACCTCGTGCAAAATCGGTCATTCATCTCTGCATGCAAGGCGGTCCCAGTCAGGTTGATTTATTTGATCCTAAGCCGGCGCTGAAAAAGTTTCATGGAAAAACGGCTCCTCGAGAATTGACCGGAAATGCGGTTTTTGAAAAAGACCGTACTGGAAAATTAATGCAGAGCCCTTTCAAGTTTCAGCAGTATGGCAAAACGGGTGCGTGGGTTTCTGAAGCGTTGCCTCACATCGCGGAAGAAGTCGATCAGCTGACGATAATTCGTTCCATGTATAACGTACATCCCAACCACGAACCGGCCATCTACAAACTGCAATCGGGGCAAACCTTCCCCGGTCACCCCGTCCTGGGCTCTTGGATTACTTATGGCCTGGGTAATGAAAATCAAAATCTACCCGCTTACGTAGTCTTGGCTGACCCCAGTAATCGCCTGCCAGTCAATAATGTGGATAACTGGATGTCGGCGTATCTTTCGCCCCTTTATCAGGGAACACGGATGAAAGCCACCGGTTCACCTTTGCTGAATCTGGCACCTGATTATTCCGAATCCGAACAGGTTGCTCAGGCCAAACAACGGTTGCTCAAGCAGTTAGACCGCATGCATCAGAGTCAACGTCCTGGTCAGCAGGAGTTAGAAGCCAGGATACGCAATTATGAGATGGCTGCGAACATGCAGCTGGAGGCAACACAAACGCTGGATATTTCACAAGAGACCGAGCAGACACTTTCCATGTACGGAATTAACGAGAAAGAAACTGACAATTTTGGAAGACGTTGTTTACTGGCCCGAAGGCTGGTTGAGAATGGGGTTCGGTTTGTTCAACTTTATACGCGCGGCCAAGTCTGGGATAACCATCAGAATATTCAAAAATCTCTGAGTAGTGCCTGTCGTCAAACAGACCTTCCCATTGCCGGTTTGTTGAAAGACCTCAGGCAAAGGGGCTTATTAGATTCCACTCTGGTGTTGTGGGGAGGAGAATTTGGCCGCTTGCCGACCGCGCAGATTACCTCTGAATCGAAAATGCAGGTGGCGGGACGCGATCATGGTCCTTATGGTTTCTCAGCCTGGATGGCAGGCGGTGGAGTGAAACAGGGACTGGTTTATGGCAATACCGACGAAGTGGGATATGCTTCCGTAGAAAATCGAGTCAGTATCCAGGATTGGCACGCCACCATTTTGCATCTCTTAGGTATGAACCACGAAAAGCTGGTTTACGAACGTAACGGCTTGGGTGAACGGCTCACTCATCAGTTTCCGACACGTGTTGTACACGACATCATCGCGTAGTTTTGGGGATAAAAAAGTTGAATGGTGAACCGCTTAAAAAAAGGAGTTCGCCATTGACTGACAAACTCTTTTTCTGATTTCATAATGAATTAAAAGCAGAAAGCAACAACTATTTGTAATCGGTGGGGTTTCCAAACAGTCCGCCGCCGCTTCCACTGGTTGGATCACCTGCATTACCGCCCAGTAGTGGACCTTTCCGTTTTCGTTCGTAGGCGGGTTGTGCTTCTGCTTGCTCTTCCGCAGGGGCTTCCGGTTTATCAATAAGGGCTTTCAAAGATAAGCTAATGCGCTTGCGGTTCAGATCTACTTCAAGCACCTTTGCCGATGTTTCCTGTCCCACGGTTAGGACTTCTGTCACTCTTTTGACACGACGGTGATCCAGCTCGCTGATATGGACTAGTCCTTCCAGGCCCGGTTCAAGCTCGATGAAGGCACCAAAGTCAGTGGTGCGCGTGACCTTTCCTGTGACGGTAGAGCCTTTGGCATAACTTTCCTCTGCCGCTAACCAGGGATCCTGTTGCAATTGTTTCATTCCCAGACTGATACGATTCTTCTCGCGATCGATCTTGAGGATCTTTACATTGATCTGCTGCTGTTCACTAAGTGCATCTTTAGGGTGTTTAATGCGATTCCAGCTGATCTCACCGATATGCAGAAATCCATCAATGCCTCCGATATCGACGAACGCACCATAGTTCTTGATATTTTTGACGGTCCCGGTCACTTCCTGACCAACGGCGAGTTTCTCCCAGAGTTCCTTTTGAATTTCTTCCCGTTCTGCTTCCAGGTACTTTCTGCGGCTTACGACCAAATTTCGTTTCTTAGGATTGACCTCCGTAATTTGAACGGTCAGTTTTTGCCCTACGAACGGTTCCAGGTCTGCCACAAAATAGAGGTCAGCCTGACTTGCCGGCAAGAAGCCTCTCAAGCTTCCCACATTGACTTCAAGACCACCTTTATTTGATTTATTCACAACACATTCCACAACCTGTCCTGCAGAAACAGCATCCCAGTTTCCGGAAGGCTTATGACGTCCGCGTGGTAGTGAAAGTACAATAAGTCCTTCTGTTTCTTTGATACTGGTGATTTTGACTTCGACCTCTTGGCCAACTTCAGGAGCCTTGTCACCAAATTGTCTTAGTGGAACGATACCCGGAACTCCCAGAGCACGAGTTCCTAAATCGATGAAGACATCATCATTGTTGATCGATTCAACTTTTCCTTTGAGCCGATCCCCTTCTGCGAGCGAATCGCTTGCTTCATCAGCTGGTGCTGCGGGTTGAGTCGCTGCTGTGGTGCTTTCCTCAGTTGCTTCTGCTGCAATTTCTTCGTCAGTCAGAGTCTTCGGAAGTTCCTGTGCTCCCTGATCAGATAAAGCGGCTGCCAGTTCTGCTTCCAGATCCTGGCCGATATCATCGACTTCCGGGGGAATATCAACAGGCTCTGCTGCTTCTGCAATCTGTAACAGAGCCGCTTCTTGAAGTTCTTGTTCACTGAGCTCTTCTGCGTCACCCTGTTCGCCATCTTTTGTTTGCTGCTGAGGTGGACCACCGGAACCAAGTGAAGGAACGGCTTTAAACTGTTCCGGGTTGACTTTAGGTTTTAATTGAACTTTACGTTCTTCTTTGGCGACTGGTTCTTTCTCTGGTGTTTCAGCTTCCGTCGCTTGTTCCGGGACGCTGTTTTCTTCTGCTGTTTGTGCAGGCTCAGGAGTCGTTTCAGGCTGCGGTTCTGTCACCGGCGTGGAGGCAGCAGCTTCGGTCGCATTCGCTTCTTCAACGATTTGATCCTTATCGCTCGGACCCTGATCTGCCGACGGATTCGTATCTGGTGTTTCTTCGCTGGCCTTGATTTCTTCAGTTGGTGGTTGTTCTGAACTCATGGGAGACAAACTTTCTCGCCTTATTTACATACTTTAAAAACAGAAACGACTTGAGGTGAATGAAGTAACTCAACACGAACAGGATCTCACTTGAGCAAAAAACTTCTGATTTCCTGTCGAAAGTGGCCCAAACTATATAAAAGAGTATCACCGGCGCGACACTCCTGCAATTCGTAGAGCCTAGTTTTCCGATTTTTTAACTTTTGCTTTAACACAACGTAAACCCAATGCTGGACTATGAGTTGTTGGACTTACTTTTCTGCGAAATGCAGATCTGAGATAGTCATATCGGTCAGTCCACGCTCCGCCTCGGATCACACGCGGCGATTCTGGGGTTCCAGTCCCCCAAACTTGACCGTCCTTGGGTGCATTTTTATAGTTATCGTGCCAGGGATCTGCCACGAATTCCCAAAGGTAACCGTGCATATCATACAGTCCCCACGGGTTCGGTTTCAGAGCTCCCACCGGGGGATCATTGCCCGCTGCATTGCCAGTATGCCAGGCATATTCATCAAGAATACGAGCGAGTTTACCCTTATCGCCTGTTTTTTGTGCTTGATCGCCAAAACTGTATTCCGTTGTCGTTCCCGCGCGACAGCAGTATTCCCATTCGGCTTCGGTAGGCAGTCGAATTTCCTCATCGGGTCTAATTAATGAGTCTTTTCGCAATAGCTGGGTTAATTTCTGGCAAAATTGATTGGCCGTACGCCAATCGAACTCTTCAGCAGAGTTGCGAGGTCCTTTCCAGCGGCTGGGATTATTGCCCATGACCGATTCATAAAGATTTTGTGGCACTTCATACTTACCAATCCAAAAATCAGTAGTGAAGATGACTGTGTGGACAGGTGTTTCGTTTGGCAGTCCCTTTGTAGAGCCCATTTGAAATGATTGGGGAAAGATTCCTTTGCCTGGTGTAATCGGCACCAGCTCTTTGACAAATTGTTTGAGTAAGGCCGATTGCTGTTCGTCAGCCGAAAGATCTCCTGTTCCGATTGGGAGAAGCAGTAAAACTCCAGAGAGTAAAAGAAAATGTCGCTTGAGACCAAGGGCAAAAAAATTGAGATGATTCATGTGCTTCACTATATGTTACCAATTTGTTAGGGTACAACTTTGAAACTGTATTTTATCAATGCGGAATGGAATTCGAAAGCAGATTCGCTGTTGATTCTTTCTTTTACCACTCGCTCTACTATGCAGTTCAGATCTTATAAAAATAACGGATTCTTCAATGATGATTAAGTATATCTTGAGCATTCCGCTGTCGTTTCGTTAATCAGGTCAGCACATGACAGAGACTTCCCCTTCGTTCCCTCGCAGTATTGATTTACTTTCTCATCAGGAATGTCAATTAGTCGTCGTTGATGTGCAGGAAAAGCTGGTGCCTGTCATTCCTGTAGCGGAAGAACTTGTGTTTCGGATCAAACAATTAGCGCAAGCTGCAAATCTCTTTCAAATTCCCATCAGTAGTACCGAACAATATCCTAAAGGTCTGGGACCCACTGTTGCGGAATTGGCAGATCTACTGCCGGAACCAAAAGAAAAGGTTCGCTTCAGCGGTGCAGAATGCTTAGGTTGGGGTTCGATTACCAACACGATTGATAGTCGTGTAAAAATTGTGCTGACCGGGGTCGAAGCACATATCTGTGTGCAACAGACTGCTTTGGATTTGTTAGCAGCAGGCTATCGCGTTATCATTCCCATTGATGCTGTTGCCAGTCGAAATAAGCTCGATTGGAAAGTGGCGATCAAACGTATGGAAAATTCGGGAGCGCAGATCACTACTACGGAATCAATTTTATTTGAGTGGTGTGAAGTTGCTGGGACGGATGAATTTAAACAGATCAGCCGTCTGGTGACTGAAAAACGGTAAGCGACTCCTGCTATTGTTGTAATTAGAATAGTCAATTGATTCAAAGTTTCTATCAATCATAAAGAGTATATATAATGACAATCGAACATCATTTTCACAGTCCTATTCAACCTCCTCGCCGCACACTGATGGGACCTGGTCCGAGTGATATTGCTCCCAGTGTACTGACCGCGATGGCAGCACCTACTGTGGGCCATCTTGATCCCTACTTTCTGAAAGTCATGGATGAGCTCCAGGAAATGTTAAGGACGCTTTTTCATACTACAAATGAACTGACGCTGGCGGTGAGTGGTACCGGGAGCGCAGGAATGGAAGCCTGCGTGGTGAACCTGATCGAACCGGGTGACAAAATGGTTGTCTGCACGAATGGTGTATTCGGCGGTCGGATGGCTGATGTGGCCAGTCGGGTCGGAGCTGAAGTAGTTGAGATTACCCGTGAGTTCGGTGAAGTGTTTTCAGTAGAAGAGATTGCCGAAGTCGTAAAAAAAGAAAAACCCAAAGTTTTGGGAATTGTACATGCTGAAACATCGACTGGTGCCGCACAATCGCTCAAAGAACTGGCTGATGTCGTACATGATGCAGGCGCACTGCTGCTGGTCGATTGTGTGACCTCACTGGGCGGAATGCCTGTCAAAATCGATGAATGGAATATCGATGCCGCTTATAGTGGCACGCAAAAGTGCCTCAGTTGTCCTCCTGGTTTGGCTCCCGTCACATTTAGTTCACGTGCTGTTGCTGCCATGGATGCCCGTAAGACGAAGGTCTCCAGTTGGTATTTAGATATGTCGATGGTTCGTTCCTACTGGGGAGGTTCACGTGCGTATCATCATACTGCTCCCATCAATATGAACTACGGTTTGCATCAGGCGCTGCGATTGGTTCTCGAAGAAGGTATGGAAAACCGATATTCCCGGCATTATGCAAACCACTGTGCGTTGAAAGCAGGCTTGCAAGCGATGGGAATTCAGTTTGCCGTCGCGGAAGACCATCAATTACCGATGCTCAATGCGGTCAAAATTCCTGAGGGGATCGATGACGCTGCTATTCGTAGCCAGCTTTTAAATTGGTTTGGAATTGAAATTGGGGGAGGATTAGGCCCAATGAAGGGTAAAACCTGGCGGATTGGTTTAATGGGAGAAACCAGCAGGGGGTCTAACGTGCTCATGTTTCTGGCCGCACTGGATCAATGTCTGCTACATGCTGGCTACCAACTTAGTCCTGGTGCTGGTGTAGCCGCTGCAAATGATTTTTACCGTACAACAATTACAGACTAACCAGAGGATGTTGCCAACTTTGGATTTTTGATCGAAATAACGTGTTATTTTTAATGTGTTTAGGTAAGAATTCCGATTCATAAGATACGATTTTTATATGACTTGTCGTACCTTTACTGTCTGGTTATATTGGGTGTTGAACTCAGACAGAAGTCAGATGAGTTAAAATGAGAGAATTCGAACATTCTCATGAATTTTTGTGTCGAATAAGTGGCATTCACGAAAATGATTGCCTATTATTTCCGACCACCTGCGAGGGGCCGTAGCTCAATTGGTTAGAGTACCGGACTGTCGATCCGGGGGTTGCGGGTTCAAGTCCCGTCGGCCTCGCTTGAGTATGACACTGATTCGGCTGGTGTTTTTCACTAGTTGCGGTGTCTGAGAAATGAAGTACCGGATCTAAAGTCCGGGACCTCACACGAATCTAGATTAACGTTGACGCGAGATGAAAAACATTTCGAAGCAAGCTCTTTCAGAGCTGTTTACGTCTGTTATTTGTTAGCACATTCTCTCGCGTCAACGTTTCTAATATTCAATTCTGCGTGGAAGGTCTTTCCGCAATTTTCTAAATTCTCCCCCACTCAATATTGACTTTTTGAAATCTCCCTGCGCAAACTGACTCTCGCTAATAAATAACAGACGTCCGTGAGATTTCTCACCCTACTCTTCTAGCCGTTTATCTCTGCTCGAAGATCGAGACCTTACGAACGTCTAAAACAACTTTTTAATTCGTTCGTTGGGTCGGCCCTTGTCTGTTGGGCATTAGCCGATCTTTGGAGTTGAGTTTTTATGCGGGGTTCTTTGCTGCTTTGCTTGCACGTTTCCAGAACTACTTCAGCCGGTTGATCGTTGCGCTTTACGCGCTTTGATCAACCGGCCCGCTTTTCTCAACCCCTGAAAAATTCACGATCCCTATCGTTGCGCTAAACGTACGCGCATCGCGATTGTGGAGGGAATAGTATGAGAATTTGTGAAGAAGAGAGGGTTGAAAATTGGATAGTTTTCTTTGGGAAGGATCGCGTTTGTTCATTCACGATTCAGGATCTAACAAACAATGCCTACAAGGAGGCACAACGGAGTGAGGACAGATCAACTTTATCAGCAGGCACGATTGATCTGTTTGGGCTAACTGTACCTATTCCTAAAGAGGACAGCTGCCATGATTTCAAATTCTCAAACTTCATCGATCGATTCCGATCGTCTCACGTTACGAAAGGCTTTTTTAGAGCATTACAAATCCCCAGATCTCAAACCGCGCACGCTGGAATGTTACGAAAACATGCTCGGCCATTGGGAAGCCTTGACCGACGATCCGGAAGTGTTCGACATCGAAAACAAAACCCTGCAAACCTTTCGCAATGCGTTCATGGAAGATCACACGCCACCAACGTTCAACAAATTACGGCGTCATATTCTCGCGATCATGAATCGGCTCGGTCCCCCAGGTCCTCGCAATCGCGAAGGCCTCGGAATTCTCAAAGAGTTTGTGTGGATCAAACCACTGAAGGAGAACGAAAAGATTCCCCGCGTGGCCAACGATCAACAATTGAACGCGATCTACGAGGCGTGCGCAGTTGCGACCTGGCCGAATTTCGAATTTGGATCGGCTGCCTGGTGGCGCGCGGTTGTCGTGTTTCTCTACAACACGGGATTGAGACGAAACGACTTTCTCGATCTGACGATCAAAGAGGTCGACCTCGACAAGGGGATGATCACATTCGACGCGGAAAAGACAGGGAAACAACGCCGGCTACCGCTCCATCAATCAGTGATCGATCATTTCCAATTGATTTGGTCCGATCGCGAACTGGTCTTTCCCAAACCCAAAGGATTCAAACAACTGTATGGTCAGTTTTACAAAATCCAAATGGCCGCGCGGATCGATGGAGAGGATCATTTCACGTTTCACCAACTGCGGTCGACGTGCGGAACGAATCTGTTTGTTCGCTCTCCTGCAGCTGCGCAAGAAATGCTCGGTCATTCATCGGTCGAAACAACCAGGCGTTCGTATGCCAACGTTTCAAACCATTTGATCGAGGAAGCATTGGCAACGCCACAACCGGCCGCATTTCAAACTTCATCCAATCCCGACGACGATCCGGATCCGGATATTCTGCGTTTTCCCGCATAACAAAAAATTCCAACGACGCGGAGGTCGTTCATCCTCACGTTACACGCTTAAACCTGGTTAACTCATTTTTATCAAGCGTGTGGCCGCGTCGTTTTCCTTTCAACGTAGGCACGTTGTCCCTAATAAATGCCCATCGATCGAGATTTCGATCGGTGGGCATTTCGCGTTTGAATGTTTCTTTTTTAACGGAGCTGAACTCATGAAAACATTCGAAATCTTGCTGATGAAATCAGACAGCTTACAGGGTGAGCCTACAAACAAAATTCTTTCTATCAATGCTCACTCTGAGGTAGAAGCTCGCGATAAAGCAATCATTCCGGACGGGTTTTTCTCAGCTGGTATTAGAGAAGTAATCAAGGTCGAGGGAGCTCAGATTTTCGTTGTCACTGAATGAAGGAAGGAGAACGTTGTGTTAACGGCCATTGAGAGAAAGACAAAAGACGCCCAGCTCGAATCGAGTGTTTTTAATTCCATTCATCAAGTTGGTACCACCGTTGAATACTGGAACGGAAATCGGCAGAACGGATGGATTGACACGGTGACAAGATCAAGCGCGTTTGCTGTCGGTGAAACAAGCTACATTCTCCTGGCCGATGCCGGCCGAATCCCTTTGTCACGGATCAAGGTGATTTATCGTCATGACTGATTTAGAAGCGATCGAACTCTGGAGAGTAAAACGGGCTGAAGCTCTGAAAGCGGTTGATGATTTCAACGCGAATTATTCTCCGGGAACGGAAGTCTTTTATTGGTCCGAGGGGCGCGATCGCAACGCGGATCCGGACGGGATGAGCAAGACGACATGGAAGGCGATCGCGTTTCTCGAAACAGCGGCCGTTTTCGTTGAAGGTGAACTAAGAGCGATTCCGCTCTCAAGAATCGAAGTTGTTTGAAAATGATTTTTATCAACCATTTGAAAGGAGTCTGAAATGTTAGTTTTAAGTCGAAAAGTTTTAGAACGAATCAAGATAGGCGACAAAATCTATATCCAAATTTTGCAAATCAGACCTGGTGTTGTTCGAGTAGGAATAGAAGCACCGGAAGATGTCATCATCATCCGAGATGAACTAAATCATGAACCGACTGAAGAGGAACCGGAACCACAAGTCGCGTAATGTGAACAGGACGTTCAAAAATGACGGATCAAAAACAACTTGAATTTAATTTCAAACGTGGTGCTAAACTGGCCATCATTAATAAGATCATGCGGCGTAACATCTTTAATTCCCGTATGCTCCTGGTACTCAGATCAATCGATGATTGCGCCCGCGATCAAGCCGTGGTCACGATGACTTATAACGAGATCGCTGCTTTCCTCCATATGTCCAGGGCAACTGCCAAACGTGGCGTTGCTAACCTCATCGAGTATGATCTGCTTCATAAAACACCTGTGATCAACTCACAGGGCAAGCAGGCGAATGAATACCAGTTGATCTGGTCGAATCTTCAATCTATCGCTGATGGCGAACCGCTTGTAAAATCGGCTCCTGTCCGATCCCCCAATCAAGCGGACGAGAATTCAGAAACTCCAGCTCCTGATCTGGAATATGAATCGTCGCAAGTCGTTAATTCAGCGTCGGGTCAAATTGAAGCTGACCCGGGTCACCCTGAACCGTCCGACGGGTCACACAGACCCCCTGACCCGGGTCACGGTGACCCGTCCCTCCTTATACCGCTTTCACGTATTAATCCACCACCCTCCAATACAGCGCTCGTAACGATTTCGCCGGAGCGGGTGGCGGTGGAAAAAGAATTGCGTTTGATGGGGGTGGGTCTCGCGAGTGAAGCCATCGAAACGGCCCTGGCCCGTGGTTGTTCGCTCGATGATGTTTTACAGCTGATTCAATACGCTCGATCGAAACCTGACGCGTACGGTCCAGGTGCACTGAAAAAACGCGTGTGTGAGGCTTTGCCTGGTGAAGATCCCTCGAAAGGCTGGCCTCCGGAATCTGACGAATTTCTCAAACAGCAACGGCAGGCTGAAGCACAAAAGCAAGGCTGCCAGGCTTCACAGAAAACGGCAGAACGTGAGGCAAAACGAAAAGCGAATCAACGCGCCCAGCAAGAGCTGGAACGTAAGTACGGTCCCCAGCTGGACCGATTGAAACGAGACGAGCTCCTAGACTTCGTGAAAACTCATTGTGAACCGATCATTGTCCGGGCACTGGCCCAAAATCCGGACATGCATCGTTCACCTGGTTTCTATCGGGTCACTTTGTTGGAGGCACTTCGAGACCAGGCAAACGGATTGCCTGGTTAATTTTTTATCTGCGGTCGCTGATGGAATGGCGATCGCGGATCAATGTCTTGTAAAAGACTGTTTACCAGACAACATTTTTATCATTTTTAGAAAAGGAAAGTAGCTATGGAAGTTACAACCATTGAAGAAAAACACCTTATCGCTCGACAGAAATACGCCGAATACATGAAGGCTGTGAAAGAACGGCACTGCATTGAATATGAGGCTCTCAAAAACGCGTATCGTGAACTCTCAAAAGGTAACCAGGTAATCGACATCGTAGCGACGATGCAAAATGCGGGAGTCGATCACCTTGAACGTCCTAAACTGGCAATCGTCAGGGCCGACGCCAAGCTTTGTTGGTTTCGCTGGACAACAACCAAAAGAGAAGCTGGTTTTAAAAAGCCGATATTTTCATCAAACTCTGACTGGCATCCAGCGAAAAGCAGATGCGTCGTACTTCCTAGAAATACCTTTCCTACTGATAACGATCAACAATGGCGCAGAGAAGTTTTACGTGCGGTTGTTCCAAGTATTCCCCCCTCATTGAGACCGGGTGCTAAGCTGTCGAACTATCACATTCTTTGGGAGGCGGAGTGGGAGACAATCCCGGTCGATCCCATGCTGCTGAAGCACCTTGGTAAAAATCTTTATGTCGTTCTGGCCGCCTGGGATTTGACTCCCTTAGAGCAAGCGGTTTTGCGCGACTCTCAATAATTTACGGCAGAAAGTGTCTGGGAAAATGTTATTTACCAGACAGCATTTTAAATCAAATTTAGAAATCGAGGGACGAATGAGTGACAAGTATTATGAACCGGACCATCCTTTTTTGGTTCTCGAAGAGGGCGGGGAATTTCAGAGCGACTATCCCGACATTGAAGCCGCGAAAGAAGGTTTGATTTCAAAAGCAGCCGAGAATGACAGCGCGTCTGAATCATCACACGCGGGAGAAATGTCGCAAGTTGTAATGGTGACGCACACGGCGGAGCATGATTACACAGTTGAAGGGTTTTATAGGTTGCACCCATCGGTTGAGTGGCGGGAAATCGAACGCATGAAAAAAGAACACGCGATTATGAAAGAGCGACTAATTGAATTAGAAGAATTGGTCAACGATGAAACAGAATGCCGGTGGTCAGGTAATGGCGAAAGCATTTTATCAGACTAAAGTGTCCGGGAAAAGGTTGTTTCCCACCCATCATTTTTAATTTTAGAAAGGAATGACATCAATGGCGCGCTGTCCTTCACATGATTGGGATGATCATTGCCGACGTGAAGAGGATGCTATGAGCGAATATCCTTGGATTCGTGCAGAATCTAAAACGGAATTCAAAGATGGGGAAAGGCTGATAGTAGCCTGTATTGATTTAGATTCGAACGAAAATCTAATTTGAAAAATCGAGTTGGTAACGACGATGACAGATCCCGATGAAGCTGAACCGTTATTCTGGATTGGTGAGGTCGGAATCGTAGATTATTGGTCTGGTGATTGGTCGGAAGTGAGGTGATACATGCCTGTAGATGAATTGGCTAACACCCTCCCATAACTCAAAGTGTCCGGTAAAAGGTAATTACCCACCCATCATTTTTAGTTTTAGAAAGCAAGTCAGATGTGTACCGTTTTCATCGCCATTGACGGGAAGCAAGTGTTTTGATTTCGCTTACGGCAAGAACGGAAGCAGTTCGGGCGTCTTGTAGTATGTGTCGAGTGTTTCTACAGCCATTCACGAAAAGTAACGTTTTTCCGAACGCGTTCATATTGGCGTACGTCGAGAATTCGTTGCACCATTTGTTCGGATAAAGTCCGATTAATCAAACAGCAACCCGCCAAGCTTCTCGGCAATCACTACCGCCGTAGCGCCCACGGTGCCAACAGCCTTAGCCGCGTCTTGGATTCCCTTGACGCTCAGGTCCCACCAGTCTTTACGCGGGGATAGGCGAGTGGCTTCCTTCGTCAGCGTCTCCAGGGCATCTGCCGTTGCATCAGCATCCTCCGGCGCCTGCTCAGCTGCGATGTTCGCAACTTCTCCGGCAAGTTCCCGGAGCAGTGTCTTAACCTCGTCTGAGGCGTCTGACTGTGCCGCCTGATTGAAGCTGCCTTCGATCTTGTCGGCAGTAACGCGATTTATGCCTTTTCCCTGGGTGATGGAAACGTCTTTGTTTCCATCTCCAATACTAGTGTTGTATGTTTCTGACATGTCGTCTCCCCCGTAGAACTTGTTGGTGATGTGGATGTCGCTGCGTGCTCTGATACTCAGACGGACTCCGTTGAGCAACTCGGAGACCGTGAACTTCCGCTTAGCGCCGCGCGGTCTGTATTCATGATTGGGGCCATCTTGCTCATCCCCTTCGAGAATCAGCAAGTGATCGTAGCTCTCGTCTAGCTGTGGCTGTTCCGGAAGTGGAACGCACGCCTCCGCACCTAGTTCGCCGAAACGTCGATGCACTATTTCGAGATATTCAGCAGTGACGTTGAGTGCGTCACGGCGTCGATTGGCCCGGCCCTGAACCTGAATGTCCACTATGTCATCGTCGATCTTCGCCTCGACCAGCACTCGACACTCTCGGACCTCAAGCACGACTCCAGTTCGCCATCGCGTTGCCGTAACATGCTCGTGTGCCTGCACGATGAATTGAGACAACAGGCCTGGTGGCAGGAACTCATACCGATACCGAAACAGCAGCCCGTCTCCGGGCCAGTCGTTGAGCTCAGGACGGTTTTTTGGCAGTGCGGCCGGCAAAAGATAGCAGCCCTTCTTCCCTGGCAGTTCGTAGATCAACTGGATATCGTCGTGCTGCATCATATCTAGGATGTACTCGTAGCTGTCTCGCTCCGGTGAATATCGCTCTTGGTCGAGAATGCGACGGAGATCCTGCCGAGTAAATTCGGCAGGACGTTCAACCATCTCCGCGCGATCGCTGCAATCAGTCATCACCGAATAGATTGCTGTCGTGAGCCAGTTGGGGTCAAGCAGTTCCACGTTACGAATGCCGAGCGGCGTGTCCTCATTGTCCAGCCCGTGAGCTACGACCGTCCCTAGGTGGTGGAGTGTCCTGAGCAGTCCGCGTTGTTCTGCGACGTTGGTGATTTCCTGCTCTTCGCATAGCGCCTCAAACCTGTTGAATTGCAGCACCGGCTGCTCGCTGGCCATCATGGTCAGCCGTTCTTTGACGGCCAGCCACTCTGGTGCCACAGGTTCGCGCACGTGCTTCAGACGCTCGTCTTTTTCGAGAGTATGTACAATAAGTTCGCGGAGCGTTTGGATCATCGCTGGCGCGTCCACCTCAGTTTCCTCACACGAAGTACGGACGATATCCACAATACCGGGGAACTCTCGGCACAAGCCGGATTTGTCAAGTTGCAAGGTGTTACGGTGTGCACCGTCCGACTTGTTGATCACAATGATCGTCGGCGCGTCACCTGCCCGGCTCTGAATCGTGCGCAGCCAGTCTACGTACGAGCGGTCGTCTTCTCGTCGCGCTTCCAGCACTATCAGGTACAGGCTGCGGGCTGATAGAAAAAACCGATGAGTACGATGATAGATGTCCTGCCCGCCAAAATCCCAAACATTCAATTTTACGTCGCATTCAAGCGGTGCTGGCGAAGAGTCCGCCCAGGCCTGAACTTCAATCTTTTCCCGTAGCCGTGCCCCTGGCGTTTTCTCTTCAGCCGGATTTCTAAATTCGTTATCGACGAGGTAACTAACCAGTGATGTCTTCCCAACGGCCTCGTTGCCCAGCACGAGCAACCTCGCTTCGCGCAAGGGCTGGAGTCGATGTGCCTCACTTCCGTGAAACCGCCGATAGGCAGCTAGTATTGCTTCTGCGTCCGAACCCGAAATCGCCTCGTCCGGCAGCACGGAACTGAGGTCGCCGTTTTCTGCCAAAGAGAGAGTTTCAAGGCGATCGGAATGCGGTCCGTTGGACCAAGTGTCGAGCAGTGCGCGGACTCCCTCACCTCCGATCTGGTTCCCGTCAAGATCGAGGGATGTGAGATTCTGAAGCTGGGCAATCGCCTGTGCCCCCTCAGCTCCGATCTGGTTCCCGTTAAGATTGAGGGAGGTGAGATTCTGGAGCTGGGCAATCGCCTGTGCCCCCTCAGCTCCGATCTGGTTCCAGTTAAGATTGAGGGAGGTGAGATTCTGGAGCTGGGCAATCGCCTGTGCCCCCTCATCTCCGATCTGGTTCCCGTTAAGTCTGAGGGATGTGAGATTCTGGAGCTGGGCAATCGCCTGTGCCCCCTCATCTCCGATCTGGTTCTCGTCAAGATCGAGGGAGGTGAGATTCTGAAGCTGGGCAATCGCCTGTGCCCCCTCAGCTCCGATCTGGTTCCCGTTAAGATTGAGGGATGTGAGATTCTGAAGCTGGGCAATCGCCTGTGCCCCCTCATCTCCGATCTGGTTCCCGTTAAGTCTGAGGGATGTGAGATTCTGGAGCTGGGCAATCGCCTGTGCCCCCTCATCTCCGATCTGGTTATTGAAAAGATCGAGGGAGGTGAGATTCTGGAGTTGGGTAATCGCCTGTGCCCCCTCATCTCCGATCTGGTTATTGTAAAGATAGAGGGAGGTGAGATTCTGGAGCTGGGCAATCGCCTGTGCCCCCTCAGCTCCGATCTGGTTATTGTAAAGATCGAGGGAGGNTGAAGCTGGGCAATCGCCTGTGCCCCCTCAGCTCCGATCTGGTTATTGTAAAGATTGAGGGATGTGAGATTCTGAAGCTGGGCAATCGCCTGTGCCCCCTCATCTCCGATCTGGTTATTGTAAAGATCGAGGGAGGTGAGATTCTGAAGCTGGGCAATCGCCTGTGCCCCCTCATCTCCGATTTGGTTATTGTTAAGATCGAGGGAGGTGAGATTCTGAAGCTGGGCAATCGCCTGTGCCCCCTCATCTCCGATCTGGTTCCAGTCAAGATCGAGGGATGTGAGATTCTGAAGCTGGGCAATCCTCTGTGCCCCCTCAGCTCCGATCTGGTTATTGTAAAGATCGAGGGATGTGAGATTCTGAAGCTGGGCAATCGCCTGTGCCCCCTCAGCTCCGATCTGGTTATTGTAAAGATTGAGGGATGTGAGATTCTGAAGCTGGGCAATCGCCTGTGCCCCCTCATCTCCGATCTGGTTATTGTAAAGATTGAGGGAGGTGAGATTCTGAAGCTGGGCAATCGCCTGTGCCCCCTCAGCTCCGATCTGGTTCCAGTTAAGATTGAGGGAGGTGAGATTCTGGAGCTGGGCAATCGCCTGTGCCCCCTCATCTCCGATCTGGTTCCGGTTAAGATCGAGGGATGTGAGATTCTGGAGCTGGGCAATCGCCTGTGCCCCCTCATCTCCGATCTGGTTCCGGTTAAGATTGAGGGATGTGAGATTCTGGAGCTGGGCAATCGCCTGTGCCCCCTCAGCTCCGATGTGAAAATAAATAATGTTTAATGTTTTCAGATCTTTGAGTTCAGTAATATTATCAAAAGAAAGGCCTGTGCTAATGCGGAAGCATCGTTGATCAGTTTTCAAATACTTGATAATTTCTTGATCGGATAAGGAGCTGATATCGGCATGATTTTGGTTTATGAGAGTAAGTTCGATCCATTCTTCAACCTGTGCTTTTTTCAGAACCCTTTGTAAATCGAAGTTTGATTTTAATATCGGAATGGGTGGTTTTGTGGAATTCATCGATAGTCCTGATCTGGAAAGTGACTGGAATATTAATGCGATTCAGGTGTGGATAAAATAGTTGCCTCTGCCATAGTAGCTTCGTTTAATGACCGGGTAACTTCTATTACCCGGTCATTATTTATCGAGTACACAAACAAAAATGTTCGGGTAACATAAGTTACCAGGTCATTTTTGTGCCTCTTAATTATTTCCTTCTTTAGCTTCTATACAAATTTGGTAATTTTCCCTAACAGTTTTCGTGTTCGGATTGTCCAGTCCAACTGTCGATTTCAAGATTTCGATAGCCTGTCGATAGAGTGTTTCGGCCTCTTCGTAACGCCCTTGGTTTACGTACAAACCAGCCAGATTGTTGAGGCTGGTCGCGAATTCCGGATGGTTTTCCCCCAGGACCGTACGACGAATTTCCATCGCTTGTCGATAGAGTGTTTCGGCCTCTTCGTAACGCCCCTGGCTTTGATATAAATGAGCCAGATTGTTGAGGCTGGTCGCGAATTCCGGATGGTTTTCCCCCAGGACCGTACGACTAATTTCCATATCTTGTTGATGGAGCGGTTCGGCCTCTTCGTAACGCCCCTGGCTTTGATATAAATGAGCCAGATTGTTGAGGCTGGTCGCGAAGAAGGGATGGTTTTCCCCCAGGACCGTACGACGAATTTCCATCGCTTGTCGATAGAGTGTTTCGGCCTCTTCGTAACGCCCCTGGTTTGCATATAAAACAGCCAGGTTGTTGAGGCTGCTCGCGAAGGAGGGATGGTTTTCCCCCAGGACCGTACGACGAATTTCCATCGCCTGTTGATGGAGTGTTTCGGCCTCTTCGTAACGCCCCTGGCTTCTATACAAATCAGCCAGATTGTTGAGGCTGGTCGCGAATTCCGGATGGTTTTCCCCTAGGACCGTACGACTAATTTCAATTGCCTGCAAATAGAGTGGTTCTGCCTCTTTATATTCACCGACATGAGAGAATAAATTGGCTTGTTTACATGACAATGATCCACTGTTTTCTGATTCAATCCTTGACTGTTTGATGTAATCGTTGGCAACCATTCCTTGTGGTGCAAGACTTCGGCAAACTTGCCAATTACCATGCTCAGGCCAGGGATAGATTTCATTGACACAGTTCACTACGCGTTCCTGCCAGATCGATTGCTCATCTTGTGAGTCGATCCTTGACTTCATCACTTCCTGAACTAAACGGTGAATACTAAATTCATTCTTCCCAGGCACCATCTGAATCAGGGAATAGTTAAACAATGGCTGAAGTAGATCCGACACGTCATTGCCAGTCTCTTCAAAAAAATGCTGAATGGATTCGCTCAGATAGTGTGCCCCTTGTGTGATTAATTCTACGGGTATGGAATCAGGGGCAAGGAAAGCACAAAAACGAAGTACATCAGCGGAAGCCTGTAATTCTTCCTTTTCTTCTATTTCCTGAAAATTGATCAACCAGGTGGTTTCCACGGATTCTGAATACTTGCCGAAAATTGGTCCTTGTTTTTCTAAAAGCGTCAATTTTGACTCGCTATAGCGACGCAGATAGTTTTCGAAAGTAGAGGCTTTCTTATTATGAAGGTAGGCACCGGCTTGCTCTAAGGCCAATGGCAATCGATCGAGCTCTTTCGCCAATTTTCGTGCGAATGTCTGTTCCGAATCATTCAACTCACGTGCCACTCGTTTGATTAAGAAAGCGGTCGCTTGATCCAAAGGTAGTTTGTCGACTTCGATTGGTTCTAGGATTTGCAATTTGTCGAACACACTTGCGCGTGAGGTCAATAGAATATGCCCCTGACTTTGGAGTGGTAAGAATCTTTCTAAGGAGTTCGGTTGATCTGCGTTATCAAAAATCAGCAACCAGTTATGATGCTGTTCCAGCCAATTCTTAAAAGCTGGTATCGCCGTCTCAGCTTCGGTTTCATCGAAGGGGATACTTAATTTTTCACAATAACCGACATAGCTATTTAACAGCAGAAGTAAGGGATCAGTCTGTTCCCTTTTTTCCTCATCGGTCAACTGGACCCAGAATACAAATTCATATTCTGTTTGATATTTATAAGCATATCGGGCGGCAATTTGTGTTTTGCCAATGCCCCCCAAACCTCGGATTGCCTGAGTTAGAGCGGTTCGACCACCTGATGTAAGGCGCTTGCGAAGTTCGTTCAGTTCTTTCTTACGGCCGGTAAAGACAGGGTTTTCTTTGAAGGGAACATCAAAGATCTTAGTTTTTACTGTCGTTATTGTTTGAGCAGCTTCACGAATTCCTCTGGCGACATCTTTAAATGCTTTGTCGGTGCTGTGCCAGCCAGAACCTGTAATTGCCTTACCATCTTTGGGTAGTGCCTGAAGCTTTCCATAGGGAGCAGAATGCCAATCGCAGTCTCTCAGGATGACGGGGATGACAACAGCTTGTCTTGAGTTGTGCAACTCCAACGCACGTTTCATTTCTTTTTTGTAGCAGTAATTGGAAGCATTAAAGCTGGAACTGATCAGTAGCAGTATGATCTCTGCATTCTCCAAATTCTGATCAATTTCATCAGCCCATTCCCCTCCAGCGATAATCCTCCGGTCATGCCATTCGCTAATTATTTTTTCATTCCTCAAGAGGCTCAAGTGTTCTTCCAATTCTTCGCGCAGATCTTCGTCCTTATGAGAGTACGAGTAAAAAAGCTGCTTTGGTGACATGTTTGTAGACCCTCAGTCGTGATAAAATCATTCTAAATTCATAGCAAATGGACGAATGGGCTGTTTCGTATACTAGAACATGTATCGGTCTATATGTACACATTCTAAGATGTTAAATTTTTTGCGATACGGAGAATTTACGCAAAATCACCGAAGAGTGAAAATGACCGGGTAAAAAGTAGTTACCCGGTCATTAGTCATTAATGGATGGCCGCAGGACGTGATATTATTTCATTTAAGTCCAAAAAATGGGCGCGTCTGCGGGAGACCACGACACGAGGCCTCTCAGGGGCTCGGACGATCGCAAGATCAGAGCTCACGAATCATTTAACAGTGTCGTCGATCGACGGAGCAGGCTTGTTTGGCTCCCGCGGGAACTTCTTTTTCAGTTCATTGATTAACGGCATCAATTGCTGTTTTGCGAGACGACGAATCGAAGTCTTCTCTTTTGCCGCGTAACGACTTAGCGGCCACCATTCATCAATGTCGAGTTCAATTTGAACCGGCTTTGTTTTTCTCTTCATAATCTGCCCTTGACTTTTTGAAACGATACAACGCGAAATTGTTCATGCAAGGAAAAAGCCGGTGCCTACTGATGGAACGGGAATCGCCGGTAATTTTCAAGAGCGGACGAGCATGGAAGCAACTCCGCTTTATAACATTTCTTTACTAGGTAAGGAAGCCAGATCGATGTTCGACAAACTCCCCCTCAAAGCGCTTGACGGTAAGAAGACATACCTCACTGCATTTCTTACAGTTGTATTTTCCCTAAGCGGAATGTTACTTGGAGAAATTGAGACTGCTGAAGCAATCAAGCTATTACTAGCTGCTTTTGGCCTCGTCGGGATTGGTCACAAATTGGAAAAGAGTTTGCCGATTCAAATGGAAATTGGAGAACTCGAACCATCTATCGAGAGGTATCACGATCCACGTCAGTATTCAGACGAGTGATCAATGGGTGGTATTTTAAGAGCAGTCGCAGTCTTTTTGGAACTGCTGTTTTTTTTGACAAAGAAAAAACACAGTGATGAAAACGAGCGGCTAGAAGAAGTTGAAAGGATTCAACGCAATGCGACCAAACGAGACGAACAAGCGGTTCAATCACAGTTTCACCGTATGCGTACTCGTGGTCGCATTACTAACGATCGAAAGCGGCTGTAATTTAGTTGATCGCTTCAAGCGTAAACCGGAGCCCAAGGTCATCGCGGTACCAGACAAAATGGTACCGGAAATGATCAATAAAGGTGAGCCAGCTCAGTATGACGGCTGGCTGTTTTCAGAGCCACTTTTTAACGAGTACGCTCCGCACTGGCAAAAGGGGCCTCACTGGAGCGAAAACGAATGATGGCCATTTATCCGGATCCAAATACACCAGATCCAAATTCCACTCGATCGATTTTATATCTCGTATTTTGGATTATTGTATTCATCGTTATGTTGTTGACTCTGCCAGGCTGCCAAACGGACGATCAAAAACAACAGTATCGTCCCTACTATGATCCCCCTTCAAAACGAACCAGTCCCATGGAAAAGATCCGAAAACCGATCCAGGGAGCTGCTGACCGTGTCGATGAAGTGTTGGAGAAAACTCCAGTGCCGGCCGTTGCTGGGATTCTGGCCGAAGATGCACTCAACGCGATTGAAAAGGTTGAAACGATAACGGTACAGGAACCGGATCCGGAAGTCATTGAAATAATCGATCCGGAACCTGATCCGTTGTATGAACCTCAAGAGCAATCAGAATCTGACATTGAATCTGATTCATCAACAGGAATAGGTCTTGTAATCTTCATTGCATTTGTGGCCCTGATTTATCTTGCATTCAAATTGTTGAAAGGAATGAATTCAGATGTCGAAGACACTGAGCGCAGCTGATCGACCATCATCAGCTGATTCTATAAAAGGTTCGATCGAATCAGAAGAGGACCTCGACAAAGCATTGCACGAGCTCTCATTTTTAAATGCTTATGACAAGTCAGTCGATGCGCGATGTTCGGAGCAAATCGAATCAATCAAGCGGCAGTATGAACGTAAGAAAGTACTGCCATGCGGTAAAACTACGCTGCAGTATACTAAGGATCGTTATTCACAACTGAGCCAAATGGTGATCGACTACTGCAATAATAATCGTTCAACACTGATCAGTAGGAATTCCAAGACACGGAAGTTTCCACACGGTTCGATCAGTTTTAAAGTTCAGCCATCAAAGGTTGAATATCGTTCAGGTTTGAATGAAGAGGGCAGTATGAAACTGCTCGATAAACTTTTGCAGTCAACTTTGATCGAAATGATCATGGCTTGGTTGAAATCAATTTGTATCTTTGGAAAGAACAAAGAAGCTCGCTTGTTATCAGAAGTCATCGAGCTCAAACCTAGGCTCAGTGTTTCTAAGATCAAAAAAGCATTCGAAGAAGGACGTTTGACTACAGATCATTTGAAACAACTCGGCTTGAAATACTCCCAAGGCAAAGAGCAGTTGACGATCAAGCCGGCTGAATACGAGCCAGGCTAAAAAATCTCGGGTCCTCCCTGGGGGGGCCTGGGGCCGCGCGCGGTTCCATAATCGCAATTTTTTTGTTTCAAAACGAAATTTTTAGTCACTTCTTCTTCTTCCTATTAAAATTCGTTCGATTTTATGGGCAAAAAATCAGCCAAACGATCGACATCGCCCAGGAAAAAAGCCACTTCAAAACGTTTCCCATCAAAATCCAAAAAACCAGCTACTAAAAAAACTCCGGAACCAATCAAAGTCCTCTATGGCCAAAAAGCGGCTGCAGAATATTGGGGAAGATCTGACAAAACAATTCAGACCTGGATTGCCAACGGTCTTCCAGCAACAAAGTCCGGACGGAAATACAAATTCGTAATCGAAGAATGTCAACCCTGGGTCGACATCCATTTCAACGAGACGGAATCATCCGAATCAAAAAGACTGAATGAGGATCTAAAAAAAGAGAAGCTCCTGCAAGAACGTTTAAAAACCAAGGATCTGGAACGCAATGACCAAATCAAGGACGGTGAATTATTACCACTAGAAGAGTATGAATTGTTTGCGGCCGAATGTGTGATTGAGGCACGCGATCAGCTATTGACGTTGCCTAAAGAAATGCGTCGTCACCTTTGCAAAAAATGCCAGAGGAAAGTGGAAGAATTACAAAAGATGATCGAACAAACGCTAGAACGTTTATCGGCTGTTGAAGAGGGACCAGGCAAAGCGTGACGGCAACGACTTGTAAACCGACTTTCAAGAATCGGATCAAATCACTTTGGAAACCTCCCAAGCGCGTCAAAGCAGAGGAGTGGATTCCGAAGAATGTTAAAACTCCTAAAGGATCTGAGTATGAGGGATATTGTAACTATGACCTAGCCCCTCATACACGTGAAGTCTTTCGAGCATTCGATGATCCTTCCATCCGTGAAATCTATCTGATTTGGGCGACCCGTTCTGCTAAGACGACAACAGTGACAGGCTGCATGATGCACGCCGCGGTGAATTGTCCCAAACCGATGGCCTTCGGTTCCTGCGATGAACCCTCTACCAGTCGTACCGTCGATGAAATGATCTATCCAATGCTGGAGAATTGCGCGGCGACGGTTGGTCTCATTCCAGTGAAAGGAAAACGGCCGGCGGACATGATTCTGTTTGATCGGTGTCGTGTCAGGCTGGCCTATGGTGGATCGCCGGCAACTGTCGCCGGCTATCCTGCTTGTTACCTGTTCGGGAATGAATGGGACAAGTGGCCGCATCGCAAAAATACAGAGGCCCAGGCCGCAAATAGTTTCAAACAGAGAGCGAAAGGTTATCCCTACGATTCAAAAGCAATCTATGAATCTACACCAGGTCACATTGAATCGTCTCGCATCTGGAAACTCAGGAATGCAAAGCGGACACAACGCCGGGAATTTTATGTTCCCTGCCCTCATTGCTTGCATTATCAAACATTAAAGTTTGAGCAGCTCGAATGGGAAGGTAAAGGAGATCCGGAAGCGGATCCGATTCTAGCTGCAGAATCGGCCGTCTATTTATGTGAGGACTGTGGTCTGCCCATTCAGAATGATGATCGTGCGGAAATGATGCGGGCCGGAAAATGGGTTGCAGAAGGTCAGACGATCGACCGAGAAGGCCGGATCCACGATAAACCAGATGTGGAATCAGCCTATGTTTGCTTCGGACCTCTGTCCACGCTGTATTCCTTACTGATTAGCGGTTGGGATCAAATCGTCGCCGATTACCTCGCATGTGGAGATGATCCTGACAAACTCCGCGATTTCACCAATTCTACGTTGGCCCTACCCTGGGATCCCGCTCCGGAGGAAGCGGATCCGGAGGAGCTGGTCAGAATCCTGAGAAGTGATGAAGATCATATCGGTATTTGTCCGCTTTGGTCTCGATTCATTACGCGAGCCGTCGACGTGCAAAGTAAGTCCGCAGGTTACGAATTTCCCTGGCAAGTTTGTGCCTGGGGTGAAGGTGGCCGCGGGGCTACAGTTGATAAAGGGACTGCATTTGGTTTTCAAGAGCTCAATGGAATTCTCAACCGTCGCGACTATCCCCACGCTGATAGTGGACCGCATCTTTACATTCCTTTCGATCTGGTCGATTCCGGTGATGGAAATTCCACTGATGATATTTATGATCTCTGTCGCAATCGTCCCTACTGTTTTCCATTAAAGGGATCGTCGACTTCTTTAACTAAACATTACTCGCTATCAGAAATCTCAAATGATCTCGGTAATCAAAAACAAACTGAAACAAAGGAAAGACGGTTATTGAATCGTGAAGTACTTCTTGTGATCGTCAACTCTATGCGATCGCAATTCTGGTTACAACGGATTCTTGATGGCCGTTTGAAACCGGATGCCGTCAATCGATTTACCATTCCGGTTGAGCTGACCGACGATTCAGACTTCCTGGAAGAGCTCCTCAATGAATATCCTGAAATCGAATACGGTCCGGACGGTTTCTATACCAAAGGCTGGAAACGCCGCACACGTAATCCCAACGATCAGCGAGACCTGATTCGCTACAACTGGGCTGCAGCTCAGATCATCACAAATAACGGCCAGGAATGGTACCTGTTACCAGAGCGGCCCACTATCACGGAAGAGGTACGGACGCCTCGTCGTAATAAAAAGAAGAAAAATTCACTCTTGCAAGGAGGTGGTAGACAATGGCCAGACAGGTAAAAAAACAACCATCAAAACAACAGAAGAAATCAACAAAAGAAACAGCAGCTCCAACTGCAGCCGAATTCCTTCAGCAAAAAACGGAATCCGATTCAAAACAATCTGAAAGATCAAGAGAGACCAACTCTCCGGATGTGGATCCAAAACCAGCGACTCCTCCTGTCATACCACCCGCATCGGAAGTGGATCCGAAACTAGAGACTCCTCCGATCAAACCTCATCAGACTGAACAGAAACCGGAACAAAGTGTCCGGGAAACAATACCGGCTCCCATCATAAACAATAAAGTTCACAGTGGGGATCCCTGTGGATCGGATAAAAAGTGTCCGGGAAAATATAGAGTCCTTTCCACAATTCGTGAGGGGAACCGTCGAACTCGATACTTTGCTTGTTCAATTTGCAATTTCAAACCTAAAAACAATAAAGAGGTTACATACATTCCATAAAAATAGATCGCCAGATCTGGCAAAACGCTATTGCAGAAACCGAGCGACCCCACCCAAAGTACGACGCCATGACTACTTGGCAATATGCAGATTATATGAGTGAACCAGATGTCAGTTCTCGACTGTCACGCTTGCGACTCCATATTCAGGAGGTCGCACAGCGGACGGTTGCTATTGAAGGGCGATCAAAGAACGTTTCTGCTGTGGATGCTCAGTATCTCAATTCTTTGCGATCGGAAGAAAAACAACTCACTGAAGTTGTCGATGCGGCTCAATATAGCACATTCCGTCGAAACCATGTGACATTCAGGAGAGATTGATCGCATGGTTAAGAAAAGCAAACGGAATCAAAAGCCGAGAATCGACAAATTTGTGGACTATATGTTTCCCGGTTGGGGATTGAAGCGAGCTCAGGCACGCGCATTCCTCGCCAGTTATGATGCCGCTCAGAAGAAACGTGGCGACAAAGATCATACTGGAAAGGATAAAGGTGGGGGATCCGGAGACGATCACATAGATCATTATGATTTATGGACGCTCCGGGAAACGGCCCGTGATCTCGATCGGAACAACGGTCTGGCGATGGCGATCGTCGATCGCGTAATGGAAAACGTGATCAGCTCAACAGGTTTTGAATTGCGTCCTAAAACTCCGGACGAAGATCTCAACAAACAAATCAAAGAAGATTTCTCCTATTGGATTACTCACAACCTCGACGCCTGTCGTGAATTTAGTGGTTGGTCATTTCTGCGAAATGTATTTCGCTCCTATAAACGGGACGGTGACTATTTTCTGCAGTTTCGGCCGGAAGGTAATTGTTCGGTTATGGGCTTTGAAGGCGATCGCGTTTTGAATCCAAATGGTCAATCCGTTGGTACGATCGGAGGCCTGGAGACGATCAACGGGATCGCGAAAAAAGATGGTGTCAAAAAATTTCTGTGGGTCGCAAACAGGGCTCCCAAATCCCCTTATGTCTCTGTCAATGACGGTAAAGCTATCAGGGCAGATCGTGTGGTACAGATCTATTCTCCGCGTCGTACCACTCAGGGTCGCGGCATTCCCATCTGTGCACCGCTCATTCGTGAAATCGATGATATTGATGATCTATTAGCCTGGGAAAGACAGGCTGCAAAAATCGCTGCCTCTTTAAATATGGTCGTTAAAACCGAGAATCCGGTCGGGGCTGCTGAGTGGATGCGGACCATGTACAACAAGCGTGATGAAGATATCGACCATCTTGAAGAGCTGGATCCACTCGCTTTGAATTACATTCGATCGGGTGAAGAAATCCAGTCTGTCCAAAGCAATCGACCGAATAACACATTCGAATCGTTTATCATGTTACTGAATCGCTATGTGGGAATTCCGATCGGGTTACCATTGGAATTGGTCTTACTCGATTTCAGTCATGTCAATTTTGCCAGCTCACGACAGCTGCTCAACCAGGCACAACGACGGTTTGAAATAGAGCAAGATGATTTTGCCTGGTTCTTGTTCAAAATTTATCAGTTCTGGCTCGACGTTCGAATTGAGCGTGGGTTTTATGATCGAGACAAATTGGGAGCGAATCCATATAAGCATGTATGGGGTTTTCCGGGGTGGCCTTCACCGAATCCGCTACAGGATGCACAGGCCTGTGCCCTGGCGATTCAATATGCGTTCGGTTCTCGAACAGAATTTAATCGTCGTCGCGGTATCAGCCAGGAAGAAATCGAGCAGGAACTTGAAAGAGAAAATGTCCAACTGGTCGAACGAGCGATTCCAGTCAAAGATTCGATCGAGCCTCCAAGTCGTCGCAATCAAGAAACAAAGACGAATACACAGGAGGCAGTGTAAATGGATGTTTCGTTTCTCTCTGGTGACTTAATGATTCTTCCGGACGCACTCGAAGAAACAGCGATGTACTATCGTCAAATGATGTCGGAAAAAGCGTTCTTTGATGATGACGAGGACGAGCAGGAATTCGACGAGGTCAATCTGGAAGATTGCAAAATCATTGAGAATGTCGCGATTGTTCCTCTGCACGGTGTGATCGTGCGTTATCCCAATTGGATGACTCGTTGGTATGGAGCAACCTCCAGTGATGAGTTTGCCACAAAAATCGAAGTCCTCTCTCAAAGATCAGGAATCGATGAAATTATCATGGACGTCGATACTCCAGGTGGTGTCAATGCAGGCCTTGATGAAGCGGCCAAACGGATCAACGCTGTACGCAAAAATATTTCGATTCGTTCAGTCTGCAATGAAATGATGGCCTCGGCTGGAGTCTATCTCGGATCCTGTGCAGACGAAATTGTTATTACTCGCAATGGACTAATCGGCTCAATCGGTGTGATCCAGGAGCGGTTCGATTGGTCTAAATATGAAGCAGAAACCGGACGCGTTACAAAGATCATTGCATCGGGAAAATTCAAAAAGACGTTTCATCCATCAGTACCTTTCAATGGAGATTATCAAGAGCACTTACAGAATCGATCGGATCGACTGTATTCAATTTTTGTAGAAGTAGTCGCGGATAACCGCAAAACTTCAGTCGATGACGTTTTGACTAATATGGCCGATGCAAAGATTTTTACCGGACAGGAAGCCGTCGACATGGGCCTGGCCGATCGCGTGGGAACTCTAAAGCAACTGGTCGCCGAATTAACGGGACCGAATAACCATTCTTTTAATCATGGAGATGATGACGATGGCCAAGAATACGCCAGATACATCGAAAGCAGAAGCTGAGAACACTAGTAAGAATGAAACTCTCGTGGAGAAAACTCCATTGGGTTTGTCTGAACAACAAATGAAGAAATCCAATCCGGAAGCGGTCCAGAAAATACAGTCGGAAGCGGCTGAAAAAGCGAAGTCGGAAGCCAAAGCAGAATCCGACAAAGCATTGTCCGAGATGGAATCCGCTTTCCCCGACGATCTAGAATTTGCAATCCAGGCACATAAAGAGGGACTCTCGGTCGAACAAGCCAAAGCTAAACGCTACGACGATGTAGTCAAAGAAAATCAAACTTTGAAAGAAGAGAACGCGACGCTCAAAAAAGATGATGAAGAGTTGAAAGTTAACTTTGCTCCAGCAAATGAACCAAATGATTCTAAAACTAACGAGTCTAAGTCAGAGTCGGAGATCGACAATGACGCTGCCAGTGTCTGGAACAATATGTCCGTTGATGAAAAAGCGGAATTCGGAAATATCAAAACTTCGTTTTTCACCTATTACAAAAAACATCCGGAAGAATTTAGTCAGAAAAAGTAATTCTCTGAATTCAACCGTTTACTGAATATTGAAATGGAATTCGCGAACTGAAATTTCAGTTCCCCAACTAAGGATAGTTAATATGGCTGCTTTAACACAGGACACTACTTGGATTGAGTCCAGGGGTGAAGAAGCGGATTTCCCTGTAGCCGCTACCACAAATATTTATCAGGGATCAGTTGTCGGTTTGAATGCCAGTGGGTATGCACGGCCGTTTGTAATTGGCGATAAGTTCGCTGGCATCACTTTAGAAGGTCGCAACAATAATAGTAGTGTGGATGGCGATCTGAATGTTTGCTGTAAACGCGGTAAATTCTATCTGGAAGTCGCTTTGGCTGGTGTCGCTTTATCGGATGCGGTCATCGAGGCCTCGGTGTATGCCCAAGACTCCGGCACTCTTTCTCTTCGCTCTGGATTCAAAGTTGGTAAGGTTGTCGCCTATTTGCGATCGGGAGTAGCTCTGGTTCTGTTCGAGACAAATCCACAATTCCATGTTCTGTCCGAAACCGTTGCGTTCGGTGATTTCACTGACGTAGATGCATCTGGTTACATCGATCTATCCACGCCGATTCCGGAAGGTTCCGTTGTTCTTGGCTGGCAAGCCGATGTCAAAACAGGATTCACTGGAAATACGACTGCGGTGGTTCAAGTTGGTGAGTCCGGCAATGTGGATCGGTTCTCCGCAAAACTCGACAGTAGCTGTGTTGCAGCTGATGTTGTTGGATCGGCTCCACCATCTGTTGCCGCCAATCAAGGCTATCTGGCCGCGGCGGTCACTCCGCGCGTCACAGTCACAGGAGGAACTGATTTTACAGCGATTTCAGCAGGTGAAATGGATATCAAGATTATCTATTTACCCGCGTTGCGTGTCTGATTCATTTCAGTCTGATTGTTGTCATTAACCTGTCCGTTTTTTAAAGCAGACAGTTTTAACAAAAGTATGAGGAGAATTAAAAAATGAGCCATACACCAACACGAGGAGGTGTCGCCAAACTAGGAGAACGCGGAATTCGTGCTTTCTTCTATGAAGGTGTGGAAGGTATCAGAAAAATCGGCTGGGTGGATCGCGTATCCACATTATTCGATTCGGATCAGGAAATCGAAGATTATCATGGGATCGGTCATGTGCCTATGATGCGTGAGTCCGCGAACGGACGTAATGCCGAACAGCTGACAAATTTCAGTTATGAAATTAGGAACATAGAATTCGATGCTACGGTTCGTGTCAAAAAACGTGAAATGAAACGAGATAAGGTTGGTTTGATACGTAAGCGTATGAACGAGTTGGCTCAAACCAGTGAAAAGCATTGGGCCAGGCTTTTAACAAACCTGATTGAGAACGGTGAAAACGCGCAAAGCTACGATAAAAAAATGTTCTTTGCGACCGATCATCAAGAGGGCAAAAGTCCAGTTCAGAAAAATATTATCACGGCTGCAGATTATGGGGTCTTGAATGTTGCAGATCCGACTGATCCGACGGCCGCTGAGTTAATGAAAATCTTCATGAAAGGGATTCAACATCTTTATAGTTTCAAAGATGATCAGAATGAGCCTCGTAATGAAGACGAAACTAAGTTCATCGCATTTGTACCAGTCAGTATGTGGGGTGAATCCGCTACCACAATCTCTTCGAAAAATTTGGCTGTTGCCGGTGGTGGTAACCAGGACAATCCACTTAAGGACAGTCCTGATTTTTCTCTCGATGTTGTTCCGAATCCCCGTTTGTCATTCACAACCGATTTTGTGATGTCGATCGACGACGGACGTTCTTTCATCCGTCAAGAAGAGGAAGAATTGGATCTGGCAATCTTGGGAGAAGATTCGGACCATTATTTCAACCACAAGGAAATTATGGTGGCTGCTGAATCAACACGGAACGCCGGATATGGTCTCTGGAGTAGCTCAGTCAAACTTAAACTCAGTTAGCTTATCTGACTGACTTAAGTCATTTCAACATCAAATCTATTTAACCTGGTGACATGGATGTGACCTGGTTGAATCTCACACTTCAAATCAAACTTTAATAACCACGGAGGGAACCCAATGAAAACCTATCTCGTTTTAATTTCACTGATCATCGTAATCGCGGTGACTTTCCTTTGCAGTACTTCAGACGCCCAGCAAAACAAGTCGGATCAGTTCGAAATGCCGATCGTGCGCTCTTCACCAGCTGGTAAAGCTTCCCAGGCGAAGAAACTGCCGACTCTCTACATTTTGACGTCAAGTGGTTGTGCTCCCTGTGAGCGATTTAAAAATGAGATCCTTGGTCGGAGCGAGCGTGCCAGGTGGTTGCTCAATAATCACAAAATCCTCTATGTGAATGTTTCCGGGTTTCCGTCTGTCATGTCCACGAATGGCAGTCAGTTTACCTGGCCGGCCGGATGTTGGAATCGAGACGCATCCCCACTCAAAGCACTCACCGACAAACTCGGTTTTAAGGAGAAGAAAACAGTGGGAATCAAAGATCTCGAAAAAATGAACGCCGATTTGATTCTCTCGGATTTTTCCGGGATCTCACAGGAGGTGCAGTGCATCCCGCCTAACGGTCATTTGATTACGGAACCCATCCACGTCCAGGGAGACTTCCTGGAAGATGAAAACGCAGCTTTGCAGGTCGATCGGAATTCAGAAAAAATTGAACGGACGGCTGTAGTCGATTTGCCTCGAATCATTGAAGGATCACCAGAGTTCGATCGAGAGTGGTCGTTTGTGATTGATAACGAGACCTGGTTGTTTAACGGCGTCGGTGGAAAGGAGGCCAACGTGCAAACGGTTCTTCTGAAGATTCCGGAGCACGAACAATTCACAGGAGCTAATTTCTAGGAGAAACAATGCCGACTGTCACACCAACAGGCCCACTTTCGTTACCGTTCGCTGGAGCTGCAGATCTATTGGCAGCTACCCCGACTTTTCAGGCTGTTTGCGGTGTGGCGTCGGCTTCTTTGGCAAGACAAAGAATTCATATCCCGAATTATGACCTGGATAAAAACAACAATGAATGGCCGGTACCGGGAATCATCATTGCCGATGACGATTCCAATTATCAAAGCATTAATTTCAACAGAGATCAGTCTGGATCTTTAACAGTCACGTTTTGTTTTCCTGAAAACGAGCTCTATGTCGATGATCTCCAAGATCAGATAATTGATTTCAGAAATAAATTAGGAGCGATACAAACCGAGTCGCTAAAAAAAGCCAATTCTCCGAATCCAGAATCTACGCAAGGACATGGTTTTTTACATATTACGAATTGGGAGAAGAGATTCACACCAGCTCTATTAGGTCCTCCGGATGTCAAAGTGAAGTTTCTTCACGCAGTCTTTTCGATTGAATGGGTTTAGAATGAATGCCGATTCCAAACGTTTCCTCAACAGTTACCTTTCCGAGAGATCCCCGTTTGTATCTCAGGGATCACGGTCGGTTTCTACGCGAGGCAAATCGGCACGCGGCCGTCTATCATCACCGACAACACATTCCCCGTCACTTCGAATCGTTTGCTGCAGTAAAATACGGATACCCGGAACGACGTTCATATGTGGGCCGTCGTCGGTACCAGGAAATCAAAAACCAGCTCGGATTGCCCCCTCTTGTCTCTCCTCGTCTGACGGGAGGACGAACCCGCGATCATGTAACAACTCAACGCCGTGTAACGGCTACACAAAAACGAGCTCGCTTGACCATGACACTCCCCTTCCGAGGTGGAACGGGACGTTTCCGATTGCAACCAGGACAAAGAGAATTATCAGTCAATCAGAAAGTGGTGTTGCAAATCATCTCAGAGATCGAGGCGATCGCTCCAGACGAACAACGAACACTCAATTCAGAAATACATAATGATTATGCACGTCGGGCCAATCAGCCAGGCGTTCGAACAATAAAACGATTTGGAGGCAGATCATGACGATCGGTGAAATGCAGAACTATGAAGTTTATCCTGCAGTCTTTGATTTACTGACTGTGAATCATATCAACAGTATCGACCTCAGCAGCAACGTTCAAAAGCTCGTCGCAAAGGCTGGTGGTAGTGTTGATGTGGGAAGGATTGCTGAAGTCATTCGTGAGAACGAAGTTCAAATCACATCGGGTGATATCGGTACGATCCTCAGTAACGTTTCAGTCACAACAGGTCTAAAAGTCGAAACGAACGCTCGGATCCAGTATCAACAACGTGAAGACGGTGGTGTTTACAAAACGACTGCAGAGCATGTAACGATAAATGGCACCAAAGGAATTCTGATTCCACGTACTATCTCGAGTAGCCAGGACTCACAACAAGGGGCGACAATCGTTTTGTCTTTTATTCCGTTGCGAGTTGGTTCAAATGCTCCTTTGATTGTGAACGTGAATCAGAGTCTCTCGAGTGTTCCAGCGATAAACACACTTTATAAACAAGGCCCAATTTTATTTGAGGGTACCTTGCTAAAGGATATTCAAGATTCTCAAACCGATTTCGGAATTACATTTGATCAATGGCGTGGATCTGGTGACGTTGCGGCTGAAAGAGGATCCATTTCTGACCGACAACGAAAACTGGAATTCACGGGTCGGAATCTGGAATTGTCTAGTTTGATTACTTTGGGAGCGATTCCTATTTCTTCAGGTATTACTCAGTACTATCGCCAGATTGGATTTGGTGACAACGAAGCACAGCATATAGCCATCACCTTTACCGCGGGCACATATGAAGTCACCTCGATTACAGGACAGACCGGAAGCAACGCCGATTTGAAAGTAATGGCCAGCGGAGCCTTATCGATTTCGGTCAGTACCGCCTCAACCATACCTACAAGTTAAACAGGATTATTAAAAATGCCAACGCAAAATATTAATCTCGATTGGTCTGCTGGCGTCGATTCGGTTTCTAAACGAATTACGATCACAGCCGATGGAGAAGCCAATGTTGAGGTAGAGATTCCAGATGCATCGACTGATTTAGAAGTCGTGATCTCAATCGATTTCTCTGCTTTGAAATTACTGTTTATGGTCGCTGATCAGGATCTCACAATTGAGACCAACAATGGAACGACTCCGGATGACACGATTTCCTTAACAGCGGACAAACCACTCGTTTGGTTTGAACAAAGTGGTTACTCAAATCCGTTGACAATGGACGTGACAAATATGTTTGTCACAAATAACAGTGGTTCAGCTGCCAAATTGATTATTAAAACTCTTCAGGATGCAACTCCCTAATGATTAATTTTTTCATTCCTAACAAATCCGGGGCCAATCCAAAACACTTGATCGAAGTTGGCCTCGAAACGTTACTCAGTCCGAATGACAATCAACCTCTGTTTCACGATCTGGCAGGTCCTGGTCCTGATAATCTTTCTGGTCAGATCGTCAGCTGGCAGGATGAAGGCCTGGCCTATCGTCCCGATCAGCAGGAATGGTTCGAAATACCGGCCGATCGTCGAAGAAAACTGCCGAAAGGACGTTACTGGATAGGATCTCTAAAGGGAGCAAAACCGACTGCGGTAGATTTCGCTCGAAATTCCATGTTACCTGGACAGGCTGAAATGCTCCTGGGTGATGGCCAATATTGGAAGATTCCCAATTGTAGTTTGTTCCCGATGCAATTTAGTCTCGGTACTGATGGTGAAACTACCAAAGTTCCACGGCCTGAATTCAAACGAATTTTTGAGCGGACTGTCTGGGCGATGGATCTACTCGAAACTTCGATCAAGAATGATCAACCGATAGATGAGGAGCCAGCATTAGATTATTGCATCGAAATGTTGAACCTGAACTATCGAGTGAATCGTGAGATTGTGCTCTGGCTCAATTTGTTGAGTCCAGAAAGACTTCCACAGTTGATGGCCCACAGTACAGATACAGAGCGTATTACTAAGATTTTTGAGGAGGTAAAAAAAAAGGGTACTCCCTAGATGAATATTATTTTCGAGCTGTAGCACTGTCACACAAACAGCTCTTCGATTCCCCCCGCATTTCTGATTTTCTGATTCTGCATTGCGTTAAATAAATGGCTCAAAAAATTTCTGTTGATTTGGATGTCCAAGAAGCCAAGGCCGTCTCTGCCTGGTTGCGCTACCGTCGTAGCGTCGAGGCCGTCAATCAGGAGATGAGCCAGACCGGACGGATCCAGGACAGGAACAAACGCAAAGCTCAGGGACATTTAGCGACTGTCAGAAAGATGTCAGCCGAAGCGCTGACGACTTTTACTGGTATCGGATCTGTGATCTCTGGAATCGCCTTAGCCGCGGCTGCAATAAATCAACAGCATCAAATTCTGATTCAACGCCAAAAAAATAAAAACGTCACTGGAAAAGAATTCGGAGAAGTAGTCCGCGATGTGCGAGTTGCATTTGAGCCGGATAAAAGTCTGGAAGACAAAGATCTCGAAACAAAAATTCTAGAAGTAGCCAAGCGAACCCGTACAAATGAGAATATTATCGGAGCCAGTCTGGTTGATACTTTCAGTGCCAAAGGGGCAAAATCAAACCAGAAAGCATTAGAAGCGGTCGAAGCGGCGTTTCTTTTAAAACCGAACGATCTGGAAGCAGGACGAACACTGGCTGCTCGAGCTCTCGATTTATCAAATGCGTTCGGTATAGACGACATGAAAGCCAATGTCGGTTTTCTGCAGAACATTCAACAGGTAGCACGTCTGACTTCTCTGGAAAAGGTCGGAGCGAATTTACTACCAGGTATCATCTCTGTAACACAACAGGGCGATACTCCGGAACAAGCGGCGGAGCTGGGGGTCACACTCACAAAATTAATGACAGATGCTGAAGGTCGATTGACACGGACTGCATTGATCAATATGTCTTCACGCCTGGCTGATTTTGTTCCCTCGACCAAAGGGAAAGATAAACGCGGCAAATTTGATATTCCTGAAGCTCAGGTTACAGCATTCGATCAGGCAAAAACCACAACGGAACGCGTTGCTGTCATGCAACAGTCTCCTGAATTACAACGACAGTTTTTCAGCGAGGTCACTTTCGACGCGGCTTCCTCCGCTTCAATCCGTAGCCTGTTAACGGGATCGGAAGTAGCTCAGAAGCAATTGCAATCTGCACGCGACCAGATCAAACCACTCGACATTAATCAGGTGAAAACGTTTGAAGAAAAAGTATCTCGTATAGAAGGTGGATCATTTCAAAATTTGGTTCGAGCAGACGAGCAATCTCAAACGAATCAGTCTGCCTTTCGTCTCAGTGATCGAGCCGGACAAATTGAAGGAGCTGCTCAGAAGATATTCGAAAAAACCATGTCAGAAGTGAGTGCAAGCGGTCTTGAATCTGCACTTAATACTTTTGGATCAGCAACAATTGATAATCTGCTAGGTATCAATAACATCGAATCACAGATCCGAACTTTAGAAAATATAAAATTTGGAAAGACAGGCCTCGATAGGGAGTTTATTGAAAAACAACTCATTTTATTAAACGATTTGAACCAGCAATTTAAAAGTTTAACTGAAGAATCTGATAGCGAACCATCAAAGCCGAGCTTTCTCGATCGTCTGGTGAATAGTAAAGTCGTTCGTACATTCACAGGAGAACGTCCCGCTCCTACATTTGAAAAATTCAATCAACGCGCAGAGAAAAAAATAGATCAACTGGATAAAACCCTCTTTGGTCATACCCAGGCCTTAAAAGAAAATACGGCGGCACTCGAAAAACAAAATCAGTCAGAAGCAAGTCCGAAACCTGTCAAAGTCGAAGTAAAACTGGCCTCCGATACATCAACTATTCCCAACGGTCCCAGGGCCTCATCTGCATTAGCGAGGCCTGCAAAATGAGTGCACCAATAGTTCATGCCGGCTTTCAGTTTCCTGGAATTCATCAGGAGCTGATATTTGGTTCTCCTGAAGCCAATTTTCAGATCAATGAAGTATTTGGATTGGACGGTATCACTCTGCTCGATGGTGGAGTCGGAGCACGTCAAATCAATGTTCAAATGTGGCTGTATGATTCTTATTCAACTACTGGTCAGCTCAATACAAAATTAAGAGCGATTAAGGATCACATTCTCAATAAAGGAGATTTGATCGATAGTCAGGGCACGTTCTTTGATGATGTTGTCTTTTTAAACTTCGATCACATTCAAGGTCCGCTTTACGATTCTGATATAGGTTGGTGGAAACGGATCCGATTAAACTTTTTGGAGCTGACACCATGAGCGTATTATTAGACGGTGTTCGTATCACCAAACTCGGCTGGGCCGGCCAGCGTGCCCTGGCTGTTGAATTTCAAACGATTTATCCGGATCGACTGCATCAGCTCTACGCGGGACGCTGCCTGGTCGGTCATACCAGCCAACTCTCCGAACGTCGAATCATCTTCCAATTCAATCAGACCGTAGGCACTCCAGTGACGTTAAACCTGGCCGCGGTACCGGATGGAGAGGGATCCGTCGAGTACGGTCATTTGTTCGGTCGGCTGCCGGCAAATCGTTTCAAGCTCGAATGGTCTGCCGTTGGTTATCCGGCGGACGCGGATCATTTTGAAATTGCTGCTTCGACAGAACCCGGAGGCGAAGTGGATCCGGAAATTGTTTTGCAACGATTGCCTTATGTCGGTGACGGCGATTACGAGTGGCTGACTCCCTACCTGGACGGAAGTGGTCAACACAAATTTCGAATCACTCCTCGCGATGACAGTGAACCGGCCGGTAACGCGGGTCCAGCAACGGAGATCACGGTCAACAGTCTGCTGCCTCCGGATGATGTCGCATTTAATCCGGACGGGAGTCGGTTTGGATTATCAGAGGAAGCTGGTGTAGTTACGGTTGATTTTTCATACGGGGGTGTGTGATGGATGAACTGAATAGAAGGTTGGAAAAAATAGAAAAGACCGTCGGGAAGTGTGCAGATTCAATGGGTGAATGCTCTCAAAATATGGCACTCATGCAAAAGGATTTTGCATATCAGAATCAGACTAACGTGAAACGTTTAGATGATCTGCAGGAATTGGTTGAAACTCAGACACTTATTTTAAACGGGAATCCAAGGCAGGACACAACAGACCGCGGTTTGATCGGTGTGGTCGAGCAGCTCAAAAGCACTGACGCGCGAAAAAAGAAACTTGCTTGGGTCACCATTCCTGTTGTGATTGGTGTTCTACTCACCAGTTTATGGAATTCATTTTTAGGAATAGGAAAAACGGATCATGGAAGATCAACAGAAACCAAAGCCAACAAAACAAGTCCGGATTCGGGCCGGTTACCACGCCACGATCGAAATCGTTGAGCACGATCATGTGATTCATACCGAGCATAAAATCGGGCCGATCAACAGTTTTGATCGTCTTGGATTCGAGGAAGCGTTTGACTTCCTTGAGATAGAACGCCAGGCACAACAAGCGGAGCTCGACGAAGATTTCGAACAGGAACAAAAACTAAAACAGGAATCAGAAAAAACGATGTTACAGACAGCATTCAGCTATCTGACATCGTTTCGTAATTAATACAAAATCAGTCCATCAAATCCACTAAAGCAAGGATGCGGGAAAATGGTCAAAGTCTGTTTTGATTTAGAGAGTTCAGTTGAGCAAATGGACCAATTCAACCTGGTTGCCGGCGGGGAGCTGACGATCAGCGGTGGCGCGGTCACGATTACGAAGTCTTTACACACGATTGATACCGAAGCCGACGCGGTGACCGACGATTTGGTCACCATCAACGGCGGTTCTGCCGGCGACGTGCTTCTTCTCAATCGTGCGAACGAACAGAGAGCTGTCATCTTGAAGCATGCAACCGGAAACATTAGGACTCCCAGCGGAACGGATCACGAGTTGACGGCCCTGGGTTTTGTGATATTAAAACACGATGGTTCCAACTGGCAGCTGCTTGCGGGTACCGGATCCGGGTACGTTGTCAATAAATTGAGCTGTTTGGCCGCGGCAACGACAAACGTTTCTTTAAACGGCGAGCAGATCATCGACGGTGTTTTCTGCGGGGCCGAAAAACGTGTCTTTCTCCCCAATCAAACGGATCCCAAAGAAAATGGTCCCTGGATTGTGAAGGCCGTTAACTATTACGATCCCGGTGCCTGGGTTCGTCCTCCCGATTTCCAGGACGGTTTCACCGTTTCCGGACATGCTTTCCATATTGAGCAAGGGAACGAAAACACGGATACCGTCTGGATGATCGTCAATCATTATGGTCAGGATCTGGTCGGAACCGATGATCTGAATCCGATCAATCTCACACGCGGTGATTTTGATATTAATTCCCTGCCAGCAGAATCCAGCAATGACAATGCGGATCTGATCGCCATCTATGACAGTTCCGCCGGTGCGATGCGGAAACAGACCAGAGCGGAGTTTCTGGCCGGTGTTGCCGGCGGATCTGGAGTTCCGGACACGCGATCGATTACAGCTGGTGTGGGTCTCTCCGGAGGCGGGGACCTCTCCGCGGATCGGACCATTGATCTCGATATCAATGAACTGACTACAGAAGCTATTGCCAGTGATACGGATTTGATTGCGATCTATGATTCCTCAGCAGGAGCGATTCGCAAGCAGACACGGGCCAACTTTCTGGCAGGCATTGGTGGCGGTGTCTCGGAATCGCAGACGATCACGGCCGGCATCGGTCTTTCCGGAGGGGGAGATCTTTCTGCCGATCGCACGATTAATTTGGACATTAACAGTCTGACAGCGGAATCGACGATAGACAATTCGGATTTGATCGCCATTTATGATGCGTCTGCAGGTGCGATTCGGAAACAGACACGCTCCGAATTTCTCGCGGGTATCACCACGGGGTTTGTACCGACGTCAACGGCCGTCAATTCTGGACCGGGATTGACTGGAGGCGGGGCGCTCAGTACCGATCGCACACTCAGTCTGGACATCAATGGTCTCACTGCCGAAGCGACTCCTAATGACGCGGATCTGATTGCCATTTATGACGTTTCAGCAGCTGCCGTCCGTAAACAGACGCGCGCCCAGTTTTTTGACAATGTGTTCCTGGTTGATGGCACCAAGGGTTATACCGGCTCTCAATTTACGTTTACCGATTTACCGGTGGGATCCATTCTCGCTGCGAGCATAGCGGCTCCTCAAATCACGCGAGAATTTCATACGGATAGCGGATTCTTTTTTGGTGACTCCGGCGCGAGCGGGATCAGTATTAGTGGAGTTCAGGTATTTGGATGGACTGCTCTTTCAAACGTCAGTCAAAATCCGCTCCATTGTGAAGACGAACTCCAGGTCGACGGTATTTCAAAACTGAATGCGATTCGTTTCCTGGCTCAATCGGCGGATCCGACTCCCGCGCCTGCCGATGGACAGGGTTATCTCTGGATCAGTGATGGCACGGGTAGCGGTGACGCCGGGGACCTGATGTTCACAGTTCGCACAGGTGGAGTCACAAAAACTGTGACTCTTGTTGATTATTCTACTTCGTAAATAAAGAAACCATCATGATCATCATCAAAAAGAAAACCAAAGTCGGTATTTACTCAGACGGCGATCCAGCACGGACGGAATCAGCGATCCGCTCTGCTTTGGCTCAGGATTTTACGGAGCCCGTAATTTTTCTCCAGCCTGATGAGAAGATGCTGAATTCTTCTTTTCGAGGATTTCAGTCGCATGTTGTCGGTTCACGCGAACAAGCGCGGGAGATTTTGAAATCCAAGTCGAAATCTCATATCCCGTTTTTAGACGAAGTCGTCTCGAAGCATTCCACCGTTTCAAAATCATCAGAGGTTCGTATATCGGTCAAGTCGAGCGATCGAGGACCACTGCTTGTGGCCATTCCAGCTCGAGATTGTGAGGAGCTCACTTTTCGATGTTTAGAACACCTGGCACAACATGCAGGCCTTTCCTTCTTTGTGCTTTACATTGACGATGGTAGTCAGGATGGAGTCGCTGAACGTGTTGAGCAAAAAGCGACTTCGTTACGAATTCCGATCGACGTGCTGCGGTTTGAGGAACCGATCGGATTTGCCAAAGCCTGCAACATTGCATTCAGTGTGCCTTATTATCAGCACGTGTTACTTCTGAATAACGATTGTTTTGTCGGTCCGGATTGTCTAACTCGTATGCGTGACTGGCTGGAATCGGATTCTGAAGTCGCGGCCGTCGGTCCTATGACGGGCGATGATGGTTGTCTGTCATTAATTAGGGCAGATCGACAAGAACAATCTGGAATCTCTACAAAAATGACCGATCGTTATGATCCGCTGGAAGGGGCTCGACTCTGCCAGGCTAATAAAGCCACCTCGGAACCAATGCTACCTTTTTTCTGTACAATGTTTCGTTCCGATGCGATTCAGGAGATTGGTTTTCAGAGCACGGATCCCGATTATGCCTTCGGTCTCGGAGCGGACGACGATTGGTGTCAACGTGCGACCAATCAAGGTTGGAAGCTGCTCGCGTGTGGTAATGCGTTCGCGGCCCATCTCCATAAACAAAGTTTTCAGCATCATCAGATTAATCGGGATGAACTCACACAGACCGCGATGCAGCGGTTTCAGTCACGTCGGGAAACCAGGCCGACACTTTCGATCGTGACTCGGTGTCACGTCGATCGACCGCAGGGATTTGAAAACCTACGACAATCGATCGAGGAACAAACTAGTATCGGTATTCAACACGTGTTACTTCACAGTCCTGGACAAATCGGAATTTCCGGAGCGAATCGTTTATTGGCGACTGACGAAGCGGTCAGTCGGATCAAAGGCGATTATGTCCAGGTAATCGACGATGACGACGTGTTAAGTTCTCCGGATTATCTCGATCAGCTGCAGACGTTTATCGTTTCCCAGGGGTTTCCGGATTGGATTCTAGTCCGCGGGAAAATCAACGAACGCGAATATCCCACTCCCTGGGGACCAAAATGGAAGCCGGTCCTCGGTACGGTCGCCTGTTTCTGTATCATCACCTCGCGCCGTCTCTGGCAAGAACATCATCAAGCCTGGGGTGTCGACAAATGCGGTGACTGGAATTATGCAAAAGCACTCTGGGATGCCGGCAACCGTCCCGTCTGGTTTGACTTCGACGGCTGTGAAACGCAACACGGCCATTCGAACGGAGGTGGGGAATGCGATGAAAGGCGGGCAGCATGAGTGTTGAATCTCTCGTCCGTTTGGATGACTCCGGCAAAACAATTTATTTTGCAATCTTCAATTCTGCCGGCCAGATCTTTGACTTCAATGCTGGCGTTTTGGCCTTTGTTGATTTGAGTACTCCACCATTGACTCCCGGACTCGCAGCGACTGAACGAGCGGATGCCGGCGGAGCGGGAAAGAGTCAATACATTGCTTCGCTCGACCTGGCAACGATCAACAACACGGCCGCGATTGTAGATTGTACCGTTCTGGCGTTCGAACAAGCGGGAATGTCACCAGCTCCAGGTACAGATTCCGTCGTCTCCCAACCGAACGGTTTTCAAGTTCAGTTTGGATCTGAGGAAATCAAAAACATCAGTGTGAAAGCAGGAATCTCCAGTGACACTACCAACGGAGACTTTCTGGAAGTGCAAGCCTGGCTTGAAGCGGATGGGAAAGTGATCGCACTCACTACCGGAGTCTCCGGAGCAACGTGTACTTGTCACATTCGACAGATTGACGCGGGAGCGGATGGAATAGAGATCACAGCTGAGCAGTTTGGCGATGCGAATAGTCAAAATATTTTTGTGCATGCTGTTTCTAATCCTGCCATTGAGAACGATCGCCAGTACCGAGCTAGATTCACGATCACTGAAAATGGCGTCTCCTGGACCATTACAAAAACTTTTCATGTAGTCCCCTGACTTGATTTATGAGAATCTACGATCCCGAAATGTCGTATCTGTTTCATCATCGGCCGTTTGCCGGAGGCCTCGGAGCTGCGCTCTATGTCGGGATTGGAGCTCCGGACGCGATTCGCTATCGTCGCGGGATGATTCTCGACGGCTGTGATTTTCAAGTCTTTAGAAATTCCGACTTTCTGTTTGGAGCCGCGGCTGTTCAAAAAACGCTCTATGTTGAAACGATTAAAAGTCCGACGGCCCAATTCAGCTACACCATTCCCTCAGTATATTTTGGCCAGGACATTTATATCCAAGTCCGGACACATGAAGCGGACATCGAAAACGAATCGATCTATCGCACGCAAAAGCTTCAGGTCGACGGCTCTGGGAATGCGGTGAATCAAATCCTCGGATCCGGTCGCATTCTGCGCGTGGAGATAAGAGACGGCGGAACGATCCGGATCCGTTTTGTGTATGACTCCGTGCGTGACGGCCTGCAGCCGACGCAATTTGTGATCACGAAAACGGCCGGACCGGGATCCGTGGATCCTGTGGCCGTCACGCACACAGGCAAACGGTTTTATGAAGCCGACATTCCTGGACTGCTCGATGCCACCACATACACGTTTCAACTTGTGGCTGAAAACGGTCCGACAACCGCTCTACTGGACAGTGTTTCGGCGACGGCCGATGCCTCCGGGCCTCCGCCCATTAGTAATTTGACAGCGGAGGGCTGTTGATGGTCAGCACTCCCCCCAATGATACCGATCTGATTAAACGTGACGCGACCGAATACGTGGTTCTGCTTGGTCCCAACGATGGCAGCAAACCAGGTCTTTCTGATCAGGTCGATACCCTCCTGCTCGAATCGATCAAACGTTCCAGAGGTAGCGAGCGCGTTGATGCGATCGTCTGCACTTACGATCTTTCCAAAGCCGGCCGACTGATCGATACCACAACGCCAACCGGGCATAACCGGATTCTGGAAGTCCGGACCTACGATCATGAGGGGGAGCTGACGATTCTGAAGGCCTGGGGTGTGGTCACTCAGCAATCGCAGACGATCAATGACAGCAATGAGTTTGTGACTCTGATCGCACGTCAGGAAGACTGGCTATTCGGTGAACCGATCTATCATTATCAGCAATGGAATACAGCGGATCCCATTCACGATGATCTCATATTCAATCCGATCATTGATGATATCACCGAAGAAAATCGAGCTGGTCCACTTAATAACGAGCACCAAGGCGATACTCCGATTTTTAAATTTATCGATCCGGAATCTGTCAGGACAGCTGATGCGGAGAATTTTCAACAAGCGATCGCGGAACCCTGGACTTTAGCGGAAGCCGTTTATTACTTGTTTCAGCATATTGGAACGAATCAATATTATGAGTTTCCCACGATCGCCTATTTGCGATCGACGTTAGATGAAAGTCGAACGCTATCCGATGTCCGGATCCCGATGGGAACTCCCCTGCCCCAGGCTCTGGATCTATTGATCGAGCCGTTCGGCTATTTCTGGTATATCCGTTCTGAGATCAATCTGTTCGATGAAGCCAAGCATTTTATCGAGTTTGCTAAAAAAGGATCTGGATCCACAGTTTCGGTTTACATGCAACGACCGGGCGAAAAAATCAATAATCTCCTCACCAATCAGAGTGACCATCGAGCGAATTTTAATATCGGAGACCTGGCAAATCGGATTGTGGCCGTCACATCGCCCATCGAGCTCGAAGCGACATTCGAACTTTATAAGGGCTGGTCGGAGGATGATGACAATCTGGATCTGCATAAACTCGAAAAGGGAGGCGATGGTTCACAATACTTAACGAAACGAGATGTCGGTCGAAAATGGGTCTTGAACGAAGCAAGAGACTATGATTCGCTCCGAGCCGATATTGATGAAAAAGGCGCGGAAGAACTGGCAATCCAACTCGGGCTCGAAGAAGTCGACTTTGATAACTTCAAACGTCGAAAATTTCAAGAATGTTTTTCCAGAAATCCGGACGGCGAAGCCAACGCCGTTTTAGTGGAATGGTTTAACGAGGATCTGGCAGATGATGAAAACCCCAATGGGAAGTGGGAGAAAGTCGAGTGGCCGTTTTCTGTCCTGGAGAAAGAATGCGGAATCTATTTTGAAGGATCGAAGCCTCCAGAGGCACTTTGGTTATTAATCAATGAGGATCCCACAAAGGCGCGTGTGCGTGTGACGGCCGTCGTGGAAGGAGATGAACGTCGCGTCGTCAAAGTTGATCGCACAAATACCTCACCGAATGCGGCCGATCTTACATTGTTTATGGATCTCTCGGCGCAGTTTCACTGGCGTGTGATTTCACTATTGGGAACAATCCCGGATACCAACCAGATTCAAGTCTCTACATTTAAAGACAAACCGAATCATTTGAATAACGACGTTGACGATGAACCGCTCCTGCAGGCCTTCGCGGAGGGTGTCGTCGACGTTGAGGATGTCACGTTACTCAGTTTGTCTCTAAGTCTCGATGGTGTCGACCATCCGGAATACGAGCTCGGTAAACTGATTGATCGTGTCAACGGTCGGAATTTAAGTTTGAATGCCAAAAATCCCGATCAGTCCGGAAAGCGGCTACCACAGATTGTGGGCATCAATGAATATTACAACGGCGAACAACGGACGGAACTCCTCCTGGAATCGTTCAAAGAGGAACAACCGAGATGAGCGATCGCGTCCGCGACAAAAAAACGCACCATGAAACTGACGTTCCCAGCACGATTGCATTTTTCAAAATCAGCAACGATGTCATCGATTCGCTGGGAGAATTAGAAGGCGATCTGATTTATGTAGTCCCGGCGACGTTACTCAGTAACGTCAAATTTACCGTGCAGGACGTGGAGACGTTACCGCAGACGATCACTTACAAAGAGACCGATCGCGAAGAAATGATCGCGGTGGGAACCAAGATCGAGGGCGTCGTTGAATCAAAGTCGATCGTGATCGCCGAAAAGCTATGGGGAGCCTGGTTCCTGACACGTGTATTGCGTGTGGGAGGCAATGTATGACCGTGCGGCCGAAAAAACAGATTTATGATCCTACTCCCCCCACGGAGCGGGCCACATTCATCACAGCCAAAGATGACAAAGGCAATTATCCGCTTGAAGGTCATGGCTGTAATGTGATGTATTGCCGTTATTTGAGTGTGAACAAACATGTAAAACATCCGTTTTTACTCGATTTCAGATACATTCAGACACAAACGGCCAAATCAGACAGCCGATTCGCCCTGGTCTATGTCGGTATGTGGGTTCCTAAAGGGACGATTATTGAAGCAACAAAAGCCTGGGGACGATGGTGGGCACGCATCGATTGCCGCACGATACAGAGCATTCGTAAATTCGATGATGATCGCAACAAACATTGGGATTATTCGTTACCTGGTATTTTAAGGCATGCTAGTGATTTCAATCCGGGTGAACTTCCTGATGATTTTGATGCGGGTGATTTACAGGGTTTTGTGAGTGTCAAAGTCGGATCCAATGGCGATGTTTATGCGCTACATAACTGGTCTATGGGATTCGAAGCGATCACGCCGCGTCTGGTAAAGTTTGATCCGTTTGGAAATGAGCTTGCGAGTGTGCCTGTCGACCAGGTTCGCGAAGTCCGGCAATTGGACCTGGACGCGGATGATAATGTCTATGTCGGGGGAACCTGGATTTTTACGAGTCCGATGGGACAAAGTCGCTTCAATCTGCAAAAGTTTGATTCCGATTTAAAACTGATCAAAGTGGTCACCGATGCTGATGCACCGTTTCCCATCAATCATTTAGTTGTAAAAAACGGTCGGGTTTATTGTGCGACGGAATCTCAGGGAATCATCAATGGTTATCCGTATTCGCTGTATGAAAATCCGTTTGTCTGGGTGTATGACCTGGAACTCGAACTACAATCAACGATGAAGCCTCCGAGTCTGACATTTTCCCACGCCCGCGGTGTCGACGTCGATGATGACGGGAATATTTATGTGAATGGGACTTTGGCAACGGAATTGACAAGCAACGGGGAGCAAACCGGTTTTCATTTTGGAACCGTTCAGAAATTTACACCCGGTGGTCAATTTGCCTGGTCGCTCTTTCAGGGAGAAAACAGTACCAATAATTTTTATCCGATTCATTACCGACAGGGGCATTTTTATTTTTATGGTCCGAAGAAACTTTATAAGTATACGACTGATGCCGAATTCGTGTGGGAGGTGCCTTACAAAACCTGGGATGAAGACAATGATGATGGTCAGCAGGCTTTTTTCGATTCATCAGCTTTTGCGTTTCATATGACGGCCATCGACAGTGATGCAGATGGAAATCTATTTGTGACGGGGTTTCATCAGCATTATCGCAATCAGCTTCAATTTCGCAAAAATACACAAAAGATCTCTCCCCAGGGAGAAGTTCTCTGGAAGTTTGAATCGCGTCGAACCCAGCATGATATCGCCGTAGATCGTGCGACCGATCACTTTTATACGGTCGGTCTGGTTGTTGAAGACGACTGCTAGAAAGGTCAAGGATGGCCAAACCAAAAACAGTGAGTGAGTTTGCCTGCGCGTATTTGAAACATATCAAAGCCAATAAGAGTGCCGGCACACTCAAAACGTATACCAAGTATCTGAAACCGTTTCTCGATCGGTTTCAGGATCGGAAGTTTTCCAAGTTGGAACCGTCTGAGATTGAGGAGTACTTCGATGATATCAAATTCAAATCGGACGGATCCGAGAAAGCTCCGGACACTGTCCGGCTTTTAATCGTTTCATTTGAACGGTTGCAACAATGGAGCCTGGATAACAAATTATTGAAGGCACGGATTGTAGCTCCCATTCCGAAACCAAAAGGCCGGAAGCGGGAACGTCTGCCGAATAAAGAGGAGCGGGATCTGATCACACAAGCAGCCAGTCCTGCTTTTCGTCTAGTCTATCGGGCATTACGTCAATCCGGCTGCCGGCCGAACGAATTGGCACGTGCCACAATCTCGGATTTGAAGCTGGTCGACGGGGAAAGGATGATCGTGTTAACCGATCACAAAACGGCCCGGAAAACCGGCGAAGCACGCAAGATTCCGGTCGGAACCAAACTTGGTCAGTTGATTGATCAATCGATCGGCGATCGCACAGAGGGGCCTCTGTTTTTGACTCCACAAAAAAGGGTCTGGTCGGCTTCATCGTTATCGAAAGCATTCTATCGAATCCGGAAGAAATTGAAACTTCCGGACGATATGGTGTTGTACCTAACAAGGCACGAGCACGCGACGCAAATCTACTCCAAAACGAAGGACATTCATGCGACGGCCAGGGCCTTGGGTCATTCGTCCATTCAGACGACGCAACGCTACGTCAAAGACAACCTTAAGGAGTTGAAAACAAATCAGGATTTTGTTGAGTGAAATTCGAGAAATTCTATTGAATTCGCCAAGACCTTTGTATACTGAACATGGAGTGTTCAAATTCATCCGTAAGGATACATCATCGGTTCAGAGTAAAAAAATCAGGAGCAATCGAATGAGTGCTGAAATCCAACAAAAAGATGATTCATCAACAGTTAAAACTACAGATGATCTTTATGTAAATGAAGCAACGCTTGAGTTAATTCGCCGTCGGATTGAATCTGAAGTTCGAACTAACCTTTGGAGAACAATCGGTGTTCCAGTTGGTGGTGGCGGTACGATTGCAATAATTCTAGCCCTTTTTGTCTGGATTCCAGCAAAAGTAGGTGATGTGATTGAAACCAGTGATAAAGTGAAAAATGAAATTCAAACATCGGTCACGAATTACCTTCAGGATGAAAAGAAAGGAAAGAAATTAATCACTGATCAAGTACCGCAACATGTGATAAATCATTTAACGTCGAAAGAAGGTATCACTCTCATTTCAGAGAGGGTTAATAAACATTTATTAGCAGATGATACAACCAAAATATTCGAGAATGAAATTTCTAAGATAGCCCCGAAATCAATTGCTGTGTATTTTCAAAATCCAGAAGGAAAAGAACTGATCACCAGCCAAGTGCCAGGACATGTGATAAAACATTTAACTTCAAAGGAAGGCATATCACTCATTTCAGAGCGGGTTAACGAACATCTACTAGCAGATGATACAACCGAAATATTCAAGAACGAAATCTCAAGAATTGCTCCGAAAAATATTGCAGATTATTTTCAAGGCCTCGACGGAACTAAATTAATCACTGATCAGATACCTAAGAATGTAATTAAACATTTAGCTTCAAAAGAAGGTGTGACGCTTATTTCAAATCGTGTCAATGAACATCTTTTAACACAGGAGTCGAATGAGCTCATCAAAACTGAACTTTCAAAAGTTGCTCCGAAAGAAGTAAAGTTATATTTTACAAAAGAAGCTGGTAAAGATTTAATTCAAAATATTGTGACTAAACAAATATCCGACGAAAAAATTGAAAATATCATCATAAAAACTGTTAATGGAGTCTTGCGTGACACAACAGAAGCAAAAACAAGCGAGATACGTAACAACCGAAATAAGCTTGTTACAAAATATATTACTATAAAACTATTTAAAGGCACTCGGTTCGAGCTTGACCAATTTTTTGGTAGTAATGAAGCAAAGTTAAGGTTAATTAGAAGTCGAGGATTACCTGTTGCAATTACATTTACTGTTGGTAAGTCATACGATGGCCAGATAATTGCCGAATACATCAAACAAAGTGAGCGTAGAATTAATCGTTTCGGTACTTACATACTTCTGCAAAATAGTAACTCAAAATTTTTAGCTCTGTGCGGTCCAACAGGTCTGAAGAATGCAGGAAGACCAGACGATCTCGATGGTTTCGCAAGATTTCTGCGGCGAGCAGACTCTGAATCAATAACTAGTTTTCGCACTCAGCTCAATAGATATTTTCCTATAGTTAAAACCTCAAGTTTGAATGAATCTAGTACTCTCGAACAAGCGCTACGTAATGATGTGTGGGAAGATCCAAATAATATGTTGCAGCACGTCGCTGTTGTAAATAGCAATAACCAGTTCATTGGAACAACAACACGTCATCAAGTCATTATGGCTTTATTAGGTCGTAAGAAAATCGATACCTATAATGTCAAATAATTTATCTATTTGAATTTTAGGGAGCCTTCTTGGCTTTAATCGATTGTCTGACAGAGATTACTTTGTCCCGGCTGAGATCGAATACGACCAGGAACTCCTGACTGCAGGCAGTGACTCTAAAATGTTCTCCATCTTCGTATTCACCTATTCCGTCGATGTGGAATCGTTCATCGCAAATTATGTTTTCATATCGAAGCAGACCTGTGATCCGTTTGCTTATGATTTCATGCTGAAGAGAAGTGATGTTATATTACGATTCGATATTGATTTCTTCATTGAGATATTCAGATACTGCACCAAGGTATTTCTCACATACGGAAAGTAAGGTACAGATCATAAGTCCTTTTGCAAAGTATTCCATAATTTTATTCTTCTGATGACCACTTATAGTTTGGATTATTTTTAATATCAGCTATTAAATTTCCGTCGATATCCCACTCTTTTTGTGCAAGTACTTCATTATAGTGCCAATGGCGTTTTAGCTTTAGTTGACCATTTGGAAACCACTCTCGTTGTATTCCGTGTTGCTTTCCAAGACTGTATTGGTTTTCTGATCGGCTACCATCAAGCATCCATGAAGCTCCAGTGCCATGACTTAACCAGCGATCTTCTGGTCTGATTTGTACTCTGAGAATCCGAAAATAGACTTTTTCATCGTCTAAAGGAGTCAATTCAAGTAACCGTTTTTTTGGCTCTCCTTCTGAGTACAGAATTGCTTTCATCGAAAGTCGTAAGATATCTCCAGGATCATCTAAACGTTGATCGAAGGGGCCTACATATCGCCATTTTTTATAGGCGAAATCAATTGTTTTATTTTCCTGTTTATTGGCCGAATTTGAAACTGAAGGTTCAGAATTCGCGACCTTAAACATGATGAGGATAGTGATTACAAGAAAAATCAAGCTTAATACTATCGCACCATTAATAATTTTTTTGCCATCTGAAACTCCTGCATAATTCATCAAATTCGATTAGTTATGCCTGCTTTTCCAGTTGACCACATCACTATACAAAATTCAAGCGTTCAAGACTTTTTTATCGTCCCGGTCTACTATGAATCTCAGACTGTCGATCCGGGGGTTGCGGGTTCAAGTCCCGTCGGCCTCGCTTGATGAAACGCTCGTTGTCAACAATGACAGCGAGCGTTTTTTTACGTACCTGGCTATGCTAGTGATCCCACAGTCTCCGGCCTCCAATTGAATATCGTGCCGCTCCTTTTAAAGCAAGTCTTATCAGGACAAAGAATGCAACGTTTTTATCTTTGTCAATCGCACTCTAATTTGACACAATATGGCAGCTCCATAATGTATCTCTACGACTTTTTCATTCTTAAATGAGATTGAACGCGGATGCCATATGAATTACTCATTCCGATTGTACTCTTTTTTGGTATCATTGGATTTTTCTTTATTTTGATCGTCACAGTCTGCTTGTGGGAAAAGCGTCCCATCCAGCCATACTATATACCAATTGACGGAGAAGAATATACGCCCTCTGATCTGGCTGCAGAAGCTAATAATGATGCATTTAAAGCTGGCTACATTAACGGTGGTTTGTTTCACTGTGGAAAAGCGAAAATGTACCGGATTCGCTGTGACTTCTGGATTTCCCCAGATTATTTAACGCTTGTCGTTGTCAGTAGTGGAACTGTCGCCAAAATTCCAGCAAACGGAATCTCATTCTATTCATGGGCAGAAGAGGGGAAAATCTTGTGTACCACCAACGAAATCGGTGAGCAGGACATTTCTGGCGTTGAAGAACAAATTACCTGGCCTAATTTAAAATTTCGAGAGCTAGCACAAAAGCATAACAAACGATTAGAGGAGACTCTAGTAAATCCCTTCTCCGCTGATTCGCCTTTGACTAATTTCTTTGAAATCAGAAGAATCAAAGCCAATGCATATGTATCACGAAAGTTTGGCTACTTCATCGATGATGAGGAAATGGTATGGCGATTTTCGTTTAAAGGTGCCCTTGCGTTTTACTTCATCACAGTTTGGGTACGCCCCCTTCGTCGTTTCTTCCGATCGTTGGGGCTCGTCCGGAATTAAAGTTTAAAAAGTAAAACATCAATTCTCAGGATCGCCGAAGATCCTCAAGGAAACTCAACTGGATCAATTCAAGAAAGATGTACTGATAGTAGTATTATCCTACAACCTACATTAATTCGTCTAAATAGAAATAGACGATGGCAATAGAGGCGAGTATGATCGAAGGATTGCCTGGCTTTTTTCTTACACTTCGGTCGTCAGCCAAAACTCTATTCGGACGCAGTAGATCTGAGAACGACTTAATCACTATTCACGTTGCAGAGGTCGCACGATGGATTTAACAGGCTTGATCACATTTTTGATTATTGGTGCCATCGCAGGTTGGTTAGCGGGGATTATCATGAAAGGCGGAGGCTTTGGACTACTCTTTAACATGGTGATTGGTGTTCTCGGTGCCGTTGTGGGAGGGTTGCTCTTTGGTTTACTTGGCATCGCAGCGGTAGGCTTTATCGGTTCGATCGTCACAGCAACTGTTGGGGCGATATTACTGCTGTTCATAATTGGGAATATGAAAAAACGTTGATTAGCGAGAGTCGTGGCTTGCAGTGTAATGATTGGCAGATTTTATTGACGAGTTCCAATTGCCTGGACGACAGCCCCGATCCCGAAATGATTTGTACCCTCTATGACCTCACGCTCTAGTTCAAGCAAGTGTCGGAACTTCAGCCCTGCTAGCTCTTTTTCCAAGAGTGCTTTGGACATCATCATCTCTTCTGTGGGCGGGCCGCCTGTTTTATGTTTGAGTTGATCGGGAGTGTAAGCTTCGAGCAGTAAAACGCCATTGCTTTTTAAGCCTTTCACTACTTTTTGATGTAGTTTCTTTCTGATGGGATCAGGAATATGACAGAAAATGGAGACGATTCCATCCCATTGATTCTCACCAGGGTCATAGTTTTCCAGGTCGGCGTGAATGAACTCAATGCAGACGTTGTTTTCATCTGCGAGTCTCTTGGCCTTTTCCAAACCAACAATAGAAGCGTCAACCGCAGTCACATGGTAACCCTGTTGAGCAAGAAATACCGCATTCCGCCCTTCTCCCTCTGCCAGACAGAGGACTTTCCCAATTGGAATGATGCCGAATTGCACTTTCAGAAAGTCGTTAGGCTCTGTTCCATAGACGTAGTGTTTTGTATCAAATTTTTCATCCCACATGGGGAGCTCCAATTTAAGTAGAGGCGACACATAGAGAACTCGCTATTGTATGGTTCGAGATGAATTCGCATCTGAGATCTCGTTGGATTCATCTACAACAAGGCTCAAAAAATCCTAACGACCCGAACCAGTTTGTCAACAAAGTGCTCTAAACGGTCGTTGTGCCTATGAATGGTTGGTTGATCTTCACGTTGAGGAGAATCTCCAGAGATAGATTGTTACCCGGACTTGAAAAATAAATCCATTCAAGAAATGAAGCGAATTTATACCAGAGCATGATGACAAGCTCAGACGAGAAAGTGAATATGACTGATTTCAGCGACACTCTATTTCCAGGCCATCTAAATGAGTCGTCAAGTGATCGAATAGTCTATGTTCGGCTGGCCAGCGCCATGGAAAATAAGAGTATGGTGGATATGGAAGTATGGCGAATGTTTGCTGCTTATCTTTAGGATCAGGATATGTTTGCATTACAATATTACAGTGGCGTTTTTTACATTTTAAAATGCGATAACCATGCATTTCGCATGGCTCGAAATCAGTGACAAACCCGTCACTCTGAATGTTTTCGACCAGCTCGGAAACCTCAGAAGTCGAGATGAGTGAAACGTGAACTTGTCCCACAATGAATTCCTACATCCTAAGTACGTGAAGAGAGTTTTCGTGATTTTACGAAGGACTTCAGCGGTTGTCAAAAATTTACATCAATATCGATATTTGGTCTGGAGCAGCCGATTCATGTTTTCCGAGACGATGATCATTGTAGAAGCGTCCGAGTAACGGACAATACAAAATGCGGAGACCAGTCAAATTTCTGATCGTTCCTGCTGAGGCAAGTGCCGCAGTGCAGGCCATTCCGCAAAAGCAAGGAAAAATAGGAGCACAATGTTCAAGACCGGGGTCAAGACTGCAAGACTGATCCAACCGGGGAAGCCGGCTTTGGAACAGATCATCCAAAATGGAATCACGGTGAAAAATATAGAAATAAACCCGATTATGATCAATTCAAACAAGCCAGGCATTGATACCTCTCCTCTATGTGATGTTAACTCATGAACGAATTACTGTTTTTCGCAGATCAATGGAATTTCTTGGGCAATATTCTTTAAAATTCTTAATGATAGCTAGTGCTCAAATTATTGAGCTCCCGCTGAAATGCCAACAATTTTTTTGCAAAACGGGCAACAAAATACTCTGTTAACAGAAAACCAACCTCGATTGACTTCGACTAATTTGTCTAATTCTTTTTCACAATGGGGGCAAATAGGCTTAATGTCTTCTTTTTCAATTTTTACCATAATTACATTCCATGTTTTAAAAATAATTTTTGTGAACTTAAAATGTTATTGATATGATAACATCTCAGCTATTCTTCAAAAGTGGAAATAGAAATTTGCGTCATCAAACGGGTATCAAATATTTCGCTAGAACTACAAACAGTTTGAATTATTGAAAAGGAGAGTGATATGATTCTATTGTCGACACGGTCCGCACCTTCCACTCTCTTTATAATCTTATTGATAACTGCGGTTGTTCTACCTCTGTCTACCATTGGTGCTCAAAATAAGACAAAAACAGAGGAAATATCCAAAACTTCAGCCCAGAAAAAAAGCAATGTCGGGACGTCCTCCGCTGCAAGCATGGCAGTAGTCGCTGAGACTACTCAAAATGCTACATTATCTAAGAAAGAAGCTAGTCATACTTTTGTAGACGCCCCGGCTTCAGATGTACTTAAAGAACTTATTCGCGAAGTCCAGAAAAATGAGCAGTTGTATTCTAATCTGAAACTCACCATGACCAGCGTCTATGAAAAGCTACCCAAGCATGTCGACGTCAATAAACAAAATCAAAGTGAGTCAGAAATATCTATCGACTTGCAGGGGCAGAAGTTTTGTAAACATGAAAAAGTAAAGAGCCATTTTTGGGGAGCTGCCTTTTTTGGTATATCTCCAAAACCGACAGAATCTTCTACTAGCGGAACAACGAAAACGATTAATGTGTTTGATGGAAAAACACGTCGTAGCTTTTGGAAGAGTGATACTTCCCCCGCCACGGTAGGCGAGCCACGACGCGTAAGAAGCGGGGGCCTGATATCAGATGAACCGCCGAGCCTGACAAATTTAGCGCGTCCGCATATGTTCCTGCTTGATAGTGGGTGTCCGGAAGTCCCCCTTTCAATCTATCTTAAAGGAATCAAGGCCATATCGGCATATCCAAATCCATCTTACTTTAGCCGTGATTCGGTTATCTCTGTGCACATTCTCGGTGATGCGGAATTTAAAGGGTTACAATGTATTAAGATTTTGATCGACACGACTTTAGCAAACGGTATCCGACATAATGGGTGGGAACTTTGGCTGGCCAAGGACCGAAATCTGATTCCCGTGCGTAATTTCAGCTACACGTACCGTTGGTCGAAAGAGATGCCAATTGCGGAGTCGACTGTTGATGAATGGAAGGAGATTCGTCCTGGTGTTTGGTTTCCAATAAAAGCTCACACTGACCGCTATCATTCACAAACAGTAAAACGTGAGGGAAAACAGAAACTTTCATGGCGGATGCAGTACCACGTCAAATGTGTCTTGCTTGATCCACCTCGAATAACACAGGATGTATTTACTAAACTGGAGTTCCCTGAGGGAACCCCCATTACTGTTCGTAATCATGGAAAAGTAAGTACTATCAAAAATGAGGATAAAAATTCAAAATGACCTTTTGCTGATCTCCTCAGAGAATTAAACCCTTTTACTTTTCGAATGAGTATTGCGAAAATGGAACCCCTGCCAGCGCAACCGAGCTTGATTCTTCAAGTCGGTTTTATTGTATTGTCTATCCTACTCGTTGCGATGTTTGCCATAGCGCTTCGATCACGGTGGGTATTCGGAATCGGTATAGTCTGGTTAGTGTTCACAGGTATTATTGGTTCGTCTGGTCTACTGAGCGTTTTTGATTCAACTCCGCCGCGAATTCTCTTGCTGCTTTTTCCGACCTTCGCGGCGACGATTGTATTGGGACTTTCGAAATGGGGGAAACACTTATCGCTCCTGCCGTTATCTTTACTGGTTGGATATCAGGCGTTTCGTATTCCCGTTGAGATTCTGATTCATCTTGCTGCAGAAGAAGGAGTGGCTCCCCCTCAAATGTCTTGGGATGGAATCAATCTGGACGTTTTATCGGGAGCATCCGCACTGCTCTTGTTTCCCTTTGTGAAGCAGATTCCTAAATGGGGTATTCTTCTCTGGAATACACTCGCACTTTGTCTGTTGATCTGGATCGTCGGCGTTGCGGTATTGAGTTTTCCCAGTGCATTCCAACGTCTTAAACCAAATAATATCTGGGTGACATATTTTCCTTTCGTCTGGTTGCCGACAATTGCGGTTCCCGCGGCTCTCATTGGACACATAGCCGTTTATCGGAAACTATTGAGCAGGAAAGATCAACAGACTGAGAATAAGCATTGATACAAACATTGTTTAATTTTTAAAACAGTTCTAGTCCCCTCTCTGTATTATTGCGCTACGTTTTCCTCAGAGTTGCGCTGGAATGCAAGGTAGATCATGCCGCGTTTTTCAAAGCGGTTTATTAGTTGAAGTCCCTGATCTTTCGCTGCCTGTTCCACGTCATTTGGTGAGAGTCGGAGTTTGGAATAGGAACTCACAGACATTTCCCAACCGTCTGAGGCCTTTGTATGCAGGATGTCATGCACGCAAACGAAATCTGGTTGATATTCAAGAAAACAGGTATGAATGCGTTTCTCATCTGATCGCACAGGAATGAATCTTGCATCCCCCTTGAGTTCGTTGGTTGTGTAGTCGCGAAATGACAAACAGAGGATGCCGTTGGGAGCCAGAGCTTCTACCGCTTT